>JBHJHA010000092.1:0-46963 GCA_050331235.1 Leptolyngbyaceae cyanobacterium
TTCTTTCTTCATAAATTTCTCGAATATAATCCGTTATATGTAGATCGCATATGCTAAGCTGCTTCTCTCTTTATATTGGGGCTTGCTTACAGCGCTCTGGGGCAATATCAGCAGGCGATCTCCTTTCACCAGCAATCCCTAGAAATCGCCCGGGAAATTGGTGATCGGCGTGGCGAAGCGAACGCTTTGTTCAATAAAGCAATTGCACTTAATCAGCTCGGTAAGAAGAAAGACGTTCAATCACACTACGAAGCAGCCAAAGCCATCTTCAGCGACCTGGGTTTACAAGACTTGGTTGAGCGCTGTGAAACAGCAATTCAGGCATTAGATGAATAGATTGCGGCACTTTTTCCTTTCATTGCTACTGCGATCGCCCCCAACATCCACCTAAATGTCGCAGCAGTTTCAGATGGAGCTGTTTCTCTACTTGCAGGCAAGCGGTGAGTATATAAATATTCAGGACGAGACCGAGAGCCTTAAGATATTTTCCAGGCGACTGATGGAGGTTTGGTCTCAAGCCCAGGAAAAATGGTCGCAGCGAGCTGCCTCTTCGAGTTGATATGGTGCCGTTATCCACAAACGCAAAACAATCTGCCCTGGGGCGATCGCTGATCCCCTACCTGTTCCTCACGCCCGCCTTGACGGTGCTGGGGCTGACGGTGTTTTGGCCCGCCATTCAGGCGCTGTATCTCAGCTTCACCAGCTACGGCTTTGACGTGACCCAACCGCCCCTGTGGATTGGGCTGGAAAACTTTCAGGACTTGCTGCGCGATCGCACCTTTTGGACCACGGTAAAAAACACCCTGCTGTATCTGATTGGGGTGGTGCCGCTGCTAGCCATTTTGCCGCTGCTGTTAGCAATTTTGGTGAATCAAAAACTGCGGGGCATTCGCTGGTTTCGCGTGGCGTACTACACACCGGTAGTAATCTCCATGGTGGTCGCGGGGATCGCCTGGCGCTGGCTCTATGCCGAGAACGGCTTTTTCAATCAAATTTTGACTGGCTTGGGACTGGTGGAGAGCGGCATCCCCTGGTTGACGAGCCCGGCCCTGGCACTGCCCAGCGTCATGCTCGTCACCATTTGGAAAGGGGTAGGCTACTACATGGTGATTTACCTAGCCGGACTGCAGACCATTCCCCCCGATTTGTACGAAGCGGCCGCGATCGAAGGGTCAGACGGCTGGCGCAAGCATTGGGATATTACGTTTCCCCTAATGCGGCCTTACATCTTTTTGGTCACGGTGATTTCAGCGATCGCCGCCACCAAAGTGTTTGAAGAAATTTTCATCATGACCCAGGGGGGACCGCTCAATAGTTCTAAGACCATCGTTTACTACGTATATGAGTTGGCTTTTCAAGAACTGGAACTGAGTTATGCCTGTACGGTGGGGCTAGTGCTTTTCCTGGTGATTCTGACGCTGTCGATTTTACGGCTGCTGAGCGACCGTTCAGAACTAGTTTGAAGGCGTAGCAAGGCATCAAAAGTCTATACAAAGGCGGGGTTGCTTCACTCCCTGGCTGGTCACACTGGGAAAGGATGAGCGATTAGGTTTATGAGTCTTCGATTAATTGAGGTGTATTTGCCAAACGAGTATCAGCCCGCAGTCGAATCGCTACTTTCCCATCGGTCGATTGTCCACAGTTGGTATGAGCCGTATTTTCAAGACCAAGTCTGGGTCAGAATCTTGGTCAAATCGACCGAAGCAGAACCAGTCGTGGATGAGTTTGCCGATAAATTTGAGGCTGTTGAAGATTTTCGGCTCTTGTTGCTCAACGTTGAAACTTCTCTGCCTAGTCAAACCCAAACGGACTCGGCTGAGGCTAATGGCCAATCGTCCAACGACCGCTCAGAACTTGATCCCAAGTCGGCTCGCATCAGCCGAGGGGAAGTCTACGATCGCATCATTCAAAGTGCTCAGCTCTCCTGGGTGCAGCTCGCGATGCTGGTGATCTCCACGATCATTGCTGCCATTGGCATTATCCGGGACAGTCAAGCGGTCGTCATTGGGGCGATGGTGATTGCGCCGCTCCTCGGCCCCAACATGGCCTTGGCAGTGGCGACTACCCTTGGTGATCGCGTCCTCGTGTTTCGCACGCTACGCACCGGTGCGATCGGCATTCTGCTAGCCTTTTCGCTGTCGGCGGCATTTGGTCATTTTTGGTCAGTGTCACTAGACTCTTCAGAAATTGCCGATCGCATGCATATTGGTTGGCAGGATGGGATTTTGGCCTTTGCCTCCGGGGTGGCTGGGGCGATCGCCCTGACGACAGAAGAACGCAGTAGCATCGTGGGTGTGATGGTGTCGGTCGCGCTGCTGCCGCCCTTAGTGGTGGTCGGGCTGATGGTTGGTGCGGCGTACTGGTCAGAAGCTATCATCGCCGGAATGCTGACCATCACCAACCTAATTTGTCTCAATTTGGCAGCGATTAGTACGTTTCTGATTCAAGATTTGCGGCCGCGGCAGCAGCAAGATGCGACCCAAGCCAGGCAGGTGACCCAGGTTGCATACACTATCTGGATCATCCTGCTGTTAGGGTTAATCGGGGTCGTCCTGCTCATTCGCATGTACGATTTGCCCGTCTTGAACTCAAACTTTTAGGGCGATCGCCGTCAGTCTCACTCTACGCGGGGGGCGATTGTGAGGTGCATTCCAGCCGGTGCCACCGGCAGCTTTACCCAGCAGTGCTCTCACCTACTGCGCTGCGCAAAGTATGCAGCGTAAGCCTCACATTCGCCTCCGTCTACTTGACCCTGCTACCCAGCACCTTACCGACATTCCCTGACAATCTATGCTGGATTACCTTAGATACTGCTATAAGCTAAACGAGATTCAAAGTTCGTTCTTAAAAAGCGCGGAAGTATATCGTCCGAACGAAAACCAGTGGCCGGCCTTGTGTCAAAATGTAGGCGGTTTGCCAGCCTGTTGCCCAGCACAGTGGAGAAGGCATAAATAGTTATGGAATCAATCGAGCCAATATATCAATACGCCTGGCTAGTCCCCGTGTTACCTCTTGTGGGGGCCGCGATCGTCGGCACGGGACTAATCAGCTACAGCCAAACAACGAGCACGCTGAGACGTCCCTCGGCCGTCTTTATCGTTTCGCTCACCGGGGCAGCGATGGTGCTGTCTTTTTTACTCTTTTTTAGTCAGGTCCAGGGACACGAGACCTTTACCCGCACCATTGAGTGGGCATCAGCCGGCGACTTTACGCTGACGATGGGATACACCATTGACCATCTCGCTTCCCTAATGTTGGTGATTGTGACGACGGTTGCGTTTCTCGTCATGATTTACACCGACGGTTACATGGCTCACGACCCTGGCTATGTACGTTTCTATGCCTATCTCAGTCTGTTCAGTTCCTCTATGTTGGGGCTAGTCATCAGCCCTAACCTGCTACAAATCTATGTGTTTTGGGAACTGGTGGGCATGTGCTCATACCTGCTGATTGGCTTTTGGTATAGCCGCGATGGCGCTGCTGATGCTTGTCAGAAAGCCTTTATTACCAACCGGGTAGGTGACTTTGGCCTGCTGTTAGGCATGCTGGCGCTTTATTGGGCTACAGGCAGCTTTGAGTTTGACGTCATGGGCGATCGCCTCACAGCGCTCGTTGAGGGTGGTACGTTGACGGCGGGGGTGGCGGCCATCTTTGCGGTTCTCGTTTTCTTGGGACCGATGGCCAAGTCTGCCCAGTTCCCCCTGCACGTGTGGCTACCTGACGCGATGGAAGGCCCAACGCCGATCTCCGCGCTGATTCACGCGGCTACGATGGTTGCCGCCGGCATCTTTTTGGTGGCTCGCATGTTCCCCGTGTTTGAGGAACTGCCCACGGTCATGACCATCATTGCCTGGGTGGGTTGCTTCACGGCCTTTATGGGAGCCAGCATTGCCATCACGCAAAACGACATTAAAAAGGGACTGGCCTACTCCACCATGTCGCAGTTGGGCTACATGATGATGGCCATGGGCGTTGGCGCTTACGGCGCTGGCCTTTTCCACCTGATGACCCACGCTTACTTCAAAGCGATGCTGTTCCTGTGTTCAGGTTCTGTAATCCACGGCATGGAAGAAGTGGTCGGCCACAACCCCGTCCTGGCTCAGGACATGCGCCTGATGGGCGGGCTGCGCAAGTACATGCCTGTAACGGCCCTCACCTTCTTGGTCGGCACCTTGGCTATCTGTGGCATCCCTCCTTTTGCTGGGTTCTGGTCCAAGGATGAGATTTTGGGCTCGACTTTCGAAGTCAGCCCGGTACTCTGGGCGATCGGCTGGTTGACCGCTGGGATTACTGCGTTTTACATGTTCCGCATGTACTTCAGCACCTTTGAGGGTGAGTTTCGTGGTACCAATGCCGAAATTCAGACCCAGCTCAAGCGGGAGCAGCTCATGGCAATGGGCGCTTCCCTCGGTCCGGGCGCGATGAATCCCCAAGAGCTCACCCTGGAGGCTGAGGATGATCACGGCCATGATGAGCATCATGCTGAGACGCCCCATGAGTCACCCATTTCGATGACGCTGCCGTTGGTGACGCTAGCGATTCCATCTGCGTTGATTGGTTTGGTGGGCACGCCCTTTGTCAATTACTTTGAGGCGTTTATCCACCCCGCAGGCGAAGAGGTGGAAGCCCTGATGCCGTGGTCAGAGGCTTTTGCTGAGTTTGAGTGGTCTGAGTTCCTGATCATGGGGGGCTCATCTGTCGGAATTGGCCTGATAGGGATTTCCCTAGCGGTGCTGATGTATGCTCAGCACAAGATTGATCCGGCCGCGATCGCTAACCAGATTCAGCCGTTGTACAAGTTGTCAAAAAACAAGTGGTACATCGACGAAATCTACAATTCGGTGTTTGTTAAGGGCTGCCGCAACTTGGCTAAACAGGTATTGGCGATCGATATCCGCATTGTCGACGGCATTGTCAACCTGGCTGGCTTTGTCACCCTCGTCACCGGCGAAGGTCTGAAGTATCTGGAAAATGGCCGAGCTCAGTTCTATGCACTCATTGTTTTTGGTGCCGTTTTAGGTCTGGTCCTGGTTTCCGGTATCAGTTAACGGCCGAGAGTTTGTATCGGGCTGACACCGGTTGTTAGCCCGATTTTGACTCGAAAATTCTTTGGTAGATTAAAAACTTGTTGCGATTTACCGAGACTTTCCTTGATACCCTCTAAAGTCTTGTGTAAGTGTCTGTCTAAATCCCAAGCAGAAACTGCCCAATCAGTTCTGTTGGCACTCATTCATCTCCAAGCAACCCAGATTTTCCTATGTAACTTGCTCAATATCCCTGGCTGACGGTCACCATTCTGCTGCCCATAACCGCTGCCCTATTTATTCCTATCATTCCCGATAAAGCCGGCAAGACCTTGCGCTGGTACGCCCTGATTGTGGGCCTCATCGACTTTGTTTTGCTCGTAACTGCTTTTTACTTAGGGTTTGACTTTGCCAATCCTGGCTTACAGCTGGCTGAGAGCTATACCTGGGTACCTCAACTCGACCTCAAATGGTCCGTTGGAGCCGACGGCTTGTCGATGCCACTGATTTTGCTAACGGGGTTCATTACGACTCTGGCGATTTTGGCTTCCTGGCCTGTGACCCTAAAGCCGAAGTTGTTTTATTTCCTCATGTTAGCGATGTACAGCGGTCAGCTCGGTGTCTTTGCCGTGCAGGATATGCTGCTGTTCTTCTTTATGTGGGAGCTAGAGCTGATTCCGGTTTACCTGCTGCTATCGATTTGGGGCGGTAAAAAGCGGCTCTATGCAGCGACCAAGTTTATTCTCTATACCGCGATTGGGTCGCTCTTTATCCTGGTTGCAGCTTTGGCGATGGCCTTCTACGGAGACGTAGTCAGTTTTGACATGGTCACCCTGGCGGCTAAAGAATATCCGGTCAAGTTCCAGCTCTTCATGTATCTGGCATTTCTGATTGCCTATGCGGTCAAGTTGCCCATCTTTCCGTTACACACCTGGCTGCCGGATGCCCACGGGGAAGCCACAGCACCTGTTCATATGCTGCTAGCCGGCATCTTGCTAAAGATGGGGGGCTACGCCATTATTCGTATGAATGTTGGGATGTTGCCGGATGCCCACGCGATCGTGGCTCCAGTGCTGGTCATTTTCGGCATTATCAATATTATTTACGCTGCGCTTACGTCTTTTGCCCAGCGCAATCTAAAGCGGAAAATTGCGTACTCGTCTATTTCTCACATGGGCTTTGTCATCATCGGCATCGCCTCCTTTACCAACCTGGGCTTGAGCGGCGCTGTCCTGCAGATGGTTTCCCACGGCTTGATTGGGGCCAGCCTGTTTTTCCTGGTGGGGGCTACCTACGATCGCACCCACACCCTGATCTTGAGCGAGATGGGGGGCGTCGGCAAAAAAATGCCGAAGATTTTTGCCATGTTCACCACCTGCTCGATGGCCTCCCTGGCGCTCCCCGGCATGAGTGGCTTTGTCGCTGAACTCATGGTCTTTGTTGGCTTTGCCACCAGTGATGCTTACTCCTTTACGTTCAAGCTGATTGCGGTGATGTTGATGGCTGTCGGGGTCATCTTGACACCGATCTATCTCTTGACAATGCTCCGTGAAATCTTTTATGGCCCTGAGAATAAGGAGTTGGTAGAGCACGAAGTGCTGGTGGATGCGGAACCCCGGGAAGTGTTCATCATTGCCTGTCTGCTAATTCCTATTATTGGGTTTGGGCTATATCCCAAAATGCTGACTCAGGTGTATGACACGACAACCTTGCGGTTCACCGATAGCCTGCGGGCTCGGGCTTTTGATAGCACGGAAGAAGTCGAAACGCTGGCCTTTTTGCCACGGCTCAAAGCTCCGGAACTCCCCACTGCACCTCAGTGACGCCAAAAGGGGAATCCCTGAGTGGTAGCTGTAAACGCCTGCCCGATCAGTTTGTGGCTCGCAAGAATTCCCCGCTGTTGGAACTTATTCTGACCCGGGGAATTCTTAATTAACAGGGTGGTTGATAACGATGTTAGTACGTAAGCGTTTTCCTTGATGTGGCGATCGCCTACGGTGACTTCTGGCCTGAGTGGAAATACTATTTCTGCGAATCACGACTATACATAGATTCTTCGAAGCCCCTTTTTCAAGGTGGCAGCGACAGCGGGAGATCTTCAAAGCTGTAGCGTTATTACAGAGAATTGGTGTAAGCCCAGTTCTGAGCCAATTATTCGCTCAAGCTTACGCTTGGGCCAACTTGGTCATCAGCCATAGACATAAACAAAAATATTGTTTTGGTTTTATTAAATCACTCAGGAAAAATTTGGTGTATTCCCTAACCGGATACCGTCCCCCAGTTCAGTATGGTGTTGATAGCACCGCCCTTCATTGACTCTACTGTTTCACTGATTTCAAAGACAATGCAAAATCTGTGGTCCCGTTGCCTGCGAACAGGCGCCTACGTTTTAGGAACGACAGCCAGCTTGACATTGACCGGCACACTAACTCCCTCAACCCCATTGGATTGGCAAAGCTGGAGCATCTTGCCAGCGGCGATCGCTCAAGATGTGGAAGAACAAACCAATATTGAGGTTTATCGGGCGGCGAGTCCGGCTGTAGTCTCGGTGGAAGCGGGAGAAGGCTCTGGCAGCGGCAGCATTATCACGGCGGATGGCTTGGTGTTGACCAACGCCCATGTGGTGGGTGGAGAATCAACCGCCCGGGTTCGGTTAGCAGATGGCCGGGAATTCACGGGAGACGTGATTGGCTTTCCCACTAGCCGAGTCGATCTGGCGGCAATTCGTTTGCGCAACAGCCCCGGTGACTTGCCCACGATTGATATTGCTCCGGCTAACTCCGTAGAGGTAGGGCAGCGGGCCTTTGCCATTGGCAATCCATTTGGTTTAGAGGGAACGTTTACTGTCGGTATTGTTAGCCGCATCGACCCTGAGCGGGGGCTCATTCAAACCGACGCGGCGATTAACCCTGGTAACTCGGGTGGCCCACTCCTAGGCAGTGACGGACGACTAATTGGCGTTAACGTCTCGATTTTTACGACGCAGCAAAGTGGCGGCAACATTGGCATCGGGTTTGCGATCCCGGTGGCCGAGGTGGAAAGTTTCATCGCTGAAGTGAGGAATGGTACGGCCCTAACGACTGCGAGTGTAGTGGGCAATGGGGGGGGGCGTCCTCCAGAGGCGATCGCCGTTAACGACATCGTATCGGGTGAACTGAGTTCTGGCAGCGATGTGTTACCCGACGGCAGCTTTTTTGACGCCTATATTTTTGAGGGACGACGAGGGCAGCAGGTTGCCATTGAAATGATTAGCCGCGATCTGGATCCCTATTTGATCTTGTTAAGCCAAGATAGCGATAGCTTGTATTTAGAAGACGATGACAGTGCTGGCGAATTCAATGCTCGTCTAGTAACCACGTTGCCCGCTGATGGCGAGTACATTATCCTGGCAAATTCCTTCGGCCGGGGTGAACAGGGCAGCTACGATTTGCGCCTCAGTGAAGTGGATGGCAGAGTTGGCACGGCCCCTGAGACGAATGGGGACACTTTTTCTGGGCCGTTTCTCTTACAGGAAAGCGGCTTGCTGGCCCGAGGCGACAGCCTTGCCCCCGATGGCACCCTCTATGACGAATACAGCTTTAATGGTGAACCTGGACAAACAGTTACCATTCGTCTAGAAAGCAGCGAATTTGATACTTATTTAGCGGTGGTCGATAGCTTGGGCAATTTGATTGCGGAAAACGATGATGCGGACTCCAATAGCACCAACTCCGAGGTGTCCTTTGCCCTCCCCGATACCGGACCATTCTTGATTATCGTGAATGGCTACTCGACGAGCGACCAGGGACAATATCGTCTGACGGTGCGCTGAGCCTGGTTCGTGCTGGCAATTCCTAATTTGGAAGCGATTAGAGACCCAGCCAAGTAAAAAAATCTTGGCGGGTAATCAGCTCCAACATCAACAGGGCGACAAAGCCAACCATGGCAAAGCGGCCATTAATCCGCTCGGCATAAGCATTCCAGCCAAATGTCGGGAGATCGGAACTGGGTTGCGCTGCGGAATCGGTCGTTTCAGTATTCGCTTCTGCAGCAGTCTCATTCTCAAGGGGTTTATTGGCTGTAGGGTCGGATGAGGTCGCTTGGGGATCAGTCATCATGGCACCTGTCAATCAATCAATACTCAAAATCACCTTACTGCAAGCTGGTTTCCATTGGCTCATCGAATGCCGTGAAATGGGGCGCAGAACTCGGTGATACATCGGATGGAATTTGCGGCAAGTGGGGAGCGATCACCCGGGCACTAATGCCGGCTTTGTGAGCGGCCATGACACCGATGGCTTCAAGGTAAGAGCGTACGGGCGTGGCAGTGATGCCAACTTGCTCTGGGGGAATCGAAAGGGTCGTGGTGTTGTCTTCAACCGCAATGAACTGAGCAGAGGTTCTGCTGAGACTCAACAGTCCACTCCCCCCAAAAGCCGTAGCTGGGGCTATGACCGCATCTACCTGCTCGCGATACAAGCCGTCAGAACGGCGATCTCCGGGCAAGACAAACTGGGGCGCTCGACTCAAGCCAGCCAGCACGCAGGGCAAAAAAGTATGACCGAGTTCCTCCGCAGCTGACTTAGGCGAGAGAGCGGGATCGAGAGGCAAACTACTCAGGGCGGGGGCATGGGCACAGGGCACTTGAAACTCACGCACCAAGAGATGACTGATGACTGCTTCTGCCCCGGCTAGGGGGTCGACCCCCCGACCTTGGCGATAACTGTTCAAGGCGGGGGAGTCCTCGTCGTCGGGAAATCGTACGACCACTGCAATCGCTTCCGCCCCAATTTGTAAAAGCCGGGCGGCCGCTCGCAGCAGGGTATCCGGATAAGCGATCGTGCCCCAAGTTGACCCCGACTCCGCCGTTCTTAAGGTGACGCCAACGGGGCAGTCCGTAACCACATAGTCAGTCATCGCAAGCCCTAAGGTCGCTCTAGCGGCATCGGCCGCTTGTAGATGTCTCCACCGCAGCGGCGTCTCAATCCCAGCATCCAAAATCAGGCCAATCCGGTTGCTATGAACTGGCCGTAGCCCCCAGCGGCCCGCAGCAAACTGATCAAGCCCATACCCCTCAACATAAAGCGCATTAGGCAGGGGCCAATATAGCTGTGCTCCATTCAGGACGTTGGGATGGGTAATCAGAGTGTCAGTGACTTGAGCAACGGCTCGAGCCACCGGTAGACCATCGCCGGCATAGCCCCCGATGGCGGCCCCGACCCCCGTGGGCACAATCAAAACAGCCGTGTAAGGACGCTGAAACATGACTGCTCGAGAGCCTATTGTTTTTGCGTGACGACCGCTTCGATGTGGGCCTTACGGGTGGTTTGGTTCACGTTTACAATTTCCCAACGTAGCGGCTTCCCCCGCTTTTCAAGTTCTGTCTCAACTTGGGTGGGTAAGTCCGCAGGATCTTCAGCTAGATCAATTTCTGCAGAGATAAAGTGAGTGGTCATGGCTAGACTCCGACGGAATGAATAGAGCAAATTTTGTAGTTGCAGCCCAACAAGAAGACCACACTTACGAAGGTTGACCAAATTGCTTTTGGTACACCACGTCTTCTTTTTCAGTTTCGAGTTTGATGTCTGAGCGTGGATAGGCGACACAGAGCAGGGCATACCCCTCCGACTGCAACTCGGGACTGACGCCCATGCCATCGGTCTGGTCAACGTCACCGGCTGTGATCAGTGCCGCACAGGTGGTGCAAACCCCCGCATTACAGGAGGACGGCAGCTCCAGCCCGGCCTCATCAGCCGCTGCCAAAATAGTCTTGTCTGCGGGTACTTGGATACTGGTAACGCCGCCCTGGTGATTGATTTCGACAGTGTAAATATTCGCCATTGGTGCTTACTAAGGATGTTCGCTTAGTTGAATCAACATTTAGTCTGCAGTTGCCTAAAGAGTCAGTAGACCTGAGGTGCGATCGCTGCCCGCAACTGTAAGGAGTCGTGATCGCGATGTCGATTCAGCTGATTGATAACCTATTGAGCCCCCTCATTAGGGAAAATTGCTTCAAACTCAGCTAGGAGATCGTCCATTTCCTCCAGGGCTTGATTGACATCGATTCGCAACATACCAATGTCTGGCTGCTCTAGTAGCTTGACCAAAGCCTCTCGCTTGCCGCGAATTAGCTCCACCCGATCTCGAATCGCTTGTTTATTCATGCTTTGTTCACACTCTCTAATTAACCAGCATAGGCAACTTTAGGGTAATCTCAAACATCTTCAGCTAGGTTTTTCCCCTAAACGGTGAAAATGCCCATCCCCGGAGGTGATTTTGGGCAGCGAACTCGAGATCGCCGTTTCCCTGGTCTACCCCACCCCAAACGACCGCAGATCGAACTCGTAGTCAAGCCTTCAATCTACTGATCCTCAACGGTTGACCCGTTATTGAGGAGGCGCCACAAATTCAGACTCAATCGGTTCAATTCGCCCCTGGGTCGCTAGCGCCTGATGAATAATGGCAATGATCTCGCCCCGAGTCGCTGGCTGCTGGGGGGCCAACTGTTGAGGATCAGGATGATTGATAATCAAGCCTTCAGAGGCGGCAGCGGCCACCTGAGGCCTAGCCCAACCAGGTAGATCCTGGGCACCTGGAAACCGGTTAAGCGCCCCCTCAACGTCTGTCGGCGGGGACAGCTCTAACCCCGTGGCCATCGTGATAAACACCTGATATCGCGGCACCACTTGATCCGGCTGAAACGTCCCTTCAGGAAAACCGCTCATATATCCCGTATCAACCACTTTTTTGATCGCATCGGCGGCCCAAAAATCGCTAGTAACGTCGGAAAAGCCGAGTTCCCGCTTGGTTTGTTCATCTTTAACAAATGAACTGTTCAGCAGTGCGGCAAACTCAGCCCGTGTGAGCTCTTTATCCGGTTGGAGCTGGCCGCTCGGAAAATCTGGCAGCAAGTCTTGTTCATACAGGCTGACAATGTAGGGATAAGCCCAATAGTCTTCTGAAACGTCTGAGATATCTAGCTCTGGAAGGGATTGAGCACTGCCCTCAGGCTCAGCTTCTGAGGGGGCGGTCGCGTTATCGTCTGGAGCTGCGGCCTCGGGAGCAATGGCTGAAGGAGCCGCGGCTCCTTCAGTGGCGTCAGTTGAGCCGGGAGTGGCAACAGCTGCACGAGATGCCTCCGCATCAACGCGGCGATCGCGGTTATTGCTACTGAGGCCACCCATGCCGCCCATTAACCCGCTGGTGGCGGTGTCAGCTTGACTTGCTGTAGAGGGGGTGTCCTTGGCAGCATCAGTTTTATCCACCGCCTCCCGACGGAAAAAAGAAAAGAGCCCATCTTGGTCTGAGGTGGTGTCGGCTTCACCGGTGATGTCATCCAGCCCGAGCGAAGACTCTGAGCCAGCCACTGATGCCGGTAACTTTGAGAGGTCAACCGGTGGGCTAAAAAACTGTTGTCCTCTCGTCCACCCCCACCAGAGGATGGCCCCGATAGACAAAAACGCAATGGCAACGGCAATCGCTTCATCGTTATCACGCAGCGGGCTTGGCGACGGTCTGTTGTTAGGATTAGGAGGGGGCAGGTCAACCATAGTTCTAAAGCTAAGACGTCAAGAAAAGGGCTTTATAGGGCTATCCTACTGCCATAAGGCGATTTCTTCATAGGGCAAGTTTAGGCCGCAACACCATTTGAGAATGACCGGACAATACCGTCTCCGTGACTATGGACAGGACCTCCTCGGCACAACAGTTCGGAGAACCGATGAGGTAATTACCGTTGTCCGATTGCCAGGGACTAGCCACTGGATTAGCGATGGCTAGACGACTCGTTAGAGTGCCCAATGGCCGCCGTAAAAGCTGCCAATTCCTGGCTGGCTGCCCCGTAAACAGCAGTAATTTGTTCAGTGCAGCAGTCAATGGCAAAGTCGTCTAGTTCGTCAGGGGAGATGCCAAACATTTGCTCAAAGGTATCGGCCTGAACGCGGCAAAATTTGGGTCGAGTCTCGTAGATGGCGCAGCGTCGCGTTGCGTGATCATAGTGAATGCACCAACCGTCATCGCCTACCAAACTGAGGTAATGCTCTAGCTCTGCGGCAGTCAAATATTGGTCTAAATCAGGTCGTTCGCTCGGAGTGAGATTGCAACAGGCTCCACACCCTTGAATACATTGCCAAGTGGCCATAATAGTTAGAGGATTTAATTTCCCTTAGAATTTTGTAAACTTAATTAAATATGGGCTCCCAACACCGGATAAAATAGCGCAGATAGCCTTTAGCAAAGGCCAATTCGTTGTCTGGGAGGATCCATGGAGTTTATTTCAAGTTTATTCGGCGGTATCAATTTTGAGCTAGTTGCTCAACTGACCATGCTAGCCATGATTGTGATTTCTGGCCCGGTTGTTGTGTTCTTGTTAGCAGCACGGGGTGGCGATCTTTAAGGTTCCGCTCTAGGCGATTCTGGCTGGTCGGATTCAGAGTCCTATTCGCTTCGCGGCTCTGCCGACAATCCACTCATGAGGCGCAACTGTGGTGAAATCTACGGTTGCGCTTCTCTCAGTTTTATCAGAAGTGTACGGGTCCAACCGAGGGTAAGATCCGATATCGGTCTGGCTCAATCGGGCGGTGGCAGTTGACCTAGGACGCAGCGGCGCGATCGCTCAAAATTCGTTCTGCAATGGTGAGATCCGCTGGGGTTGTCACTTTCAGGTTGGTTTCTTCACCGGGCACCACCTTGACCGGGAGCCCGACCTTTTCAAACAAGGCTGCATCGTCGGTGACGGTCCATCCTGCGGCCTTACCTTTTGCATGGGCGGCTTTGAGCTGCTCAACCTGAAAACCTTGGGGGGTTTGGGCGGCCCAAAGCTGATTGCGATCAGGGGTATCGATAATGATTTGATCGGTGCCAACAATTTTAATTGTGTCTTTGACGGGCACAGCAGCAATTAACCCGACACAGGTTTTCAGTGCCTCGGCACAGCGGTCGAAGAGCTGCGGGGTAGCTAGGCAGCGCGCCCCATCATGGATTAAGACCTGCTTGGCATCAGCGGGAAGGGCCTGCAAACCGTTATAGACCGACTCCTGCCGGGTACTACCGCCAATAATTAGCTCAATGGGTTTGCTCAACTGTAGCCGATCTAAAATCAGGTTGAGGTCAGGATGGTCAATCGCCTGACAGATGAGTCCAATCCACTCAACGTGATGACTGGCGGCGGCGGCGGCCAACGTCCAAGCCAAAATCGGCTGATCGCGCAGGGACAGCAGTAACTTATTGCGATCGCTGCCCATGCGACGACCTACTCCGGCAGCCGGAATCAACAGGTGCACAGTTCGCTTTTCTCCTTGACCCATTACGTCTCATCACCCTACCCCGAAACTGTCTGCTCGCGACTGATAAGCAATCCTGACTGTGAATTATTGGTTTTTGTTGGCAACAACGCATTCTTAGCCGCCGCGTTCCTCTAAAATGTGGGACGGATAAACAGGACAGACAGCGATGCAGGTACTGGCTCTCGTTCCAGGTGGAATTAGCAATCAGCTTCTATTTTTTCCGACGCTTGAGCACCTCAAGCAAGCTTACCCCAATGCCGAAATTACGGTGGTTGCAGAACCATCAGCGACATCTGCTTACCGCGTTTCAAAAATTGTTGAGGCGACAATTCCCTACCCATTTAGCAGCAGCAATAGCCCTGCTGACTGGGCCAACCTCCTTGGGATTTTTCGCGATCGCGAGTATGAGTTAGTCATCACCACCACTCAAGATTGGACGACTGCTCTCATGCTTTGGCTAAGTGGGGTTCCGACTCGAATCGGTTACCAAAGCGGTGCCAACAACCTGTTTTTAACGGCGACGGTGCCCTCTAAGACTAATCAATATGTGGCGGAGCAATATCACAGCTTGCTCTCTGTTCTGGATCTGCCATCGGACTGTCCCGAAATTGCTATCAACGTGCCCCAAAGCGACATTGGCTGGGTTGACAACCAACTGCAAAACAAAGAGATTGGCGACCAAGGATACGTCCTGATCTATCCCGGACCGGCTGATGGGCAAGCCAACGACATCTACCCCACCGAAAACTGGTTGGCGATGATTCAGGACTTTCAAAAGCGACAGCCGGGTCTCCCACTGGTGCTGATTCAACAGTCAGAAACTGCGGAGGTGGTCAGTCCTCTTAAGCAGGCGGTACCCAACATCAAGACCATATGGCCAGACAACCTCGGGCAAATTGCCGCGCTGGTAGCGGGCGCCAACTTATTGCTAACCACTGATAGCTATGTGTCGGAGTTAGGCGTAGCGCTCCAGGTCTTTACCCTAACCTTGTTTGGCAAAAACCGGCCAAGCGATCGCCTCCCCCCTGTCGATGAGTCAGAGCAGCGATTTTTAGGCCTGACCGCAGATAGTGATGCGGTAGCGGATATTCCCGTCGATACTGTTTTGAAAAAAGTCTGGGGTGAGGAATAACTTCCCTTTTTTCTCAATACGGCTGACTCAATTCGAGATCTGATATTCAGGAGATCGACACCGTGGAAAAGATCAAAGCTCAAACTGGCAAAGTCGGTGAGTTGCTATTTTCTGCAGATACTGGGGCCACTTATAAAAAAACAGTGGCACTCACTTGGGCCATCATCCGAGAAACCGGGATATTGCTGTGGTTGGTCGTCTGCCTAATGTTTGTGGGCGGCGAATGGTTTTGGTATCGGTCGATCGCCCTGGGGCAGGCCGCTAGATCCTGGTATGAAGGTCTCAGCCAACCCAGCGAAGAAGCACCCAAGACTGCTAGCGAAATAGGCCAGTCGGCGGCCTCGGCAATTGCTACCGCGACTGAAACACTGCTCTACCAGGCTAAACAGCAGCTCGGCATTGAGGTGGAACCGCCAACATCCAAGCCGAGGAAAGTGACAACCAAGCCTTTGTCACAGCCAGCACCGGAATCCGCTAAACCTACACAGACCGCTTTAGCTGCCGCTGCGGCTCAAAATCAAGGCCAGCAACCGGAGATCGGGTCCTTTGATGCGGTGGATAAACCCTCTTCGCCCAAGTCTGTGGACGATGAGTCCGAGGATGCTGAGCCAATCGACACCTAATTGACCGAATGTGAAAACAACAGATGGGTGGAATAGGGGGGCGATTGCCCCCTTTTATCGCTCCTTGAGCAGGAAGGGGTTGCCAGTTTGAAGCAGCTGGTGGCCCTGATCTGTGGTTGCGGTGCTGCTCGGACTGATGATTAGCTAAAGATGCGGCTCAGAGATAGGCTTGACTCTTCAATCGAGCTGGCAGCCAGATTCCTCTAAGTTTCGATAGCAGCAATTGGGGGGATTTTGTAAAGATTCTCCACCAAGAAGGGAGCGGCTGCTGACTCCGGAGCACTCTGTTGCAGAAACGGTAAAGCCTCTTAGTCAGATTATATCAATTCTCCAAAGTAAAGTTACAGATTAAAGTTACAGATAAAGGAGAGCGTCAGTAGCCAATGGAGGTCTGTAATGTCTGGCGTATTGCACCTTGAGGTCCAGGAATCGGCCGCTACTCTGAAAGCCCTGATGGATGAGCAATCTGATGTCAGAGTCCGGAGTAAAGTGCAGATTTTATGGTGGTTGAAAACGGGTCAAGCGAGTCAGGTTAGTCAACTTGCACGGCTGAGCGGGTATCACCGCGGCAGCATCTCCCGATGGCTGAGCCAGTATCGCCAAGGCGGCGTGGCAGCCTTGCGACAGCGCGGCCCTCGCAGCGGTCGTCCACGGGCCATTGCCGGTGAGGTGCGTCAGGCACTAGCCCAAGAACTGCAAGACCCAGAGGGCTTTCAGAGCTATGTCGAAGTGCAGCGGTGGCTCGCCGCTGTCCATGGGGTGCAAGTGCCCTACAAAACGGTGCATAAAACGGTGCGCTATGGTCTCAAAGCCAAGCTCAAAGTTCCTCGTCCCCAGGCCGCCAAACAGTCGGAGGGGGCCGTTGAGGCCTTTGAGTAAACCTCGGAGCGCTAATAGTACAAGCGCTGCCCTCGTAATGGCGAGAGCGTTACGACCGTGTCCGGTATTGGTGTAGCGATGAAAGTCGGGTGGGTCTCTTCACCGTCCAACACCGCAAGCTCACCGGCTTTGGCGTTCAACCCCAAGGGTTGGTGCAGTGGGAGTTTGTCTATCGCTGGTTGTATGGCATCGTGGAACCGCTCAGTGGTCAGACTCTACTGCTGGAGTTTGCCCACCTTGACAGTCTCTGCTTTGAAGCGTTTCTGCATTATTTTGCCGGGCAATTTCCAGATGAACTCCATCTCATTCAAGTCGATAACGCGATGGCACATCGGGCTCGCGCCTTGAGCTTGCCGGACAATGTCATCTTGCTGTTTCAGCCACCCTACTGTCCGCAGGTGAATCCGATTGAACGGCTCTGGCGAGAGCTGAAGCGGACACTGGACTGGCAACAGTTTGAAGACCGCCGCGAGTTGCAGCAGGCGATCAGTCAGTGGGTGCATCAGCTCTCGCCAGAGCCGCGGTGCGCTCGCTCACTTGCTGGGATTGGATAGTAGACGCGCTTTGTGTCGCTGAAATTTAGAGAATTGATATTAGGCGATCGCCTTAAAGGTCGTCCTTGCTCGACATTGACTAAGCTGGCTCTAAATTTACTCACTCAATCTGACTGTTTAGTCACTATCGTGGGTGTAGACGAAAACGGATTTATGAATTTAGCGAGAATAGACTTAGGGAGAGAAAGTCTAAAAAAGCGATCTGGGATTCTCAAGACAGATTAAGCCCCTGGTTGCAAGTCGTACTCATAACGAGTATGATTTATTTGCTGGGGGATAGTCTTAAGCAGTTTGTTTATGTACTTTCCCAAGGCACGCCGTCATTTTGATTAGGAGTATGACTTATGGTTGCAACCCCCGCCAAAACTACCGCTCAGTTCTATCCCACTCGCAACGATCTGCCGTTGGATGTTCGGGAGGAAGCGGTCGCGATCTTAAATCAGAGTTTGGCAGCGACTCTCGACCTCAAAACTCAAACTAAGCAGGCCCATTGGAATGTGAAGGGGAAAGACTTTTATCAGCTGCATGAGCTTTTTGATGAAATGGCCGAGGAAGTCGAAGAATATGTCGATATGGTGGCTGAGCGGGTAACTGCGCTTGGCGGCACAGCCCTCGGTACAGCCCGTGTGGCCGCAGCGCAATCAATCCTCGCTGAGTATCCGCTGGATGCTGTGAGTGGTCAAGAACATGTGACTGCTTTGGCTGATCGATACGCGACCTACGCCAAGCATGTCCGTGAGGCGATCGACAAGACAGAAGGCTTAGGGGATGCCGATACTGCGGATCTATACACAGAAATTTCCCGCACTATTGACAAGCGTTTGTGGTTCTTAGAGGCGCATTTAATCAGCGAATAGATCGAAGGGGTCTGTTCGTCGCCAATCATGGGTGAACATTGACCGGTTTAGGGTACCAATTGCCCTGAGAAATAAAGCCCCGTTCAGCTATCAGACTGAATGGGGCTTAGTTATGAGTAGCGCACAATAATGCGACGGCAGCGATATCGATTTCCCGCAATCGATTAAATGTATTCCCCAAGTAGATGTGAAATCAAAAGAACTATGGTCAACAGAAGGTGTAAAACAAGACATTTATAGGAGCCCAAACAGCAGCAATTAAGCTTGTTTAGTCAATCTATCTTTGTATAGACGATAGAGCTTTAGAAAACACCCAACCAAGCGATAGATGTTGATGGCAGTATTGCGATCGCCATCAACTTCTGTCGAGAAAAAACGTGATGAATCTAATTGCTCGATACTAAACGTACGCTGCCAGTATCCAGCGCTTCCATCAAGAGTTCCAAGACTTCGACATCACCGTCGGGCAAGTGACCTAAGCGCGTTAATTCGCTATTGATAGCCTGCTCCAAGTCAGGGGTCAGCCGATGGATAGAGAGAACTTTCGCTACTAATGCACGGATACTGCTTTTGGGCTGCATGATTTCAGGAAAATGAGGGCCATGGATTAGAATTTCAATACTAAAATTTTCTTATGGCCCGGTTAATCTCTCTGTGATCATGCATTTTTTTTAATGTGATTCATCTTTTTTTCTTGTGTGATGGAGATCACTTTAGGCTTTTGTGACGAAAAATACTTTACGTGGAAATACTTAACCGAAACTTTATATAGGGCAGAAGCGTTATCAAGATTGTGACAAATCGGTGCTAACGCAGTGGGCATATTTTTTTGACTGCTTTAAGTTCAAGTCAAAGAAACACGAAATATCTGCCCTTGACCGTAAATGACCTGGAGTGAACTCGCGATGCAAAGTATTCAAGCGGCTTTAACAATCGTTCAGCCTAGTGGGGCTCTCAATGCCACGAATGCCCATAAACTGCAGGCACAGTTATCTGAGTTCATCGGCTCTGATAGCTCAGCTGGATTAATGGTTGATATGAGTCAGGTTGAGTCTCTCGACAGTGCTGGGCTCGTGGCTTTGATCGCTTCATTACGGATGGCACGACGTTTGAGCAAAAGATTCTGCCTTTGCTCTGTGCCTCCCTCAATTCGAATTGTGTTTGAGCTGACCCAGTTAGACCAAGCCTTTGAGTTTTCTGACGAGCTCGTGGCGACGGCGGCCTAAAGGGCTCTCATCGCGTTTCTGCATCAAACTCAAGTAGGCCAGCAGACTGATGAGTCGTGAATTCATCAGTCTGTTTTTTCCTTAGTGAATCATCTCGCACAGCGCTACTGCGGGCTATAGGGCAGGATATGTAAAGCTCCATAGGCAGTGGGCGAAAGATACGTTTGAGCAGCTGTCTGAATGTCAACTAGGGACAATTGTTGAATCCGAGCAGGATAAGTCAGTGCATGATGCAGCTGACCGACCAAAGTCTGGTAATAGCCATATAGTCCGGCGCGATCGCTCGGACTTTCGCTGCCAAACACATAGCGGTTAGCAACCTGGGTTTGTACCCGCTGCAATTCATCTAGGGTGATTGGTGTTTCATGGAGACGGGCAATGTGCTCAATTATTCTGGCTTCTACCTGGTCAATATGGTCGGTCGGTAGCTGTGCAGTAATACTAAACACTCCCTGCTGCCAATAAGACATATTGCTCGCAGAAATCCCCATAACAAGCTGCTGCTGCTCACGTAAGTCCTGCACGAGTCGCGAGAGTCGCCCCCTTGCTAGGACTGAAACCAACACGTCTAGGGCATCAGTTTTTTCGACCTCGGCGAGACCGGGTACTCGCCAGGTCATGACTAATCGGGCCTGCTGGAGAGCCGGGTCGACATAGGTTTGTCTTTCAATTGTCGAAAAGGGAGCTTCTGGAGCAGAACGGCAAATATTTGCTTCGGTAAAGCGACTGTCTGGGTGCGTTTGTTTGCGGACCATAGCCTGGTCAAACCCATCTGCGATCGTTTGTATCAAGGTATCTACCGGCAGGTTGCCTACGGCCACGGCTGTAATTCTTTCTGGCTGATACCAATAGCGGTGAAAATCTTGCATCTGCTCCACCGCCAGGCTCTCGATGACCTGGGTCGGGCCGAGTAAAGGGCGTCGATAGGGCAGCCGCGAGAAAGCCATTTGCATCGAATGGGAAAACATCCGTCGCCGGGGATTGTCTTCGGCCCGCAAAATCTCTTCGAGAATTACGGGGCGTTCCCGCTCAAATTCGGCTGTTGCCAGCAGAGGATTCATCACGAGCTCAATCTGTAGCGGGGCCAAGGCAACAAAATCCTTGGGTGCGCAGGTGATGAAAAACTGAGTATAGTCCTGGCTGGTAGCCGCGTTGGCCATGCCGCCACAGGCTTCGATACGGCGTTCAAATTCGCCGGTGGGCAACTGAGACGTGCCCTTGAAAATCATGTGCTCTAAAAAATGAGCCATGCCGTTAATGGCATCCGACTCAACGGCAGAGCCAACACGAAACCACAGACTCAGGTTGACGGCATCAACGGGCATCTGCTGAGCGATGACGGTCAGACCATTGCTTAATTGCCGAACGGTTGGGGCTGACAAAGCAAGCTGCAAACTACTGTCGGCGATCGCAAAGGCCATGGACGACGTTACTCCTCGATTTCCTAATTGCTTCAATTATCTTAACGGGTGAGTTACGGAAACCCTCTAACTTTCCTAAGTTTTAAGAAGAAAATCGCTCGAAAACGACAAAAATCAAGGGTTTAGCTCTGAAAGCTTTTTGGATTGGCGGCATAAACGTAAAAAAGTTACCTTGAGTTGGCTATTTTCATGATTTGCGGGCTATTTAGGGCATTTTTGGACTGGGTATGCGCTTTCCTCAGACTTGTGCACTAAACTTAGGCATTGAACAGCGCCAAGTGGGATATGAAGGTCAGCTTTTGACTCAGAGTCCACTTAAACCTCTATCAGTCGGTTCAGCACTTCAGGAAGAATCCAAATGGGCACCTGGATTAAAGAAACAAGCAAGGCCATCTACCTCATGGAGGGCGGATATTGGATATCGCGATTATCCAAATATCCCTCTTCCACGAACCCCGACGAGCAAGTTCTGAATATTCAAGCCATTCGCTCTTGGTTCACCCGAGAAGATTATCCTCGGGCGATGACGGTCTCCCTCAAAACGACGGTGGAGCCGAATCCCAAGCCTGCGCCCCCGCCCCCACCCCCCGGGTCGGGAACCGATCACATCAACAGTGATGGCTTAACCATCATCAAGCATTTTGAAGGTCGAGAACTAAGGGCATATCAAGACTCGGTGGGCGTATGGACCATTGGGTATGGCCACACTTCAGCA
The DNA here is from genome assembly GCA_050331235.1 of Leptolyngbyaceae cyanobacterium. Classification (GTDB taxonomy): domain Bacteria; phylum Cyanobacteriota; class Cyanobacteriia; order Phormidesmidales; family Phormidesmidaceae; genus Halomicronema. The sequence goes on from JBHJHA010000092.1 coordinate 21,695, forward strand.
GCGGGCCCACCGCAGGTCTATGCAGGGCAGACTATTACTGAACAGCAGGCCGAAGATATTCTCAAGAAAGATCTGGAGCTATTTGAAGGCGGCGTGCGCGATTTGGTCAAAGTGCCCGTTAATGGTGACCAATTTTCAGCGCTGGTTTCATTTAGTTTTAATGTTGGTCTAGGGGCCTTGGCTGACTCCACCCTATTGCGAAAGCTGAATGCTGGTGACTATCAAGGAGCCGCAGATGAGTTTCCCCGCTGGGTAAAGGCGGGTGGAGAAACGTTGCCGGGTTTGGTCCGCCGCCGCGATGCCGAAAGGGCCTTGTTCCTTGGTCAAGATTACACTCGCTATCTTTAGAGCCCGAGTTGGTTGTCCGGGCCGCAAAAGATGGGCGACTATCTCTGCAGTTGATGGCCGCATTGGGCACAAAAGCGATCGCCTGACTGTACGGCACTGCCACACTGGCTACAAAATTTTGGCCCTGGGGATGGTGGCTGGGTCTCAGCAGTTTCTGGTCTCGAGTTGCCCTTCTGCATTGTCATATTGTCCATCCGCATTTGCATTGGTTGAGCATTCATTGCCATATTGTCCATGCGCATGGGCGGCAGGGGTGCCATCGGCGGTAGGGGTGGGATAGCAGCAGCGGCATCTGCCACAGAGTTCATGGGCACTGGTTCTAGATTGGGGAGCGATGGTGGTTGAGCCAACGACTGTAACTGTTGCCCCTGTACTTGGAAATACTGAACACTCCGTTGAGTCGTAAGCTGGATGAGATGTCCTTGCCCGGTTTGAAAAATCGCAGGGGGAGCAGTCCATCCCCCCGTTGTGAACTGGCTGCTTGCTTGCTGCTGTTGCCCCCCATCGCCAGAGGCCAAGGTAATGGTGGTTTGCTCACCGACGTTTGCGAGTATGAGTCTTTGCCCAGGGGTTAGTTCACAGGTGTAGGCCATGGTGATGATTAAACGCGTAGGGAATGAATGCCGTCTTTTTATTGTGAGAGGCAATTTGCCATTGCGGCCTAAGAATTCATGAATCTCTGCGGCCTAAACCTGGCCTGAATGCCTTCGAGAGCTTAGTCAAACGGTGGGCAGTGAATTACACTGAGCTGTCTGGGCTGAGCGTCGGACTCTGTCCCAAAATCTGCTTCATCAAAAAAGGTAAAACTGCTTCGTTTTGACTATGCTCAGTCCCTTCGATAAATGCCACTAGTTGAAAAGGGACATAGCCTGCCAACTCGACATAAACCGCGTCATGCCTGACTTTGCTCGTCAATCCGGCTTTAGACCAGAGGGCGGCACTGCCGGGGAGGCCGGCCCCTAGAAATCCAGTGACCTGATTTTCAGGATCGGCAGCCAAGGCCTGCGGGTCTAAAGAGCGGCACATCAGCGACATCATAGTTTGCGATCGCGCACCACTCACTGCGACCCCGCCGACAATGCTGTGTAATAGCCGTGCAGTCGCCTCAGTTGTCAGCATATTGCGGTTTTCATAGGTTTCACCCAAAAAAAGGCGCTCCCGCCCATAGGGCCCATCACACCAAGTTTTTTGGTTCACGTTGATTGTGTCCAACTCAGGCCACTGAAGAGAAGCAAAATAGCGATTGACAATGTTGCGCTGCGCCTGCCAGGTTGCAAAAGGACCAGCTGGGAGCTCAGGGCCGCTGGTCGTACCCGACAGCACGTCGACGATGAAGCCTGTAGCATCATTGCTGGACTCAACAATCATGTCCTTGAGAGCCCGCTCGAGTTCCGGAGTAGTCGGCACCATTTCTCGCTCCATCCACTCGTGAGCGGCGACTAGGTAGAAAAGCTTCACAACGCTGGCGGGGTAAACCAGTTCGACCCCGCGATAGCTGGCACCTGGGGGAGGATACTGCCAAAAATCAGAGGCACTGATGGCTCCGCCAGTATTGATGGGAAAGGGAGGTGGATAGATTAACCACGTTGCGGCGATCTGGTTGCGGGCCAGCCGAGGAAAGGCTTCCCAGGTCGCTTCTAACGCTTCTTCTAGACAACTTTGGAGCTCAGCATCACGTTCAAAAAAAGTGGCTGCCACGGTTGTAACTCATTGATCAATGCATGATTAACCATACCTGGTTGCAGGTGATTTACAAACTCTGCCATGAGGGCGCTCCTGTGGAGATTGGACTAGGTGAAACAGTGGTCTCATCCGGGTAGGATGGTTTCCCGTTCCGCGAGTGTGGTCTGGGCCTCATAACGTCGAACCTGTGCAGGCAGGGCACTCAGAAATTCACTACGATGAAAATGCCGGTAGCAAATATCTTAGTTGAGAGCTGTACCGAGGCAAGGTGCCGTTGACTAAAGCTGTTCGCTGACTAAGAACCGTAGGATAGATCAAAGACTACAAAGCCCATGGGAAAATCGTTACCAGAACTGAGTAGCGCTGACCGCGATCGCATCATTGAAATGGCTTGGGAAGATCGGACCCCCTTTGATGCGATTGAGTTGCAGTTTGGTTTGAAAGAAAAGGACGTGATCACATTAATGCGACGGGAGATGAAGCCAAGTAGCTTTCGCATGTGGCGCAAACGGGTCACTGGTCGCAGCACCAAACATCGGCAACAAAGAAGGTTTTTGGCCGGGCGCTTTCGTTCTGCCAATCAGAAAGGCTCTTGACGGACCGTCAGTGAATAGACTGATGGAGCTGAAAGTTGAGAAAAACCGGCACCATCTTCAAAATTCATCGATATACTTGACGGCAGCAGCGCTGCTTGTCGGCGTTGAGCCCTCAGCTCTAGGGTCGGGCGAGATTTTATCAAGATTGCTCGATGGGTTTTCCTGATTTTGATTTGAGGTTGAAGCAACGAAGCTGGGCCGTCCTATGGGTGACGGCTGGGATTTTAGGTGGCGCGATCGCTGGCGGCCCTGTCTATGGCCTCGACCACTCAAATGTAGCAACGGTTAATCCCCCCCCGTCCAAGTTCGACCTCGCCTACATTTGGCCCTTACAGCAGCAGCGTTTGCCTGATCTGTGGCAGGGGTTGCGTCGGGGTCAAGCCGCCTTTTGGGCAGAATTCCAGCAAGGGGGATTTGCTGCTCTGACTGGGGTTGAGCAACGTCGCCCCATTCGGCTGTTGGAGGGGGCAACTTACACCATTGGCCAAGACAATGGCATTACCTTTACGCTAGCTAATGGGGTCGTGGTGCCGCCAATTTCGCGCCAGGGCTACGAAGCGATTCGAGCAACCCTGCCGCCAGATGAGCAAACGACTCTCGACGATAAGCTGTTTTGGCACCTACAGCGCAATCCAGCCATTCCGCTGATTGCTTCTGGCCTAGGGCGCGGTGAGTACGAAGAGCTGATTAGTAATAAGGTATTTGACACCGACACGTACTATCTCAAACCCTTTTTAGGGTACTTGTTTTGGGCCGCACAAAAGGCCGATGTTTCATTGCAAGAGCTCTTGCCGCTCGTGGAAACCCATCTGATCACCATGGAGTTTCCCTATCTGCGAGAGACGAATTTGGCCCAGTCTAGTGGTGTGGTGCATTCGTTCTATAAATATGAGCAGGAGCTGACAAACAAGCAGTATCTGATGCGATCGCTGCTGGCGACACCGTTGGAACCTTGGGCCCGGCTAGAGGCGATCGCCCAGGTTGAGGCCAGCACCACCAAGCAGGATTACACTGATACTGGCTCGACCAGCACTACCATTTCACTCGGTCGCCTGCCGCTGCCCACACCGACTGCCGCTGAGGATACCCCAGCGGTACACGCCTTAAATATTACCCATTTGGCCCGACAGGGAATCGATTTGTTCCCCCCTGATTTGGTGGAGAGCGCTCTTATCTATCGTCAGGTGTATGTGCAGCGCTTGGACCTTGAGGAAACCCTGAGGCAACAGCTCGCCGCCTTGGCTGAGGACCGGGGCGTGCCGATTTTGACGGCAATCAACAACTACTACGACGATGGCTTTTGGCAAGCCATTGGACTTGGGGAAACCCTCAATCAGCAGTCCGTCAATCAGATGGACACCTCACGGTTGTTGGGCATTTACGCGACTCGGCTAGAGTCGATTACCAGCCATTCCGCTGCCGACAGTTACCCTCTGGCCCGCGATCACTTCGTCACCTTCTTTCAGAAAAATTCTGCTGGTTTACCAGAATCACAGCTGTTGACTTTGCTGTTTTGTGACCAAGCCTTTAATCCTCGATTTTGGCGATCGCTCAAGCGACGTCAGCCTGAGTTGGCACCTGAGATCAATGATATTCAGAACGCCATTGCCCAGTTAGAGCAGGGTTACCTAGCCGCAGCGACCCAAGAAGCCGAGGTTTTTCGACAGTTGCAGGGACACCAGCTAGACATGACAACGGAGGCGTTTTCACTGCTGTCGGTGGCTATGGCCAAGCGACTCAGCGATCTGGTGTACGAAGAGTTTCAGCCGGGCGATCGCAAACACCCGGATTACCTCAAATTCACTCAAGCGATTTATCCCTTTCTGCGAGATATGCCGGATCTCAACATGCAGTGGGGCAGCGGTCAAAATATCAAACGATATGGTTTGGATAACTACGTTGTGCCCAACTTGATGGCCCTTGAGGCTGCGGAAGCACCGACTTTGGCCGCTATGGGCGATTTGTGGTTCAAGCTGGTGTCGAACGGTGATCTTGCTCGTTGGGACCGCGATACCTTTATGCGGTTGCTGAGCACTGGATTCAGCCTGTCCTCAAATCAGCCACCGGCGCGACTGCCGCCTGACCAACTAAACTTACTCGCGCTAGCTGATAAATATCGTCCTGAGCTGAAGCGTGTCACGGGAGCTGACGGCAACAGTGCGCCCTCGGTACTCCATGGCTTATCTCATTTGGATTTTCGAGTGGAGGGATGGCCGGAAACCCGAGCTCCCCTGTCTCCTCGGTCACGACGACTCGATGCGTCGATCCTGCGTGAGTTATTTCCGACCCTGTCCTCAGACGATATTGATAATCTCAATTGGCGACTGTCAGACTACAGTGGCGAAATCTCGTTTTCCTTGCCAATGGTGTTGCTGCTGAATCCATTATTTGTGCAGCGGGCTGACGGTGCGGTGGATCTGTTATTTGAACTGGAAGATCAACAACTGACCTTTCCCAGAATTAGTCATCATTTTGAGTCCATTTATGTGCCCGCCTACATGACCCGCGTTGCCTTGCCCCGCGAGCCCGATGCGGCATATGTCAGTGCCCTCAATCAGATGGTGCGAACGAGCCATGCCATGTATGGGGGCTTTACCGCCATGCCGATGACGCTACCCTCTCCGTTGCAATCCATCCCTAGTGAATAGCACGCCGCCGCCAGACACTCCACCTAGAACCTTTCTCTAGATCATCTGTGCCGGATAAAACTGGATACCGCCATGTATTCAGTTTTCGAGATTGGGTTTTACTGAAAGTCACTAACCGACTTCGGTAGAATAGGCTAGTAACCTAATCCATTGAGCTGATTGAGCGAGCCCATGCCTCCAGCGGTATTAGTAGACGGTTTAAAGAAGTCCTATGGAGACGTCGAAGCGGTTAAAGATGTCTCATTTCAAATTGAGCCGGGTGAAATTTTTGGCTTGCTAGGTCCCAACGGCGCTGGCAAGACGACGATGATCAAATGCCTATGTACCTTGAGTACGCCTGATGCGGGCAGGGTGGAAATTAGCGGCGAGTCGGTCTTAGATAATCCAGCCTTAGCTCGGCAGCGCTTGGGCTATATCGCCCAAGATGTAGCACTAGATAAAGTGTTGACCGGGCGTGAGTTGCTGCAGCTACAGGCGGCCCTCTATCACATGCCGGCTAAAATTGCCCACGATCGCATTGAGCAGATGATCGCCCTGCTTGAACTGACGGACTGGGCGAATAAAAAGTCGGGTACCTATTCCGGTGGTCTCAAAAAGCGTTTGGATTTGGCGATGGGATTGCTCCATCAGCCCGATGTACTGGTACTAGATGAACCTACGGTTGGTCTCGATATTGAGACACGTACAGCGGTATGGCAATTTTTGCGGCAGCTGCGGGAAGCCGGTACAACGGTGCTCTTGACGAGTCACTACTTGGAAGAGGTGGACGCGCTCTCTGATCGGGTGGCCATTATCGACCATGGCAAAGTGATTGCCGAAGGTACGCCCAGCCAGCTAAAAGACCGCGTGGGGGGCGATCGCATCACCCTCCGAATTCGCGAATTTACCCCGGATGAAGAGGCCGACCAAGCACGGGCAATGCTACAAGCCCTTGACTGCGTGGAAGACGTGATTGTCAATGAAGCCCAAGGTAATTCACTGAACTTGGTAGTCACAGTTCAGTCGGATGCGCTGATGACGGTGCGCCAAGCCCTTAAAGAGGCGGATTTGCCTATGTTTGGCATTTCGCAGTCACGCCCCAGTCTTGATGACGTTTACCTAGCTGCCACCGGTCGTACCTTGATGGATGCTGAGATTGCCGCCGCCGGCAGCCGCGACCTCAAGGCCGAGCGCAAGCAAGCGATGAAAGGTAGCTGAGTGACCATCGCGAGCGATCGCCAATTGCTAGGATGCTGCCAACTTCAATCCATTCGCATTCCGTCTCGATTCTGTAAACCCCACCCTACCCTGCCCCTATGAGTACGACCTATAGCCCAAAGCCCAAATTCTCCCTTGACAACCCTGATCTGCGCCAATGGAAGTCCCAAACCAGTAGTGCTGGTCAAGAGACCCCTGGATTATTTTCAGGTGCCTTTCTACAGGAAACGGGTGCTATGACTCGACGGCTCTTTATCCAGCTCCAACGGCGCCCCTCAACGCTAGTTGCAGGGGTGATTCAGCCGGTAATGTGGTTGATTTTGTTTGGTGCGCTTTTTCAAAATGTGCCTTCGGGTCTGTTTGGTGACAGTACTAACTATGGTCAGTTTTTAGGGGCTGGCATCATTGTCTTCACCGCATTTGGTGGGGCTCTTAATGCGGGGCTGCCGGTCATGTTTGACCGTGAGTTTGGCTTCTTAAACCGCTTTTTAGTCGCACCGCTAGCCTCTCGTTACTCAATTGTGGCAGCTTCAGCAATCTTCATCGCCGCGATGAGTCTAGTCCAGACCGCTGCAATTATCGGCTTGAGCGCTTTACTAGGGGCGGGTTTGCCTGATCTCGTAGGCTTGGGGCTGGTGGTCCTGATTGTGTTGACGCTGGTGTTAGGTGTGACGGCGCTAAGCCTAGGCTTAGCGTTTGCCCTACCCGGTCACATCGAGCTGATTGCAGTGATTTTTGTGACCAATCTCCCGCTTTTGTTTTCCAGCACGGCTTTGGTGCCGCTGTCCTTTATGCCCAACTGGCTACAGATCGTGGCTAGCCTCAATCCGCTGAGCTACGCCATCGAACCCATCCGCTATATCTACTTACATCCCGGTGACTGGGCCTGGGATAGCGTTGTCATGCAGGCTCCGTTTGGAGGCGTGACCTTAGTGGCTGCACTGGCAGTTTTGTTAGGGTTTTGTGCAGCCTCTCTGGCACTTGTGCAGCCGTTATTACGTCGTCGAATTGCATAGACCGCCGATCGCCTTTCAAAATTGTCTGTTAAATTAGGGCATAGATTGCGTTGGTTATCGCCATAGTCGTTTGAGGAGAACCGTAATGGTTTCATTAAAAAACGCTCTCTCCGGATTGTTAGTGGGTGGCTTAGTGATGTTTGGAGCGATCGCGCTGGCTGACGTCGCGGTTGCGCAAACCGAAATCGAGCCCTTCGACGGAGCTGGCACCGATGATGATGGTGCAGATTTGTTTGGCGAATCTTCCGATCCGTTTGAACTCATCCATCGCGCAATTTTGGCCCCCTCCATGAGCTCGGATGAGTTTCGCGAGCAACAGAATCGCGCAATTGGCAGCGAAGCCCAAGACTTTCGCTTGCGGCAGCAAGAAGCCCTGCGGCAGCAACCGACCCCCACTCCAGAGGGAGCGGTCGATGAAGTGACTGTAGATGGTGAAGAGATTTGACCAGCTGATCTTAAAAAAGTACAAATTTTGAGGGAGTGCTCTAGCGGGTTCTCCCTTTTTGATTTTGTCCCTTTCGGCACTGCCAACTCGGCTCAAAATTCGCCATTATGAATAAGAGTAAATGGTGTAAGGCGGGAAAGGTACTGTGAGCGATTTCGATATTCAGGCTCCTTTTGACCCTAAAGGTGATCAGCCCAAAGCGATTCGGGAGCTGACCCAGCACCTACAAGGCCATCACAAGTATCAGACGCTGCTAGGTGCAACCGGCACTGGGAAGACCCATACCATGGCACGGGTAATCAATCAGATCGGCAAGCCAGCCCTGGTGCTAGCCCATAATAAAACCCTGGCAGCGCAGCTTTGTAATGAGCTGCGGGAGTTTTTTCCCGATAATGCCGTCGAATATTTCATTAGCTACTATGACTACTATCAGCCAGAAGCCTACGTTCCGGTAACTGACACCTACATTGCGAAAACCGCCTCGATCAATGAAGAGATTGATATGCTGCGGCACTCGGCCACGCGATCGCTGTTTGAGCGGCGCGATGTGATTGTCGTGGCTTCCATTAGCTGCATTTACGGTTTGGGAATTCCCTCTGAGTACCTCAAGGCGTCTATTCCCCTACAGGTGGGCATGGAAGTCAACCAACGACAGGTGCTCCGGGATTTAGCCGTTATTCAGTATTCCCGCAATGATCTCGACCTGGGCCGTGGTCGCTTTCGAGTCAAGGGCGATGTGTTAGAAATCGGCCCTGCTTATGAAGACCGCATTATTCGAGTTGAATTCTTTGGCGATGAGATTGATGCCATCCGCTACGTAGATCCAGTGACGGGAGCGACCCTGCAGAGTTTAGAAGCGGTGAATATCTATCCGGCTAAGCACTTCGTAACGCCAGATGACAAGCTCGAAGCTGCTTGCCAAGCCATTCAAGATGAATTGCGCGATCGCCTCGAAATGTTGGAAAAAGAAGGCAAACTGCTGGAAGCCCAGCGGCTAGAGCAGCGAACCCGCTACGATTTGGAAATGTTGCGGGAAGTAGGCTATTGCAACGGCGTCGAAAACTATGCGAGGCACTTGGCCGGGCGGCCCGCCGGCTCTCCCCCCGAGTGTTTGATCGATTACTTTCCTAAAGATTGGCTACTGGTAATCGATGAGTCCCACGTCACCATTCCCCAGATCCGTGCTATGTATAACGGCGATCGCGCGCGCAAGATGGTTCTCATCGAACATGGCTTTCGCCTCCCAAGTGCCGCCGACAACCGTCCTCTGAAAGCCGAGGAGTTTTGGGACAAGGTCAACCAGTGTGTCTTTGTTTCGGCGACTCCAGGAAACTGGGAATTTGAAGTCTCTGACGGCCGGGTTGCCGAGCAAATCATTCGCCCCACCGGGGTGCTCGATCCCGAAATTTTCGTACGACCGCCAGATGGCCAAGTCGACGATCTCCTGGGCGAAATTAGAGAGCGAGCCGTTCGTAATGAGCGGGTCTTGGTCACTACTTTGACCAAGCGCATGGCCGAAGACCTGACCGAGTATCTCGATGAGCAGGGAGTCCGCGTTCGCTATTTGCACTCTGAGATTCACTCGATTGAGCGGATTGAGCTAATTCAAGATTTGCGTGATGGCAGCTTTGACGTTCTCATCGGTGTCAACCTACTGCGAGAAGGACTGGACTTACCAGAAGTGTCTCTTGTAGCTATCTTAGACGCCGACAAAGAGGGCTTTTTGCGAGCTGAGCGATCGCTTATTCAGACCATCGGGCGGGCAGCCCGCCACGTGCAGGGCAAAGCGATTCTCTATGCTGATAACCTGACTGACAGCATGGCCAAGGCGATTGAAGAAACTGAGCGTCGTCGAGCGATCCAGCAAAAATTCAACGAAGAGAACGGCATCGTTCCCACAGCGATTATTCGCCGCAAGAGCAACGCCATTCTGTCCTTCTTAGAAGTGTCGCGCCGCCTAAATGTACAAGAATTGGAAGAGGTCTACGAGCAGAAGGATGACCTTGCGCTGGAAGAAATTCCTGAACTCATTAGTCAACTCGAAAAACAGATGAGAGAGGCGGCCAAAAATTTAGACTTTGAAGAAGCGGCCAAATATCGCGATCGCGTTAAGCAACTGCGTGACCAACTCCTCGGCAAGCGATCTCCGATTGTTGATTAAGCGACTCATCAACCGTGATAGACGTTAACCCGAATGCTCAGCTGTGCATTCGGGTAACGGTTCTAGTCCAAAGTATTTGAGGCATGTGTTGACTGCATGCCCATATGGACCGCAAATTTTTTACCCTAGTCCGGGAAAACATGCAGGGCTGCTAGCGAAGCTGCTTCCAAGACGGATTTTTTGGGCGTATTTACGGCGGAACTCCGATCCGCACATTTCAGATAATCAAAACAGAAAATTTAAATATTGAATCAAGTCAATAAATTTTCTCTGGGGCTGAGGGGGGTAGGTGCAAGGGACGTGTAACCTTAGTTACAAGATAATATGACCGTAGTCAGGCGAAAGTCTGGCTCCATCATCTTTGAAAGTCAGGGATATCGACATTTCCACCATCAGTCCATCAATCTGAGCCATTGCCGTTAAACCAATGGCGGTATGGACTGATACGTAGAGTTTGCAGTTTTGAACGCGAGGCGGAGCAATGAACGCAGTAAGTCTTTTTTGTGATTTTACTGTTGCTATCCCCACCTATAACGGTGCTGAACGAATCCCTGACGTCTTGGAAAGGCTCAAGTGGCAGTTGGGTCTGGAAAGAATTCGTTGGGAAATCATCGTTGTCGACAATAACAGTACTGACCAAACGGAAGCCGTTGTCCGACGCTTTCAAAAAGACTTCCCTAATCTGCGCTACGCATTTGAGCCTCGCCAGGGGGCTGCTTATGCTCGGCAAAAGGCCATTCGTCTGGCCCGTAGCCCTTTAGTCGGTTTCCTAGACGACGATAATTTACCTTCCGTAATTTGGATCAATCAAGCGGTCAAGTTTGCCCAAGAACACCCTCAGGCCGGCATCTTTGGGAGTCACATCCGCGGTCAGTTTGATTGTGAATTGCCCAGTAATTTTGACCGGGTTGCTCCGTTTTTGGCTTTGATTAATCGAGGGCCTAAGCCTCTGTTTTATGAGCCAGAAAAGAAGGTGCTGCCTCCCGGTGCTGGCATGGTTGTTCGACGCACTGCCTGGCTTGACAACGTACCCGACACGCCAGTGCTGAGTGGTCGCACGAAAGATAGCATGCTGACTGGCGAAGATATGGAAACGACGCTGTGTATTCAGCAGGCTGGCTGGGAAGTTTGGTACAACCCTGCCATGCGAGTTGAGCATAAAATCCCTGCCCAAAGGCTAACCCATCAGTATCTGTGTGATTTGATGAGAGGAATTGGCTTAAGTCGCTATCGGACGCGCATGCTGAGTGTCAAAAAGCATCAAAAATACTTCATGCTGCTGGCCTATATGGTCAATGATGGCCGCAAGATTGTGCGCCACTTGCTCAAACATCGCGAAAACGTTTGGCGCGATCCCGTAACAGCTAGTGAAATGACCCTTTACGTTTACAGCTTGCTTAGTCCTGGCTTCTTCTTGCAGATGTACCTAAAGCAAGCTTGGTCTCGCAGTGTGTTAAAAAAGCAGTGGCTAGCCAGCCTTGAGCGAAAAACAATGCAGGATCAGCATACATAGCCTGAGTGTTCTTGACAGGATCTCTCGTTCCGTTGAGCTACCTTCGCACCAGCATCTGCTGAGACAAATCAATTCGTGCTGATCTGGCTGCTGTGAGTCTGTAGCCAAGCCTGAGAAAATTGATATCAGCTAGATTCGGCATCGCGGGGCTAGCTGAAGCTTGGACTGCTCCTGGTTTCTGAGGAGAGTTCTGTTTGCATAACTACAATGCTGAGAGCAATCCCTCTTTTCTACGCGCTAATTTTCCGTGAATATCGGCTCACAAGTTGGAATAAAAGATGACTCGCTTGATTAGTGGAGATCGCCAACCAAAGATCAAAAAGAGCTTCATTGTTTGCTCGACGGGCCGTTCTGGCAGTAAGCTCTTGTGCCAAACATTGGCAAGCTTCGGCAACTGTGGATATCCCAAGGAGTATCTCCATGCACACAATCTAGCTGGAGTTTTAGCGCCCCAAAGCCAACTATCATTTCACGAATATTATTTGAGCATTCTCGAAAAAGGCACAACGGTTAACGGGATTTTTGGCGTCAAGATTCACTGGCATCATTTCAAAGACTTTCTGGCAGTGACTAGGCAGCACCTTCCAAGACTAGCCGATCAGCACGATATGGAAATCATTCGGGACTTGTTTCCAAATGTCTGTTTTATTCATATTTCAAGGAAAGATACGCTTCGGCAAGCTGTATCGACTTGTCTTGCTCATCAAACAGACGTTTGGAGTAAGCCTAACCAAAGCTATGAACTTGAAGGAACTGCAAATATCAAGTTTTCTCCCCTCGAGATATATCGGTATAAGATTGGGATTACCGCTCACAATCAGGCTTGGGACACTTTCTTTGAGCGAAACTCAATTGCTCCTTGTCGAATAACTTACGAAGAACTGGTTAGTTTTTACGAGAAAACTATAAGAAAGGTATATGCATTCTTAGATCTGCCGTTTGAGCAGGGTGAAATCTCTATGCCAACCTATAAGCAAGGCAATCGGATTAATGATAGATGGGTGACTTACTACAACTGTCTGCCGGAGAGGTTCATCGCTCAGTATTCCGACTTGAGAGTGAAAGTAAGAAAGTTTTTGAAAGCTTGATAGGAGACAGAGCATTTCCCGTAGACGATGCAAACCTCAGTGAGCCCGGAATTTTGGCAATTCGCTTGCTTCGACACTGATATTTCATCTGCCAAAGAGCTTGATCAGATTGAAAGGGCGCAGATTCCTGTAGGACCTTTGTGAAGCCATCGGCCAGCTTGTTATCGCGCTGGCCCAGTATGCTTGGTATATGGTCAGACGATATTTTAGACGCGGGCTCAACGCAGGCTTCGCGCGATGGCAAGATTTTCGCAATTCCTTAGGTATCTATCAATACTGTGGTCGGGCAGTGGGGCTGGTTTGGCAAACCAGTGAGTTTCTGACCAGTTTGTTGGCGGTGTGCACGTTAGTGGCTGGTTTGCTGCCGGGGGCGATCGCCTATTTTGGTAAGCTCATTGTGGATGGTGTCATTCAAGCGGCAGCTTCAGGGGCGATCGCGGATCGCAATCAAGCTCTCAGCTATCTCGCCATCGAAGCTTTACTCGTCATTCTGTTGGCAGGAGCGCGTCAAGGGCTATCGTTGTGCACTTCTCTACTGCGAGCGCTTTTGGCCCAAAAGGTCAATTTATTGATCTTAGAAAAAGCTCAATCATTGCCGTTGCTTTATTTTGAAGATTCCGAATTTTACGACAAGATGAGCCGGGCGCGCCGGGAAGCTTCTAGTCGGCCACTGAGCATGGTCAATCGGACCTTTGGCCTAATTCAAAACGCGCTGTCACTGCTGACCTATGGGGGCTTGTTACTGCAATTTTCCGGTTGGGCGGTAGTGATTTTGATGGGTGCCACTATCCCAGTCTTCGTGGCCGAAACGCGCTTTGCCGGTCAAGCCTTTCGGCTGTTTCGCTGGCGATCACCCGAAACCCGACAGCAAAATTACTTGGAGGTTTTGCTCGGTCGTGAAGATTATGCCAAAGAGGTCAAGCTATTTCAGCTCGGGCCAATGCTGTTGAGGCGGTACCAAGATATTTTTAACCGTTTATACGGCGAAGATCGCGATTTAACCGTTCGACGTAGCGGTTGGACCTATGGCTTGGGATTATTGAGCACGCTGGCCTTTTACGGAGCTTACTGCTGGATTGTGCTGGCGGCGATCGCCCGCCGCATCTCTCTAGGAGATTTGACGATGTATCTGACTGTGTTTCGCCAAGGTCAAAACGCCTTCACCGCAATGTTGACCGCCATTGGGGGAATGTATGAAGACGGTCTGTACCTGTCAAATCTCTATGAGTTTTTAGAGCAACCCATCGATCAGCCGGTGGGGCGTGCACGATCAGGCCCTGACCCCAGGGATGGTTTACGGTTTGAACAGGTGTCGTTTAGCTATCCAGGCTCAACTAAGCTCGCGTTAACTGACGTCTCGTTTCACCTCAAGCCGCGCCAAAAGTTGGCGATCGTGGGCGAAAACGGCTCGGGAAAAACAACGCTCATCAAGTTGCTGACCCGCCTGTATATTCCCACCCGTGGCCGCATTTTGCTCGATGGTCGCAATTTAAACGAGTGGGATATTGAGGTTTTGCGTCAGCGCATTGGCGTTATTTTCCAAGACTTTGTGCGCTACCAGTTCACGGTGGGTGAAAACATTGGTGTGGGGGAAGTGAAGCATCTCGATACGCGGGAACAGTGGGCGATCGCGGCCCAAAGAGGAACGGCTACCCCCTTCATTGAGACGCTACCCGACGGCTTCTATACACAACTAGGCCGCTGGTTTAAGGGGGGACAAGAGTTATCTGGAGGACAATGGCAAAAAATTGCCCTGTCACGGGCCTTCATGCGAACTCAGGCTGACTTATTAGTGCTTGATGAACCAACCTCGGCCATGGATGCAGAGGCCGAATCGAAGATTTTTGACCAGTTCAGAGAGGCTACCGAAAATCAGATGGCGATTCTGATTTCCCATCGTTTTTCCACGGTGAGAAGGGCCGATGAGATTTTAGTATTGGCAGCTGGACAGGTCGTTGAATACGGCACCCATGAGAAACTCTTAGCGCAAAATGGTCGCTATGCTCGGCTGTTTCAGATGCAGGCGGCAGGCTATCAATGAGGCGCTTGCCACGAAGGATCTTGGCGTTGGGCTGGCTATGAATTCGGGATGTCAGACAAAGTTTGCTTGGAAAAATCTACACATTGCCACAAGCGCTTCAGCGACCTAAATTATGCCCCCAGGAAAGGACCCCGCGGCCACCTGGGTGCAATCGGTTGCGGTTTCGCCGTCCGGGCGATCGCTTAAATTAAAGGAAACGCCACAACCGCAGGTTTGCTTAGCCAGCGGATTTGTAAAGCGGAAATTGCCGCCCATCAAGTCTTCTGAATAATCGATGGCGAGACCGTCACACTGGGCCAAATGTTCTGCGGAAATAACTATTTTAAGCTGATCAATTTTGAGCGTGTGGTCGGTGGGTCTTGTGGACTGCCGGAACTGCAGGTCGTAGGCCAACCCAGAACATCCCCCTGGCATCACTGCTAAGCGCACGACTCCACTGCCGTAGGGATCTTTTGATTCTAATCGCTTGATTTCTCGAATAGCACTCTGACTCAGGTGAATCATTGCAGTAGCTTTGCTAAAGTCTATCACCCTAGCTTATCGCCTAATCTCCCCTTTCCGGTTTAGGTGTTTGCCAGCTCAAATCCCGCAAGGGCTTCGATCAGGTCCTGGTGGATTGCTGCGGACGTGGCGATGACGACTCCCGGCCAGGCGTAGTCTTGACACTGATCTAGCCGTGGGAGCGGATTACCCTGATGGTCTGTAACGCGGCAGCCAGCCTCCTGAGCCAAGAACGTGAGCGCTGCGCCGTCAATGAACTTGCCTGCGGATAAGATAACCCCCCCCAGTTCCCCTTTGAGAATGCCGTTGACGCAGGGGACTTGTCGCTCAGGCGAATAGTCTTCAGAGATACTAATTACTGGGTAGCGATCGCTGAGCTGAGCCTTCAGTGGGGCCAACCTTGTTCCAAGGAAAAGGGTATTACTTTCAGCCATGGCCAAGGGTTTGCAGGCCGTCAAATCCTCATCCAGCTGTCCCATCTGTGTTCCTTGTCCTCGCAGCGCGTAGTAATAATTGTCTTCGGCAGGACTGATTGCCAACACCGCCTCAAAGTAGTCGGCATTCAGGACGGTGACAATGATTTGGTAGTTGGGAAACCCGTCCATATAAAACAAAGTGCCGTCAATGGGATCGAGGGTGACCAAATAGTCATCCATGGGGCCCAAATCAATCGCACGAAAATATTTGGTGTTGTAAGACTGCTCAAACTCCTCGCCGTAGAATCGGATGTCAGGAAAACTGCCCAGTAGCGCAACTTCGACAAAGGTTTGGACTGACAAGTCAGCATCGGTCAGCGCTGCTGAAAACTGATTGGGGCCGTCTTTAGCTGGTTGGGCGGCGATCTTGGTTTGAATTTCGCGGGAATACCTGGCCGCTAATCGCAAGGGCGGCAGCAGCGTTTCCAAAATCTTGCGGGGTGTAGGGTTCATGGGAATGCAGGCTCAAGATGAATGGGACTGATTGCGATCTCGGCAGTGCTCGCTATCCGCGACTACTGTAAGGCATCGCGGGGACTCATCCGGGCTGATTAGCAAGATAGTCCATCAGCCAAATTAGGGCAGGTCGCTGGCTGCCGTCACGACGCAATAGGTAGGCATTACTTCTCCAGATTTCTCCTTCCTTATACCCCCACAGCGTGATGCCCCGAACGCTGGGATGTTCCCAAAGTATCGGGAATAGCTCGGCGAAGCGATCGCGCTGGGCATTATCATCTACAAAGTCAACATCGAGCTCAGAAATGTAAATTGGCAGCCCGGTTATGGCTAAGCGATCAAGATTACGCTCAATCGTCGCTAGCTCCGCTGACTCCAAAAAGTGTCCCTGCACCCCAATTCCGTCGATCAAATTTTGCCGCTGAAGCAGACGAACAAGGGTCAAAAAGCTGGCCGTTGTGCCGTCATTCTTCAAAAGCTCCTTTTCATTGAGCAGGAGCTCAGCATGGGGACAGGCTTCTCGAGCAGTTTGAAAGGCCCAAATAACCCAGTCCCAACCCGTCACGCCATTGCCTCCGATCGCCTCCTTAAAGGGCGGTGGCCAGTGCAGGGGTTCATTGACAACATCGATCAAATCCGTGTTAGGGTAGCGCGTGCAATATCCAGCAATCCACTCCATTACTTCGGCCAACTGCTCGGCTTCTGAGAGGTCAGTAATCCAATCAGGAAATTGCAATCCCCAAATGAACGTATGCTGTTTGAAGGGAAACCCTTGACTCCAGGCGAAAGCTGTGATGTCATCTAGCTGCGCCCAGTCCATCACATCACGGACCGCTTCAACTTTGCCCCATTTCCCCGAATTCTCCGGAGTTACTTGGTGCCAGTAGGTCGTGAATGTTGTGTCTATTGGGCCATTGTGCCTAAGAATGTTACCGACAAAAGGGGGGGATGTGCTGCCGACGTCCGCTCCCCACAGCAGCAACATGAAGAGCGTCCCTATTGCAACCAGACAAAAATAATGCCAATGCTTGTTTACTTGGCGCAAACGCCTGAATATCGATGGGAGTAGCTTGTTCAACTTAGCCTCGACGATATCCCTACCTCACCGGATTTCGCAGTGCTGACGGTCAGAATGTCCCCAATGTGAAGTTTAGAATCATAGCGATCTCTGAATTCGTCAAACCAAAGCTAGACATACGGCAACCCCATAGCTCAGCCGGCCTAACGATAGGTGATTGGTCCTGCAAAGCTGCTTCTGAAACTGGCTGCCTCAATGTCAATTTTTTAGATTAAACGTCGGAGTCACGACGCGACGACAATCCGATAATGGGCATTGGTGACTGGGCGGTTTCCTCAGGTAGATATCTAACTGGGGATGTCTCGGATAAGTCGACTGGACGACAGCACTTTTGCCAGCCTCGACTAGCGAGAGTGCCGCTCACTACGAGCACACCTAAAAAGGCCAGCATGGCTTGGCCTTCAAACATTCCCAATAAAATATTGACCGTACCAGCCGTTACCACAGTACTGACAACGGGTTCTCTTTGAAACAGACGCTTAATCAACACGGATAATTCTAAGTCTTGACAGTTTTGTATTTGGCGTTTGCGGTTAGCGAGAACCAACCTAACAGCCTTGATAGTAAAATCTGACCGATTTTAGTTTATGAATTTTGGTGGGGTCTGACGCCTACGGGGTAGTCCAGATTATGAAGAGGCACAGGGAATGAAAATCGCTAAATCAACCCTAACCACGTCAATATGCCCTGACCAGTGACATACTCGATCACCACGATCGCGACAAAGCCGATCATGGCTGCCCGCCCATTCAGCTTTTCAGCATAGGTCGTAAATCCAGCTTTGGGGCGTTGGATGTCCGGAGTTACAGTGGGTTCCAAATTAGTCATATCAGCTCTGCATCACTCTCAAGCGTCATCATTAAATCATCTTAAGCAAATCAGAAAACGTCAACTTCGGATCTCCGTAGTCTAGTGTGTCCTGCAGCAATGCATGAAGTGGGCAAGTGGAGTGAAGATGGGGGCGGGCATCAGTCATCCCGAAGACGATGGCAATGGCTGATGTAGGAAAGGCGAATGCTTCACTACTCAGCGGGACTGAGCGAGTTGGTGTTATCGCGACGGGGCAGCAGCGAGCAGTCTGGCCCCTGGCCGACCAGGACCTGTGAAATCTCCCAGTCTTTGTAACCTGGCAGCGCAAAAGCGCTTACCCGTGCTAACATCCGGTAATTTCATCATCTGTGACCAACAGTCGGTCCATGCGAGCAGGCCCATCACAAAGCCTATCTGGGCGGCGGTTTTGTCAAGTCATTGCCCCTGTCTTCATCAGTTGACCAGATCTGTCCACGGCTTGCCATATCCGCCAGCCCCTTCAAGAAATTGTGACGTCATAGCTTCCCAGCTAATATTCGAGGTCACCTTTAATCTCGCCCCAGATAGCCATTATGAGGGCGCTAATCTTTTGCTTTTCTTCTTCTAGAAGAAGCTCAGACACCTGCTTAGGGAAAGTTGTCAGCGCCTGTAAAATCCTGCTCTCTGATGGGATTTCTTGTAAAATCCTGTCCAAGATGCGAGCGTATAAAGTATATTTCCCCCCGTACTCCAGTTCTGGATAGTTTATTTCGATTTGCTCTTTCAACACAACGGAAACATATAATTCCGTCAAATCTAATTTCTTCTCTTTCATATCTAGCCTCTACGCAAATCGCGCTTTTAGGAAAACTTAAATGCTTGATCAGCATTAGAAGATTGAGTTATTTTTGGAGTGGCTAAAGATGCTATCAACTCAGACTGATGATTTTCGTCAATGACCATTGATGGTCAATTAGACGATCGCATCTCGATAGAGACCAAATCTTGGCAGCGAAGTGTGTCGCTACAAACTGTTGTTATTGAGACATACTCTAAGACTTCCAGGCTGTCTGTCGTACAGGCTGTGAACTGAATATGCTGGCCCGGACCGAGCGATCGCTCCCAGGCACTTTGGGTTCCTTTGACAAATCGAATAACTTGTTGGCGATCGCTGTGATTTGTGTAGGTACACAGTAAACGACTTGAGTTGCCAGTTTCCGACTGAAAAGGCGAATGATTGATGCCTTTAAGAGTCGACGGTATGGAGGTTTTCAAACCAATATTTCCGGTTCAGTTGGTCTCTTTAAAGATAAAAAATATTGCTTCCACCGATCTGTTCGCCATCGAACGTATGAAATATATCTTTGCACAGGCCAACATTAGCCACGGTTTACGCTAACTATCTGATCACCCCTTTAACTTGCCATGTCATGCGAGCTGAGGTAGCCTTGCCACCTAGATTAGTTGCACAACAAATAAACTAAAAGCTGAAGGCGTTTTTAGATGGCGCGGGAAAATGCTCCTCAAAGCAGCGATCGCCGATCAAAACCCGCAATCTATTCACACTCATTTACAGGCTTTCTTCCTGATGGGAAAAGTCAAAAATTCTAGGTTTTCGGTTTATCTACCTTATGAGATCGAACAAAATTGACTGTAGCTATCACCGATCAACCGGCAAAATTCTGATTGAATTTGAAAGAAACATTCGCACGCTCTCTCCTCTAGTTTTTGACGGGAGAGAATCACAATTTTACCGCGACTATATCTGATAATGCCCGCTTGCTGAAGACTTTTCGCCGCAGTGGTGACACTGGTCCGGCGAGTGCCCAGCATTTCTGCAATGAACTCGTGGGTAAGCGGCAAATGATCAGACTGTATCGAGTTGTGCACAATCAACAGCCACTGGGCCAAACGAGCATCGATGGTGCATTGTGCATTGGCAACGGCCGTTTGTGAAACCTGGGCCAACAAAGCCTGAGAGTAGCGCAGCAGCATGTCATGCAGAGATTGCATATGACAAAACTCTTTTTGAATCATTGAGGCATCAATCGTGTACAAGTCACCTGGAATCTGCACGATCGCCTGATAGTGGGCTGCCCTACCGCCCAAAATCGCGGGCAGACCGATCATGCCTTCGCGGCCAATGATGCCGATCTCATTGACCTTGCCATTAGACATAATTGAGACTAAGGAAACCATGCCGGTCGCTGGAAAGTAGACCTGCTTGATGACTTCCCCAGGCTCAAACAAAATCTCGCCGCGCGCAAATGAAGATCGCTGCAAGCCTGGTTCGATCCGGTTAAATTCCTCCCGAGGCATGACCGCTAAGATCGAATTCGTCGGCGCTGTACGCTCTGGCTGCAGTAAATCCCCTTCAGAGTTGGCCGAACAGACCATGGCTTTCCTTCAGAACTTAGACTGTCCTGACTCCTAATAACAGACCAGCTTTAACAAGCATTTTGACGAATTAGGCAGCCTGTGAAAAGAGGATTATGAATAAAGACGCATTCTGCAATAATGCTTCATTAAACTAGCAAGCCTGATTAGTTTCTCCTGAGCGAATATGTGAGAATACGTTTGAGTGATTTACGCCTGGGTATGACAAAGACTGCTTTTATACCCCTGCACTCAAGGTCTATGGAGACCGCTAGAGCCACGCAGAGTTTTGATTATTCACAATTGCTAGATACCTATGATTATCGACGATCAACACTATGACGTAATCATCGTGGGCACCGGCGCTGGGGGCGGAACTCTGGCTCAAAAGCTGGCTCCAAGCGGTAAGCGGATTTTGATCTTAGAGCGGGGCGATCGCATGGCCCTGGAAGAACAAAATCGAGCCAACGTTGATCTCTTTAAAAAGGAGCGCTATCACGCTCCCGAACAGTGGTGGGACCAGTCCGGAGAGCCGTTTTCGCCACAGACTAACTATGCCGTAGGCGGCAACACCAAGATTTATACGGCCTCGCTGATGCGGATGCGCGATCGCGACTTTACGGCTCTCCAGCATCAAGAAGGGGTCGCCCCCGAATGGCCCTTTCAATATGCTGATCTAGAACCTTATTACACCGCTGCGGAGCAGCTTTACCAGGTGCACGGCGATGCCCACCAGGATCTGACTGAGCCTGAGCACAGTGCCGACTATCCATATCCAGGCATCGAGCATGCGCCATTGATGCAGCCCCTTATTGAGGGGCTTGCCAATCAGGGACTGCATCCGACGCCATTGCCCCTCAGCTTGACTCGTCAAGACGACGACCCAACCGGGGACTCTGAGGTATTCGGCATTGATTTGGCGCTCAAGCATGAAAACGTCACTTTGAAAACGTCCGCCCAGGTGGTAGGCCTACATACCAATCCCACTGGCACAAGTATCAAAGGGGTGGAGGCTCGGGTGGGTGAGCAATCCGTCTTGTTTAGCGGTGAGCTCGTTGTCTTGGCCTGTGGTGCAGTGAACTCCGCCGCTCTCTTGCTCCAGTCTGCGAACGAGCAGCATCCCCAAGGGCTCGCCAACCGTTCTGAGCAGGTGGGCCGCAACTTGATGAAACATCAGATGACGGTTATCGTTGAGCGCTCTGCCTCAGAACATTCGGGAGAGTTTCCTCGGAGCGTCAGCGTCAACGATTTTTATTGGGGTGATGGCAACTATGACTATCCCATGGGCCACATTGAGGATAGCGGTGGCCTACTCCGAGATATCATTTTCGCGGAGTCGCCACCAGTGCTGTCGGTGATTGCTCAAATTTTGCCCGGCTCCCGACTAAAAGGGTTAGCGACCCACTCCATTGGGTGGTGGGCCCAAACGGGGATGCTCCCTGACCCCAACAATCGGGTGCGCTGGCAGAAGGGCAAACTGCGTTATGAATTTACCAATAACAACTTTGAGGCTCACGATCGCCTGGTTTACCGCTGGATTGAAGTGCTCAAAGCGATCGAAAAAGATATCGAAGCCATGATCAGCAACACTATGTTTCCTCGCGGCGAGGCTCCGCTTCAAGTGGTGGGTTACCAGCTCGGCACCTGCAAAATGGGCGCGGATCCCGCCACTTCGGTCCTTGATATCAACTGTCGCACCCACGACATTGACAATCTCTATGTTGTTGACAGTAGCTTTTTTCCCTCTTGCCCATCGGTGGGACCCGCCCTTACCGTCATGGCTAATGCCTTACGCGTCGGTGATCACATCATCGAACGACTGCAGGCATAAAGTTGGCGACCATAGACTTACCGGCTCCCTAGAAGATCCCCGGGGCAAGTTCGGGAATTAGAGACACCCCTGGGCGCCATTTGGCTCTTTAGTTGCCCTGGTCTTCCGGCTGCTTTTGCCGCTGCAGAACCGTTAGAGCAGCTTGAAAGTGCTGAGCTCGAATGCGGATTTGCGTGGGATCTGTGGCTCCAGCAGCACGGTATTCACGAATAGCTTCGAGGGCCGCTTGATTGCTGAGAAGGGCCAGATCCGCACCGTTCCAGCCTGCTGTTTGGGCAGCGAGATGTGCCAAGTCAACGCTTTCTAAGGGGCGATCGCTGTTGTGCACCTGCAAGATCGACAGTCGGCTTTCTTCCGTGGGGAGATCCACTTCAATCTGTAAATCCAAACGTCCTGCCCGGAGCATCGCAGCATCGAGGGCACTCCGGCGGTTTGTCGCACCGACGAGCAGCACATCAGCACAGTCTTTGAGGCCATCCAATTCCGTCAGGAGTTGACCCACGACGCGATCGCTCACCCCCGAGTCGCCTGAGTACTGACCTCGAGCCGGTGCCAGCGTATCAATTTCGTCAATAAACACAACACAGGGAGCCGCCTGACGGGCTTTGACAAACAGCTCACGGACGGCCTGCTCGGCGGCTCCCACCCACCGGCTCATCAGTTCTGGCCCATTGACCGCAATAAAGTTGGCCCGGGCTTGAGCCGCAACTGCCTTCGCCAGCAGCGTTTTGCCCGTACCGGGGGGACCCCAGAGTAAAATGCCACGGGGAGCAGTCGCTCCGGTTTGCTGATAGAGCTCAGGATACAGCAGCACGCCTTCCACCGACTCTTGCAGGATGCGTTTCGCTGCTGAGAGGCCGCCGATATCTTCCCACTTCACCTGGGGAGATTCAATTTCGACAGAGCGCAGCACCGAGGGCTTGATCTCCTTGAGTGCCGCCGCAAAGTCCGCCTGTGAAACGTGGAGGTCAGCGGGAATAGGGTCATTCAACGAGGGGACCTGGCGTCGTAAAGCAAAATATGCAGCTTTTTGACAGAGCGCTTTTAGATCAGCACCCACCATGCCGACTGCGACGTCGGCGATCGCAGCCAAGCTCTCGGTTTGGTCGAGGGGCATCTGCCGCGTCTGAATTTGGAGAATCTCCAAGCGGCCAGCTCGGTCGGGAACGCGAAAGTGGACTTCGCGATCGAGGCGACCGGGCCGCCGCAGGGCCGGATCGATGTGGTTGGGCTGGTTGGTAGCGGCTAAGACAATGACGCCGGGAGTCTTAGCAAAGCCATCCATGAGACTCAGTAGCTGGGCTACTAGGCGCTTCTCTACTTCGCCCTCTACCTTGCTGCGATCGGGGGCTAGACTGTCAATTTCATCAATGAAAATTAGGCAGGGGGCAGCTTTAGCTGCTTTTTCAAAGACTTTACGGAGGCGACCTTCAGCCTCGCCGTAGTATTTGCCCATGATTTCGGGCCCCACGATCGCAATGTAGCTCACCCCGAGCTCCTCAGCGAGCGATCGGGCGGTCAAGGTTTTGCCGGTACCCGGTGGGCCCACCAGCATCACGCCACGAGGCGGCTCGAGGCCAAGTTGAGTCAGCACCCCCGGTCGCTTGAGCGGGATTTCAATGAGTTCTTTGAGTTCTTGAATAACTGGACTCAATCCACCCACATCTTTAAGTGAGGGGGCAGCCGGTGGGGGCGCTGCGGTAGCACTTGGCGGAGTCGGCTCTTCAGTGGGCGGAGCCGGTGCTGGGTCGTCTGGGGCAGCCGGTGGGGGCGTGACGATGACCGCTTCGCCCAGGTCAGCATCCTCATCTTTCCCAGCGCCCGGTGTCCGGATCCGGGAGACGCCAATATCAGGAATATTGCCCTGGCGGGGAATATTGCTCAAGTTGCGAGTGTTTACCCGAATATCCGTTTTGAGTTCGCCCTTTTCTGCCTTTTCTTCGAGGGTTTTAGCTAGCTCTAACAGTTGCTCAAATCCTTTGAAAAAGTCATTCATAGCCCTACCAGCCTTGTCGATGGCGTCACCTGTGCTCGTCAATTCGTCGTAACTACGCTCAGCGAGTTGATGAGGTTTCAATATAGCGTTCCCGTTTACGGCCCCAAGCAGGAGGGTAAAGGCATTTCGTAATGTTGAGTCTGCAGAATGAGATGGATCGCCGCCAATCACAGCGAATCAAACTGCGATTTCGTCTCAGCCAGCGGGCGGGGTCAGCACTTCGTTGAAATAGTCCATAAAGATCTTGACCTTATGGGGAATGTACGATCGCGATGGCAATACCCACCAAGCCGATGTCCCAAACTCCGTAGCTGTTACTTCATATGACGGAAAGACATCCACAAGCGTGCCGTTCTTGAGTTCTTGATCAATCAGCCAGTTGGGTAACAGCGCTAGGCCAAGACCCGCGATCGCACATTGCTGTAGTGCCAACGCATTGGAGACGATCAGTCGACCGTGGACGGGCACTTCACTGATCGCCCCTTGCGAATCTTTGAAGATCCACCGAGAGCGAAAGCCCGCCAGCGAAAATCGTAAACAGTCATGGTGAACCATATCTGCTGGATAACGGGGATACCCGCGGGTAGATAGATAGCCAGGACTGGCACAAACTCGATAGTAGGTCAGCATGAGACGCTGGGCAATCAGGGATGAGTCAGGCAGCATACCGAGGCGAATGGCGACATCAATCCGCTCCGCGAACAGATCAACGACAGAATCTGTGAGTACCAGCTCAAGCCCCAAGTCCGGGTAGCGCTGGCGAAATGCCGGCAGTCGCGGCACGAGGCAGCGCTGCCCAAACGAAACTGAGGCAGTCAGGCGCAGCGTTCCCTGAGGTTGCTGCGAGAGGTCATGGATCATCACCCCAGCCTGCTGGAGTTCCTCGATCAAACGTCAGTTCGACGAGTTAAAAGATGGCTTCAGGGAGCGCCGACAAGCCTTTGAACTCTAGGTCTAAGGCGGGTTTCTTCTCTTGATAGGTATAAGCCACCAAGGCCGCCAGAGTATTGACCAGGAAATTGAACGGGCT
>JBHJHA010000093.1:0-20103 GCA_050331235.1 Leptolyngbyaceae cyanobacterium
GTGCTTCGACACTTAACCTCATCTGCTGATGCTGCCCTCCCATTACTGGTTGAACATTCTGAGGCGGACATCCGCTTGAACACTAGCGGGGAAAGGATTTTGGAGTCCTTTCCAACTCCCCCGACCGACTTCGAGTCGCGCACCTAACAATTTATTAGAGGGAATATTTCCGCCTAACACAATGACCTCTCCAAGCCATCGAAAGACTTACACCATAAAGCTTTCAATGGCTTTCAAACCCATTTGAAGATGGGGAATTATGCGGAACGATGTCACCCTTTGCACTGAGATCATCCCCCTTTGAAGTCGTCCCGCTCCGCAAACACCCCAGCCTTGATGAGCGATTTTTCGCTAATCAAGCTCAGCCATATGACACGATTATCTCCATCCTCACGCCCATTGTGAGCCAATCGCTAGATTGGTTAGTGAACAGCCCAAAAACTTCACTGACTGAAAACGAAAAAACCGGCAACTCAGACAACTGGATTTAGAGTTTTGTCTGAGCCATGCGCGTGTCGCCAATCGGTGCCCTCATTGTAAGCGCGCTGTTTTTCCCGGCTAAGCGCCCACAAGACTATAAATCGGCCGGTGCCAGCAGCAAGATCCCATCTAGCTGTAGATATTCTTCGCTAAAGGAGACGGTCCCGTTAATCGCTTGAAACGCTGCTACCAGCTTACGAAGCTCCAAAGACTCGATATCTTCCGGGTTGGGAGGAAAAAAGTTATTGAAGAGCGATCGCATCGGAGCAGTGTTGGCATAAAGATAGCCTTGGTTAGCCTCCGGAAAATCGGCCGTTGACCGCAAAAACCGTAGTGAATTGGGCAGAGCAAACGCCGGCTCGAGTCGCACAATTTCAGCCATGGGCGTCAGACCGTTGGTCAGCATCAGGGTGTTTTGGGTCGGCCAGCTATGGCTTAAAAAACTGATCGGCTCAGCAGTCAACTCGCTAACGCCAAGCGGATCAAAATCTAGTTGCCAACTTGTGACAGGCGTATTGTCCAGCTCTTGAGAACGCACGGTGGCAAACAGGGGACCAACAGTTTCATCGAGTTGTGCCAGCATTGCTTCAGCCTGGGGGCGATCGCTGGTTTCCAGTGCCACTCCTACGCCAATTTGAAACTCCGGCAAAAATGTGGATAAAGGAGTATACTCCGCGGGAAAGAGAAATACGCTAAAACCACCATCCATCCAGCCAAATACATCGTTGTCCAGATCCAGCCCCGTGAATGCAGTGAATATATCCCGCCCTTCTTGGAGTAGGGCTGCGGTTTCCTCGTTCGCTTCCATGGTCAGCACCACCTCATCCCAGACTTTATCGAGATTTTGACCGTTGATCATGGCATAGCTGTCGCCCGGTACCTGGTTGAGCACAGCCTGGGAAGCTGGCTCCGTCAATGCCGGCAGCAGCGCCAACAGCGTATCGTCGTAGTAAGCGCGCCCCTGCAAGCGCATGCCTTCCTGGGTGGGGTAGATCAACACTTCGAGGCTGCTGTCGAGCTGAGCGGCGGCAAACTGAGTCAGATCCTGCGGCGAGAGATTAGGCGGCACAGTCGGCAACTCAAACGGCAGGTCCCAGTCGTTTAAATCAGTGAGTGAATATTTCACCAGCTCCGATAGGCGGCCGTAGGCAACCAATAGCGCCCCGTCAAACTGAGGGTGTGCCACCGTCCGCTGAAATTTCTCGTTCTCCGCTAGAGAGACGGTTACTCCCTCGGGCTGCAGATCGGCCCACGTTTGCATTGCCGTCAAATTTTCGGTGACGACTATAAAGTCAGGAAAGACTGCGATCGCCAAACTCGGCACATCGGGAATCGGTTCAGCGGGCAACTCAACCTCGACGTCTTCTTCCGGTAAGGCTTTTTGCAATGGGGAGGGGGGAATTTCAGCCGGCGGTAGTGGCTCGGGGAGCGGGAGAGCGGGCTCAGATTCCAAGAATTGAGCTTCCCAGTGCAACACCTCAAAGTCTTGATATTGGATTTTTTCGGGGGTTTGCTCCCTTAGCTCACTAAGGGTAGCAATGAAATCCGGTACTGCGCTCGGCTGAGCCACATCAGCCAACATCACTTCATGATCACTAAAGTTGGTGATGAGGGGTGTTTCAACGGGTAGCAGCGCGATCGCAATCCCATCACCAATCCAAGGCAACACCGAGCTTTGATAATCCAGGTTGTAAGGCATGAAGGGCAGCGCGCCCTGCTGGGTAATATCGATGCCCTGGCTTTGTAGCTGTTGCACAAAGGCGTATTGCTCAAGTTGCTGTAGGGTGCTTTCACGCGTATCGATCAAAGTTACAAAAGCCGTATCTTCTGGCAGATATTCCGCCATGGAGGCCGATGTCGGATCAGCCGCGATACTGCTGCTTGGGAGCAGCAGCGTAGACAGTACAACCGCCGGGGCAAAACGAGACGCAGTCAGCACAAAGGTTTCCTCAAGCACGCTAATGAATGGATACAACACCATCGGTAGTTTTCCCAGACGCTACGGCCAGCACACCGAAGCCCAGCAATTTCGAGCGATCAGGGTGAGGATCCGTACCGCTTTGTCGCGGTTTCTGCCTGCCTGAAAACAGGTCAAACGCTTACGATGAAAGGAGTTGAGCGACTTAGCTCAACTCCTCAGCTACCAATTGGAGGAAGACAGTTCACCGGCTGCGGCACGGCTATCGCGATCCTCCGTCGACGCAGCGGTTACTCGACTAGCTGAGTTTTACCGAAACGGTTGGAGAAGTCATCTATGAATCGAGTCAAAACAGTGGCCCTGCTAGGGCTCTTAAGCGGTCTACTCATCACCATTAGCTACAGCGTTTTGGGCGGCGCTACAGGGGCGATCGCCGGCATTGGCCTAGCCGCCGTGATGAATCTCAGCTCCTGGTATTTTTCTGACCGGATTGCCTTAGCGGCCTATCGAGCCCAGCCCATTGCGGCCTACCAAGCACCTCAACTGCACCAAATAGTGGCCCGATTGGCCCAGCGGGCGGGGATTCCCCAGCCTGACATTTACCTCATTCCGGGGGCTGCGGCCAATGCCTTTGCCACGGGGCGCGATCCTGAGCACGGGGCGATCGCGGTGACTGAGGGCATCATCAACCTGCTGCCTGCAGACGAATTGGAAGGCGTCCTTGCCCATGAGCTGACGCACATTCTCAATCGCGACACCTTGACGCAGGCGGTGGCCGCCACCATTGCCGGGGCCATCTCTTTCCTCGCCCAGATGCTCAGCTACGCCCTGTGGTTTGGCGGTTTCTCCCGCGATGACGACGGTGCTAATCCATTAGCGCTGCTGGGGACAGTCATCCTGGCCCCGATTGCAGCCACGGTCTTGCAACTCGGCATTTCTCGAACCCGAGAATTTTCCGCTGATGCTGGGGCTGCCCGACTAACAGGGAATCCGCAGGCCCTAGCGCGTGCCCTCAGACGATTAGAGGCCAGCGCTCAACGGCGACCTATGGGCGGCAACCCGGCCTTTGAACCGCTGATGATTGTGAACGCCGTACCAAAGCGCTTTCTGGCGAGTCTATTTTCCACCCATCCGTCTACAGAGGAGCGAGTAGAGCGCCTGGTGGGGATGGCGATCGCGCCGACCCGAGCCTACAGCCTGTAAACGGCCAGCAACATGGTTCAATTTTCAGGGGTACGGTGCCGTATCCCTGATTTTTTTGGGGAGCCGATGCCCCCGCAGAGACCTAGCTAGAGGAGACTCCCAATGACCCAACAGCGAGTCGGCATTATTGGTGGCGGCCAGCTTGCCTGGATGATGGGCTTAGAAGCGCCTCACCTCGATATTGACATCATCGTACAGACGCCGCAGCCATCAGACCCGGCAGTGACGGCTGCCAGAGAGACCATCCTGGCTCCGGTGGACGATGCTGGCGGTACTCGGGCGCTCAGTGATCGCTGCCAGGTCATTACCTTTGAAAATGAGTTTGTCAATCTGGCCACCCTCGCGCCTCTGGAGGCCGATGGTGTCACTTTTCGGCCTCGTCTGACCGCTCTCGAACCGCTGCTTGACAAATATGTCCAGCGCCAATTTTTAGCCGCTCACAATTTGCCCAATCCGCCCTATGTCGCCTTAGATACGACCACCACTGAGGCCGCTGCCCGGGCCCTCGCCGAAGACATCGGCTGGCCCCTCATGATGAAAACTCGGCGGCTCGGTTACGACGGTCAAGGCACCTGTAAGGTGAGCGCCCCCAGTGAGCTGCTCACCACTTGGGCGCAACTTGAGCGGTCCCCTGTTTTGCTAGAAGCCTTTATCCCGTTTGCCAAGGAGCTAGCCGTTATGGTGGCGCGCTCGGCCCAGGGTGAAATCGCCGTTTATCCCGTAGTGGAAACGCAGCAGATAGACCAAGTCTGTCGCCACGTCATCGCCCCAGCAGCCATTCCTGAATCCGTAGAGCAGAGAGTCACCGTCATCGCCCAAACGCTCGTTACCGCTCTCGACTTTGTCGGTATTTTGGGCATTGAGCTGTTCCTGCTGCCCGACAGCACCGTGGTTGTTAACGAAGTCGCCCCTCGCACCCATAACTCTGGTCATTACACCCTTGATGCCTGCATCACCTCACAGTTTGCGCAGCAGTTGCTGGCCGTTACGGGGCGCACCCTCGGCAGTACAGGGATGACCTGCCATCGCGCGGTGATGATCAATTTGCTCGGGTTTGAAACGGCTACCAGCGACTATCCTGATGTGCGATCGCGGCTCGCTGAGCACCCTCGCACCCACGTGCACTGGTATGACAAACAACAGTCCTACCCCGGTCGTAAATTGGGTCATGTCACCGTCTGTCTAACACCTACGGAGAATGTGGCCACCGTGATCCAGACGATTGAGTCACTGTGGTATCCATCCGAGTCGTAATTCCCTCCCAGAGAAATTCGTATCACCCCCTTGCGATCGCCCCGGCTGTGTTGGTTATGATGTCCAAAGATTCACTGCGGCGTTGGTGACTGCCAATACTGTTTGTCGATCTATGCTTTGTCTCAACGGGAATCGAGAAGTGCTGATGGCAGTAAACCGAGCTTGTACTCGGAAACTTAAAATCGGTGCCAGCATTCCCACCTGGTTCTTCCAGGTCGGAAACTGAGGTAAGACGGCGTTGCGGTGAACCCCTAATTTTTGGATTGCCCCTTTCTGCTGAGCAGAGAGGGTTTTTATTTAGGATCAGTTATTGAGGGCCAGTGTCTTTAAGGAAGGTTAAGGCAAACCTGATTCTTGCTATGAAGAACGAGCAAAATTCGCTACGCTAACAGCACATTCATCGCGCCTAAGTGTCCTTAACCGTTTGAGCTGTGTTGGTGGTTGGCCTAGCCTCACTGTAAAAGGTTTGACATTCAGCGATACGGCCTTCTGATTAGATGAGTCTGGCAAGTATAAAGTTTGACGGTCTCCTCAATTCTCATGCTTGAGATTGTCACTACGTTTGCTGTTTGCCCCTACATTGACGATCGCGCCCCTTTTGCCCTTGACTTCTTCACCCCTCACTTTTCCAGCCACGGTCAATCAATTACCCAATGGGTTGACCCTGGTGCATCAGCACATGCCTGTAACCCCCGTCGTTGTCGCTGATATCTGGATTGACGCAGGCGCTGTTCGGGAACCCCAACCGTGGGCAGGTATGGCCCATTTTTTAGAACATATGGTGTTTAAGGGCACTGAGCGCCTGCTACCTGGCATGTTTGATTATGCGATCGAAACCCAGGGAGGGTTTAGCAACGCTGCCACGAGTCACGATTATGCGCACTTTTATATGGCGCTGGCGGCGGAGGGACTGCCCCAAGCCCTGCCTTATTTAGCTGATTTAGTCCTCCATGCCGCCATTCCAGAAGCCGAATTTGTGCGCGAGCGGCAGGTCGTGCTAGAGGAAATTCGCCAGGCACAGGACGATCCCGATTGGTTAGGATTTCAAGCGTTATCACAACAGGTTTTTCCTGACCATGCCTACGGTCGTCCTGTCCTCGGTACAGCAGAGGTCTTAGCGCAGCAGTCTCCAGAGGAGATGCGGCATTTTCATCGCGCCCACTATCAGCCTGACAATATGACCGTGGTGATAGCGGGGGGCATCCCTTTAGAAGCGACCCTAGGATTGGTCAGCGATACCTTTCAATCATTTGCGCCGCTGCCGCCTCAGCCCCCACCGCCGGATACCGGCCGAGTTGATCTCTGGTGGGGGGTCCGGCGACAGGTCTTAAACATTCCTCGTTTAGAGCACGCCCGGCTGACAATGGCTTGGCTCGGCCCTGGGGTCGAAGACTTAGATGCCGCCTGCGGGATGGATATCTTGTCAGCACTGCTCGCTGAAGGTCGCAGTGCTCGCCTCGTTCGAGAACTCCGCGAAGAACGACAGTGGGTACTCGAGATTGCCAGCAGTTTTTCTCTACAAAGAGACAGCAGCTTATTTACTTTACAGGCATGGCTAGATCCAGACCGGGTTGATGCAGTCGAGGCGTTGATTTGCGATCGCCTCTCGGCATTAGCCCAGCAGCCGATCACACCTGGTGAGTTGGAACGGGCCAAGCGTCTATTGATCAATGACTTCGCTTTTTCTACCGAAACGCCGGGACAACTAGCCGGACTCTACGGCTACTACAGTGTCGTGGCGACCCCCGCTGACAGTTATGCCTATCCGGCCCGCATTCGTGCCCATACACCGGATACGGTCATGACCTTAGTCAAAAGTTTTCTGTCAACCAACAGCTATGCCTCTACAGTGTTGTTGCCAGCGTAATCGTTGCCTCGCGACCGCCTGGCGCTGACTGCCGCGCAGTTGTCGTCGCCGTCCTAACGGTTGCGCCGGTTCTATTCTGTTCCATTGTTTTTTTGCTTTGAGTCCCTTCCTATGACCCTCTCTCCGCCGATTCCGCGACCCGCCTTGCACCGATCCGTGTTGGCCAATGGCCTGACCGTGATTGTCGTCGAAAACCCTGTGGCTGATATTGTGTCGGCGCGGCTCTTGATCAAAGCAGGCACTGGACAAGAAGCGCGATCGCAGGCGGGGCTCTTTAGCCTGCTGTCTTCTCTACTCACCAAAGGGACCCATCATCAGTCCTCGATGGAGATTGCCGAACGGGTAGAATCCGTCGGGGCCAGTCTGGGCAGCGATGCCTCCGCCGATTACAGCCTCGTCAGTTTAAAGACCGTGACGGCGGACTTCGCAGAAATTTTGGCGTTAGCGGCGGAGATGGTCCGCTATCCTAGCTTTCCTGAGGCCGAGCTCGATTTAGAACGACGGTTGACCCTCCAAAGCATTCGCTCGATGCAGGAGCAGCCGTTTACCCTGGCTTATAACGCTCTGCGTGGGGCCATGTATGGCGAGCATCCCTATGGTTTGCCGGGCATCGGTACTGAGGCTAGTGTGAATCAGCTCAGTCGTGACGATCTGCTTCAGGCTCACAGCACTTTTTATCGACCTGACAACTGTGTGTTGATGGTCGCTGGTAATATCAAGCCCGCACCGGCGATCGCGCTGATCGAGGCATGCCTGGGCGATTGGCAACCGCCTGCGGAGGCGATACCACCTCGTCTGTATCCCCCCATACCCACCACCAGCACCCACCAGATCCTGCAGCAGCCGACGAATCAAGCGATTATCGCGGTAGGATATCTGGCTCCGTCGGTCAAGGAGTCGGCCTACGCCATCCTAAAACTGATTAGCACTTATTTGGGCAATGGCCTATCCAGCCGCTTATTTGTTGAGCTGCGGGAAAAACGCGGTCTTGCCTACGATGTCTCGGCTTTCTACCCAACCCGGTTGAGCCATTCGCAGTTTGTCACCCACCTGGGGACCGCCCCGGATAATCAAGCGATCGCCCTCGAAGGCCTGCGCCATGAAACTGAACGTCTTGGCAATGAGGGCATCAGCGCTGAGGACTTGCAGGCGGCAAAAAACAAACTGCTCGGACAGTACGCCTTGGGTAAACAAACCAACGCTCAACTCGGTCAGCTCCTCGGCTGGTATGAAGTGTTAGGGCTCGGCGTCGAGTTTGATAAGGCCTTTCAAGAGACGGTGCGCGTGGTAACCCCTGACGATGTGCAAGCCGTGGCCGTGCAATATCTGCGAGATCCTTTTACCGTGGTCCTCGGGCCTCACGCTGCTGCTGAATAAAGGCCTGCAGTTCGGCAGTGATCCACACCTTTTCGGGATTTGAGAGCACCGTGCCAAATTTATGGGTTTGCGTCCCTGCGCTCAGGGCAATGGTTTTGACCGGTCGACTGTTTTGGGTGTAGGCGGTCATCATTTCAGCGCTGTAGAGCTCCCGAGCTGCACCAGAATGCTGGCGACGCCAGCCCAACAAGTCCTGGGTCAGGATGTAGCGATCGCCCGCCACTGCTAAGGAAAACTTACCGGCTAAGGCTTTGAGCAGCATCCAACCCATGGCGCCGCCAATGGCCCAAAACGGTAACGAGAACAGGGCAAAAAAGAGCGGGGCACCACCAATGAGTGCTGTACTAGTCCACACCAAAATAAAGCCATTCCAAAAGAGGGCGAACAGCCCCAGCCCAACGGTTTCTCCCCGGAGGCCGGCGGGCGGAATCTGTAGGGATAAGCGATATTGACTACGGCTGAGCTGCACCTTGCTGCCCGCCGGTTTATGGGGCATCACCCAGGCACTGTCCCGGGCTAGCAGCGGCGGACGCCGGGAGGTAGGGCGGGTCAGAGCCTCTAATGCAGATTCGGCGGAGGCAAAACGGTCTTCGAGCAAAGGCTCTAGGAGTCCCTCTAGCCAGTCTGCGAGCCCCCCCGATATGGTTACATAGGGGCGAAAGTTAATGCGTAAACGCGTTTGGGGTAAGTCCCCTGTATTTTGATGGGTGAGTAGATGCAGGAGCGTTGCGCCTAACCCGTACAAATCAGTAGCGGCGTAAGCGTGCCCGCGAAATTGCTCCGGGGCCATGTAACCATAGGTGCCTACCACAGTGCTGCCAAAGGCCGTGGTCTCACGGTGAACCCGCTGCACCGCCCCAAAATCCACGACATAAATGCCTCCATCTTCCCGTCGAATCAGGTTTTGCGGCTTGATATCCCGATGAATGATTGGCGGATTGAGCCCGTGTAGGTACTGCAAAACTTCTAGAACGTCAGCCGCAATACACTCGATCTCAGACTCGGAGAAGCGATCGCTGGCGGTTACCAGTGCCGCTAGCGACGGCCCTTCAGCAATTTCTTGGGCGATGTAAAACCGGCGATTGTTCGCCGTATCGACTTGAAAATAATCGACATAATGAGGAATCGCGGGATGGTCTAAGCCCTTTAGTACCTGGGCTTCACGCTCAAACAGTTCTAGCTTTTTCCAGTCATCTAACCCTTTGAGGGAGAGTTCCTTGAGAGCGACCTGCCGTCCGGTCACGGTATCTTTGGCCCGATAAGTCAAACCGCTGCCACCTTGTCCCAATATCGCCAAGAGTTCATAACGGGAGTGAATAAGGGTACCAACAGGCTGAGGGTCATGCATGGGGCCAGCGAACAGGAAACTTTACCCTCATTTTGCCCTAAGCGATCGCCCAGCCATCGCTGACCGCTCGTGATGTTTGAACCGTGGCACCGTGGCGGCGATCGTTCGTCCCCTAAGGTGTGGCGGGTGATAATGAGGCCGCATCGCCACCTAGATGCCAGAGTCGATGTTCCATCCCAAAGGTCTTGACGATATCGGCAATTAAATCCTGATCTCTAGGGGCCAAACGTTTCTGCCAGCTATGAATGCGGTCGAGAGCTGACTTGCGTTCGGCAGCGGCATTATTCCAATCGGTAGTCGAGGGAGCATCTAAGTCAAGCTCCCCGGAACTGCGCAACCCCAGATCGACAACCAAGCGCTCAAAGGCTTTACCCTGGGACATCACTAGATCTTCGTACCGAACCAAGCGGTGACGGCGGCTGGGATCAAACTGGAAAGAATCTTCCAGAAATCGTTCGGTCAAGCAAAAATAGGCAGCGATCCGACCGACTACAGAGCTGTTTTCTAAGGCCTCGATGTCGCTTTGCCACTGCTGAAAGTAGCGGCGGCGGCCATCATCGACCTGCAGCAACTGTTCAACAAGGGAGAGTTGATTAAAACTATCCTCCGCAAAATGCCCCCCATCTAAACGGGTGATCGAAGTGACCACCGCACGGGGATCACGGCAAACATGGACAATTGGGACTTCAAAGGTCCGCGCGATCGCGTTCAGGCACAACGAAGCACGGGTAAATTTAGTCACGACGGTAGAGGCAAAACAGTCGCTCAGAGGTTTTCGGCGATCGCCATACATGCGCATCACCAATTGACCTCTCAGCGCGGCGTCAATGGCTTTTCGCGTTTCCGGTAGACGCTCAAATGAGTCGGACACATAGGGCATGAACGGATTGGCAAACCGAAAATCATGACGGGGGGGCGAAAACTCCGGCAGACACCGTTTGATCGCGAATTGACGAGGCGAGTTGTAAATCTCTGAGTTGTGATAATTGAACGGCTCAAAAACACTTCTGGCGTCCAGCATTTTTTCAAGGGTTTCCTGCACCCAAGTCGTGCCACTGCGCCAAAAACCATTAATAAGAACCTGGCGACGACGTGGTACCGCTGCACCACTCAAAAAGTCACCTAGGTGGCAGACGTAAGAATAAGCTTTATTCACGGGACCCTGTAATCTAGCTGTAACAAAAATAACTTCTTCTACGGCAGTATAGACTCATCCCAAAGGGGTAGACAGTAGTCGATAATACTTACGAATTAAATAGAGACACACCGATGAACCAGGCGTGGTCATACTCGTTTCCTCCGCTATATTCCGGCACCCTATTAAAGCGCTATAAGCGATTTCTCGCGGACATTGAGTTAGATGATGGCGAAGTAATCACGGCCCATTGCCCCAACACCGGACCCATGACCGGTGTCTGTCATCTCGGCGGCCGGGTTATGGTGTCTAAAAGTACCAATCCCAAACGCAAGCTGGCTTACACCTGGGAGCTTGCAGAAGTCCACGATACGGTGCCCACCTGGGCCGGCGTGAACACAGCCCTCCCGAACCGCGTAGTCAAGTCGGTGCTTGAGGCGCATTTACTCCCTGAGCTTGGCCAATACAGCCACATTCGTCCAGAGGTCAAGTACGGGACCGAGGGCAAAAGTCGCATTGACTTTTTGCTCGATGCCAGAGGCGATCGCCCTATTTATGTGGAGGTCAAAAACACCACCTGGGCTCAGAAAACGCTAGCCTTGTTTCCCGATACGGTCACCACGCGAGGCCAAAAGCATTTGAAGGAAATGACTCAACTCTTGCCTGAAGCCAGGGCCGTGATGCTTTATTTCATCAATCGGGGTGATTGCACCACCTTTGCCCCAGGCGATGTAGCTGACCCTACCTACGGAGCACTCCTGCGCCAAGCGATCGCCGCTGGGGTAGAAGTCTTACCCTGTCGGTTCAACATTACTCCAGAGGAAATTCAATACATAGGATTGGCAGACTTAGCGCTGTAGCGCCCGCCACTGTCGCCATTGCCGCGATCTCCACTGGGGCTAGATCCACCCTTCATACAAAACTTTACAAAATCAAGTAATTGGATGGTCGAACCTGCGGATCGGCAAAGTTTTTCTCGCGGCCCCCTAGCTTTCCACAATACACCCGCGATTTTTCCTCAGAGATCAGTCCTTTTCCACAGCTTTTCCACAGGTGAGCCGTAAAAGGGCAGCTGCTCCGCGATCGATGCTGGGAGTTTTCCACAACACTTGGCCATACCAATAGGCTACTTCATGGCCAAAAATTTTAAGAAAATTGCCGGCAAAGTCGCTTGACTTGGTAAATCTTAAAAGAAATAAAAACCGGCATAATACAAACGTTTTATTGACAGTACTAGGCCCCCTTAGCGCACAATGTAGCGACCAGCTCAAGCAAGCCCAAAAGCGGCTGCACGGTTGCATTACCTGAATGCGTAGAACCGCTCTCTACTAATAGAAATGATGTAACCCTGGCGTAATTTTCAATCGACCTGTTTGGAAATTACTGGTTTGAATTCCGCAAAGTATCTATAGCAACAGCAGGCTGCAATCCTGAACTAGGTTGTGCCTCCTTTGTCAGCGCTTAACAAAAATCGAATCAGCAAATCTCTTTTTCCCTAAGGAGTCCATATGTATAGCCGTATCAGCATGCTTTCTGAAATCCCTGAGGATTTGCACCAATCTTTTACCGTTTTTCTCGAAAATCATCCAGAATGGGATCAAGACCGAGTATTTTCTGCGGCTGTTTCACTCTTTCTTATACAAAATGGCAAGAAAGACAAAGCGACTTCAAGAATTTATTTAGACACGCTATTTGAAGATGTCGCCGCTTAAATTTTGCTTTGGGGTTTTGGGGTAGGTCTTTCTGGCTATCCCAAAACCACGCCGATGATTTTCCACATCCCAGCAGGTTACTTAAATAGCGGGCTAGAGTATGCCCTGTCTAAACATATTTACCGGCTGTTTTTGAGAATTTGGACAATTTTGGGCGTAATTGCTGTCAAGTCTGTAACCTGACTAAATTGGCTGGCATGGGCACCCACAGCAATCAAGGGAATTGCATTCAAAGTGTGTCGCTTGGTCCAGAGGTCTTCAAGGTTACCGTGGTCGCTAGTCATCACCAGCGTGACATTGGCCGGCAGATTTTCCACAACCTTTTCCACAAACTGATCAACCTGCTGAATTACCCTGATGGCCGGTGCCCAGCGCTGCTGATGCCCAGCATAGTCAGTCAAAAAGCATTCAAATAGGGTCAAGGTGTAATGACGACTCAGGCGAGCCAAGCGAGCTCCGGCTACCCCCGGCGTGATTGGGGCAGCCAGAATCCCGCGAACGGCGGCTCGTTGTCCAGTGATATCCCAGAATATAGCGGCTTCCTGCTCATATTCGCTTTGCATTCGGAAGGGCAGTCCGGCCGTTAGGTTAACCAAAGTTCCCACAGCGTAGCGTAGGCGGCGCTGGGCGATCGCTTCAAAATAGGCCGGCGAGTAAAGATTGGCCAGCGTAGCGGTGCCGCCCAGGGCCATCACCTGTCGAAATAGGCTATGGGCGTCAATCAACTGTCGCAGCGACCCATTAGCAAAGCCAGATTGATGGCAGCCGCGAAACTGGGCAGCGTTGATGCCGGTATACAGTGTGGTTTGTCCAGTCGCGCTTTGAGGTAAACCGGGTACTCCTAGGCAAGCATCTATAGATTTTGCCAAGAGTTGCGGTTGGGAGATAGCGAGGTCAGCCACCAGGCGATGACTCAGCAACCGCTCTAAAAAGGGCGTGGCTCCGGGGGCACACAGTGGGTTGCCGTCTTGTACTTTGCCCAACCCCACACCATCGAGAAAGAGCAGGATAAATTGGGGGCGATCGCTGATCATGGTGTTGCCCTAAATCTTCACCAGCCTAGCGTGCTCCCATGGGTGACCTCATTCCACACTATCTTGCGGCCTCTGCTCTGCAGCGCTAGCAAAAGACCGGGGAACTTTGTCTAGGCTGTCCAGGGACTCTAGTTCATCACCAGTGGCCGCTCCCAGATCTTTAAACTTACGAGCCGTCACTAGGACACGAGATTCTAATGAACCGACAACCTTATTGAAGGCATCAACACTGCTGTCTAGGCCGCGACGCAGCTTTGCCAAGTGGCCGATCAAGGTGTATGTGCGATCGTACATTTCTTTGCCCAACTGACTGATTTGCTGGGCATTTTCGGCCAGTTTTTCCTGTCGCCAACCATAGGCAACTGCCTTCAATAGGGCAATCAGCGTTGTCGGTGTTGCGAGAATCACCCGTTGCTCAACGCCAAATTCGATTAGGGTGGGGTCTTGCTCTAGGGCCGCGCTAAAAAAGGTTTCCCCCGGCAAAAAGAGAACAACAAACTCTGGAGCAGTCTCAAACTGATCCCAGTAGCCCTTGCTACCCAGTTGGGTCAAATGGGTCCGAATTTGCCGCGCATGGTGTTGCAGGCGATCGCGCTTTTGGGTGGGCTCATTCACTTCCAGTGCCTCTAAATAGGCCTGGAGGGGCGCTTTGGAATCAACAATGATTTGGCGCTGATTGGGTAGCTGAATCACCATGTCGGGACGCAGACGACCCTGTTCGGTGGTCACAGAGGCTTGCTGGTAAAAATCACAATATTCCACCATGCCCGCCATCTCCACCACGCGCTGTAGCTGAATCTCACCCCAGCGGCCCCTGACCGTCGGCGATCGCAACGCCTTGACCAAGTTGGCCGTTTCGCCCTGCAGTTGGGTCTGAGCCACAGCGAGGGATCTCACCTGCTCCGTCAGGGTGCTATAGGCGGCGGTGCGGGCAGTTTCGAGCTCTCGTAGATGGGTTTTGACCTGCTGGAGCGACGTTTGTAGGGGATTTAACAGGGCAGCGATCGCGGCTTGGCGTTGCCCTAGGTCACCCTGGGCTTGGTGTTGAAACTTTGCTAGCAACGTCTCTGCGAGCTGCATAAACGAACGCGAGTTTTGCTGTAGCGCCTCAGCCGATAACGCCTTGAACGTATGGGTCAACTGGTGCTGAGCCTGTCCCAACAGAGCTTGTTTCTCTTTGCCTCGGGCTTGCTCTTGCTGTAGATGGGTTTGCACTTCTGCCAGTTGCGATCGCGCCGCGACATAGTGACTTTGCAGTTGCTGTAGTTGGGTTTCGCGATCCTGGAGCTGTTGCTGAAGCTGGGTTAACTGATCGAGCTGAGCCACAGCAGCGGCGCGCTGCATCGACTCTTGCTGCCAGCTTCTTTGTAGGGCGTCTAAGCGCTGTTCACGCTTTTGCAGAGCCGTCTGTAACTCTTGCAGTTGTCGATCTTGCTGCTGTAGTCGTTCATAGGCGCTGGCGCGGTCAGCGACCATCTCAGCTTGGGCCTGAGCCCGCACCGTTTGTAGGCGAGCTTGCCACCATAGGCTCGCGATCGCCCCGCCAAACACTAGCCCTACCAATCCACCGATGAGTCCCTGCAAACGGCAATCCCCCATAAAGTGGTACTACGGTAGCAACATTTGTACTAATTCTCAATATCGTTAGTAGTGAGACCGCGAGGCCGCTCAATGGCTTCAGCCGATTTAACCGGAGGACTTTTTGAGGGTTTGGAGCTGATATTTCAACGCCGCCGGGTCCACAGGCTCTTGACCATAGCGCCAGCCCACATAGGTGCGCACGATTGCCATGACCTGATCACCCCGTTTGAATTGGGACTGACCTTGGAGGGCGATCGCATATTCCAACGGAGTCTGAGACCGCTGTTTGGGATATCCCTGGGCCGCCAGCCACGTCAGCAGTTGCTGATAGATTTGTTCAACTTTGGGCAATCGCTGTAGCCGCATATGTTGTCGCCAGCGGCGCCACCCTTGCCAACCCAGCCACCCTAAAAACGCCAACGCCGTGGCGCTGAGCAACGCCGCCATCAGCCCTAGCAGCCCGTCGTCAAAAAAACGAAAGAGGCGCAGAATGCCCTGTACTAGCCAAACGAAGACCCCCGATAACCAACCAGACACGGGAGACGGGAGCCAGCCCGCCACCCAATTCCAAAACTGCCCCAGTACCGAAAATGCATTACTGTCTTGGAGCGAAGGGGGCACCAGTTCGTGGCCTGGAATCGGGTCAAACGCAAACCAGCCGAAGCCAGGAAAAAATACCTCCGTCAGGGCAAAGGCATCGGTGTTGCTCACGACGTAATAGCCGGTGAACGGATTGAATCGCCCCGGTCCAAAGCCGGTGACGAGGCGAGCCGGAATATCAATGCTCCGCAGCATCACCGTCAACACGGTCGAAAAATGATCGGGATAGCCCCCCTCGTAGGTGAAAAGGAACGCCTCCACCAAATCTTCGTCATCGGCAAAAAAAGGCAGTTCCGTTCGGATACTGTAATTTTGCTTGAGGCTCTGGGCCAAATACAGCGCCTTTTCATAGGGGTCATTGAGCGGCTGTGGAGAAGTTGCCAAGAGGCTTTCAGTTTGTTCGCGTACGCGGTCTTGAATGGCCGCCGGCAGCTGCAGGTAAACCGTCTGCATCTCTTCGCTGTAGTCCGTGGCGGCACTGCGCAGCCGAGTCCGATCGCGATAGGGCACATCGGATACCACGCTGTAGGTAATCCCCTCACTGAGGGGAATGGGCGATCGCAATGACCCTTCGGCATCGATGGCAATTTCCCGGGTGGGAAAATAAAGTTCTTCCGCCTGATACAGCGCGGGAATCAGGTTCGGCAGGTCATCGACAATGGTATATGTCTGCACAATTTCCCGTTCTCGGCCCTCGGTATTGTGCTGGCCCGGTTCATTGGCCGTGGCGGGCAAGTAGTTGCGAAAAGACGTCAGCGATCGCTCAAACACTTCCACATCATCTTCGCGGGAAATTTCCCAGCCCTGGCCGGTGTAGCGGTCAAAGGCCAGCACCCGCCAAAAACCTGGCGCCTGCGATCGCACCCGCATGACAACTCGGGGCGCAATAGTGCCGCGCAAATTTTGATTCATCTGCTGGCTAAAGCCGTAGTAGCTCGTCTCATCCAACTCTCCTGGTCCGGTTGCGGGGCGATCGCCTTGAATCTGGCGGCTATCGCCTTCATCTTCGAGACCAGCCAGATCTTCAGATAGTTGCGATCCGGAGGAATACCCGGGATTGAAAATCTGATCACCCGAAAACTCTCCCTGAAAGTTGATCGTGCTGCTCACGGGAAAGTTGCGAATCTGATAGCCCGGTAGCCGGGGAAACGCCGCAAAAATGACCAAGCCCAGTCCCAAAATGACACCGAGCAGCCCGGCCAACTGCTTGAGCTTAAAGGTCGGGCGCAGACTTCCCCCAGTGGGCAACGTTAACAAATTGAGCCGCGATTGATAATCCAAAATTAAAACGGGCAGGGCGAACGCTAAAAACAGCAGCAGCAGCGGCGCAAAGGTCAGCGACTGGCTAACGGTCGCCGCCACCCCCAGCAAGATCAGGCCAATCATGATGGAGTAGCCCAAATCTTTGCGCCGGGGCATGTCAAAGCTGTGGAGCACCTGCAAATGGATTAGGAGTTCCGCCAGGAGA
The DNA here is from genome assembly GCA_050331235.1 of Leptolyngbyaceae cyanobacterium. Lineage (GTDB taxonomy): Bacteria > Cyanobacteriota > Cyanobacteriia > Phormidesmidales > Phormidesmidaceae > Halomicronema. Next base: position 16,978 of record JBHJHA010000093.1, read on the forward strand.
ATGCGGGTATCGCCACTTTTGTTAAGCATGTTCATCAAAAAGATAGCCAGGGCCGCCAACATGCCCAAGGCAATCACGAATTTGACAGCGATATTGCTCCGACGGCGCGTTTTCCAACTCCAGTACCCGCCCAGGGCACTCAGGGGAATCGCCATTAAGTTGAGAAACGATGCCTGGGTCACCCCCACTGCTGCCACCGATACAGAAGCAACCCCCACGCTGACTAGAAGCTGGACCAACAGCCTCAGCAGCACTGAGTCTTCAGTTTCTGATGGCGACTTTTGCGAGCGGCCTGGCCAGCGCTGCTGCCAAGTTAGGGATGATAGCGGCGGAGTCGACGACATATTGACAGATTAGGCGCAACTAAACGGCGAGCCCCACGCCGCCCATAGGCAAGCAGTGGACTGACCAGATTGTCTCCATTGTGCCCTGCAAGGTTAGTAAATGCGGCGGGCGGAGCTCAAAACTCGATGCGCTCGCCCTGTAGCCACAAGGCAATAGGTACAGCCCCCAAAGGGCCAATGCGCACTTCTACCAAAAAGCGGGGTTGCTCATCGCTACTCTGGGCTTCTCGAATCCGCCGTTCTAAGTCGAGCCGTTCCGCCTCGGGCAGGTAGTAGCGTTCCAATCCATACACAATGCGATCGCGGCGATAGGTCCCCTTGAGAGCAATGTGGTCAGCGGCCAAATCCTGGGGGCGATCGCGGGTGACCCGCACAGGTTCCCAGGGCGCGCCGTAAATCGTAGCCGTGGGGCTATCAATCTGAGATTGGTTGGCGAGCACCACATAAAACGATTGACCGGGCTGCAGCACGCGCAAGGTATCAGAGGGTTCCAACTGCGGCTGAATATCATCCCAGCCTGCCAAGGTGCTGAGCACCCCCCGCTGGGAAATGTCGTACTGCAGCGTCGTGTAATATCCCCGAAAGGGATCATAGGGATCAACGGGCACGGTGCGAAGAATCACCGTGGTGCCCAACACACTCGTGATCGCAGCCTGTAGCGGTACGGCCACAATCAGCAGTGTTTGAAAAAAGAGGGGGAGGGCGATCGCCCAAGGTCCCAAACCTTTGCGCACTGGCTTTTGCGAAGACGACGTCATGGGGCATCTACCCGTAAGGTGCGGACATAACGCTCAAACCATAGCCCCACGGCAATGACACCCACACCGCAAATCACAAAGACTAGAGATTTCACCAGTAGTCCTGTTTCGTATTCTAAAACGCGGCTCAAAATCTGCAGCGTCAACATCACTAGCCCCCACCAAAACGGGGTGCGGCTACCCGAGCCCAAGCCTTCGCGCATCATACCCAGTGAGAGCACAGCGAGCAAAATGTTCATAATCGTGGTCGCAAAAATGGGAATTGGACCCGCCACAAATGTGATGAACAACAGCGTCGCGGTGATGCATAGGAAACCTAAGACTGTTGCACTGAGGCCGTCTAATCGCCAGGGGCGCGGCTGCCGCCAACCCAAGTACAGCCAGGCACCGATCGTCCAGCCGGCAAAGCACACTAGCGTTAGCATGACCAAACCTGAGTTTTGCCACAGCTGTTGCGTATTGAGGAAGTTGCGATCAGCAGAGGCCAACCACACATCGCGAAAAGAGAGGACCCAATACATCAAACTGAGGCCGAATATCATTAACCCCCGAGCTACCGGCTGAAAGGGGCGCTGAGCTTCATCATACTGGGCGTTTGGCGTGGCGGCCTCAGACGGTCGCCCCAGGTGCTGACTCAAAAATTGCCACAGTGTATCGTCATAGGCCCATAGCAGTGCAAACGGCAAAATGAGCACTAGCGCATCAAATAGGGACGGCAGCGATCGCCCCAAATCGAGAATCAGAATCCACAGCGAAGAAGTCAGCGCGATCGCGCTGAGGGCAAACAGCGCTGGAGAGCGGCAGCGATAACACAATGGCACAAACAAGACGGCGACGAGTAACGGTATTATTTGCAGGGTCCACACACCGAGCAGGGAACTTTGTAACCACACCATGTCCCACAGAGCGCTCCAGTAGCCCACTCCGAGAATGAGCAGGGCCAGCATGCCTAAAAACGGCAGCCCCATCCCGTAGGCCATGGCGATCACCCCCAGGGACCAAGTCGCACATAACTCATATCGCGTGCTGCTGGTATGAACAATTTGTCCCATCAGCGCTAGATTAGCTCCCAGCAGCAGCGCCCCTAGCAGTAGTAGCGCCTGCCCTAACCGTCGCCAGCGATCGTCTGGTCGGACCCGGCTGATCAGGCCGTAGCCGCTCAGGTCACAGATCAGCATGGCAACGAAGAGTAAACCGGCCTTGAGGGTTTGTGACAGCGCCTGCCAGTTGGCCGCCACAAAGGTAATCGCACCCAGCCCAATCAGGATGCTCCCCAACCCCAACAAAATCATGATGAAGCGATCGCGGGCGGCCGTCTCAATGGTTTCAAAGTCGTACTGCCGAGCCAGTTGCTGAAACTGCTCCGTAGAAATCAGCTCATTGGCAACCCACTCCTGCGCTTCTTGCTGTAGCTCACGACGAAAGTCATCTGACGCCACGATTGTTCCTTCCCGCGTGCAAATTGCTATCGGCGTGTCCGTTTCTAAGAGATCGGCACGCTCACACCTCGATACACTGACAGTGTGTTTCCCCAATCAGGATAGTCCGACTGTGCAAAATTGGTTTCGCGAGTGGCTGCCCAACCTAGACCATCGGGTTTGGATCTTGGCAGCCGGGCGCTTGCTGTCCCAAGTCGGCATCGGGTTTGTCCTATTCTATGCACCGATCTTTTTTGTCAACCAAGTCGGGCTATCGGCAACTCAGGTCGGGCTAGGAGTCGGCAGTGAAGCCTTATCAGGATTGGTAGGCCGGTTTTTAGGCGGCTCGATGACCGACTCACCGCAATGGGGACGCCGGAAAACCTTACTTCTGTCAGCCCTGATTTCCGCCGTTGCGGATGGGGTCTTTCTGCTGTCCAACAACTTTCCGGTATTTGTCGCTGGCAATCTGTTAATGGGGTTAGGGGTTGGTTTTTACTGGCAGTCTACGGAGTCAGTGGTCGCTGATATAAACTCCCAAGACAATAGCAACGAGGCCTACGCACTCGTGCGCCTCGCCAACAGCATGGAGTAGGGGCTCGGCGT
>JBHJHA010000094.1:0-56623 GCA_050331235.1 Leptolyngbyaceae cyanobacterium
AAAATCCTACCTGGGTAATCGGCGGATAAATGGCGGACGTATCGGGATGGTTGATCTCGGGCCACCACGGTGTCCGCAGCGGTGCCAAAATTGCCGCATTGGGGGCGTAATCGTAGGGACTAAAGCCCTGGGTTTGGACCACGCCCTCCCACAGATAACGCCAGATGTCATCCCCCGGATACATCGCCAAAATGAGGTGGCGTGTGGCGATCGCCACGCCCCAGAACCAAAGCGCTGACAGCGATCGCACCTGCCAAGACAAGATGAACCCCAGTCCCATCACCGCACTGCCTAGCCAAAACTGCGGCACTGCTGCGGGATCTTTTAAAAAGTCGCCGTGGGGCAAGCACCCAACAGTCCCCACCAGCAAAAAAACGGCACTTAGAAAGAGAATGTAGCGGTACGTGCTGGCGGGATGAAGCGAGTCGGCCGGATAAGCGATGTCCTGCTCAAGCGCAGTCGCTGCCGACAAAGGCTTAGGCAGACAGGTTTGTCCATACTGCTGGGCCAGCGTTGTCAAGATGATGGTTCCAGCCTTTGCACTGCCCCGAAGCGTGCCCGAAATCTTTGATTGGCCGCCTTGACGCGGATGGTAATTGACCGGTAGCTCACAGATGCGCAGACCCTGCTCCACGGCTTTGACCTGCATCTCTACCGTCCAGCCAAAGCTGCGATCGCGCATGTGCAATGCCTGTAGCGCCGACCAGCGAATTAGCCGTAGCGGTCCTAAATCGTGATAGCGATAGCCCCAGCCCCCATCAATCAGCGTTGAGGCAAGCCAGTTGCCAAAGTTTTGGACTGGGGTCAACTGCTGACGTCCAGTAATGTTGCCGCGGCGATCGCCCAAAATAAAGTCTTGGTCTGGACACTGCACCCAGAATTGGGGCAGCTGCGCAAGGTCATCGCTCCCGTCAGCATCACAAAATAAGATCCACGCTATTCCTGGCGGCACGTTTTGCAAACCGCGCCAGCAGGCCTGCCCATATCCTTGATTCGGTTCGTGAACGACCTCTGCACCCGCGGCTTGGGCTACCGCCGCCGTGCGATCTCGACTGCCATTGTCAACCACGCGGATGTGGGTAAGGCCGAGGGAGCGAAGCTGCTGCACCACAGCGCCAATGGTGGCTGCCTCATTCAACGCGGGGATCACGACCAAACAGCGGCGCAAATCAATGGGATCAGCCATCTTTTCCGTCCAAAACGGCTAGCCCATTGAATCAAGCAGAGCTGAATGCCGGCTGAGAATTAGCGGTGAACGGACTCAGTTGGCTCGGTGTGGGCCGCGACGAAATCAGCTAGAGAGGTGAATCCAAGGTGCTGTAGTACCGCATAGCCATGTTTGCAGCAGCCCCGCCCGATAAACTGCTGTTGCCAACGGTAGTCTTCGCAGTCACAGTCGAGGCGATCGCGATATTCCTGCACTAGGTGCTGTGACTGAGTTTGGGGATTGGTCACGGTATATCGAGGCGGATCGCGGAGCCAATCGGTCACGGTCAAAGCTTGGGCTTCAGCTTTGCGGTGGTCAACAAAGTGCTGCTTCAAATCCGCTTTAGAGATGAACGTGGGCCGATGACCTTTTACCCAGACCCACATCACATCCAAAAACTCGCGCATCTGCACTGGTACCGAAGCTGGTAGTCCCATTAACCGACGGATGGCCGCCGCTGAATAAACGAATGTAGAGCGGGTAGCCATGAAACCAAGAAAACTTGAAAAATCTTTATGTACTCCTTGATCTTGCCGCAGCGGATCGGCGATCGCCTATGGCCATCGGTAGGGAAATTACGGTCGTAGCTGCTGCCCCATATCTACATCTGGAAACAGTTGCCATTTTTTATAAGTTCCCCATATGTTTGAGATAAGAAATGCTTCAGACTAACAAAAATAATTCTCAAAATGTTTCTTAATGGCTGCGCATCCCGGACATCTCTTGAGTTCCATTCTTTCGTCTTATGCCCATTGCCTATATTCCTCATGGACACTGCTATCTGTGGCAGCCCCATCTAGTCGGCTTACACCTGACCGCCGACTTCATCATCGCGATCGCTTACTATTCCATTCCGATTGGTCTATTGGCTTTTGTCCGCAATCGGTCTGATGTGCCCTTTAAGTCGGTGTTTGCCTTGTTCAGTGCCTTTATTTTGGCCTGCGGTGCGACCCATCTCATGTCAATTTGGACGCTGTGGCATCCCAACTACTGGCTAGAGGGACTGCTCAAAGCGATCACCGCCATCATTTCTGGATATACGGCCCTGACGCTAATCCCTATTATTCCCAAAGCTTTGGCCCTGCCGAGCCTAGCCCAGCTCGAGGCAGCCAATGCTCAACTCAAACAAGAGATTCAAGACCGGCAAGCCGCAGAAGCCGCACTCCAGGAAAGCAAGCAAAGGCTAGAACTAGCCCTCGAAGCCTCTGGTGACGGGCTCTGGGATTGGGATATTGCTAACAATAAAATCTATCTCAGCAGCAACTGGCTCAGGATGTTGGGCTATGAACCCAGTGATGCCCCTGTCCTTGTCGACAGTTGGGAGGCGTTGCTGCATCCCGATGAAAAAGAGTGGGTTTCAGAGCGATTGACGACCCACCTCCAGGCTGGCGGTTCTTACAATTTTGACTATCGGTTGCAAACCCACACCGGCCAATGGAAATGGATTAGCAACTACGGCAAAGCCGTCGAGCATGACGTGCAGGGCAATCCCCTCCGCATGGTTGGCACCCACCGGGATATTAGTCAGCGCAAAGCGGCTGAAGCCAAAACGCAAGAGAGCGAAGAGCGCTTTCGTAAAGCGTTTGATAATGCCGATATCGGCATGGCCCTAGTCGCGCCTAACGGTCAATTTCTCCGCGTCAATGATGCTTGCTGCCGCATCTTGGGATATCAGCAGCGGGAACTGTTGGAAAGGACCATTCAGTCAATCACCCACCCCGAAGATAGCCACGTTGACTGGAAACAGGTTCGCCGACTAATCACTGAAGAAGACCTCACTTACCGAACTGAGCAGCGCTATCTCAGTCCAGAGGGAGAAACGATTTGGGTTGTCTTGGGCGTGTCGGCCGTTCGTGATATCCAGGGCGACCCCCTCTATTTCGTTTCGCAGATTCAAGACGATACGGCGCGGCGTCTCTACGAAGCCCAGTTAGCCCACCAAGCTTTTCACGACAGCTTAACGACACTGCCCAACCGCGCCTCCTTTCAGCAGCGACTAGAGGAAGAACTTACCCGCGCTAAGCGTACGGAAGGCTACCAATTTGCTGTGCTGTTTTTGGACTTGGATCGCTTTAAGAGCATCAACGATAGTCTGGGCCATGCAGCCGTCGACGAACTTTTAGTGGAAGTTGCCTCGCGACTCCAGGAGACGATTCGCGATATCGATGTCGTTGCTCGCTTTGGGGGGGATGAGTTTGCCGTTCTGTTGGCTGATGTAATCGAAGTGAAAAGCGTCTTATCCGTTGCCGATCGCATGCTGATGGCATTTCAGCGGCCCTTTTTGTTGAAGGGGAACAGCTACACCGTCAATAGCAGTACTGGCATCACGCTGAACGGTCCCCCACCTTGTACTCCGGATTCCCTATTGCAGGAGGCTGACATCGCCCTTTACCGAGCCAAACATAGTGGGCGTGGCTGTTATGAGATCTATGATCAGCAGATGGGTCATCAGGCCAGGGGATACATCCTATTAAAAGAGGCCCTTCGCCAGGCCATTGAGCAAGATGAGCTCCGGGTGTTTTATCAACCAATCGTCGATATCCACACCGAGCGCATCCTCGGTTTTGAGGCCCTCATGCGCTGGCAAAAAGCTGATGGAGACATCTGGGGGCCTGGGCAGTTCATGCAGGTCGCAGAAGAATCAGGGCTAATCTTGGCCATAGACTGGTTGATTATTGAAAAAGCCTGTCGGCAAATGCAGCGCTGGTATCAAGCAGGCATTGTGACGAACCAGTGGCTCAGCGTTAATCTATCTAGTCGTCAGTTCAACTCGCCCGACTGTGTCAAGCAAGTGAAATCAATCTTGCATGAGACGGGCCTGGATCACGCTTATTTGCGCATTGAGATTACGGAAAACGCCATCATTCGCCACCCAGAGATGGCCGCCGAGATCTTGTCGGAGCTCAAACAGCTCGGGGTGAAAATCGCACTCGATGACTTTGGCACGGGCTACTCATCCCTCAGTTACTTGCATCGCTTTCCCGTGGATACGATCAAAATTGACAAGTCATTTGTCAGCAAGATGGCTGAGAATCCTCAAAGTCGAGAAATCATCAGGTCTTTGGTGTTGCTTTACCAGGCGCTCTCGATGGATACGGTGGCTGAAGGGATTGAAACCTCTGAGTAACACCAGATTCTTTGCCAGCTAGGCTGCACCTACGCCCAGGGATTTTTGCTGCATCGGCCCCTCAGTATTGGTGAAATCGAAAGTGGACTGTTATCCAAGCGGCCATCTTGGCAATTAGGGGCTTTGCAGTCAGGTCCCGTGAGGCCGAACTTGGCAAAGCGAGAAACCGACGGGAATCGTAAAAAATAGGGACAATCGACTCAATCTCAGCTAAACAAACTTTGAAACTGCTCTCCAGGTATCGCTCCCAAATAGCGCTACACTCTTGCTGAGTAAATAAGAAAAAGCTTGAATTACAGGCATACGGGCGATCGCGATGGCACAGCTCCCTCCTCTCACAACCGATACCCTTTGGGACATCCTTAACGAAAAGCTAGATGATGACACAGTCAACCATTTGGTTTGGCACTACCTTGGCTATCGCTACGACGCAGCCAGTGAGCAGTGGCAAACCGCTGCCGTAGACCCAGCATGGGCAGAAAAATTTCCCACTCCCCCCAACTTCATTGAGAGTCGTCCGGCTACAGTTCAACTGACCCGCGCCATCCCCAAGGAAAATAAGCAACTGTTAAAGGAGTATTTGGGGTTCAAGGGCTACAGTGTGGACCAGCTAGTGCCACGCCTAACCCGCCGAGCCACCATGACCAATTGGCTGCTGAGCTATCTGCAGCAAACCGGTCAGCTGACTTGATCCTCTGACTTGAAAGCCGCCGGTTTTCCAAAATTCCCCTAGCTGAAACAGGCTGGGAGCTCTCCTGCCGCTACAGCACTCGCCCCGATGCCGATCGCTTAATGTAGCGCCCCATGCCGGCACGACCGAGCCATTGATCGCCATCGACAATCAGCTCGCCTCGCAAAAAGACTTTTTTCACCTTGCCCTGCACTTCTCGGCCTTCAAACAGGGAGTAGTCGACATTTGAGTGATGGGTGTTGGCGCTGAGGGTATGCCGTTCGTGGGGATTAAACAACACTAAATCGGCATCACTCCCCACCGCGATCGTGCCCTTTTGTGGAAATAGACCAAACATTTTGGCGGGGGCGGAGGCCGTCAGCTGCACAAAGCGATTGATTGTGATGCGCCCAGCCTTGACCCCACCGTCGTACAGCAGGGGAATGCGAAACTCTACGCCGGGAGCCCCATTGGGAATTTTGGAAAAGTCATCTTTGCCGTACTGCTTGGATTGCAATATGCCAAAGAGATTTTCATTAAAGCAAAATGGACAATGATCGGTCGCGACAATCTGCAAGTCATCGAACCGTAATCCCCGCCAGAGCGCGTGCTGACATTTGTGATCTCGCAGCGGCGGCGTCATGACAAATTTGGCCGGTTCAAAGTCGGGGCGATCATATTCTTCTTTAGTCAAAAAGAGGTAATGAGGGCAGGTCTCGGCAAAGGCATGGATGCCGCGATCGCGGGCCTCCACTACCGCATCTAGGGCTTCCTTGGCCGATAGATGAACGATATAGACCGGCACCTCGGCCAATTCTGCAATGCGAATGACACGATGGGTCGCTTCCCCCTCCATCAGTTGCGGTCTTGTCAGCATGTGATACTTCGGCGAGGTATTGCCCTGCTCTAGCGCCTCTTCGATCAGGGCTTGAATAACGACGCCATTTTCCGCATGGAGGTTGACCATTCCGCCATGGTTACCCACTTTGCGCATGGTGCGATAAATGTCGGCGTCGTCCACCATCAACACGCCGGGGTAGGCCATGTACAGCTTGAAGCTTGATACGCCGTCTTGATTGATCAGGTCCGGCAGTTCGGCCAGCGACTCCTGATTAACGTCCGTGAGAATGACGTGGAAGCCATAGTCGATCGCACACTGGGGTTCGGCTACTGCCAAGCGACGGTCGAGGGCGGCCTTGGGGCTATCACCGTGAAACTGTTGGGCAAAGTCCACAATGGTCGTTGTGCCCCCAAAGGCGGCCGATTTAGTTCCCGTTGCAAAGGTGTCACAGGTGTAGATGTCATTGCCCATAGGTGTTTCCATATGGACGTGGACATCAATGCCACCAGGAAAGACCAATAGGCCAGACGCATCATAGGTTGGCACGTCATCGGCGGAAATGTCCCGGGCGATCGCGTCGATCCGACCATTGTCAGTCAAAATATCGGCGACATAGTTATCTACTGCGGTAATAATGCGCCCACCTTTAATTAAGACTTTGCCCATCAGAGTTCTCCAACAACTGGGTAACGATTTAGCCCACTAAATTTGTGTTTATGACTGAGCCTTGTAAGCAGCCCACCCGCCAATGTCTGAAATGTCGGGCCAGCCGTGCTCATCGATGAGGGCTTTGGGATAAAGCATGGCGATCGCCGTCTCTCCATCGTGCAGCGTCACCTCAGCAGGATACATATGGGGCGGCTCTGTCGACACCAAATGGTCATATTGCGCCACAGACATTTGATAAAGTTCACCAGGAATCGAAATCCCATCAACATCAGTCTCATAGATGCCAGGATGCCATCCCGCCTGAACTGCATGCAGCCGATACTTGGGGGCGGTTTTCGTGGCTTTGACAAAGGTTGCCCCCTGCAGATTGCCATGGTCAGGCTGTCCCCGGAGGGCCGAGCCACAGATAAAGACCGGTTTGGTTTCAGCGGTTGTCATAACGTTCCATCCTCAAATTTAGTTAGTCTTGAGTTACTGCTTGGGTCTCAGCTCTTTGCCCTGTGGCATCGATAGCAGGTCCCCAGCAGGGTTGATGTAGGGCATTTTACAGAGCCATTGCCCTACGTAAGATACGCTACCTTCACAATGGGTTGGCGCGGCTCAATTAGCGGCAGAGTGCCGCAAGGGGAAGACGGCATGGTCTATCAGGTTGCTTCGGCGTTAGCGGTCAATCGTGATCGCCTCTCGGCCATGATCCGCCAACTGGCTAAAATTGGGGCGTTGGCAAACGGTGGTGTGCAGCGACTGGCCTTTAGCGCTGAAGATTGTCGTGCCCGAGATTTAGTGCAACAATGGATGGCCGCAGCCAAGATGACAGTGACGGTAGATGCAGCGGGCAACCTGATTGGCCGCTATCCGGGCCGATGTCCAGAAGCTCCCCCTTTAGTAACCGGTTCCCACATCGACACGGTTCCTAATGCCGGACATTATGACGGCGCTTATGGCGTTTTGGCCGGCATTGAAGCGGTTAAAACACTGGCAGAACAGCACCAGCAGCTCGATCACCCCATCGAAGTCATTGTGTTTGCCGATGAAGAGCGCACCATGGTGGGGTGCAAAGCGATGGCGGGAAAATTGCTGGCCGATGCGGATCTTTACCGCAGCCGCAGCGGAGAGGCCATTCAACCCTGTTTAGCAAGAGTTGGGGGCAATTGGGACCAAATCATCCAGGCCCAGCGATCGCCTGAGTCGATGGCCGCCTTTGTAGAACTGCATGTTGAACAAGGGCCCGTACTGTTTTCCCAGCAAAAGCAAATTGGCGTTGTTACCGGCATTGTCGGTCAGCGCCGCTACTGGATTACGATTAAAGGCCAATCGAGCCATGCGGGGACTACCCCCATGTCGATGCGTCAAGATGCCTTAGTGGCGGCCGCACAGATGGTTTTAGCGATTAATCAAATCGGTCATCAACCGGGGGATCAAGTCGCTACGGTAGGCCGGATAGAGATGTCTCCCAACGTGCCCAACAGCATTCCTGGCCAGGTGGAAATGAGCCTTGACCTACGGGATCTGTCCAGCGATCGCCTTGATCAGCTGCTGACAGATATCCGCCAGGCGATCGCCGCCATTGCCGCCGATACCGGCACGCGAGTATCCCTTGAGCAACGCTTGGAGAATGCCCCCGCTCCGGCCAATTCCCATATTCAAAACGCGATCGCCCAAGTTTGCCAGGAGCTTGATCTTACCTACTGTCATTTACCGAGTCGAGCCAGTCATGATGCCCAAGAGATGGCGAGCATCACCGACATGGGCATGATTTTCGTTCCCAGTGAGGGCGGGATTAGTCATGCTGAAACCGAATTCACGACCCCTGCAGACTGCGCTAATGGAGCTACCGTACTGTTACATACCCTAATGAAACTGGACCAACACTATCGCTCATCAAAAGCACCGACTCGCCTCTAACCTGCTGTGCTGCGGCCAGCTACACCACAGGCGGTTTTCATCTCATATCGGTAATAAATGTGCTCTGAAGCTTGAGGCGGCAGCTGAATGAGCCATTGATACTGATCTACGGCTTCTCGAGTGATGGGCGGCTCCGCGGCCAATAGTTCCAGGTCAATACAGTCAGAACGACTGAATGGCACCTGCTCAATTACTGTCACATCAATCGGATGGGTAAACGGATTATGAATGGTGAGTCGATAGGCCCGGAGCTCACGGTCGACCGTATCCGCTGGCTGTGATTTTTGAGTCACCAGTTCTCGTTGGATAGCCACTCGCTCATCCAAGCCCAAACTCAGCTGAAACGACGCCCCCGGGGCGACATATTCACACTTTTCCTCACCCACATACCCACCATCTCGAAACAGATAAGCCATCCCTGCTAACAGTGGCCCTTTATCCGATGGGTTCGTCAAGGCCGCACAGAGATAAGCGGCACTACAGCGCTGGGGCAGGGCCACATAGGTTAAGCGACTGTCGAGCTCTAGCTGCCCCACCGGCACCCGATATACTGCGTTATCACTGGCGACTGTTATGGGCGCAGTTGCCACAAAGCAAATGATGGCACTGGTTGACTGTAACCCCCCATCTTCCGATCCGGCTTCGTCCTGCTGCGGAGGAATCTCACTCCCCGGTACGGCTCCCAACATGCGATAGGTTTCGTCAAGGCCGGGACTGCGCGATCGCAAGCGCTTTTTGGATTCTCGGTGAGCTGACTGGGCCCGGGCAGTATCTGCCGGCGCAGCCTTGAGCAGGCTCACATCCGGGATGGCGGGCGATTTTTCCGGTACCGCAGTAGACACCTTCAACTCAACCTGGTGCCAGTCTTCTCCAGTATTTTGACGAACTTCGGCAATACAGTCGATTTGTAACGCTGAACGCTCTTCTTTGAGTCGAAAGTTATAAGCCGGCTGCCAGTAGGCCTCAGTTACGTCGTACACGATGTGGAGATGTAGCAAACCGGACTGTAACACGGTCAACGGTAGCCTGATCCGATAACTCGGGGTTTTACCATGGGATTGAAACTGCTGGAGCGCCTGACGCGCTTGTTGGAGCTGCTGATCAAGCTCATGCTTTTGGCGTTCTTGCGCCGTAATAACCTCAGCAAGGCGTTGATGAGCCCGCTCAAAATACGCCATAAATTCTGTGATTTGAGCCAATTCCATGGATTGCTGAGTCAGCCCCTGCGCAAATTGCTGAGCCGCTTGTTCCGATAGCACTTGCAGAAACGCCTGCTGCTGGTTGAGTCCTGCGAGCCGCTCTTTACATATGCGAAATTGATCTTCCACCGTATGCAGGTGATCGCTGAGCTGCTGTTCTTGTCTGAGCCAGTGTTGATTAGACAAGAGTGGCTCTAAGCCAGGTTTCTGTAAGGTCACACTGGCCGTGCCCTGGGCAATCGCTTGAATACTCGGTGGTGCCAATGTTGCCGGGAGGGGGCCGACCTCCAAAACCATATCGGAGGCATGTACCTCTACCTGGCCATGGCGGGTGACTCTGGCCTGTTCTGGATAAACTGTGACGGCGACAATTTCAGTTTCTACTGAGACTGCAGCCCCCGCTAAAGCGGAATCGGGCATCTGCACGGCAAACTCTCTCGACTGCGAACCACAAACCTAGATGACCACCCCTTAAATCTTGGCTCAACGTATCTACCCTTCTCAGGTTTCCCCAATCTGACACAACATGCAGCTTTGCTCAGGCAGCTAAACCAGTCCTGAATCAAACCGCTGGGTCAGACAACTCATTCCCATTTTGGGTGCATCGTTGAATGGGGAGCGATAATTTTGAACGGGATCAATGAATTTATATAAGCTTATTTACCTTATATCTCCTTACATCGGGTGAGGGGGACCACCCTGACTGTTCACACAAAAGTTTGACGCACATTCTGTGAGAGCGATTAAATGGCCCTTGGCGCTGGTTGGAAAATCTGGACACAACCGCGATCGCCCACTGTCCTGACCGCACCAAATAAGTGACATTTTCTAAACTCGGTCATGCCTGACAATCCCACGGAGCCCACTTCATTGCACTCGACCTCGCCATCGATAGCTGCCGTTGACAGCACTGGGATGAGGTAGGCCTCGGTGAACATCGGAGACCGCTGTCACCCCCCACCCGCTCACGTGGTTGAATATAGAGTAATGAGAGTGTTATTTAGTAGGAGATACCTCAAATGAGTATTGACGGCGCGATCGCTTTTGTCGTTTTGTTGGGGGGTGGCTTTGTCACGGCCATGGTGCTTTACTTTGGCCTGAGAACCCTTAAGCTAATTTAAGCTTGACTACTGACATTGCCGACTGAGCTCTGGGCTGGCCGCAATTACGCCCAGACTCAGCCAAGTCACGATATTTACCCTTGCCTCAAACAGGGTAATGTCCAGCAAAGAGAACAGCACAATACCCAAGAAGGCAAGGCAATAGGCCATCAGCACCGCGTGACAATCGGATTGGTGTCGCAGTTGCTGTAGGGCTCGATAACCGCGAAAGCAAATAAAGCCAATCACCAGGGTGAATAGAAAGGCCGCTGGCAATCCCACCTCTGAAGCAATCATCAGCCAGAAGTTATGGGCGTGGGCGATATAGCTATACCCAAAGATTTCACCATCATAGAGCAACTTATAACTACCTAGACCGTAGCCCAACAGGGGCCGATCGCCAATCATCGCCAGCGCCATCTGCCAAACCTGTACCCGCGGATCATCTGTGAGCCAAGCCCAAGCGAGCGATCGCCCGCCAATGCCCACCTTCAAGGTGGTCGCTATGACAAAAGCAAGGCCGCCTAAACCTAACAGTTTAAGCTGTCGACTGGTCCGTAAGCAGAGCAGACCCACCAAAATCAAGATGATCGCGACTAGTAATCCATTGCGTGAACCGGAGCAAAAGATACAAATCAGCGTCAATGGTATGTTCATCGCCGTCAGCAGATAGACCCACCGGCGGCGTGGAGCAGTCAAGCAGGTGGGCTGCCCTAAGTGCAGAAGACCGAGGTTTAGCCCCAGCATCAATACGAGATAGCTCGCCAGCGTATTGGGATAGTCAAACAGCGAAAATGCACGGGGGACGTGCAAATCTCCGAGATACAGCCAGTCAATAAGGGGAAAGTAGGGGAGCAGGCCAGGGGTTGGCGTGAATTTGAAGATGTACTCGACAATGCCAATGACATTGAGCGGGATAGAGGCCAACACCAGTACCACAGCCCAGCAGTACAGCTGCCACCAGGGGTTGTCAGTGCGCTGTAAATAAACCGTTAAAAAAGCCCAGAACCAAAAAAAGGGGAGGAAGTGTGTTAGCTGCAGAAGTGTTTCACCAGGATTGATGGCCTGGCTGGCGCTCAAAATCATCAGGAACGCGATCGCTAAGAACCCACTTTTAACTAACAAAGTACCCACTGCCTTGGGACTCCGGACCGTTTGCCAGACACCCAAGAGGACAATGCCCAACAGACCTACAAACATCGTGTAAGGATACGACATTAGGCCAAAACACAGGGGCAATACCCGATGCCATAGCGGCATGCCTTGCCATCGCCAAGGCGAACGTACGTCAATATGCGCCATCGCCGATTATTACTACCCAGATAGTCTTTAACAATATATAGATATCTAGCCAAACAGACCAATTTCTGACGTAGTAAGCATCTAAGTTGACTCGCTCTACGTACGTTACATCGTTGCGACCAGAAACCTGCCAGAGGCCGGTAATGCCCGGATGTACGCGCTTGTACAGCTCAAACTTATCAGCGTAGTAGGCGATTTCATCATCGACGATGGGGCGAGGGCCTACCAAGCTCATTTCACCTCGCAAAACATTCCAAAGCTGAGGTAACTCATCCAAACTCGTGCGCCGTAAAAAACGACCAACCCGCGTAATCCGTGGATCGCTCTTCAGTTTTCGCTCCCGTTCCCACTCGTCTCGCAACAGCTGATTTTCTATGAGGTGTTGCTGGAGGACGGCATCGGCATTCGTCACCATCGAGCGAAATTTCCAAGCAGTAAAGGGGCGCCCCCGTCGTCCCAACCGATAGTGACCATAAAAAATTGGACCGGGTGAGTCCAGCTTAACCGCCACCATGATGAGCAAAAACAGAGGGAGCATTGCCATGCCTAACAGCACAGTCAATGTGCAGTCGAGAACGAGCTTGAGCAGTCGGGGACCTGGCTGCAGCAGCCGTTGACGAATTTCGAGACCAAGGATGCCTCCCATGTCAGTCGCCCCGACCCACAAACTTGACAACCCAAACAGATCGGGAATGATCAGTAAGTGTGAAAAAGTATGACCGTAGCGTTCCAAGATTGCGAGCAGCTTTTCTCGAGGGACCCCTGGCATGGCCACGATCGCATGGTTGATGGTGCGATCGCGGGCCAGATAGGGAGCAATTGACAAGCGGCCTACCACCGGGACGGACTCCAAACTGCCCTGCTTTTTGGGATCGTCATCCAAGACCACCACTGGTTTTAGCCCCAAACCAGGCTGCCGCTTCAGGGTCCGAATGACGAGTTCCCCAGTGCGCCCTGCCCCCATGATCAACACCGGAAACCCCCACCAGGCAAACGGTGAAACCAAGCGCCGAACGCCAATGCGGGCCAACCAGATTCCTGCCATTGAAAGGGGCCAAGCCATTAAGAAAATGCCGCGAGAATAGGTGGTCCCCTCCCGGAAGAGGAAGATCACGGCCGCTAAGGCAAAGTAAAACAGCGTAGTGGAAAGACATAGCCGGCGCAACTCCTCTACGGGGCTCAGACCAATGGCCGGATACAGACGCGCTAAGCCAAAAATGAGAATCACCATGCCGCTCAGGGGCCAGAGACTCCAATACAGCACCGGCTCAAATTGTCCATCAAAGGAATAGCGCACCATCACGCTGACGTAGACCGCAGCGATGAGGCCAATCATATCAGCACCAACCAGCGGAGCTGCAGTTGAGAGCGATCGCAGGGAAAAGGTCAATGGCCCGTAAGCCGGTTTAAGCAGCTGAGTTAAAGGTGTCATAAACACAGGAAACAGCCCATACCGCCATGATGCATATCAGGCATAAAGGTACCCTAATCCTACAAGGCTGGCTGCATTATTACCGGATAAATTATGCCGAGGAATCGGCATTCTGCATAGCTTGTGCCAGGTCTCATCCGTCGCCGCCGCAGGAAAGACCGTAGGCACCAACGTCACCAACTCAGCTTGCCCGAAATTTTACGGAGACGCTCATACTGTCACCCACGGCACCTTAAAGCTTTAGAGCCAATTGATGGACCGGCTCAGATTGCGGGCACTTGCGCACTTTGGGCGGGGTAATGTTGACATGGGCAACGAACCAAGTCCGGAGAGCGATCGCACTCTGCTCATCCAGCGCCGATAAAGCCAACGGGGCAGGAAATAGGTCGGATACGGGCACTTGCGACCAGCCAATTTCGCTGGTCACGCGATCGCTCCCAAAGGGCGTCAAGACTTTTGGCAACGTTGCTAGGAAAGGCACTACATTTTCTCGACTGAGGAACCGCTGACGCTGGTTTTCTAACTGGGCAACCCGCTTCTGCCGAGCCTGATGGTAGTTCAAGATAGGGGCTGGATAGTTCGCCATCGGCGGCGGACTCCCCAATTGTGCAGGGGCGAGGTGAGCCAGCTCAGGCACCCACTGCTTGATAAACGCCCCCTCGGGATCACAGCGATCAACCGCAACCTGACCGGGATTGTAAATTCGCGTCCAGGTTTTATCGAGGCAGTGGGTCACCCCCGACTGCATGGCCCATTGGTAATGATCGATGGGACAATCACCATCAATCAGATGCCGCATAAAGTGCAAAGCGCCCAGCCGCCAATCCATGCCTAGTAAATTGCTCAAGAAACTGGCATAAATAGCCCGAGAGCGAAAGTTCAGAGCCTGCCACCCGCCAGTTGCCTGTAAGCACCGAGCCGCCGCATCGACGATGGGAAATCCGGTATAGCCCTGTTGCCAAGCTCGATATTGGTCTTCGTCAAAATCCCAGCCGTCTTCATCAAATACGGTGTAGAGCGATCGCAACTCTAGCTGCGGCAAATAGCGGAAGCGTTGGGTAAAACCGCTGCCCCACCGGAGACGAGCGATCAATTGTTGATGACTACGCCGAATGCGAAAGTCCCCTTGGTCAGGGGTCTGCTGAATAGTTTGTACACATTCTCGTACCGAGATCGCCCCAAACTTGATGTATGGGCTTAATCCAGTGGTGGCCTCAGCACTGGGATAGGAAAGCTGCCAATAGTAGCGATCGCTCTTATTTTGCAAAAAATCTGACAATAGCTGTCGGGCGGCGGTCGTTCCGCCTGGTGGCACCACTTTACTATCCACCGCTTGCTCGAGCGCCGACATTGACGGTAGCGCCTCGCTCTCAATCTCTGGCGGCACCTCGATGTGGTCAGGTGTGGGCACCATCGGTGCTGCCATGTCACGATACCAGCGAGCACGATAGCGCGGATAGGGTACCAGTTCTGAGATGCTGGCAGGCGGCTCAAACCAGCGAATTTTCATGCCGGCAGCGGTCAACACTGCATTGAGACGGGCATCGCGAACACGACCGTAGATCCGCTCGCAGTCTGTGTAGGCATAAATCCCTTCGGCCGCAGACTCTTCCACTAAGGCCGGCAAAATTTCAACCGGATCGCCCGAGCGTAGGATCAAACGTCCCCCTTTAGCCTGCAGATCAGCGGCGAGCGCCACCAGACAGTCCAGCATAAAAGCCACACGGGCCGACCCAGTCTCGGGGTGCTTGAGCAAAGCCCGGTCAAAGACAAACACAGGAATTACCAAGCCACGCCGCGCGGCTCGTAACAGAGGTTCATGGTCGCAAATGCGCAAATCTCGTCGAAACCAAACGATAGTGCGGTTCATAAAGCTGACCAATGTAAGGGGGATAGGCCCTAAAACCTCCCTATATCACCTTAGCAAATGTTAAATTCCGGATCATCTCCCTGATTTAGTATTTTTGTACTATACTTGTACTCAGCTTATTGAAAGCCCATGCCAGAGCATTGGTAGGGCGATCGTCAATTCTGATCTTTTGCCGTTGTCGAGGAGGGCAAATTCATGACCCGCTCACATCCTCACTATCGATCTCGCCATCATTACAGCACTTATCACCCCATCCCATCGCCTCCGACTCAGTCGCCCCGACCGTTGTCGCCACCTCGACAACCGGGACCTTTGCGATCAGCGCAGCTTTCAACTCCCCCGTCCCATCCCACAGTGCATCGCCGCCCAAGGCGGTCACTACCGCCTCGTTCAGTCAGACAGCCAGCTCCGCGCAAGTTTGTCTTGGCCGGTGGGGGAATGCTTGCCCTGGCAGCATTGATAGCAGGGCCTAGACCAATCCTTGATCGCAATGTTGAGACCTCCAACAACGAGGTAGTTTGTCAAGAAACCATTCAAGCCAATGCAGTGTTATCCCGAGCCAAACTGTCAGAACTGCTCACCATTCCTGAACGAGCCCCCAAAGCAGATGTGCAGGCGGTGATTGAGCAGCCGCTTTGTACCTTGGCAGCAACTGAACTGAGAGAAGGTGTCGCTGCCGAAAGAGAAGCTTATCCGCTGGAGTTCAATCCCGAAACTTGGTTTATCGTGCTCTATGAAGAGGGCGAATATGCTGGATTTGACTTCAGCTTTCAACGCCCTTAGCCAGTCTGAGTACGGGTGCTTCCCATCCGTCAATCAGTGCGCCCCTGATAGTGGGCAGTAAGCAGTATTCTCAAGCTTTTGTTCAATCTTTAGCCTAGCCAGCCATGTCATTGCGTCTGCCATTTATCACCCCGGTCCTGCAAATTATCGGTGGTTTTGCCGTTTTGGGGTCCACTGCCTGCGGTCTGAGCCAAGCTCAAGTTCCTCCCCGCAACATTCCTGTACAACAGCAATGGACCCTACAGCCCGGCAGCGATGTGGGCGGTTTTGAGGTGATCGGTGGCTTGGGGGATGTGTCGATTAACCTTCAGGGCGATTCCATCAAAGCCCCCTTTGATGGTCGTCTACAGCCTTCGGATAACGAAGACTGCGTAGCTTTTACCAGCCCTGAGGTACCCGCCTATCTATTTCGACTCTGTGGCGTGCAAGGAGCCCACTTTGGTGACCTTGTTGCCGGACAAACCATGGGCCGGGCTCAAGTTCTCCAGTTTGCGGCCATGCGCCGACAGCCCGATGGCACTTGGGCTATCGTTGAGCCTGCTACCGATGTCCTCAAAAAGACCCTGGGACAGTAGGCAGGAGCTTCCTTCAACCTTGTTGGCGCTGTGATAGCCAGCTGACCGTCACATAGGCAATGATGATCATTGTGAAGGAAAACAGCGTCGTCAGCGTACCTAATGCATAGAGGGCTGGGGAAGTCACATTGGTGGTCATGCCAAAGATTTCCAGGGGTAAGGTGTTGTACTGGCCTGAGACGAGCGACGTCCGGGTAAATTCGTCGTAGGATAGGGTGAAGGTAAGTAGGCTCACGCCCACTAGGCTGGGCAAAATCAATGGCAGTACAATTTCCCAAAATGTCTTGGGATCATTTGCCCCGAGGTCTTTGGCCGCTTCCTCGTAGTTTGAGTTAAAGCGGTTAAAGATGCCCAGCATGATGAGAAAGGCGATCGGGAGGGTCCACGTTAGGTGCGCGCCCAAGCCCGAGGTCAGCCAGTTAGTTGACCAACCAAGCAGTTGAAACATCACCCCCAGCCCTAACGAGATCAGAATACTAGGAACAATCAACGCGGCGATAGTCAAATAAAACAAAATAGTGGAGCCCGCAAACCGCTGCCGAAAGGCCATCGCTGATAGGGTTGACATGCTGGCTACCGATACCGTCACAATCAGCCCCAGGACCACTGACCGTTGAAACGGCTCCACGAAGTTGCCGACGCGCTGTTCCTGGAAAACTTGGCCCAGCCAGTACAACCCAAAACTCCGAATGGGAAACGTTAATGTGCCATCTGGTCCCTGTAACGACAGGATGAAAATGGTAATCATCGGACCATAGAGGAACAAGACAAACAGGCCAAAGAAAGCCGCTAACAGGTAGAAGGATAGCGATCGCTGGTGCATGGTTAGGTTACTGATTAAAGTTCTTGGCGAATATTGACGACCCGCAAAATCGAGAACACGATCGCCAGTGTGACCGTGAGCAACACAATGGCATTTGCCGCTGCCAAGGGATACTGCAAACTGCCAATCTGAGTCTGAATAAGCTTGCCGATGGAGGCTGCTTGCCCGCCCCCCATCAGACGGACAGTAATGAATTCGCCCATTACCAAGGTCACCACAAAGATCGAGCCGATCGCGATTCCTGGTGCTGATAGGGGCAAGATGATTTCCTTGAATACGCCTAGGCCCGACGCCCCCATATCTTCGGCAGCAGTGATCAGCGTCCGGTCAATCCGCATCAGACTGTTAAAGATAGGCGCAATCATGAAGATGATGTAGAGATGCACCATCCCCAGCACTACTGCGAAATCAGAGTAAAGCAAGAATTCCAAAGGCTGGTCGATGAACCCAATCCCCATCAACATCTGATTTACCAGACCCTCTTTACCCAGGAGCGGCACCCAAGAGATCATGCGAATGATATTCGATGTCCAAAAAGGAATAGTACATACCAAAAAGAGCAAGACTTGCCACTTCAGCTGGTTGATATGAAAGGCTAGGAAAAAGGCAACCGGATACCCAATCAGCAGGGTTGAGACCCAGACCAGTGCGACAAACTTAAACGTATTGAGATAAGTCTTGAGCGTCACGTCGGAGGTAAAAATGCCGACATAGTTATCTAGTGTGAAAGCCGGGGTCATGGAATAGCCGTTGAACTCCCAGAAGCTCACAACCCCAATCAGCACAATAGGAAAAATCAGAAACAGCGAGAGGGCAATCGCTTGGGGAGTCGCCAGTAGATAAGGCTTTAAGATCGTCCAGTTTTTATGCATCACTGATAATTCACATTTCCGGTCAGCCTATCCAACCGACAGTTGGCAAACCAGGGTTCTGTAGTGCCCCAAAACCACCGAAAAAGCCTGAGCGTCGAGTTTGTTCGGTGGTCAGGAATGCCCCTTATTGGCTAGCAAGCATCGCTAGAACATTAGGAAGCGATGAACTCATTCCACTTTTGTACAAGGTAGGTATTTTCATCCATGGTGGAGTTCCAGCAGACAATATTGCCAAATCGCTCCTTAAAGGAGCCGCCGTCACGCACGGCCCCGGTCTTAGCCAAGGTCTTGCCAAAAGGATCCACAATATCTTCAGCGGCCGGCTCACCCTGATACCAATAGGCCCATTCCGGTCCTGACATGTACTGCTTAGCATTATCAGGCGCAGCGCTGTAGTAACCCTGACGACCTAAAAATGCACCGACCCACCCCTCCAACATCCAATTCAGATATTCATAGGCAGCATCAAGCTTCATGCCCTCTAGATTTTTGGAGAGACCAACCCCACCGCCCCAACCGCGGTAGCCTTCTTTCAGCGGCGCGTAGATACACTGAATGCCTTTGGACTGCACAGCCGTCACAGCAGGCGACCACATGGACTGCAGTACCACCTCCCCAGAGGACATGAGGTTAACTGACTCGTCAAAGGTCTTCCAAAAAGCACGGAACTGGCCGTTTGCCTTTTGCTCCTTGAGGATTTCAATGATTTGGTCGATTTCCTCTTTAGACATGTTGCCCTTATCCACAAAGGTCATAAGACCCAGGGATTCAGCCACCATGGCGGCGTCCATGATGCCAATTTGCGGAATATCCAGAATTGAGGTCTTGCCTTTGAACTCTTCGTTGAACAGCTCACCCCAGGTCTCAATTTGACGACCAACGAGGTCGGGACGATAGCCCAGGGTGTCGGCGTTGTACTGGAAGGGAATCAGCGTGGCAAAGTCGGTAGGTGACTCCGAAAACTCAGTTGAGTCAGCTCCCTGTAAGTACATCACTTTGTAGGGAGCAGTACCCTGGGATTGTTCCACCGGCATGCCTTCGTATTGGCCTGTGGTAAAAAAGGAGACAATCTTATCCCAAGCGGTGATTTTAGCGATGTCGATCGCCTTCAAGTTGCCAGATGGCACCACCAAGGGCAGGCTGAAATATTCCCCATCAAAGATGTCATACTGATCGGGCTGGGTAATTGCAATTTGGTTATTTTCTTCCGTACTCAGCGCTCGCATCTCAATTTTAAAGCCCAAATCCTCCTGGGCCTTGTCCCGAATTTCATTGATTTGAGAGACGCCAGTACCGATCAGTCGCAGGGTGACATCCTTGCTGGCATTCGTGTTCACCTCAGGTCCTGTCGCCGGATTATTGGGAGTTCCTTCGGGGGCACCGCTACAGCGGGCTGCTGCGATCGCAGCCCCAGCCGCCAAGCCAGTCCGAATCACGTAGCGACGAGAGATATTCGACATCAACTTTTCTCCTTAAGACAGCACTTAATTTATGACTAGGTTAAGACAACTCGCCAGTCTTACATCAGTAGGGTAGAAAAACACAATCATGGGCCGACCATCGTAGGGTTATGGTCTGGCCCCCGTTCAAATTTGCTCGCGACCAGTCAGCGGTGCGCACCTTGTAGAGCAATTCCTGGCCGGTGACGATGGCCAGGAGGGTTACTCGAGTCACGTAACCGGTCAGCTCTACATCCACAATGCGGGCGCTCAAGTGATTAACCTGCGGTAAAGAACTGCCGGCCTCAGCCTCAGCCACGATCATCAATAAATCAGGACGTACCGAACATGCTGCCGTCTGACCGGTAGGGACAGCGTGGCCTCGACTAAAGATGGAGCCCAAACCCTCGACTTCGAGCTCAATGGTTTCCATCCCGCTAGGTTCGGCCACTGCGCTGCGAACCGTGCCCTCAAAGATATTGTTATCGCCGATAAATTTGGCGACAAAGCGCGATGCGGGTTGTTCGAATAACTCTGTGGGTGTGGCAACTTGGTCGATATGGCCATGGTCCATCACGACGATTTGATCCGATAGAGAAAACGCCTCTTCCACATGGTGTGTCACTTGGATAAAGGTCAGCCCAAACTGCTTTTGGATGTTTCGGAGTTCTCCCCGCATCCGCACGCGCAAGTTTTCATCCAGAGCACTTAGGGGCTCATCCAACATCAGCACCTGTGGTCGGGTGACTAAGGCTCGGGCCAAGGCAATGCGCTGCTGCTGCCCCCCACTGAGCTGATCAGGTTTACGATCGCTTGTGTGACTGAGCCCAACTAAATCTAAAATTTCACCGACTCGCTGACGCCTTTCAGCCGCTGGCACCTGTCGCATCCGCAAACCAAACTCAACATTTTGCCAAATCGTTTTGTGGGGAAACAGCGCATAGTTTTGAAACATCATCGCTGTATTTCGCTTGGCTGGGGGCAAGTCATTTACCCGGCGATCGCCAATCAGAATGTCCCCTCGAGTAATCGACTCATGGCCAGCAATCATACGCAGAGTCGTCGTCTTACCACAGCCACTCGGGCCCAAAAGACAGCAATAGGAACCCGCCGGGATATCTAAAGACAAATTTTCGACCGCAGTAAATTTGCCATATTGCTTAGTCACCGAACGCAACGACACTCCCGCGGCCGAGCGGGCTAGCATATGCTGAATATCTTCTTCTGAGGCGTTAGCAGACGGGGTTTGAGCCCCAGCTATGTCTCGAGTATCCAAGGCCATGAATTTCGCTCACTCAGCGGACAACGTAACTATAGAGCCTCTCTTCAACCTCCCATGGACAATCAGTGAAATTCTGTAACATTGATGGCGACAGGCTAATTTGCTCTTGGCGGTTGCCAAACAGTTAGCGAGTCAACCGCCTCAACGTGAGTATTTAATAGTCAATCTCAAACAGTTGGGTAGTCATGGGCGCTATCTGCTGCCTACTGTAGGTCGGGAGATAAAGCGAAATCGTATTAGCAGATACGATTTGTCACAGGCTGGCCTTGCAGGCGAAAGATTCGGACCAGATACTGGGGCCAGTGAGGGGACAGCGCGGGTAGCAGTTGCCACAGCTCAAGAGAGCCAAAGCATAGGAATGACAATGCAGCCTAAGAACACACTCAAGATATAGGACTGGTTGATCGAAGTTTCACGTTTCTTCCCTGTGGCAATCCGCTCAGACTTGACCTTTTTGAACTCACGGTGGCGAAATGCGCGATCGCCCGTCTGGCGAGGTCACTGTCTTCTGATCAGCAGTCAGGAGCATCGTCAACATCGTAAACGCGTATAAGATCACGCTCTCTCCCAAGAGTTCCGCCGTCTCCTCAAACGTGATGCGAACATGCTCCGATAAAAAGGTTATCTGGACTGAATGATAGGTTGCGGCAGCAATGACGCCTTTGAGTGCCTCGGCTCCGAAGCCCCCCAGCAGAAATATGGTGAGGCCCATGACGAGCCAAACGACAACTGATCGGTGGCTGTGCCAAAGCCAAATTAAGTCTCGCCAACCGATCACTGGTACTGCCGCTAGCAGGGCGAGATAAACGCTCCGCCAATCAACCTGATGAATGACCAGGTGTAACTTTGTGAGCTCATCGACACCACCGAACAAACAAAGGCTCATCAGCGCCCAGGGTAAAAGCCGTGAGTGAGGTAGAGCCAACTGTGGATACATTAGCCCTAGCCAACCGCATAAGCCTCCAATGGCAAATAGATGCAACGCCTGCAAAATCGAGGGAAGCGATCGCAGGCCGTTGAGATCGAGTAGCGCGATCACTTCCCCCTGCTTTATCACCAACACCAAGTAGGCCAGTGCTAGGCTCAAATCCAGACCGATCAAGCAGAACAACCCGCGTATTAAATAGGATGGTGTTTTCACGATGGGGACACAGCTTCAATGACTCTTTTCAGCATGCCCACGTTGCTGAGCAGCGGCCATAGGGCAGGGTCTGATTTCGTCGGTAGAATAAGCGGATGCTAGCCGAGTTTTGACGCCCCGTGAGTGACTTCCTGGTTTCCCCTCCCATTCCTGCCCCTCTACCGGCGCCCCCTGAGCCGCTAAAACTGGCCGTATTAGCCTCCGGTAAAGGTAGCAACTTAGCCGCGATCGCCGAAGCCATCCATGACGGTCGCCTACAGGCCACTATCCAAGTGGTGATTTATAACAATCCCGATGCTGGCGTTGCCGACCAAGCCCAGCACTATGACCTGCCTGCAGTTTTGCTGAATCATCGGCTGTATGACAGCCGGGAAGCCTTAGATGTTGACATCATCAAAACCGTTAAGGCCCATGACGCCGATTGGGTCATCATGGCAGGCTGGATGCGCCGCGTCACTGCAGTCCTTGTTCAAGCGTTTCACCAGCGCATGCTCAATATTCATCCCAGTCTGTTGCCCAGCTTTCCTGGTATCAGGGCGGTTGAGCAAGCGCTGGCGGCAGGTGTCAAGGTCACTGGCTGCACGGTACACTTTGTCGAGGTGGCGATTGACAGTGGCCCAGTTGTGATGCAGGCAGTCGTACCAGTGCAAGCGCAAGACACTCCCAAAACCTTACAAGCGCGCATCCAGACCCAAGAACATCAAATCAACCCAGCGGCGAGCGCGATCGCCGCTCAGCAGCCAGAGCAACTCTAGGGTGCCTGAGCAACTCCAAATTGGTCAAAATGTCAGGTCAACGCAGAAAGCTGCTGACGGCCCACAATACAACCATTGTCACCATCGCCGCAATCCGCTGGGTCAACAGCTCAGGGTTGGCTCCTGACATCGCAGCGGCTTGCGGTCCCAACGCTTCTCCCAGCACGATGCCCAGGGTGAGGCCGACCACCAGCGCAACCACAGTCAACAGCAGTGATCGCCAAAAGCGATACTCTTTGCGATTGAGAAAATAAATTGCTGTGGCTACCCCTAGCGCCAGCGCCAGGGAAGGACCTGCCAAACTCACAACGGCCAAAATTCCAAAGACACCCGCAGGCACTAAAATGTCGTTGCGATCAGGCGTATCGAGAAACCCTTCTAACCAGCCAGGACGAGTGATTTCCAAATTGCTCGACTTCACTACAGGCTTTTCCGGGACTTCCTCCGCAAAGCGAATGCGATCGGGCACCTTAATCTTGCCTTCTTGTCGCAATCGCAACCGTTCCATCAAGATGGCATCGTAGGCCGCCTCGATGGCATCCATTTGTTTACGATCATCTTCACATTGAGCGAGCAGACGCTCTTTAGCCTCTTGGATCTCTTCAAACGAAGAGTTCTCATCAAGCCCCAGCGTATCGTAGTTGTTTTGGTCACTCATCGACATTTTATCTAGTAGCCCATCGCATCTACTTACTCAACAACGCATTTCCAATAGCCTTAAAAATAGTTAAGGGGCTACCGCGCCACGCTGTTCATGCTAATAACTGTTTAACTATAGTAAGCCCACTGTACGGAAACTTGGTCAGCGGAGTGAAGAAGTTTAAGGGTAGATTGGGTACTCTTCATACAGAGTCAACCGGATCAGTATTGAACTTGAGCCGGCTTTATTCATACTTTACAAAAAGTGTTGAGTAATATGGTGAAGATTCACCTTCTTTCGGTTGGCATCATCCGTTCCCTGAGACTAAATCTGAAGAAACATTGCCGGCGGCGTTAGGTATTAAGCGCGATCGGTCTAATGTTAAGCAGCTACCCGTGTCGTTTTGGTAAGACAGTTACACTATGGCTACTGCCAAGATTCTTGTCGTTGATGACGACCCTGCAGTTCGTAATCTTGTTTTGCGGTTTTTATCCAAGCAAGACTACGAAGTTGAATCTGCAGAGGATGGAAAAACTGCGCTCGCGATCTTTGAACAGCTCAACCCAGACCTGGTTGTATTGGATGTCAACCTTCCAGATGCCAATGGGTACGACCTCTGCAAGGAAATGCAGACTCGTACCGGCGTGTTTGTCTTGATGTTGACAAGCCGCAGCGATGAAGCAGACAAAATACGCGGATTTACTGAAGGGGCAGATGATTATCTGACAAAGCCATTCAGCCTGGGAGAACTCGAAGTTCGCGTGGGGGCCATCCTCAAGCGGCAGCGCCCAGTCACCACCGCTGAACAACAGTGTCTCAGCTTCAACAGCTTAGAGATTGATCCGGTTAGGCGAGAAGTCACCTTAGACCAACAACTGGTACCTCTAACTGCTCTAGAGTTTGACTTGTTGCATTTCTTAGCGAGTCATCCAGGTCGGGTGTGGCGGCGGGCCGAACTGATTCAAAAAGTTTGGGATTATGAGTACGTTGGCGACCAGCGGGTTGTGGATGTCCACATTGGCCAGATTAGGAAGAAAATTGAAATTGATACTACTCAGCCGGCCATGATTCAAACCGTGCGCGGTGTGGGCTATAAGTTTGAACCGCCAGCAAACTTGATCGCTTCAACCTAGGCCAGTCACAATCTGGCGAGCTGTAGGCAGCGAGCGCTCACTTAGGAGTTTGGCAAATATATTAGCCCCTTAGTAAATTGCAGGACCCACTTGGGTGAAAAGTCACGGATGTGAGTCTTTACCCATACACGCCCATGCTCGAAGAGATCCGGTAGGGCTGTAGTCAGGCGACTATCCCTTCGTCCTGTTTAAGCATCGGTTGAAGTTTTGACCCTTTTCCTGCTCAGCGATGGTCACCATGGTTAGCGTCCTGGGCGAGGGCAACCATTTTGTGGGCTTGAGCTATATCTGCTTGCCCTCAGTTGTCAAAGCCAAGCCGAACCGGTAGGTTACTGTGGCTGAGTGAGTTCAGATTGATGTTAAGGCATCAGCGACTTTTGTGGAGCTGTCTTGTTTGTCTGCTGGTTTACTGTATCGGCATTCCGACTGAGATCGCCTTTCCTCAGACCTGTTTCATCGACCACGCTCGACAGTTACCGAATGGTGCAGAAGTATCTGTATCAGGTCAGGTGACCGTCCCGAGCGGGAAGTTGGGCTCAGCTAATCTCGATGTCGGGTTTGCAATTCAAGATGCTAGTGGGGGCATTTATGTAACTACTGATGAGGATCTGGCGCTTGAGCTAGGCGATCTGGTCTCGGTCAGCGGTCGCCTACAAGACGATGGTCACAACCAACGCATGCTGCAGCTCCGAAGTTGGCAACTTAGTCAGCGGCGCTCACAACCCATCGTCCCGCAACTGAGCACCGCGAAGTTGGCCGGCAAATTTCTGGATGGCAGATTAGTCACCGTCAGAGGTCAGATTATCAAGTCGCTACAAGATGATGCGCCCTATGGCGATCGCCTATGGATTCGGGATGATACAGGCGACATTCAGATTTACTTGGCCAAATCGACGGCAATCAATCCTCAAGAACTGCCGTTCTTAGAAATTGGGCAATTGATCCAGGTAACGGGGTTGAGCAGCCAATTTGATGACCATGATGAGGTGATGCCGCGATCACGAGCCGATCTAGTGCCCCTTGCCAAATTCTGAGGTCTGTTGCTGTCACTCAGTTAGGCGGTGGCAACCAAGGCGGGACCCTGCAGAGCAATTTGGTGATCAGTTGCCCAAGCCGCGAGTTCCTGGAGTGATCGATCGCGGTAAACACCATAGCGCTCTCGCTTGTTGCGAATTTTAGTCGGCAGCGCCGGAATAATACCGAAGTTTGGCGGCATCGGCTGAAAGTGCTTTGGCTCAGCGGAGCTAATGAAATCCAACAACGCCCCTAACATCGTATTCACCGGCAGGCTAACTGGCGTTCTTCCTTGGGCGAGCCGCGCCGCGTTGGTACCTGCTAGCCACCCGCCTGCGGTCGCTGCCGTATAGCCTTCAGTGCCCACTAACTGCCCCGCCGCAAGCAAGGTCGGACGTTGCTGAAACTGTAGCGTCGCACTGAGCAGCTCAGGCGAGTTGATAAAGGTGTTGCGATGCATTACCCCCATACGAACAAACTCAGCATTTCCCAACCCGGGGATCAGTTGAAACACCCGCTTTTGCTCGCCCCAGCGTAGGTTGGTTTGAAAACCAACCATATTCCACAAGTTGCCCTGCTTATCTTCCTGTCGCAGTTGCACCACCGCATAAGGCTTCTTGTCTTTGTTAGCTGGATCTTTAAAGTGGCCAAAACGAGCATCAAACAAACCGACTGGCTTCATCGGTCCGTATCGCATGGTGTCTTCGCCGCGCCGGGCCATTTCTTCAATCGGCAGACAGGCTTCAAAAAACTTCGCCGTTTCTCGTTCAAAATCCTTGAGTTCTGCTTGTTCTGCAGCACACAGTGCTTGCCAAAAATAGAGGTACTGGTCGCGGTTCAACGGACAGTTGAGGTAGGCGGCCTCACCGCGATCGTAGCGAGAGGCCATAAAGGCGACATCGCGATCAATGCTGTCACCCACTATGATGGGGCTCGCAGCATCAAAAAAGCTCATGTACGCCTGACCGGTCAACCGCTGCAGATCTTGTGACAGGGACTCGCTCGTGAGGGGCCCCGTGGTCAAGACGACAATGCCATCAGTCGGGATACGGTGCACCTCATCCCGACGCAGCTCGATGAGAGGGTGACTTTCCAACGTTTCGGTCAGATCACGACTAAAGACGGCTCGATCAACCGCTAAGGCGCCACCGGCAGGTACCTGGTGCTGATTGGCCTTGCCAATGACAATTGATCCTAGTCGTCGCAACTCCTCGTGTAGTAAGCCCGAAGCGCGATCGCTAGACTGCGCGCCAAACGAATTGCTGCAAACTAGCTCTGCCAAATGCTCGCTGTGGTGGGCCGGTGATCGCTTGATTGGTCGCATCTCATGCAAAATCACTGGCACGCCAGCCTGGGCAATTTGCCAAGTAGCTTCGGTGCCGGCCAGGCCACCCCCAATGACATGAATAGGTTGCATAAGCGAGCTAGGGTCTGCTAAGACAGAGACGACGATGAGCGGAGGCAATTCGTAATTGCCCAAGCCTTATTGTTACTGAAACCGCCGACTTTGTGGCGACCAGGTGAGTAAATTCGGTTCATTGCCTTGGACAACCACCAAAGCCGCTGGCCCAGAGGCTGCCTGCAGCCAGCCCCGCAGCTGTTGTTCAGTGCTGGACCATAAATTGCTGTATAGAAGTTCACCCTGAGCCGTCAAAATCAATTGAGCCGGATAGCTCGAGGCAGACAACCCCTGCGAACCCATCAACTCTGGCGACAGGGTCAAGAGAAAGTCGTGACTGCCGTTGTTTAACCAATCCACACGCTGCAAACTAGCCCACGGTGAAGCCACCGCCGCCGGTTGCTGCAAATTCGTCCGCAGGCTTTCGGGCGACAGGCCCATATGTTCATACACAGTGGACAGGAGGCGATCGCCGATTTCCGGTTGCGTGGGTAGAAAATCCGCTAGCGCCATTGACTCTACCGCGGCCAGATCGCGCCACAGTCCGGGTGTTACCACCAATAATGGCGTCAAATCAGCCCCCCCCCTCGCGAGCAACGTAATGGACTGCCCCTGCTGCTGCGTCCCCAAAATTTCTAGTGTGTGTAGCCTGCCTGAGGCCTGATCTAGCCCTTGAAGAATAGCCGCTGGCCCCAAGCCTAAGGATTGCCAGAGCTGTGTTGGTGGACTTGATGACTTGAGGGCGGGAAGAGGGCGCTGCCACTGCGACTGTCGCCAGCCAGCGGACAAGGTCACGACGTACCACTGTTGCCCTAGAGCCAGAGATGGTGGTGGGGCGGCGGCTGGCCGTTGCCATTGAGAGGCATCAAGACTTGTAAGCGTCGCTGCTCGTCCCACGATTCCCTGCCAGGGGGGCGAAGACTGAGGGGGTGGCGCGGCAGTTGACTCGTTGGCCGGGTCTGACGTCGAAGCCGTAGCTGTGACTGCGGGTGCCGGCTTAGGGGGTAATACGTTAGTCGTGATCGTCTCAAATTCTTTTCTAAGGGGCGACGTTTCATCCGCGGTCAACCATTTGAGAGCGGCAGCTTTATCTTCCTTGGCCATTAGCAATAACGCATTCCAAAAGCGCGCCTCTTTTTGGTTGGGATTGAGCTCTAGGGTAGCCGTCAGCCGTGGCCAAACTCGAGACGAGTCACGCTTAAGCAACGGTAACACGGCTTGAGAAAACCTTGTTTGCTCCGTCATGACATGGCCGAGCGCAGTTTGCCATTGACCATCTAGCAGGAGAGCCAACAGTTTTTGACTCGGTTGCGACCATTCGCGTTCTGCTTGGGTCGCGCTAAATCGGCTGTGTAGCGCCACCAACTGTAACTGCTGTTCCAGATTAGGAGTCCACTCCGCACCTAGCTGAGATTTCAACTCATACAAGCGGGTTTGAGCGTCTGACCAAAGTCCCCGCTGGGCTAAGAAAAGCGCATTTTGATAGGCGATCGCCTGATTTTTTTCTTGAATGGATAAGGGAATCAGCGAAATTTCTTGCAGTCGTGTGTTAGCCCCGACAGCCTGGATATTGGCCACTCGGAAAAGCTGAAAGCGCGGCTCTAGCCCGTAGCTCTGATTCACCAATAGTTCAGGCAACCCAGCCTGATCAACATTATGCCAAGTAGGCAGTCGTCCCGGCGGGCTTTGCCAGTTTAAAAGCGACGTAATTTCTCGGGTCTGAGGGTTAACATAAACGATCTGCCCGTATAGCAAAGGACTTCCCTGGCCTTGCCAGCGCCCCGTCAAAGTCAACCAACTGCCTGGCAGTCCTGGCTCTTGTAACGACTTGAGGGCGTTGAGCGGCAGTTCATAGGTCGACCCGAGATTGTCAGCGGCAGTTTGGGCCAGTGATTTCAGAACGTCTGCCTCCGTTGGCCCCCGTACTTCTAGTTGATCCAGCAGCTGCAAGGGCGCGCTGGTTGGCTGGGAACGTTGGCGACGGTAAAGTCGTAGCTCCACGATCGCCTCACAGTTACGGGTACAAGATGGCCGCGTCTCAAATATCGGGATCAAGGTCAACTCAGCCGCAACCCTGCGATCGCCCTTGGCAGAGAGCACTAAGGAGCGGCCTCGAGACTGCTGCTGGGCCGCCAGCTCAGCATCAATTTCTGCCAACGTTTGGGCTGGCAACTCTTGCCAGCTCCTCAATCCGCCAGGCCACACCCGTGCCAACCAAGGGGGAGGATGGGGCCGCAAAATCAGAACGGCGCTCGTCCACAAACTCATGCCCACCAAGGTACCGGCCCCTGCCAAGAGCAACGCTAAACCGCTAAACCGCATAAACCGCCGCCATAGAGATCGACGCGGTCTCAATGTCTGCATCGAAACAGGACTCATCTTTACTGGCCTAACGACCAGGCTAGCGGTTAACGGGTCTTTCTCAGGGGGCTTAGGGGATGGCATGTCAGCGGCGGTCAACCCAGATGGAGCTACTGTGTCAAGATTTGGCTGTAGACTTTACCTACTTGATTCCAGGTGTAATCCGTTTCAATCATAGTGCGAGCGTTCTGAGAGAGCTGAGCTCGCAGGTCAAAATTTTCAAAAAGTTGGCTAATTGCAGCAACATAGCCTTCAGGATTATTAGCTCGTAGGGCTCGGAGCGGTACGTCATCGTTATCGACGTGCAAGCCTTCCAGCCCGCGATCGCTCGCCACCACCGGTACACCCGCCGCCATAGCCTCCAGCGTTTTGTTTTTAATGCCATATCCCGATCGCAGCGGGACCACGCAGACCGTTGATTTATGCAAATAGTCGGTAGTAGAAGGCACTTTGCCTGTCACCACTACTCCCGGCAGAGCCTGTAAATCTTGTACAGCCCGAACTGGCCGAGTACCCACAATGTAAAACTGGGCATCAGGATATTGCTGTTGCAACAGGGGAAACACTTCTTGACTAAAGAAAATCGCGGCGTCGATATTGGGCGGCGTATCCATCGCTCCCACAAATACTAAGCGATGGCCTCCCGGATCTTGGGTGCGATCAGCAAAGTTGTCCAGATCCACTCCATTGGTCACGGTATGCACTGCACGCTCAGGGCATAGCTGATGAATCTGGATGGCATCTTCAGGGGTCGTTACGACCAAGTCAGTAAATTTCTGGCAGTACCGACGTTCATAGCGTTTAAGCAGAGATAGATTCAGGCGCTCCCGCAAGGGATTCTCTGCGGTGCGAGTAGCGAGCTGCTGCTTTACGGTACCGTAGACCGAGCTGTGAATATCCACGATCCGACGTGGAATTTTGGATTGTACAACTGGACTCACAAAGACCTCATTGGCGCTGTGTTCGCAGGTGATGGCATCAAACTTGCCGCTACGGGCTTGCTCATCCACCCAAGCTTGAATTTCCGGCGTCTGCCGAAATCGGGTGCTGGGCGGCGTTCCTTCCACTAAAAAGCGACCAAACCGAAGCGCTTTAGCGACTGGACTGCGACTATAGCTATCCGCTCGAGTAGGAAAAAGGTGTAAGGTCTCTACCCAGTCTTTCAATTCGCTTACTTCATCATCGGTGACGTCGCCGTGCCGCAAAGTCATCAAGGTAACTTTATGATCCGCCTGTAGGGCCTTAAGTAAATTAAAGGTTCGCACTTCTGTACCTCCCCGGGAGGGCGGATAGGGAAAGGTCACAGACAGCATCAAGATTTTCATGGCGATGGTAGCAGTTGGCAGTGGCTATTCTGAGAATGCCCTGAACGGCCCTTGAAGTTGCGGGAAATCGCTGACAATGGGGGTTCTTGTAGGCCTGTCAGTCGCTTGGAGGTACGAGCAAAAAGGGTGCAGAGCTGATCGTGGCCAGCCATTATCAGCCATGACCAGAGCGGCCCGTCTCTGCCGTTGGTAAGTTATGAGAAGCTTCTAACCACTCGATGTAGCGAGCGGCCTCCGGTAGTTGAGCGGTGCGCTGCCCCTGCTGCCGTGACATCCCACAAAATAGGTCCAACGGTGAGCCCACAATCTCAATCGCTGGTACCTGGCCCAGTACAGTCCGTATGGTCATCACCGGCAATCCTTTGAGCAGCCAGCGGGTCAACCGATTAGCTACGTGAAAGCGTGGGGAGGTTTTTTGGAGCGGTACGCCAAAGAGCTCGTGCAAATATTGGTTTGACCGACCATAGCGACACCACTGACTCCGTAGGGCTTGGAGTGTGGACCGATGACGATGGCGGACAATGGCCTCTGTGACAAACTTTAGCTGCCATTCGCCCTGCATTTGAATGCGCCAGCAAAGGTCAGCATCGCCCCCGGTAGTGAGGTAAGGACGAAACAGCCCTGATGTTTGCAAGGCGACCCGCCGCACGGCGAGGTTAGCAGTTTGTCCATAGGGATAAAAGGTGTGGGCGATTGTATATTTTTGGGACAGGATATCGCGCTGTTCAGCGTATTGCTCGAGCCAAGAGTCTCCGGGCAAGGCTTCGATTTCACCCACTACAAGACCGATATTGGCGGTTTCAAAAGGTTGCACCATCTGCGCTAACCACTCTGGAATGGGACGGCAATCAGCATCGGTAAATACTAAGATCTCGCCTCGGGCAGCTTTGATTCCGCGGTTCCTAGCTGCGTAGGAGCTCTGGATCTCGCACTCCGATAGCGGAACAATTCGTAGGCCTTGCTGTTGTGCCTCGTCAGCAAATCGCCTGAGCTCAGCCAACGTCTCATCCTGACTGTTATTGTCTACCAGTAAATATTCCACTTGGTCGGTGGGAAACGTCTGCTGCAGTAGGCAAGTCTCTAATCCCGGCAGGTCATCCACACCGTTGTAAATCGGGATAATAACGGAAACTGCTGGTTTCGCCATGGAAATCAGGAAGGTCAGTGAGCTTTAGATCCAGAATTCCCCCTACGCCAGACGAGATTACCAATGGGCTTTGACATTTTCAGGATGGCGAGATGAGGCTTACAGCCGGTATCCCCGGGGAGTAATCAGTTTGCCTGCATAGAGTTGGGTGCTCTGGTTGCCGATGATCACTGTCGTCAACATGTCGATGGAGTGATCCAGCATTTTCTCGATAGTCGTTAGCACAACTTTTTCAGTTGACCGATAGGCAGACCTGACGATCGCTACTGGCGTCTCAGGGGCGCGATATTCGATAAAGATGCGCTGGGCGATCGCAATCTGCTCGGTACGATTTTTTGACCTGGGATTATATAGAGCAATGACGAAATCAGCGGCAGCAGCAGCTCGCAGTCGCGTCTCAATGACGGACCAAGGGGTGAGCAAATCGCTCAAACTGATAGCACAAAAGTCGTGCATCAGCGGCGCCCCGACCCGGGCCGCAGCCGCTTGCATGGCGGAGATCCCAGGGTAGCTATCTACAGTTGGCCGCTGACCATCCCAGCCTTGAGCCTGTAGGGTTTCCAACACTAGGCCTGCCATGGCATAAATGCCACAGTCACCAGAAGAAATTACGGCTACATTGAGCCCCCAACGCGCTAGGGCGATCGCCCGTTCAGCCCGCTGCTGTTCCTGCGTGAGGGACCACGATTCCACGATCTGACCCGGTCGCAAAAGCGGTCGTACCAAATCGATGTACAGCCCATAGCCAATGACCGCATCGGCTTGGGCGATCGCATCCTTGGCTGCTGGGGTGATCTGAGCCAAGCTGCCGGGGCCGATTCCCACTAGGCTCAAGTGGCCTAAGCGGCCAGTGTACTCTACGTTGGCCTGGGCGATCGCCACCGTTACGGCTCCCTTCACCCCCGGCTCTCGAATGACTTGCTTCGTAACGCAAAGAGAGGTTTCGGCTGTCCTGGCCGGCTCTATGGACTCTATTTGTAATGGCAGAGCAGACATTGCCGCCAACACCGCGGCGGCTTCGGCGACGCTATGCGTTCCCACGGCCTGCTCGACGACAGAGGCCGGGTGCGGTACCTTAACCACCTTCAACTGATCTGCCGAAAAGCACCGCAGAGGCCAATCATGATCGCTGCAAATCTGCAAGATCCCCGGTTCATCCGCCTTGATATCGATGGTGCCGATCCCTGCCACGGCAGCCAGCGCCAAATGGCGTGCCTTGAGCACTTGTGCGATCGCCGTTGCGATCAGTGCTGGATCAGTGTTCCGTTCACATCCCAAACCAATCCACAAGACCCGAGGAAACCATTGCACTTTGGGAAACTCGGTATCGGGTGCAAATCGACTAAGAATGGGACTGATCCAGACCCTGGCTTGAGGAGGGGGGCCCGAATCGGGGGCTGGTACCTCTGGCCAACCAAACTGAAAGGAGTGCTGTGCGGGCAAATGCTGCTGCCATAAGGAAGATCCCGCTTCCTGAATGACTTGAACTGGCGCAGCATGCGCGATCGCACTCGCCACCGCCGTCCAATCCCCTGGTCCCTTAGACCAACCAAATGGCTGCCCCAAAAGGTCGATCCCTGTAAAGCCATGGGCATGAGCGGCCCCTGTAATGACTGGCGTAGCTCCCAGAAGATGACTAATGCGGTGGGTCAAGCGATCGCCTCCCCCTCGATGTCCACCACAAAGGCTAATGGCAACGCGAGCTGCCTCGTCAATCACCACCACCGCCGGGTCTGTTTCCTTATCATGCAAATGAGGAGCAATGAGACGCGTGACGGCTCCCAACGCCAGCGCAAACACCAAGCTGTCTTCTTCAGCCCATAGGGTCGCGATCAAAGCCTTGAGCGAATTTTGGTATCCCCTAACCAGAACCTCGTCGGACAGTTCAACGGTCGTTAGTATCGCCTCTGGCAACCAGAGCGTCGCGGCCAATGGTAAGCAGAGCGAAATTAACGATTTCGCGCCTGCTGGAGTTGTGGTAATCGCTGCGACCAATATAGTCCCTCTGCCATCCGACCTAACGAGCATAACAAGAGAGCGATCGCCCTCGAGCCCCACAGCCAGACCTGAATGAGCTTATTCCTGAGGCTATCGTGGGCAACAAACGCAAGAATGAACACCCTCGGACGGGTAAGTAATTTCCCTCAGGCAATTCTCTGCCAAAAAAATAAATCTGATTTCGGTATCTTATCCCAAGCCAACTGCCACCGAGCTTAATAATCTGTTACTCAAAGAGCAGATGGCAGACGCTGTCAATCAACCAACCATTGAGCAAGGAAGTCCGAGCCTGCAGCATTTCCCAACATTATTGACCGAAATTTGTTCAGGCTGCCTCGGTTGAAGTTTTTGGTAGCCCTAGATATCGCTCGGATAAGCCGAGTTCTTAGCCTCGTTTGCAAGTTTGAATCAGTTGAGTTTGGCAATAGTCCATGGAAACGAACAAACTGAATGTTAGCCATCACCAATGCCACCCACCGAAGATGAGTATTCTCGGCATTATCTTTCTGATAATGGGGGCACCCAATATTTATGCCTTCTTTCAAAGCCGCGTTGATAATGTCACCTACGGCGGCGGTGTTCCTCGCTATGCCTTCGCGGTGTTGCTCGCCATTGCGATTGCCAGCGTTTTCGAGTTATCGGTGATTGCGGCCGCTTGAAAAAATAATGCCTGATTCTTGGGCGATCGCTGGTGCAAGCATCTATTACTGCTCCCACCAGCCGCTTTTACGATGGACTAAAAGAACCAGCCATAGCTATGCAATCCTTTACCTAAGATATTGACTCCCAGGTAACAGATCCATACCACTAAGAACCCCGAAGCGGCCAAGATGGCAGGACGTCTGCCTTGCCAGCCTTTAGTGATGCGCGCGTGGAGATAAGCCGCAAACACTAACCACGTGATGAGCGCCCACGTTTCTTTAGGATCCCAGCTCCAGTAAGAGCCCCATGCTTCGTTGGCCCAAACGGCACCCGAAATGATGCCGATGGTCAGCAGTGGAAAGCCCAAGCCAATAATGCGATAACTCACATTGTCTAATATGTCGGCTAGCGACAACCGTTGCAGCGTCAGCTTAGGCTGATCAACGACTTGCTGAGCCTGGGTCTTTTCCAGCACTGCGGTACTGCCAGCAGTCACAGTCGAATACGCGGTGACCATTTGTCCTGGCATGATTGTCTCACCGTCTTCTCTCCGACGGAGCCGGCTGTCTCGAAAAGCGCCCGTGCCGACAGAACTGCCCCGCAGCTCAATGGGACGTCCTCGGGTGACCACGAGAAAAGCAATCGCCATCAGCGATCCCACCATTAATGCCGCATAGCTCAGCAACATAACACTGACATGCATCATCAACCAGTTAGACTTGAGGGCTGGCACCAATGGCTCTGACACTTGCATGGTGTCGGGCAAAGACAAAGCCGCAAACGCCGCAATGCCCATCAAAATCGGCGCTGTGACGGCACCGACCAAAAGACTACGGCTCATGCGCTCGGCAACGAGGTGCACTGCGCTAATTCCCCAGGCGACAAAAAAGAGTGATTCGTAGAGGTTACTCAGGGGAAAATAGCCTCCCTCAATCCAGCGTGCTGTCAGCAAAGCAGCAATCGCCAAATTAGCGACTACCATGCCCGTTGTGCCGAGACCAGCAAAAAACTGCGCCTGAGGAAATGCCACGCCGGCCCAATACACGAGCATTGTTACAAAAAGGACAGCAAAAGCCGCATTATCTAACCACCCCTGAAGCGTTACCAGATCCATGTCACTGCCACTTACGAGTTTTAATGTCTGTCCTCCATCCTAGCGGGGGATCAGGCCACATATCAAAGGCCATCGCCAAAGCTTTTTGATTGTTTTAGAAAAGGGCGATCTCCAACCCTTGTCTAACAGCTGCCCACAAAACACTCAAAAGGCCCACTCCGAAACAGAATGAGCCCTTGAGGACTGTACCTAAAACTTGGAGCAAGCTCAGCAGCTTTCTACTTCTTGTCAGTCCGGGAGTAATCGTCCTGAAACCGGACGATGTCGTCTTCGCCCAGGTACTCACCATTCTGAACCTCAATCAAAACCAAGGGGATGACGCCCGAATTCTCTAACCGGTGAGTCGTACAAGGGGGAACATAAGTTGACTGATTAGTAGAAAGCAGGGTCTCATGCTCCCCACAGGTGACCTTAGCCGTACCCGAAACCACAATCCAGTGCTCGCTCCGGTGGTGATGCATCTGCAGGCTCAAACGATGGCCTGGCTTGACTTCAATACGCTTAATTTTGTAACCGCGACCTTCTTCCAAAACGGTAAATGAGCCCCACGGACGAAGCTCGGTAGCTGCAATTCCTTCGGGAACAGGTACGGACTGCACTGCCACATTAGTCTTAGCTTCGGCCAATTCTTGCATCTTAGGCACAACGAAAACCCTCCAGATTTGATTACGATGATGACTATCCGTGTTAACAACTCATCCCCAGCGCTGATTGTAGAGTTCCCGATTAGCCCCTCACTTCAACCATGAGATACCCTGCCTCAGCACTAAAACTAGACCACACGCTGTGAGGAGATACTCTAGCAACCCTAGCTCTAAGGAAGAAAAATCTGCGGGTTGAATCCGCTTGCCACACAAAAACTTTAAGCTATGGATGGGATTGACAAGCCTGATTGAAGACACCTCAATTGCCGAGATACTCCGACAAAGAAAATATTATTTTTCTCACATTATGCCTGGAATTGCTACTGAGCCGTCTCCATCGCCAAAACTAGAGCCCGCCGCACGCAGATTCCGGGTCTCAGCCCTGATCCGATTAACGCTCCTATTGCTCTACGTGGCTCTGACATTACCGCTGCCTGCGCTGGCCCAAGTTACCCAGGCCCCTGTATCACCCTCAATCTTGCTGAGTGGCATCTTGGTTGGTGGTATTTTGCTGCTTGGGGGCCTGAGTGAGCAAGTCGCAGTCGATGCCGAGGGCATTGCCGTCCGCTATCCCCGCTGGATTGCTTGGCTCCTAAAACGCCAGTGGGCCCTCGGTTGGGCCGATATTACCGCACTCAAACCGCGGACTACTGGCCAAGGTGGCCTAGTCTACTACTTTGTTACCGATGGGCAAACGGCTTTTTTACTGCCGATGAGGGTCGCTGGCTTTGCAGAGCTGTTGCGCTACATCGAAGCGCATACCGATATCGATACCCGAGACGTACGGCCCTTGGCACAGCCTTGGATGTATTTTATTTTGCTGGGTTTTAGCCTGTTGCTGTTGACCGCAGACTGCTGGATACTCTGGATGGCAGCTCATTGGTCGAGGGGTAGTTAGCTAGCAATGCTGTTTGAGCTTAACCGCGTGACTTTGGCAACAGCGACAGGTCAGCCAATTCTGAGCGACATTAGTTTTCAACTTGAGGCTGGGACCTTTGTGGCTCTGCTGGGAGCTTCGGGCGCTGGTAAATCTTCTCTCTTGAAGTTGATGAACCGCTTGCAAGCAGCGACTAGTGGCTCGCTTTATTTTCAAGATCGAGCGATTGAGAAAATCGCGGTCAAGGAGTTACGCCGTCAAGTCATGTTAGTGGGGCAGAGTACCTCCTTGCTAAATATGAACGTTTGGGAGACGTTGAATTATCCTCTGAAGCTTCAGGAAATCCCCTCTCAGGAACGGCAATCGCGGGTGACTTATTGCTTAGATCAACTGCAAATTCCACAGGACTGGCTCGACAAAACCGAGCTCGCGCTGTCAGGGGGACAAAAGCAACAGGTAGCGATCGCCCGGGGGCTCGTCACTCAACCCAAACTGCTCCTGTTAGATGAACCAACCTCAGCATTAGACTTAGGCGCTGCGACTCGAGTATTGACGCTCATTAGCCAGTTAGTAAAAGAGCGAGGTCTCTCAGTCGTGATGAGTAACCATCAGCTTGACTTAGCCGAAAATTTTTGCGATCGCGTTCTATATCTAGAACAAGGATGCTTGAGGCAAGATCTCCCCGCTAATGAGGTTGACTGGCTTGCCATGCGCCAAACCTTTGTAGATGCTGATGCGCAAAGCCGCGACGACTGGGGCGACGAAGACGAACCTGAGTTCAGCCGTTAGCTGGACTATAAACTATTACCACTGACACCTCTATTGACTGACAAACTATATAGTTCTCCAGAATTTCGGGCGGACAAAGGCTGATTTCGCAAAAAAATCGGTAACGGCTGCAGAAAGCTTTTTGCAAGCTGTCGCGCAAGCCTGTAGTGATGCAATCTATCAATACACGGTTAGACGTTTCGCAGCACCACCTCACTAAGAAATAAAGTCACATACGACAATCCCTCGAGAGCTTGCAAGCTTCTCGAGGGAAGTTTGGAAATACCCCCAGGGGAATTCGAATCCCCGTCGCCTCCGTGAAAGGGAGGTGTCCTAGGCCTCTAGACGATGGGGGCATGTGTTATTCAACACTGTCCAATATAGACAAATGGTGTACCCAGTGTCAAACATTCTTTCCTTGTCGATGCCATGCCGTTGCGGCGACCGCTCAAACAATATGCACCAAAGACAAGTCTACCTTACTGAAGACAAGTTGCGTTACGCAACCGGATAACTTGACGACGCATTTCTGGAGATGCCTGTAGTTCTTCAATCTCCTGTACGTCCACCTCAGCCTGCAGCGGTTCTAAGTAGTCATCGCTGCCATAGGAAAACGCATCCATCAGGATTTGCAGTAAC
The DNA here is from genome assembly GCA_050331235.1 of Leptolyngbyaceae cyanobacterium. Taxonomy (GTDB): domain Bacteria; phylum Cyanobacteriota; class Cyanobacteriia; order Phormidesmidales; family Phormidesmidaceae; genus Halomicronema. The sequence continues at coordinate 38,694 of JBHJHA010000094.1, forward strand.
TGATCGCGATCGCAGTGAGTCAAGTTTTCCTCAATCAGGCGAAACTTCAACTTGACTTCGCACTCGTAAATGCCAACGTGCGCAGTCGCCGCTTGAACAGTTGAGTTGATATTCGTGGAACAGTGATTCATCCTGGTTATGCCGCTTTCATCGGATGGGTAATGGCCTGTAGTCGGCGGCGCTGCTGTGCCGGAGCGAGTCGTCTGACCTCAGCATGCGCTTCCTACGCCCGTGACTCTATAGAACCAACTTTTCCTGCGAATGTAGCGATTTAGAAACCAGTTTCATCGTATTCATAAAGTCCCTTCCTACAAGCTTTAAATAAACTCCTACTTCCCTAAAAATACGGAGAGAGTTATTAAGCATATGTAGCGAAATCCCTTGCTATAAAGGCAATAGATAGAAATGTCTTTATAAATTCAGCAGTTTGATTTCATGCCAGGAAACTTTTTTACCACTTGTTTTCTATTCTCCGCATAAGTACTGGGAAGTTCATGTCGTCTTTTGTTTCATCATCTCCGTACTCACAAGAAGATCGTTTTTGAGTTAAGTAGTGATGTGTTTTGAAATTCGATGGTTTACGTATTTATATGCTAATGGATGGCAAAAGCATCTGCTTGAGCACGGCAGTTGCCCTGGTGACGTACACGTTGAGGCTGTGAACAGGACCTCCTATTGCAGCTCATAGGTCACCCCACCCTTCGGCGCTTCCTTCAAATCGATGAACGGCATGCGTTGTTGCCAAGATGGTGGTTGACTTGCCACCGCGATCGCTCTCAAGTATGCGTACTTAGTGAATAGACAGCCAATGGAACCTTGGCCAGCGGTTCCAAGGTCAAAAGTAAGCTTAGAGAACGTAGGTCAGCAGAATACCTAGCAAGATCGTAGACAGCACAATAGACCAAGGGTTTTCCCAAAAACTGGACTTGCTGTCCTTCTTGTTACCGTCGCCACCGCCTGTCAGAGCTTTGTAAGTAGCCTCTAACCCTTCAAATAGTTTATCGCCTGGACTTTTGGGCTTAGGGCGCTTTTCTGGGACGAGGAGCGCAATAAAGACTCCGATCGCAAATAGTAAGGCTAATGCTTCCATGAGTAATCTGTGACTCCTCATCTATCGCATTCAGCTTGGCTTATCTGCTTTCCGAATGAAATATCAGAAAGTTCAGAAAACCTCAGACAAAACAGCGCCATCTCCCAAAACGGGTTTTGGTTAGAGCTTTCCAGTCACAACTGGGTTGTTCTAACTTTTGGTCTATAGATTGCACTGAGATACACACTAGGATAATGGGGCTGTCTGGTTGACTGTGCCTGTGGACAAAGCCTGGCGCTGAGGCTGAAGAACTGTGGGTCAAATCGCAAACATCACACCAACCACCAGCTGACGTCAAACGCTGAAATCTGGTAAGGGATCCTATCTATGACTACATCTTTGTCAGCCCCATTGGATACATTCGCGGCAATTCAAACTCGTCGGTCGATTAAGTCATTCAAGGATGAGCCGATTCCGGCTGAGATGTTGCGGCGTTTGGTGGAGCTTACAGTGGCCGCGCCGAGTAGTTACAACTTGCAAGACTGGCGCATTGTTTTAGTTCAAGGTTCTGCCCAAAAGCAAGCACTCACTGAGGCCGCTTTTGGGCAGGAACAGGTTGCCCAGGCACCAGTTACATTTGTCTTTGCCGCAAGCTCTACTGCTTGGAAAGATGACCAGATCATGGAGCAGATTTATCAGACAGCCCTGGAACGAGGCGCTTGGCCTGAGAAAACAGTGGAATATTTCAAAACAGCGATTCCTCAATTCCAAGAAAATTTGGGGGCTAAAACTCGTGAGTATGCAGTCAAAGACGCCATGATTGCGGCAACGCACACAGCCTTAGCGGCGGAAGCAATGGGGCTATCGTCTTGCTTTATGAATGGCTGGCAAGAGGACGCTGTGAAAAAAGTTATTGGGGCTGGCGATCGCCCTGACATTGCGATCGCCGTGCTATTGCCCGTTGGCTTTGCGGCCGAATCGCGGCAAAACCCCGGCCGCCTCCCACTATCAACCAATGTATTTGTCGATGGTATGGAGACCCCTTTTGGTCACGCAGAGTAGGGCGATCGCTTACCGGAGCTGATTGAGCAATTAGCCAGTGGCCGATGGTAAAACTTGAATACAAAATTTCACCACAGGTTTGTAGTCAAAGGATTTTCTAAAGACTGCCTGTGGTGACTCTGATCTAGCCGAAATTGCCAAGTTCAGCCCAAATGGATGCGCGTCAGAAATTTGTCATTCGCTATGCCATAGATTTCGTCGTCCCCCATTGGAACAGCGAGAAGAGCACCGGTCTAGGAGATTAGATATGACAGTTATTTACGACCTTGAGCACACGACAACCTATCGATATCGTCAACCCGTCTCGTTTGGTGGCCACCGCGCCATCTTTTTGCCCAGTTCGGGCTACAGTGGTCGGATTTTACGCTATTCGCTAGACACCAATATTCCAGCCGACGTGCACTGGATGATGGATACATTGTCTAATAATGTGGCGCTGCTACACTTTGCTGAGCCAGCAACAGAATTGATTGTGACCTATCGCCTGCGGGGAGAGCACTTTGGCATTCGCAGCCTGGACGATTTTCCGCTGCATGAGCGGGCTCGGATAGTCCCAGTGCAGTACACGCCAGATGAATGGATTGACCTATCTAATTTTATGCGTCCCCATGCTGAAGACAACGAGGGTTGCGTAGCCGCTTGGGCTAAGGAATTTGTCGTCGGCGATCGCGACGATGCCATTGATGTCTTGGACCGCATGATGGATAAAATCTGGCACACCTTTGAGTATCAGGCCCGAGAAGCGGAAGGGACCCAAAGTCCAGGCCAAACCTTGAGCACACAGCAGGGTACCTGCCGTGACTATGCTTGGCTAATGATCGAGGCCCTCAGACGGTTGGGCTTTGCTTGTCGTTTTGTCAGCGGCTACCTTTACGATGCAGCCCTTGATGGCGGCGCAGTCGGTATGGTGGGATCAGGCGCCACCCACGCCTGGCTGCAGGTCTATTTGCCCGGTGCGGGCTGGCGCAACTATGATCCTACGAATCGCATCACCGAGGGGTTTGAGCTGATACGTGTGGCGATCGCCCGCCACCCTAGTCAGGTCATGCCGCTGTCGGGCAGTTGGTACGGCAACGCCGACGATTATCTGGGCATGGAGGTTGCCGTCAACATTCGCAAATTGGGCACTTTGCCAGAGTTTCAAGCAGCCGGCTAGCCGCCAAAGCCCTGTACCATTTGGCTCTGGGTCAACCAGCATAGCGTGGCGAATGCTGGCTGTAGCTCCACATCTTTAAACGGTGATCGAGCCCTTACCAGGGCAAGACCTCGCCGTTACTGTGCCAAAACGTACCCGTATTTTCTAGCGTCAATCCATCAATTCGAGCCAGCAAGCCTTCCACAGCTTCTTCTGGAGTGATGCCATTTTGGGTAAAGCCCGTCATGCGAGTGCTCACCAAACCAGGATGCAAAATTGCAACGGCAATCTTTTGCGATTTTAAGTCATGGGACAAAGATTTTCCTGCCATGGATACCGCTGCTTTCGACATGCGATACCCGTAAGAGCCCCCGGAGGTGTTGTCTGCGATAGAGCCCATCCGACTCGTCATAATGATCACCTTACCTCCGGAGTTAATCAGAGGAAGCAAGGCTCGGGTTAGGCGCAGGGGGCCTAGCGCATTGACCTCAAACTGCTGACGAATACTGGCAAAATCTAAATTGTCGAGGCCAACGCGCTCCAAAATACCGGCGTTATTGATCAATACGTCGAGGGTTATCCCCGCTAGCTGCTGGACAAGCTGTGCCACAGAATCGTCATCCGTGATATCGACATCTGTCAAAATTTTTACACCGACGGCGTCCAACTCTTCTGAACTGAAGCGGCAGGCCCCGATAACCGTTTCACCGCGTTGGTGGAGTTGTCGGCAGTATTCGAGGCCGATGCCTCGGTTAGCGCCGGTAACTAGATAAGTAGCCATGTGATCGCTCTTTCCTTTTGCCTGGAGTCAACAGAGAAAGACTCTACGTCAACTTAAGCCGATGTAACCGCCACAGCAACTTCCTAAAGCAGGAATCTAATCGGCCAATCAGAAGGCAAACTCACGCGTATAGATCAACAGCGATGCAGTCCCAAGCTTCATAGCCAAAGTCAGCTAGTGTCAATTCATACTTTTTCACAAAGCAAGCATGATCATTGAATAATTCGCGCCAAGAATTCAAACAAGCGAGGAATTGTTAAAGGGGGGAGCTGAAGATAGAGCCGATAATCCAGCAATACCATCATCGTAGTATTACGGTATTAGGGACGGGTGACGTAAAGATAACTACCACCAAAAACCGGTGTTCGTTACAGTGAGTAAGTATTCACCATGAAAACTATCGCAAATCTTTCAGCTATTATTTGTGCCGCGATCGCAGTAGGTTCCATCACTCCTAGTGCCTCAGCTGCCAATCTCGTCGTCAACGGCGGATTCGAGAATCCCGCTGATGCAGTACCAGACAATGACTGGCGATATTTTGGCGGTCAAAACACTAGTGGAAGTAAGTATGGTGGCCCGACCGTTGAAGGCTGGGAAAACATTAACGAAACCAGCACTATAGAAATTCGTGATGACAAAGTCGGTAAGGCTAAAGAAGGCCAGCACTTCGCCGAGGTCGATAGCCACGCTTACGACAAGAATGAGCCCGTGGGTTTCTTTCAGGACATCGTGACTGAGGTCGGCAAAAAGTATAAACTCAGCTTTTACTTTGGTCCTCGGCAGGGCTACACCAGCCAAGGGAACGATAACCAGCTAAACGTTTCCTTTGGCAGCATTGATGAAATGCTTGACGCAGGGGTTAGTGGTGTAGACGATGCCTGGCAACTCTTTGAAGGTTACATAACCGCAACCGATACCAAGACTCGCTTACAGTTTGATTTACAAGGGATTCCCAATACTCTAGGGGCCAACCTAGATGACATTCACGTAACGGCTGTACCTGAACCCTTGTCAGTGTTAGGTTTAGCTGCTATCGGCTTGCTGGGCACTGCGGGGGCAGTGCATAAGCGGACTGCAACCCGCGGTTAATAGAGTTAAGCACATCTCGATCCCTGGCATCGGGTTCTGCACACTCAGAAGTGGGATGGTGAAAAATCACCACCCCGCTTTTTTGGATGGCTGAGTAACGCAGGCAACTGTGCAATTCCTGAGCAGCAGTCGATCAAAGCGACTATCTTCAACTCTAAATTGCGACATTCTCTAAAGGCGACAGCAGATCGTTCTGCTCAACCCAGACGGAAACCGAGCCCCCGTTGCAGCGAAACTCAGCCCAACCATGCTCGTTGGTGTAAATCGGCGTTTGAATATGGCCAGTGATGTCGTAAAACGCCTTGTGAGGCTTACCAACTTCCATCCATTTGCTGCCAGCGGGACCATCGCTCAAAATTACCGCCATTGCATAGGGATGATGCTCACTGCCCAATCGCGTCCAGCCAATGGTGTTGAAGTGATCGATGTAGTCGTACTGCGGACCGTAGGCAAAGTTGCCCCGGGCAAAAAGTAGGCGATTGATAATCCACTGGTGTGAATCCATCCAGATTTCGTACTCGTTACCATCAGGAGCCCTATCTACATAGTGTGCACCGTAGTAGTCCGCATAAAAGACGCAGGGATACCCCTGCTCCCGCAACAAAATAATGGCGTAAGCCAATGGCTTAAACCAGCTTTCTACAATCGATTCTAAGGCTTGTAGGGGCTGCGTATCGTGATTTTCCACAAGTGTCACGGCAAACAGCGGCAGATCCTTCATCAGGGTGCCGTCAAAAATTTTGCGCATATCGTAATGGCCGCCGGCTTTGCTGGCTTTGTGAAAATTATGGTGCAGCGGCGCATCAAACAAATTGAGACGCCCGCCCGCGTTGCCGATGTACCAACTCAGGGTGCCAAAGTTGTAGGTCCAATATTCTCCGACGCAAAAAAGATCTCGGCCTGTATGAGCCTCTAAGTGATCTAGCCACTCATTGAAAAAGTCGCCATTGATATGCTTGATCGCATCTAACCGAAAGCCGTCAGCCCCGATCGCATCGAGCATCCATTCGCCCCAATATTTCAGCTCACCCTTGACTTCGGGGTGATTCATATCCAGGTCACTACCCATGAGGTAGTCGTAGTTGCCCACTTCCAGATCCACTTTCGTTTCGAAGCTCTTATCAGCCATCTTCCAAACCGCATTGAACTCCGGCTCATAGCTGTTGTAATCCACAGCGTCGAAATGGTACCAGTGCCACTTCATGCTGGAATATTGATCGCCGCGGCCACCGCTGCCATTGGTGCCACGAAAGTCGAATCCTGTCCAAGCTTTAATTTTGCGCGGTCCGCCCAAAGGTTGGTGACGATTCCGGGGATCGTAGGGAATCGCGTCGAATTCTTCTTCAAAGTCCGCCGCCATCTTGTGGTTGAAGACGACATCCGCATAAATTTGAATACCGTTTTGCCGACAGGTCTGGACCGCATCGACGTACTCCTCTTTGGTGCCATACTTTGTGCGAATAGTGCCCCGCTGGTCAAACTCCCCCAAATCGAACATGTCGTAAACGCCGTAGCCAACGTCGTAACTCCCCCCAATACCCTTGTAAGCAGGGGGTAACCAGAGCGCGGTAAATCCAGCTTCAGCGAGGGCGATCGCATCCTGCTTGAGCTTTTGCCAGTGGGTACCGTCGGCGGGAATGTACCAGTGAAACCACTGCATCATGGTGCCGTTAAATTCAGCCGGGGCCTTCTTTTGAGCGATCACGCTGGCATTGTGTTCCACCCAAGTTTTTAGGGTGCTTTGAGCCGTCAGCAGGGTGTCGTCAGTGAGTTCGTGGCTGAGCGATCGAAAGTTATCTTTTAATTGCTGAAATGGCGTTGACATAGTAATCGCAGAATGAAGGAATCAATCACGGAGGTATCGCGATCGTCTTCACACCACAGTCGGGGCGGCAGTCAGATTCGCGAACTAGCCTAAAGTACCGAAGCCAGGTTAAGGATGAAGCATTCGACAGCACTTTCGACAGCACTTTTGCTCTAGCGGTTGAACTCTGCGGAGCCACCCGGCTATTGCCCGCCATCCAGGCATGGCGGTTGGCTCTCCGCCGAAGATCTGCGCGTTCCGCAGTTTAGTTGGCGCCTTCTATCCTGGTCATCCGCTATTCGTCCTCTGCTAGCATCCAGAGTCAGATATAAGAAACTTCACAATTTTTATTGAATAAAGCAATAAATTCCGAAGAAAACCCTAAAGCTTCAAAGGAATTAAAAATACTCTTCCTAAAGTGAGAGCAATCCACCCAGGTATGGGTTGCAAATCTTTAGTTTCTGCCCCGGCTTTTCGAACCCTTCGACAGCCTTCTATATCTGGATCAGGGATTCTGGATTGTACTTTAATCACACATGTCAGCCAATATTCCCTTTGATATTTCTCCCCGCTTGGGTCGTCAGCATTCTCGTCAAGGAGCCCCCGCTGCCCCGATCAGAATTCGTCGGTTGGTCTGGAAGCTGGCGATCGCAACCTTAGCCTTAATGGCCGTTGGGAGCGCCACCCGAGTCATGAATGCTGGCCTCGCCTGCCCTGACTGGCCCTTGTGCTATGGGCAATTGGTGCCTCGTCAGCAGATGAATCTACAAGTTTTCTTAGAGTGGTTTCACCGGTTAGACGCTTCACTCATTGGCCTCATGTCGATTTGGCTTGCAGTGCAAGCTTGGTGGTGTCGTCGTGATGTGCCCCACTGGCTGCCGTGGGCTGCTTTGGGTGCCGTTTTGCTCATTGTGGTACAGGGTGCCTTGGGCGGGCTCACGGTGACTGAGCTGTTAAGGTTTGACATTGTGACTGCTCACCTGGGGACTGCTCTGGCGTTTTTACTGACGCTGTTAGTCATCGGGCTATGTTTGACGCCTTATCAAGGCTTGGGCACTGCAGGCAAGCTCTCCAAAATTGGCCCGGTAGCGACCGGGCTAGTCTACGGTCAATGTCTGTTGGGGGCGTTGGTGGGTTCCCGTTGGGCTGCTCACCAATGTTTAGGCGGTTCGCAGCTCTGTCAAGTGATGAATAGTCATTTGCTGGGTGTCGTGCCTCCAACCATTGCCATTTTGACCTTGCTACTGGTCTCTTGGCGGACTCCAGCACTGCATCCTTGGCTGAGACGATTGACTACTCTAATTGGCACCTTACTTGCCGTGCAAATTGTATTGGGCATTGCGACTTTGCAAATGCATCTGCAGGTTGAGCCGCTCACTGTCACCCATCACACGGTTGGTGCCGCTCTGACTGCCGCCCTGATGGCTTTTACAGTGCTCGCATTTCGCGATCGCGCCGCTGCCCGTCTTCCTTTAGTAACGTCCTCTTCTATCGCGCATGAGCCCGTTTCATAGGCTGGTGCAAGCCCTTTCAACGCTTTCTCATTAAGGATTTTCCTACATATGCAGACTTCTCCCACTTGGCAGAGTCAACCTCGTCAGCACGGCAGCTTTTGGCAAGTTTGCCGAAGCTACTGGCAGCTCACAAAGCCGCGAATCATTCCGCTGCTCTTAATCGAGACCGCTGCCAGTATGTTGGTAGCGGCCCAAGGCACAGTTAATCCGTTGCTGCTAATTGTGACCCTCTTTACCGGTGGATTGGCAACGGCCTCGGCTCAGTCCATTAATTGTATTTACGACTGCGACATTGATTACGATATGGAGCGGACGCGCCATCGACCGCTCCCCTCGGGTCGCATACAGCTCCGTGATGCTTTGATTTTCGCGATTTCATTAGCGGTGATCGCCTTTGTGCTGCAGGCCGTTGTTGCCAATGTCCTAAGTGCCGTTTTAGAAATGGTCGGTTTAGCCGTTTATGTTGGCGTCTACACCCATTGGCTCAAGCGGTCTTCGACACAGAATATCGTGATTGGTGGGGCCGCTGGCGCGATTCCTCCCCTAGTAGGTTGGGCCGCCGTTACCGGCGAACTGAGTTGGGCGGCTTGGGTATTTTTTGCGATCGTCTTTATTTGGACCCCCCCTCATTTTTGGGCTTTGGCTTTAGTGATTCAAGATGACTATGCCAAAGTGGGGGTGCCGATGTTGCCTGTCATCGCTGGCGATGAGGCAACCGCCAAGCAAATCTGGGCGTATACCCTGGTATTGGTTCCCCTGACCCTGTTGATGACAGTACCGCTGGCCGCCACGGGCTGGGTATATGCGGCAATCGCGGCTTATTTAGGCTGGATTTTCATCCGAAAAGCCTGGACGCTACTCCAGTCACCGAGCGATCGCGATATCGCTAAATCTTTGTTTAAGTATTCCATCTTGTACATGATGGCCCTCTCTGCGGCCATGGTGATTGACAGCTTGCCGGTAACCCAGACAGCGATCGCGGTTCTGGGTCATCAAGCCACCGATCTCACCCAAAGTCTTGCTAGTCTTTTCTAGACAGAGGCACCTGTCAGCTCTCTTGACCAGCAGCATCAAGGTACAGCGCCATCTCGCAAGAATGCTCAGTTGAACTGGCAGGTGAGCATTCTACAATCACAGCAATATCTGTTGTTAGGAGAATGCTCTACCGATCCAAAAAGCGGTAGAGCATTCTTAATTTTGTTTTTTATACGATTTCTGCGAATCACGACTATGCATAGATTCTTCAAAGCCCCTTTTTTCAAGGGGGCAGCGACAACGGGGGATTTTCAAATCTGTAGCGCTATTACTCTGTAGGGCTATTACAGAGAGTTGGTATTAACCGGGACATCTAGCAGCAGGGGCGAGATCGCCTGCCAGATTGCATTTTGTAAAAACGGTAGCGATCGCTACTATTTTCCGGTCATCCTAATAGAGTCCCTCCCGTATCATCGTCACTCACACGCATCGACTGGCGATGGATAGATTCGGAACAACTTCGTCGATATCAGCCAAAGGAAGTCTGCATGAAATACAACAATCACGAGCAAAAACGATTGCAGCAGCAAAAAATTGCAGAACTGCGTCATCAACTTCGATACACCAACGATTATCGCGAACGAGATTACATCATCACGCAAATTGATGCCGTCCGTCGCTACAGTTAAATCGCCCTGCTAGATCGGAGCCGGGAAAGGGGCAAAAGTTGCAGCGATCGCCACAAAACTGATACCCCACCGATGGCACATTAGCAATATTCCTAATACTTGCTTAAGAGGTGGCCATGAGCGGACTGGGCGGATTAAATAAGACTCCCAACGGTGTCGTCTTGGGAATGGTGCAGGCGCAGTTGCCGAATGTTGTCACCCCTGATGACCTCGCCGCACAAACCCAGCGCATTGTGGAGATGATCGGCAAGGCCCGTCGCAACATGCCTACGATGGATCTCGTCGTCTTCCCAGAATACTCGCTGCACGGGTTGTCGATGGATACGAACCCTGACATCATGTGCCGCTTAGATGGCCCAGAGGTGGCTGCTTTCCGCCAAGCCTGTGTCGATCAGTCCATTTGGGGTTGCTTCTCCATCATGGAGTTCAACCCCAAGGGCAATCCCTACAACAGCGGCCTCATTATTGACGACAAAGGAGAACTGAAGCTCTACTACCGTAAGCTTCATCCTTGGGTGCCCGTGGAACCTTGGGAGCCCGGCAATATTGGCATTCCCGTTTGCGAAGGCCCGAACGGCAGCACCCTCGCGTTGATCATCTGCCACGATGGCATGTTCCCCGAAATGGCTCGGGAATGTGCCTATAAAGGGGCCGAAATCATGATCCGCACGGCAGGTTACACCGCCCCTATTCGCAGCTCTTGGCGGGTGACGAACCAAAGCAATGCCTTTTGTAACCTCATGGTGACGGCCTCGGTCTGTATGTGTGGGACGGATGGCACCTTTGATTCCATGGGTGAGGGCATGATCGTCAACTTCGACGGTGAACCGCTCGCGATGGGCAGCCATCGCCCCGACGAAATCATCACCGCCGAGGTGCGTCCCGACCTGGTGCGCGAAGCCCGCAAATATTGGAGCGTGGAGAACAATATCTATCAGTTCGGCCATCGCGGCTACGTCGCCGTGCAAGGCGGGGCCCAAGACTGCCCCTACACCTACATGAAAGATATGGTGGCTGGCAATTACCGTCTGCCCTGGGAAGACGAAGTGGTTTACACCGATGGCACCTCCTGCGGCTTTGATGCGCCCACGCGGGACTACCAAGGCGAAGAAATGCCGTCGTTGCCGAGTCAAGTGTGAGCTTGAGAACCGCCAATCAAGGTACGATCGCTGATACCGCTGGGCTCAGTAGCACCTTTGCCCTGTAGTGATGTCCGGTTTTCTCAACTAGGGAAGAGCGGGTTCACTACAGTAGGATGGGATAGCCGCTTGGAGGTGTGCTGTGTTCATCAGTGTTGTCATTCCTACCTACAATCGCAAACCGATTTTAGAAAAGTGTCTGCGGGCAATGGAGCAGCAGCACTGGCCCGGCAATAGCCCTGTCGAAGGCTATGAAATTGTGATTGTGGATGATGGTTCGACGGATGGGACGGTGGGCTGGTTGCAGGAGAATGCGGCGGAGTTTCCCCATGTGCGCCTGTTTGAGCAAGATCATAAAGGGCCGGCGATCGCCCGTAACCTGGGCGTCACCAAAGCGCAGGGAGATACGATTATTTTCATTGACAGCGACTTAGTCGTGCTGCCTGACTTTTTGCACTACCACGGCACGGCGCTGCGGCAAGCCTATGCCGAGAAGGGCAGCGATCGTGTGTTTACGTACGGTCGCGTGGTCAATACCTGTAACTTTGCCGATCCGACATCGGAGCCCTTTAAGGTAACCGACTATTCCCAAGCCTTCTTTGCTACGGGGAATGTGGCGATCGCGCGCCACTGGCTGCTTGAGGCTGGGCTCTTTGATACACAGTTTCAGCTTTACGGTTGGGAAGACCTGGAACTCGGTGTGCGCCTCAAGAATCTCGGCTTGTCATTGGTGAAAGTGCCGGCGGCCGTTGGCTATCACTGGCACCCGCCTTTTTCCCTTGACCAGGTGCCCTCGCTCATTGATAAAGAAATCCAGCGCGGTCGTATGGGGGTGCTCTTTTACCAAAAGCATCCTACCTGGGACGTGCGGATGATGATTCAGATGGCTTGGCTGCATCGAGGGTTGTGGGGACTTCTCTCGCTGGGCGGTCGGCTCAATGAGAACACCCTCGCCCCGCTGCTGCAATGGCTGATCAATCGTGGTCGTCCCCAGCTGGCCCTAGAGGTCGCACGGATATTCCTTAATTGGTATAACGTGCAAGGGGTCTATGCCGCCTACGCAGAGCAACAGCAGGCATAATTGAGCCACCCACCATGACTAATTTGCTAACGGTATTGTGATTCCATTTCAGTACGATACGACCGCGATCGTTGAGGGGTATGCCAAGGGTTACTTCTTGATGTCTGATGATAATGGTCGTGGCTTGGGCTGGTATTCGAGCCGCCAGCGGACGTTGATTCCGCTAGATGACCGATTTCGGTATCCCAAATCGCTGCGCCGCGCGATTAATCAAGAGCGCTTTCAGACGGCGGTCAATCGAGATTTTTTGGCCGTTGTCAACGGCTGTGCCAATCGAGACACCACTTGGATTTCAAACGATCTCAAAGAAATCTATTGGGAGCTACATCAGGCAGGTTGGGCCTATAGCTTTGAGACTTGGCGCGGTGACGAGTTGGCCGGTGGCATCCTTGGGTTAGCGATCGGGGGCGCATTCATCGGTGAGTCCATGTTCTACCGCATTCCAGAAGGCTCCAAGGTGGCCATGGTGAAGCTGGTGGAACACTTGCGCTCGCACCGGTATCTCTTTTTTGATGCTCAGATGATGAATCCCCACTTGGCTCGCTTTGGCGCCTACATCATCTCGAACAAAGATTATCGCAAACTACTGAAGCAAGCCCTGACGATGCCCTGTGCGTTTACCTAAAATGGTCACGGCAGTCCATTGCTATCCGAATTGTGTCCATAACGACACAGGATCGCTCCTGGTGGGCATCATCAAGCACTGCCCCCGGTTGCGAACCGCAGTTAGGTTGGGATACTGGCAATTTCTGGCGTATGGTGAGCACGCGAGCGGCCACACTCAGCAAGCGTCGTCGCTCCGAGGTTTAGAGGACTTCGCCTGATAGCCAGTCTTGAGGTTTTAGGAAGGTGTCATAGAGTTGACGCTCGGGGCTACCCTCTTCTGGATGGTAGCTATATTCCCATCGCACCAATGGTGGCAGCGACATCAAGATAGATTCGGTGCGCCCATTTGTTTGGAGGCCGAAAATGGTGCCCCGGTCATATACCAGGTTGAACTCGACGTAGCGACCCCGGCGATATAGCTGAAAGTGTCGCTCGCGATCGCCATAGGCTTGAGCTTTATGCTGCTGAGCAATCGGTACATAGGCCGGCAAAAAAGCCTGACCACAGTCATTGACAAACGCAAATAAGTCTTCCCAGGTGCGCTGGGGCAACTCACCGATCTGTTGGCTATGGTGAGCGGCTGGGCCAGACTCATGGGGACCGCGATAAAGTTCGCCGCGGCCATCTTGATAGTCAAAGAAAATTCCGCCGACGCCCCGGGTTTCGTCGCGATGTTTCAGGTAAAAATACTCGTCACACCAATGTTTGAACACTGGATAGTATTCGGCATGGTTGCGATCGCACGCTTGCTTCAGCGTTTGGTGAAAGTGCTTAACATCCTGAATATCGGGGTAGTAAGGGGTCAAGTCGATGCCACCACCGAACCACCACACCGGCCCCGCCTCAAAGTAACGATAGTTGAGATGCACAGTGGGAATGTAGGGATTGTGGGGGTGCAGCACCATGGATGTCCCCGTTGCATAGAAACCGTGGCCGGCTGCCTCGGGACGCTGTACCAAAATGCTGGGAGGTAACTGTTTTCCCCACACCTCAGAAAAGTTAACGCCGCCCTGTTCAAAGACACCACCATTTTTTAGAACTCGAGACCGACCGCCGCCACCTTCCGGGCGTTCCCACTGGTCCTGCTGGAATTTAGCCGCTCCGTCAAGTTCCTCCAGCCCCTGACATATTTCATCCTGGATTCCCTTCATAAACTGACTTACCCGCTCTCGGGAGTCAGCGGGAGGAGGAGCGGGTATGGCGTTTTGCGATGGGTTGCGATTAGGCGCAGAAGAAGTCGTCATGAAAACGGCAGAACTTAGTAAGTAAACGATTAAACCGGGTGCGATCGCGCCATCGAGGTCCCTCAGATCATTGGCTATGGCAGCCTTTGCCTGCCGCCGGAGGACATCGTTCCGTCTGTAGCAAATCAGTGACGGTAAACGACCCGAGGAAAACGCTAACGGATCCACTCACCCAACAGCCCGCTGGAAACCCGTTTGAAGCCATCGGTTTCCTAAACCAATTAAGCTAAGCCTAAGTTTCATCGGGGTTAGACGATTTTAACCCTAGCTTGTGTTGACAAGCATTACTGCCAGCCCAAAACATTTCTCTACAATGAGAAAGCTATCAAAATATTGAGAACGCTAAATATTTAACTCAGTTTTTCCGCCTGCGTGGAGGGAGTGATTAAACATATACAACACGCTCGCTGTCGATATTACACCTCGTCGCTATTTCTCTCCAGAGCTAGCAGAGTGTTGCCGTTTTATTCACTGAGGAGATCGCGGTCTCAGTCTCTGCAACTCGCCTCTCGTAGGCTTTTTCAGCGTTATCGTCTCACCTGTCTGATATGAACCTGCCTCAGTTTTTTTGGAGAAATCCGTTGTCCCATCGGCGATCGCTGGCCACTACCACATTGGCGCAGCAGTCGTCATCGCGGCTGTTTTATCGCACCTACCAGGTTTTGAGCTCTGCCCCCATTGAGACGCTATGGCAAACGATCAGTAATTTGGCCGATATTTCCTCATGGCATCCTCTCATCAACAGCACTAATGCCCCCCGTGGTCTAATGGCTAAACCGGGGCTAATTTATTGCGTCTGCCCACGCTGGTTACCCATCCCGATCCGTATCTTCATTGAACGCGTATCGCCCCAGGAACTCATCAGTGTGCGTTTGTTTCCTATTCCAGGACTCGAAGAGCGGGTGATTTATCGTTTGGAGTCTACCGTTTGCGGAACACAAATTTCGTACTCCATCAGCCTCCGCGGTTGGTTATCACCGCTAGCCTGGTCAGTGCTCAAGCCATTTGCCTCTAAGGTTGCCGAGGCGATCGCCCGGGCCGCCGAAGACGCAGCCCAAGCAGCTATGCCGACCCAACACTCCAGCCTCGAAGGCTAGTTGCCGACCCGCTTTCCCTGCCCTTACAGCATGATGTAAGACGAATTAGACGCATAGGCCGGAGCCACCAAATGCTGATAAATGTCTTCGACTTGAGAGACATTTTTGGCCAGGGTATAGCGTTCAACAACACGATGTCGGGCTTTTTGACCTAAGAGGCGAGTCATCTCCGGGTGGTCGCGAAAGATCGGCAAAATCGTCTGGAGTTGACGCCGCACCCGCTGCGTATCGACAACGATGCCAGCGCCGTCTTCAAGCACTTCCCCATCGGCCCCTGCATCGGTCGCCACACAGGCCGTGCCACAGGCCATCGCCTCCAGTAATGACAGCGATAGCCCCTCTACCATCGAAGGCAGCACAAAGGCATCCGCTCCCCGCAAAATATCAATGCGGCGCGATTCGTCGCGAACAAAGCCCAACCAGTGAATCGATTTATCGTGGCTGTAAAACAGCTTGAGGGATGACTCAAGCGGTCCATTGCCGACAATGGCCAGCTGACAGTCAGGCCCCATTTGTGCTTGCTGCCAGGCTCGAAGCAGGGCTTCGACGTTTTTTTCTGGAGAGAGGCGCCCTTGATACACGAAGAGCTGCCGCGCCTGCAACGTCGATTTAATTGCGGAGGGACCTGGCGAATATTTATGGGCATCAACCCCATTGGGAATCACGGCCAACGTCTCCGCTGGCACACCGAGGCGCTGCAGGATGTCGCGCTGCAGTTTTGAAAAGATGATGACGCGATCGCAGCGCGCCAACATAGGGGCATATACCTGATAGGCAACGTGCTGAGCTCCCGAACTCAAGGTCCGCAATTTGCGGTCAAAAGCTGGGTGAAAGGTGGCCACCAAGGGCAATCTTAGATCAGCGCAAATATCCGGCAAGCGAAAATCGAGGGGCGACAACGTCAAAGAGGCGTGGACGATGTCGGGCTGTAGTTCTTGAAGCTTTTCGGCCAGAATTCTGCCCGAACGCCAGGCCGGAATTGTCACCATCTGTGACTTAAACAGGAATGGTAAGGCAATCTCGGCGCAGCCTGCAGGGGGTGCCCCCTCGTTCCACAAGTGTTGAGCAACGCTCCTTGTCCGAGAGTGATCCTGATCAAAGTGCAAAAATGTAACTCGGTAGCCGCGCTCGAGCAGCGCCTGAGTAATCTCTCGGCCGTAAGTGACGTTGCCACAAAACGGTGATTTTTTGCCAAGCCACGCTACATGCATCTACAGGAAGGAAGCCGTTTTTACCCCAAGTTGAGGGCATTGACCGCTAATCGCCTAAAACCCAGGCGCGATCGCCTGCTTACTCAACGAGAGAGGCGTCTACCGTGCTGTCATCACCCGTACCGGCACTATACCAGGTCAACAGCCCCCCCGAAGCAATAACTCCGGCCAGGATGGCTAAAACCAAAGGCAGCCCTAACCAGTTTTCCGCAACGCTAGCTAAGGCTAGGGGTAGGCTCAAAGCGATATTAACAACATTATTCTGCAAACCAAAGACCTTCCCCCGCATTGCGGCCGGGGTTTTTTCTTGAATTGTAGTTTGCATCGGAATGCCAATTAGCGCCGCAAAGAATCCTAGCAGGGTAATCAAGCCCAACGTCGCCCCCAACTGTTGTGTGGTCAGAGCCATGCCACCCAAGGCTCCAGCCGTGCCAAATGAGCCCAAGAGGCCCAGCCAGCCCCGGGCAATTTGTGAACCAAACTGTCCGATTACGGCTGCCCCGATCGCCATGCCCGCCCCTGCTGCCGCCAATAAAAACCCAAACTGATCTGGGTCAAGTGCTGGCATCAGCTCCGCTAGTCGCACCGCCAGCACCGCCAACGCCGCAAACACAGAGAATAGCAAGACTAGCTGAATGATGGCGTTACGTACGGCGCGCTGCTGACTCAAATAGCGCAGCCCCTCCTTGATGTCTTGCCAAGGGTGGGGAGGCTCATGGTCGGGTTGAGTATCTCGGGAGGAGTTGACGGCCAACAACAGCAGCCCTGCTAAGACATAGCCGCCCCCTACCAGCAGTGACTTGCCCCAACCCGCTCCACCGTCGACCCCTTGCAGCAGTTCGTCGGCCACCGATAGCAAAGGCTCACCGATCGCAAAGCCGATGATGACCGACGCCATCATAGTTGTCGTGTAAAGCGAGTTAGCCGATAAGAGACGGCTTTTTTGGACAATGAGTGGAATCATCGCCTGCTCAGCGGGGGCAAAAAACTGCGTCAGCGTGGAGACTAAAAACGTCACCAATAAGAGACCGACGAAGCCGATCGGCACACCGCCCCAAGTACCCCAACCGCGGGAGCTCCAGAGGAAAAAAGGCAAGGCCACCACCAAGCCCCCCCGCAGTAAGTTAGTCACCACCAAAACCGCTTGTTTACTCCAGCGGTCAACATATACGCCCGCTAAAGACCCAAACAAGACTGCGGGAATTGTAAAGGAAACCATAATCGCCGACACCCAGCCGCTAATCGTCTGATCAGGTGCATCAAACTGACTGCCAATGATGGCAATCATCAAAACGAGATAAACCTTATCCGCGAGCTGAGAGAAGACCTGACCAGTCCAGAGCGTGAGAAAGTTACGGTTTTGCAGCACCGGCCAAAAGCCGCTCTCCGCAGCCTTGACGTCAGCTGGAGGGTTCGCTATGGCTGCTCCATCATCCGCCGGTTCAGCATCAGGATTTTGAGCAGATTCTTGGT
>JBHJHA010000095.1:0-9736 GCA_050331235.1 Leptolyngbyaceae cyanobacterium
GCTCCGAGATGGACAGCACCATCCACCATCGTGCGGAACTTGTAGATACGAAATGGCTGACCATAGCGGCCTAGTCTCTCTTGGATAAAGAAGATGGGACCAGGGGAGCTCAGCCGCACGGCGATCGCAATCAGCAACAGCAGAGGCGCTATAGCAATGATGCCAGTTCCTGCAAGGATCAGGTCTAACCACCGCTTCAACACAAAATGATGACGAATGTCCGATCGCTGGATGAGGTATTGATGTTCTGCTTGGTGCCATTGAGCCAGCGACCAAGTAGATGTCGGGGAAGCTGTGTGCATTTAATTCCCTCCAGGGACTGTGGGGGTTACGGTAGGAATCGCGTCAACGCCTATCGGGGTTAACACCTTTGATGCCGTTTCAGATAAGACAATGCCGAGATCACAATAGGTATCCGCCAACCGCTGGAAGACTAAGCGCTCATCAAACTCAGCCTCTACCCGGGCGCGACTCGCCGCGCCCAACTGCTGACGCAAAGCTGGGTCTGCCAATAGCGTCGCTAAGGCATTCGCAAGTTGTTTGCTATCGCGGGGAGGGACAATCAATCCGTTCAGACCGGGTTTGACGGCTTCTCGGCAGCCACGAATATCTGTGGTTACCACGGGCAAGCCCATCGCCATCGCTTCCAAAATGGAGCGGGGTAGTCCTTCGCCAAAGTAGGTAGGCAGGGTGAAGATATCCATCAGACCCAGCAGTTCGGGAATGTCATCGCGAAAGCCCGTAAAGGTTATGCGATCGCGAACACCGAGATCAATTGCCCGCTGAATTAATTCGGCCTGAAAGGGTTCTGGGTCGGTCTTGAGTTCGCCCCCTACAATCAGCAACCGTAGATTGGGAAACCGGGGCATTAACTGAGTAATCGCTTCAACCAAATAGGCAAATCCCTTTTCCCGCGTGAGGCGACCAATGGTGCCAATGATGGGGCCATCCTCAGGGGAAATGTTTAAGGACTGCCGCAACTGCTTTTGACGGACAGGATTTAACCGTTGACGACTGAACCGTTGACTGTCGATCCCGTTGTTGAGATGTCGAACCTTGTGAGCAGGACACAATTCCATTCGGGAACTGTTGACCCAGTCTTCATGGCTTTGCGTCAAAAAGAAATCGGTGAAACGCGCACAGACCTTTTCAATACTGAAGTAGAGCCAATATTTTGCAGGGGGTAACTGGTCATGGAAAGGAAACCCATGCACGGTGTAGACAATCCGCGGCACCCCAGCCAATTTAGCCGCGAGACGGCCTAGCACCGCCGCTATCGAAGTATGCACATGCACTAAATCGTATTGTTCACGCCGCATGAGTTGCCACAGCTTCACCAGACTGGCTAGATTCCTGAGGGGAGCAATTTGTCGATCAATGGGAATAGGATGAATGATGTATCCCCGATCGCGGAGGCTGGTGGCAATCGCATCCGGAGAGCAGGCAATATGAACCGCTAGGCCGCGCGATCGCAGGTAATCAATTTGAGGTAACAGTAGCGTTCTAGCGGTTACTCCTATAGAGCAAATATGTAATATTTTCATGTTCAAAAACGTTTAGTCAACTGCAAATGCTGCGTAAATCAGTTGGCAATCAAGCCCTTTACTATCCAAAAATCAAGGACTACTGTGCTGTGATCATTCATTGACAAAAATCCCACATGAATCATTCATGCAAAATATTCAATAAATTTGTAAGAACGCCTTCGAAATTGTGGAGACACACGACACTTCTGTAGCAATGAGTGTTGTGTTCAATTTCGATGAAAAAGCTGTTTTACTTATCGAAAGTACTTTAAATAATTTAGGTGATTGCAAGATTTAGATCTTGCCATTTTGCCCTTTATAAGATTCTCTATTCTATGACTTCATAAGGACCACTGGGGATATAAATAACCACCTTGGACGTCGGTGGTGTTCCTTGCAAAATAGTGTTTCCGGCCTGCTCAATCTGAAACGGACTATTGGGGGCTAAGGTCAGCTCAACACGGCTCATGGGCTGTCTGGCCAAAGCTAATTTCAAAAAAGCGTGTCCAGCTTGGCCATTCTCCAAGCGCATAACGGTGTTTCCCTGTTGCAGAATGGCATGTCCAAGCGTTTCAGCCGCGTCTAGAAAAGCGCGATCGCCACTGGCCTGATAAGCCTCAACCAAAATGTCTAAATAGAGTGTCTGCTCGGCATCTAACCCGGCTTCGCGGTCCCATCTGCCCTGACGGACGGCTTCTGGCGCGAGTCCCCCCCGCCCCATCTCCACCAGATTGGCCCAGGCCAATTTGAGTCTGGCTAAATAAGCGTCATCACCAGTCACCTCATAGGCCCGCACCAGCATGTAAAGGGTGTTGTATTTTGCATCCCCGTAGAGGGTATTAACTGCTGGAGTCCCGTCGGGTTTAAGCTTACGAATGAAGTGTCCCCATTTCGCATTCCATGCCTGATCAAACCACAGATCAGTCACGGCCACGGCCCAATCGCGGTAGTCAGGATTGCTCGTAAGTTCATGTAGATCAAACAAGCGGCGGACAAAGTACAGCGTATCGGTATCGCTGGAGAGTTCTTCAGGACGTTCTAGGGCTTGGGTGAGCACAAACTGTTCGTGCAGAATTGGCAGATCAGGGTTCATGGGGTGCTGCCAGACAAACCGCAGCTTTTCATCGGCCCACTGCATAAACTGCGGATCTGCCGTCTGTAGAGATAGCTGCACCATGCCCCAGGCCACATCGCCATAGTCGTGGGTCAGAGTTAGGGAACTGCGAGGCGCTTGATCACTCGCAACATCCACCCAGCCCCACAGTCCATTCGGACGTTCCGCTTCAGCCGGTACATCAAAATGGTCGATGGTGCTCTGGGCGAGCTCAACGCACTGGTTTTGCAAAGCGCGATCGCCCGAAAACCATTGGCAAAACTCCACAGCTTTTGCAATCAAACCGACGGGCTGCTTACCCTCTGAAGTCAGATTGGCTTCTGCTGGCTTCTGCGGATTGCCAGGAATCGGCGTGTTGTAGGCATAGGGAATCAGCAAGCTTTGGGGATGACGGGCACCAAAGAAGGACTCGGCAAAGTCAGCCATTAGCCCCTCAGCCGGTTCATAGTTGAGAGCTTGCAGTTCCGGCGGCTGATAGTGATCAAGATGCCCCCGCAGCAAGGGAGACCTTTGGGTGTGAATGTCGTTCCAGTAGTCGTTTAGCAGCTTAAACGCCACGGTCAAGAACTCATCTCCCGCTGCATAGTATGTCACTGGGGTGCCGTCGGGGCGCTGCCACACCGTCAGCATTTCAGCATTGGCCGCATTCGTCCGTAGCCACAGCCCAACTAAGCTCGCGATCGCAAATACCACACCCCCCCAAATGAAAGCGCGCCCTCTACGTCGTAGACTCCAATAAGTCATCTGCTTCCGCCTCCGTTTGAGCGACTTTTTCCTGGACAAGCTCTCGATAAACCTTCACCATTCCAGCTACATGGGCTTCCGTGGAAAACTTTTGCCGCACGAGATCGCGCCCTGCCTGCCCCATGCGCGATCGCAGGTTTTCATCCTTCAGCAATCGCTCCAGGGCATCGGCCAATGCCAGAGCATCCCCCGGTGGCACTATCCAGCCATTCACCCCATCGGTAATTTGTTCTCGCACACCAGCAATATCAGTGCCGACCACGGGCAAACCAAAATACATAGCTTCTAAATGGGTATTCGGAAATCCTTCATTTCCGAATACCTCAATTTTTCGGCTGCCATAATCTAAAGTCTCGTGACTCACGGACGGCAAAACTTCAATATCGGCCACTTGATAAAACGGAAAGGGATTGGCTTGCCAGCCCGTGAACGTGACATTTGAGAGTCCCAGGTGTTGCTGTTGCTGGAGGAGCCAGTCAGCATGCGCTTGGTATTCAGGCTCGATATCGCCCACACACAGCACCAGCAGGCGATCGCGCCAACCTCGGCGGTTGAGTTCTGCGATCGCTGCTAACAGATGATGATGACCTTTGAAAGGCACGACTGAAGCAAAACAGGCAATAATCAAATTGCCCTGCGCTTTAAGGGCTTCTAGCCAGGGACTCGGTTGGGCAGGCTGAGCAATTTCTTTTATGCCGTTATAGACCGTTGTGGTTTTTGCGCGTGCTGCAGGGCTCAAGTCTTGGTGAATGGCATCGCAAACGGTGATAATCCGATTTGAAACGCGTTCAAAATACCAGTGAGAGATCCCACCAAACGGGAGTTGACCGTGCATATGACCAATAATAGGGCAGCCATATAGACGCGCTGCTGCCCCAATCATTAAAGTGCCGCGACCGCCATCCACATGGACAACATCAGGTTTCCATGCATGCATCAAGGCTAAACATTGCAAGGTATAAGGCAACAACTCAGTGGTGGCGACTTGAATGCGCTTCCAAAACGACCAGTTCAACATGACTTTGCCAAATTGATTTAAAGCCGCTCCAGGAGGCAGCACCTCAACATCAAGACCGACATAACGAAAGGCGTTTACGGCTTTTCCTTCTCCAGCGAACACCACTAAGGGTTTGATGAATGAGGGCAGATGGGTAATCAGCTCAAGCAGCACCCGATTCGCCCCGGCCATGCGCTGGTAATAAGCAATGTAGTAAAGCACCCGAACTGGTTTCTGAGGAGTTGCATTGGCAGCAATCTGGGAAGTCTGAGAAGCAATTAGTAATGGCATGGGACTATCTGTAGACTACAGTGCGTGGCAGAACATCAAGGTTCATAGGGGATTTTGAGCAGGGTGAGCTCCCCCCGTCGGTCCTGCTAAACAGAAATGGGCATCAACTTTCGACGGAAGCAAATGCTGGTAGTAACGCGCGGCGAAAAGCCTCGGCATAATCGTGAGCGATCTTAGAAGCGTGGAAAGCTTGCGATCGCTCTAAGCCTCGTCGGGCAAATTTTTCTTGCAACTTAGGGTTTTGGAGAAGTTTGAGAATTTGTCGGGCCAAATCATTGGCATCAGCCGGTCGGGCCAAGAGGCCATTTTTGCCTTGCCCAAGTATTTCCGCGGGGCCGTGGGGGCAGTCGGTTGCGACCACCGGCACCCCACAGGCCATTGCTTCTACAATCACATTGCCGAAGCCTTCGTACAGGGATGACAGCACAAACAAATCCGCCGCTGCCATGTACAGATAGGGATTCGCTTGAAATCCCAACAGTTGGACGGCATCCGTCAGTCCTAGCAACTTAACGTGTTGCTCAATGGAAGCACGCAAAGGCCCTTCACCTAAAATCAGTAGCCGTGCGGGTATGCTCTGTCGCACTTTGGCAAATGCTTCCAGTAAATAGACATAGCCCTTTTGGGGATGCAATCGGCCACAAGCTATCAGCACAGGATTTTGTGAAGTGCGATCAAGGAGGGAAGTCGCTATTTTTGCCCCCTGCAGCACGGCATCATCGACCCCGGCGTTATAAATAATGTCGATAGGTACAGGCTGATACGGCTGAGCAGAACTAACGAGCGATCGCAGCTCTGCCGCCACACCATGTGATAGCGCAATCATTCGATTAGCCTGCGGATACAGCTTTGCCATGAGTAATCGCATCAGTCGATCTAGCGGATGCCAGTTGCGATGGTATTGAGCAAAGGGTGAATTTTGAGCGCACACCAATAGCTTGGGGCGCGGCAGAACTCCTCTGCAGGCAATGATGGCAGCTAAGTTAGCGTGGGCTTGGAAAGAACAAACAATGTCGGGTTGGTGGGTTTGGATTAATTGATGTAGAGGTTTGATCGCTCTCAGGATGCGTATGGTGCTGGAGCGAATGCCTGCCGGGGTAAGGGCATAGACAGTAACATCTTCAGCTAACGCGGCTTCGTAACTGCCCCCTGACTGAGCAACCGCGACGGATATAGAAAATTCCTTTCGCTCCAGAACATTCATGATCCGCAGCAGGTGCATCTCTGCCCCACCGTTCCCTAAGGATGGCGTAAAGAACAATACTTTAATTCGGGGTGCAGCGGCAGCGGGCAGTTTCTGCACAAAGTCGGATTGGAGATTAGCGCGATCGCCAACGGTGACACTATTGAGTGACGCGGGTAAGGTACTCATAATCTCTATTCATGACAAAACGAGCCAGGCTGAATATGCTGATGTGGAGCCGTGATTCGATCTATCTAACTCGTATAGTTTCCAACGAATGTCTAGTCTGATAGGCTACGGGAAAAAAGTATTGCCACTTTGACTTCCAGCCCCTTGGAGTAGCACGCGCAGGGCGCCAATCCCAATTAAGTAGGCCAGGGTTGGCACCAACATCATCAACCAGGAAATGGCCGAGAGGCCGCTCGGCCCCGAAAACAAAAACAGCGTAATCACATAAGGCACAATTGCCGCTGGTTGATGAGCGTAGCGAATAAAGGTGTTGGCTAATATCTTCTGAAATGCACCAAAGAGGCTGAACGCGATCAGCACCCCTGGCACCCCAAAGTTCCAGTAGGCTTCCCCCACCGCTCCAGGAGGGATACCAAAGTTGCTGTTGAAGAACGTTTCGCCTACCCTGCCGGCCACCAGACCAGGCTTTTCTGGCCACAGGGCTCTAGGCACGGGCAATGTCAGTACAGCCATGTAAGAACTACCGTACAGATAATCTACCTGATTGGGCACCAGCCCCAAGATTGGAAATACCCCTGCATGGACACTGCTACGTTCAGAGAGCTCACTCAGACTCGTTCCCAATGTGGATTCATCCGATGTCGTCTCAGCAGAGGCTCCCCACAGCACATTCCAGTTAATCTGACCGTCGTAAGTGCTGTCTCGTAAATTGCCCAGCCCACCCAGCACGAATAGGCCCACCAGGGAGAGGGCAACAATCCGCATGACGGCAATTTTCTGCTCCCGCAGCAACCACGCCAGTAGCCCCATAGCCATGAAATAAATCACGCTAGACCGGGAACCACCGACCAAAAAAGCCATCATCAATGACGTGGTTGTACAGCCCCAAAAAATAGGATTGGAGGTAGAGCGGCGATCCATCGTCAACCAGCTCAGACAAGCAATCAGGCCCATCTGGGTAAAGAACTGCCAATAGAAAGACCCCGCTAACGCTGTGTTGCGCCCTGCCCCCCAGGACAAAATATGGTTGGTAATGCCGCCACGAGTCTGCATATAAACGGCAAAAATCCCCACCGCAACTCCAACTGTTGCGACCGTCTTTTTCTCCAGAAGAGTCGGCTGCTGAAATTGAATATTGGGTAACTCAATCTTTGGCCCTAGAAAAAACCCGATATAGATGGCGGCAGTCCCCACTGCCTGGAGCACGAGGTCCCTAATCAGCAGTATTGTCAAGCTGTCCGAGCTCCACCCTGGTAAAGCCGTATGCCACGGCAGGCCATTAATGTACACATCGAATCGCCGCACATGATCCAACGTGGCAAAAAAGAGCGTGAACACCAGGGGATGTAACCAGCCAAAGCTTGGTCGATTGAAAATGACCGGCAGCAGCAAGAGTAATCCATTGCCTACCAGTGCTAAATACACCCATTCCATACCTGAGATAGCGGATGAATGCTGCCACTGCAACAGCCCCACCCCTAGCAGCAGCATGGCAATCAAGCCCATCACAACTGATCGATGGAGCGGACTCATTGCCACAAAGGGAGAGGTAGGGGATTCTGATACAACTGGCGAATGTAGGGTAGAGGGAGACAGGTTGTTCACGGTTCGATGGCGGAAGTCGTCACAGCAGGCAGGGGAAAGGCAGTCTGAGGGGCTACAGGAACTGAGGTTGAATCCAGGCTTTGATAAATGGCCATTAGGGTTTGTAGTCCCGGATCTAAGGCAAAAGATTGGGCTCGTTTGCGGCCAGCAGCAGCCAGGGTCTGGCGCTGGTCAGCCGATTGCACCAGCGTGCGAATCGCGATCGCCAAACTATCGACATCCCCAGGAGGAACCAACAGCGCCGACCGACCCGCTTCGACAACATAAGGAATGCCATCGACCTGAGTGGCAACAACAGGCAGTCCTGCTGCCATCGCCTCAATCAGCACAATGCCAAAGGGTTCATGGCGACTCGGCAAAACAAATACATCTGCCGCGGCATATGCCGCCGCGACCTGTTCCGGCTCAATGGCTCCAGTGAATGCAACGCGATCGCTCAACCCCAACGCGGCCGCCAAAGCCTGTAAATATTGCCGATACTCGGCAGACCCACTCCCGACAATGCGAGCCCGAATGGGTAAGTCATGAAGCTGGGCCAGAGCTCGCAGATAAACATCTAAACCTTTCACCGGGAACAAGCGGGCTACGGTCAGCAGTTCTAGTGCCCTTTTCGAAGGGGTCGCAATAGCGGAGCGGCACTGGGCCACGGCAGCAAACGGTTGCAAGTCGATAAAGTTAGGCAAGAGCCAGCACTTTTCTGGGGCCACTCGATAATGCTGTTGCAACCGCGATTGAAACGCCGGGGTGGTCGCCCAGATTCCCTGGTATAGCTGAAACAGCAATTGCTGGAAGTCATTTTTGCTATGCTGGTTAGCCCAGTGTCGGAGTCGATGCGGCCAACCTGAAGTACGCTCAAAATCCTCTACCGTGGCCTTTTGGGCGACCAAATCAGCCGTGTATTTTAGCAGCGAGGGAATCCGGTGCCACCGCGCTGCAAGCCCCGTCATGAAAGCCAAATTGCCCGCCGCCGTTTGCATGTGGATGACGCTGGGCTGCATCTGGTGAATGATCTGATTCAGGTCTCGAAAGACGCGCAGATTGCGCCAGAGCTTGCTCCACCAATGACGTTGGGGGCTATCATCCAAAAAGGTAACGGGCACCCCCTCGACAATGCCACTGCGGTGAGGGGCACCGTAGGTCACCACCTGCACCGTCTCCGCCTGGGCTATGAGGCCCTGGGCTATTTGCTTCGTTTGCAGTGAAGGCCCGCCGATGGCTGGCGGAAACACTCCAGAAACCAGTAATAGTTTGAGCGTAGGCGATCCGTTCATGGCGCTTCTGTTCATAACGTTTCTTAAAAAGCGGTATACTCCCCCCTGAGCAAGCGCATCGGGAGCAAAATGGCCTTTGTCATTAGATAGGCATTCGTGCGGGTAGCTGGCAGGCACCAGAAAAAGAGATAGCCACCTATGGCATAGGAGATGAGCGTGGCGATCGCAGCCCCTACTCCGCCATACAGAGGAATTAAGACTAAATTGAGCAGAATGTTAGAAAAGAGGCCCGTCAGACGGGCGTAAAAGTTATAGCGCTGCAGCCCTTCGGTCACAATCCACTTACTTTGAGCGATGCCCAAGTAGGTGAACAGGGATCCCAGAATATGCACAGCAAAAATGGGAATCCCGGCGCTGTATTCAGCCCCGTACAGATGCGTCATCAGGAATCCAGACGTGGGCATCAGCACGACAATAAGGCTATAGGCAATGACGGTATTGAGATCGTAATATTGCTGGAGACGCCGTTGGTAAACAGGACGGGCCAACTGGCGCGACTTGATGATTCGGGGAAACAGAGACGACCCTAAAATGACGGGCAAAAATGCAGTCGCTTCCGAGAGACTTGCAGCGCTAGCGTAGATGCCTACCGCATGATTGTCGATCATGTTGCCCAGCATAATCTGGTCAATGTTGAGGTAAATCACCACCGCCGTCGAGGACAACACCAAGGGCCAGGATTCTTGCAAGAGATATTTGAGGCTAGGGAGATTCGTCCGCCAAGCCCAGATGGATTGGTGCTGACGGGTGTAAAAATAGGCTAAGGCCAGAGCATAGAGCATGGATTCAAGGGCGAGGGCGATCGCAAAAGCCACC
>JBHJHA010000096.1:0-7897 GCA_050331235.1 Leptolyngbyaceae cyanobacterium
ACCGGCCCCAGCCGAGCCAGCCCCCCCTGCGGTCCCCTCCCTTGTTGATCTTACCGATGCCTCGGTGTAACTAGAGTTGGAAGTGCTGGATACGGTAGATGACCGACCCGAAGAATCGGGATCGACGAACAATGGTGATGCCGATGTGACCCCATCGCTGTCCGACCGACTGACCGACGTTAATGCCTATCAATACGACGGTAGCGGCATTCTTGGCATTAGCGCTTATGGTGAAGTTCTCCAGGACTGGGCCATCGGTGACAAGCAGTTGCCCTCACGGATTGAGCCACTCAAGTTGGAATATCAATTAGCCACAGCCTGTCTGAATACACCACCAGCAGACGGTACGTTAGTCGCCGTTGTCGATACCCAGGGAACCTTTGTCCAGGGCCCCGAGATGATCAGCTCCACCGGCTACACGGTGTTGGATGAACAGGCTAAGGCACAGCTCCAAGATGGGGAGTATCCATTACCGGCACGCAGCGATTTGGCGGCTTATGCGATCCCGGTGGTGGTGACCAACTATCCGAGCTGTCCATAGGTTGATCGCCCTCAATCGGTGAAGGCTAAAAACGTCTCCTGATATATGGATAATCTAGGCCCAGTCTGGCAAAAACCTGGAATGGGCGGAACATGCCAACCGTAACTTGTCACTCGGCGATTTGCTGATTGACGCACTAAACGACTGGGGCATTTGTCCTAAAGTGGAATCCAGGAGATCGCAGCCGCAATACGGAAGATTACCGCGATCGCAGCGGCTTGCGGGCAGCTATGGTTGGTGATTGGCGCCTTAGTAACCATCATGATTGGCCTGTTGGTCTTCTTGGCGATTAGAGCTACCAGCTGACTGCTGTGCTGAAGTCTGGGATACCCCCTGAGACCCAGCGAAACCGGCTGGAAAGAGGCGACATTGCGGGAGTCGTAAGAACTGCCGGCGCGATCAGAGGCGATCGCTGGCCTAGGTAGCCCCAACGGGGAGGCCACACCCGGTTGGTTTATCCACAGCAGTTCGGAGCAGCGGGCCTGCTGGTTTACCAAAGGCATTCCGACCAGCGATATTAACCAGTGCAACATCTTGGACACTACGATGTTGTCACAGGGCTGAGCCCAATCGATGACATTGGCAGGCGTATAGGCATCGGCAGCGCGCTATAACCCAGATTTAAACTGCAGCTTTTAATCTGCTTGGCAAGTCAGGCATTATCTCTAGGGCATCTGGGCCCTAGCCTGAATGATGAGCACCCTAGTCAAAGTTGCTGGTTTTGGGCATCTGGCTGCAACTGAAGGTCGATGACTTGACTGACAGAGGGCCAGACAGGAAAAATTTGCCGCTATTTCGAAACTGCTCTGTATCTTTTGAGCGGTTTTGAACGTGATTACAGCTTTTAATGACCGCTTGAGATCGTGCCCGACGCCCCTTCTTCACGAGTGTTTTTGGCTATGAAAATTGCGTTTTTTAGTACCAAGCCCTACGACCAAGTTTCCTTTAAGGCTATTAATCAGAGTCATCACCATGAGTTTGTGTTTTTTGAACCCCGGCTGACCCCTAAAACGGCTTCGTTGGCTGAGGGGTTTCCGGCTGTCTGCGTGTTTATTAACGATGACTTGAGTGCCGAGACGCTGAGGGCGATCGCCCAAGCCGGCACTCGGATTATTGCCCTCCGCTGCGCTGGGTTTAACAACGTTGACCTGGCTGTGGCCCAAGATCTGGGGCTCACCGTAGTGAGAGTACCGGCTTACTCCCCCTATGCCGTAGCTGAACATGCCGCCGGTCTCATCCTCACGCTCAACCGTAAGCTCTATCGGGCCTATAACCGAGTGCGAGAAGACAACTTTGAGCTGAACGGCCTGCTGGGATTTGACATTTACGGTAAAACGGTCGGCGTCGTCGGCACGGGCAAAATTGGCTGCTGTTTTGCCAAAATCATGCACGGATTTGGCGCGAAACTGTTGGCCTACGACGTTTATGAAAATACCGAGTGTTTAGAGCTGGGAGTGCAGTATCTGCCGTTAAACGACCTACTGGCCCAATCGGATATCGTGTCCCTGCACTGCCCATTGCTGCCGGCGACGGAACACATGATCAATACCGAGACGCTGAACCTGATGAAGCCCGGCACCATGCTGGTAAATACGAGCCGAGGTGGCTTGGTAGATACCCGAGCGGTGATTGATGCGCTCAAAAACGGTCAGCTGGGCTACTTTGGTGCGGACGTTTATGAGGGCGAGGCCGATCTGTTTTTCCAAGACTATTCTGATCGCGTGATCCAGGACGAAACCTTTCAGCTCCTGCAGTCTTTCACCAATGTAGTGATCACGGCTCACCAAGCCTTCTTCACCAAAGAAGCCTTGGCCAATATTGCAGAAACCACTTTGACGAATATTGATGAGGTTGAAGCTGGCCGCGACTGCGCCAATGTCGTCAAGCCTAAGGCTTAGAATTTGCACGGGAAGATTGAGCAGCCCCCTATTAATGCTGGAGCATTGCTGACATGTCTTGGTTGTGGGACTTCTTGGATAGCCAGCCGGTTTTAACACTGTTTTTGATCATCAGCGTGGGATATGCCATTGGCGAGGTCTCTATTGCGGGTTTTAACCTCGGCGTCGGAGCTGTTTTATTTGTAGGGCTGTTGGTTGGTGCGTTCACAGCCGAGGCGGCACCCCCAGCTATCTTGAGTACGATTGGGCTGATTCTCTTTTGCTACGGTATCGGCATTCAATATGGCAAAGCCTTCGTGGAAGGGCTCAAGAGTACGACCGGGCAATGGCAAAACGTGATTGCGATCGCCAGCACCCTGGCGACGGGTGCCGTTGCTGCCCTGCTATTTGCGTTCACCAATCTGCCATTAGATTTGGGAGCTGGCCTTTTTAGCGGCGCGATGGTCAGCACCGCCACCCTCGACTCCGCGGTGAATAAAACAGGCAGTGAGCTGCCGATTGCTGGCTACGGGTTGGCCTATCCCTTTGGTGTGTTCGGTCCGATTCTCTACATTTATGCGTTGGCTCGACTCTTGAGGCCCAAGGTGCCTGCGCCTACCCGCAAGGGCATGCAGGGCACCGCAGTGCTGATTACGGAAAAGTGGTTGGACGGCTGTTTGCTCTCTGACTTGACGATGAAATTGTCGGAGGACGTTCAAGTCGTTGCGGTCAAACAAAACGGACACAATCGCTTGCCTCGGGGAACTCTACGCCTCAATATCGGCGATGAGCTTTTACTAGAAGGGGATGGGGGGCCGCTGGTGCAAGCCCAGCAGCTCATTGGGCAGGAAACTGCCCATGGCACCATTGTGGATGTGGATGACCTCGATGATCTGGCGGTTTATGTGTCTCGGCCAGAGGTAGTAGGTCGCAAACTCGCCGAATTGAAGCTCTCCGAATCTCTAGGCTGTTTGGTCTTGTCTATTATCCGAGGGGAGTCGGAACTGTATCCTCACCCTGGTCTAGTGCTAGAGATGGGAGACCAAGTCCGGGTGGTGGCCGAGCGGGGCAAGTTTGAGGCGATCGCGAGCTTTTTTGGTAACTCAGCCCGCAGCACGGCCGAGATTAGCTACCTCTCCCTTGGCATTGGCATTGTCCTGGGTGTGTTCTTTGGCTTGATTCCGTTCCCAATTCCCGGTGTCGGCACGGTCGCCTTTGGCTCCGCTGGGGGTGCGCTGATCGTTGCTTTGGTCTTGGGTTGGCGTGGTCGCACCGGCCCGATTACGTGGAAGATTCCACCCTCGGCCAATCGAACTTTGCGAGACTTTGGTCTGACGTTGTTTTTAGCAGTTGCCGGTTGGCGATCGGCAGAGAACTTTATCACCACCGTTCAAGCGACTGGCCTACAGCTTTTATTAGTGGGCATCGCTTTGACCTTATCCATCGTGTTTTTTGCCACGCTGCTTGGTCAATATGTCTATCGCATTCGCTTTGATGAACTGCTGGGCGTCATTTCTGGTATTACTGGCAACCCGGCGGTGTTGGCCTATGCCTGCAAATCTGTCCCGACCAATCAGCCAGAAATTGGCTATGCCATTACATTTCCCACGAGCACCATCGTGAAAATCATTGTTGTGCAAATACTCCTAGAGCTGTTGGGCTGAGTTCGCAACGGCGCTCTCAGTCCCCTGTTTAATTTGTTCGCCCGTTCACTGTCCAGTTGTGCTTTCCGCTTTGCCATGACCGGACCGTAATCCCTGTCCATCCACCAGAGGTCTTTTATGCAGCCCCTTTCTCGCCGGACTAAAATTGTTGCCACAATCGGCCCGGCCAGCAATTCGCCGGAGATGATCAAGCGACTCATTCTTGCCGGTATGAACGTCGCTCGCCTTAACTTTTCCCACGGTAGCTATGACGACCACGCCGAAAATATTCGTCGCCTGCGACAGATTGCCGAAGAGCTAGATCAGCCTTTGACCCTGCTACAGGATCTGCAAGGCCCCAAAATTCGGGTGGGGGATCTGCCGGCCGAGGGAATGGAATTGACCCCGGCAGAAACGATCAAGCTAGTGCCATTAGCAGATTTTCACGGTCAGGCGCAGACGGTGGCGATCGATTATCCCCACGTGGCCGAAGAAGCTGAAGCAGGGACCCAGGTTTTGCTTGATGATGGTTTGCTCGAACTACGTGTCGAGGCAGTTCATAACCAGGCGGTTGACTGTCGCGTAGTGACTGGCGGCACGTTGAAAAGTCATAAGGGGGTCAACTTTCCAACCCTGAACCTCCGATTACCATCCCTCACGGAGAAAGATCAGCAAGATTTGGCCTTTGGGGTGGAGCAGGGGGTCGATATTGTTTCCCTCAGTTTTGTGCGTCGGCCCGAAGACGTTCAGGAGCTCAAAGCACTGTTGGCAGATAAAGGGGTAAGGGTACCCGTGTTGGCCAAGCTCGAAAAGCCCCAGGCGATCGCTAACCTAGAGGCGATCGTGAGCGAGTGTGACGCCATTATGGTGGCGCGGGGAGATTTGGGCGTAGAGATGAGTCCGGAAAAGGTGCCCCTCATCCAAAAAAAGATTATCCGGTTGTGTAACCAGAAAGGCATTCCCGTCATCACGGCCACGCAAATGCTCGACAGCATGATTCATAATCCGCGACCGACCCGGGCTGAGGTCAGTGATGTCGCCAACGCCATCATTGACGGCACCGATGCAGTCATGCTGTCGGGGGAGTCGGCAGTGGGCGACTATCCGGTGCCCGCCGTTGAAATGCTGGCGCGGATTGCGACTGATGTCGAGCCAGAAACTCAATATGTGAACTATCCGCCGCCTGAGGTAGATGATCCCCATGCGATTAGCGAGGCATTGAACGCGATCGATCAGGTCCTTGAGCTGCGATGTATCGTCACCATCACTGAAACTGGCCACTCCGCTAAGTTGGCAGCGGCGGAGCGCCCCAGCGTCCCGGTTATCGCCCTAACGCCCAGTCGTAACGTTTACCACCAGCTCAACTTGGCCTGGGGGGTGAGGCCCATCCTAGTTAATCAATTAGCCGATACCATCGAGCAGTTGTTTGAGCAAGTCGTGCGGACCCTGACATTTCGGCAGTTTGCGAATGCTGGGGACAAGGTATTGATTATGGGCGGCTTGCCGCTGCATCAGGCGGGCAATACCAACTTCCTCAAAATTCATACGATCGCGCCCCCATCCTCCAAGAATTAAGCTTTTCTCAGATCATCCCCATGCCAACCCCCATTGAACCATCCCTCCCGACTCGCTTAGCCAATTTAAATGTGCAGCCCCGCGGCGCGGTCCATCCCAGTCCGACTAATTGGCGCGACCATTTTTTCTATCAGCTGTTGCCTGATCGCTTTAGCGACGGTCAAGAGTCGACTCGTCCCCGATTTGACTTCACCCAGCCGCAACAATATCAAGCTACCGATCATGGTCGCTGGATGGCGGCGGGCAATCGCTTTGTCGGCGGCACGCTTAGAGGGGTCGCGAGTAAGCTGGACTATCTACAAAATCTTGGTGTCACGACCCTGTGGCTCAACCCTCCCTGGCGACAGCGAGCCGACTTAGACACTTATCACGGTTACGGTATTCAAAACTTCTTGGACATTGATCCCCGCTTTGGTACGCGCCAAGACCTGAGAGATCTGGTGGATGCCGCCCACGAACGTGGCTTGTATGTCGTCCTGGATGTGATTTACAACCACAGCGGCAATAACTGGTTTTATCGCGGTGAGTGGGGCGATCTGGCAGCCCAGGCCGAGATGCCCTACCGATTTTCGCCGCCCTATGCGGCCCACGGCTATCGGTCAGCCCAGGGAGAGAGCATTGCCCAACCCCAAACCATTGAGGATGGCGTATGGCCAGAGGAGTTTCAAAACTTTGACTGGTACACCCGCTGCGGCTCAATTAGTCATTGGGAGGCAGCGGCCTGGGAAGACAACATGAGCCCACTAACGGAATTTCGGCGAGGTGACTTTTTCGATCTCAAGGACTTTAACCTGCAAAACGGCAACGTCATCAAAGCTCTGGCTCGGGTCTATCAATATTGGATTGCGGTGAGCGACTGTGACGGTTTCCGAGTAGATGCAGTCAAACACGTGTCGCCGGAGGAGTCGCGGCAGTTTTGCTTTGAAATTAAGGAATATGCTCAGGCGATCGGAAAAGATAACTTTTTGCTGATGGGCGAAATCACTGATGAGGGGATGCTGGGGGGCTATCTAGAGGTCTTCGGCCGCAACTTGGATGCGGCCCTGGATATCGTTAACGCAAATAATCAGCTCACCGCCTTTGCCAAAGGGTTGGCTCATCCCAATGCCTACTTTGATTTATTTAATGATGCGACCAACCAGGGCAGCTATCGTCAGGTGGGGCTGTATCACGTCTCTGTGCTGGATGACCACGACATGTCTTCACGGGCCTATAAGGCGCGGTTTGCCGCCCGTAGCGACTTACCGAGTCTTTACCAGCAGGTCGCTCATGTTGTCGGCATTCAGCTCACGATGCCCGGCATTCCCTCGATCTATTATGGGACTGAGCAAGCCCTAGATGGCAATCAAAGCTATCACGACTATGGTTGTGAGCCTGCTCATGCCTACATTGATCGCTATATTCGCGAGTCAATGTTTGGGGGTGATTTTGGAGCCTTTGGCACGCAGGGCTGTCACTTTTTTGACCCCGACCATCCAACGTATCAGCGCATCGCCGTGATCGCCCGACTCCGCAGCCGTCCCGACGCCGTTGGCAAGACCCTGCGCCGGGGGCACCATTACCTGCGAGAAACTGCATTTGCCGGTTCTCCCTTTGCTATCCATGGCCCAGGTGAACTCACTGCTTGGTCATCCATCCTGTTCGACACCGAAGTCTTAATTGCCTATAACCCCCACGGGTCTGAAGCCAGAGGCGCTGACGTGACCGTGGACAGCGGTTTTCACACCCCTGGCACTCAGATGCAGGTACTTTACCGGGGTGACTGGAGCGATGAGCACCTCAAGCATCCCCCTCAAGATGACTTCATCGCAGTCGAGACCAGCAACAACCGCACTACAGTCAGGATTGATTTACCGCCAGCGGGCATGATGATTTTGGCTTGAGTACTGTTCTCTGCTCTAGCTCTGCTGCTGATCCAACACAAACCCATCATCCGCCCGGGCAAATCAATGAACCGGCCGACAGATTGCAGCTAGGGCGATCGACACTACCCTTTAATGAGGTCGGCAAGCCCTAACTTCGAGCTGATTGGCCGGAGTCCTATGAACGTCGCAGGAGGCATTAGTGTCCTGCCGATTGAGCAATGCCTTACTTTGCTCTAAAAGGCTAACAGCCGGCTTACACTATTTCTGCGAATCACGACTACACATAGATTCTTCAAAGCCCCTTTTTCAAGGGGCAGCGACAGCGGGGGATCTTCAAATCCATAGCGCTATTACAGAGAATGGGTATTAACCGTCTAATCGGTACTCAACGATTGC
>JBHJHA010000097.1:0-25863 GCA_050331235.1 Leptolyngbyaceae cyanobacterium
AGCTTCTGATTCCGTCATTCGCTCTCGTTTGATGCGTTCGTGTCTGTTTAAGCCTACACGCACCTTGTGTTGCAGCATCTCTCCGACTTATCGCACCCGACGGTTCCCTAGATGATCAATATCATCGACATTGCCAGTATCAAATTCTAAGTTGATGAGGTAATCAATCGCTGACAGAATATCTGTCGGCGTCAGAACCCGGATAGAGTCCGGAATGCTGAGGCGTAACTTACGGTTGAGCTTGTATCGTCCCACCCGGCCCAAATCGTATCGCTTTGGATCAAAGAAGCGCGACTCGAGAAGCTGTTGACCACCCGAAATTGTAGGAGGTTCACCCGGACGCAGCTTCCGATAAAGCTCCAGCAAAGCTTCGTCTTCGCTAAATTGTCCCTCTTTATCGATGGTCTTTTGAAAGTATTCAGGGTGGCGCAGGGAGTCAAAAATCTCAGCGTCGGTGAGACCCAGAGCTTTCAACAAAACCTGAGCAGAAATCTTCCGCGTTTTATCAATGCGCACCCACACCAAATCGTTTTTGTCAGTCTCGAACTTCAACCAAGCGCCACGGTTGGGAATCAGGTTGGCATTGTAGGTACGGCGCCCATTTTTGTCGGTGTCAGCCTTGTAATAGACGCCAGGGCTGCGAACAATTTGGTTAACGATGACTCGCTCAGCACCGTTGATGATAAACGTACCGCGATCAGTCATCAGCGGTAGATCGCCAATAAAGACTTCCTGCTCCTTAATTTCGCCTGTCTCTTTATTAATCAGGCGCGTTGGAACATACATCTGTACCCCATAGGTGGCATCTCGCCGTTTAGCTTCATCCACCATATATTTGGGGCGTTTTAGCTTGTAATCCTTACCGACAAAGTGAAGCTCTAGCTTGCCGGTATAGTCTGTTATGGGCGAAAAGCTATCCAACTCTTCAATTAACCCTTCCTCGAGAAACCAACGAAAGCTAGAACGCTGGATTTCTACTAAGTCAGGCAACGTAAAGCTAGATACCGTAGCGATTTGGTCGGTCATGCGTCTCCTCAGGCGGGCAAACCCTAGCGATCTATACAGCAGAAAGTGCTCATCAAAAAACAACCCCATAGCTGTCAAGTATTCTCGAGCTATATGAGTAGCCTTGGCTTTATTTGGGATTACGGTATTGAGCCGTATGGACAGTTCTCAATAAGATCCAATACACGAAGCTTCAGTCCTGCTGGATTGCGGTGATGAGCTGAACGGTAAAAGCAAAAAATGATTCCGGAACCGAACTACCAGGAATCTGATGGGCGTTTAAACTTCAATATTTTTTATCAGACAGCAACAATACATTCCCCTCGACTCTATCGGTCAATGTGTCATGCTTCAAACTAGCTTAACAAACAGAACGCACTTTAAGTCATTTGTCAACACCCGTTTTTCGGGAAACGTGCTAAAACTTTACCTGAAAGCTTAGCTATGTGCCCCCATGTCCCAGTGCGACTACGGCTGACTGGCTAATTTCTCTGCCTCGACTGGTAGTTGAAATAGCGCAATAGCGTTTTGGGTGGTCTGGTAAGCCAAGACATCTAAAGACTCTCGACGTAGTTCAGCCAGGTAGCTAGCCACGTGAAAGACGTTGGCTGGTTGATTGCGCCGTTCCTTGCGACGGGGCACAGGCGTTAGAAACGGACAATCGGTCTCAATCAGCAAGCGATCGCTTGGCACCATCAGCGCCGATGCTTTGACTTGGTGAGCATTTTTGAATGTCACGATGCCGCTAAAGCTGATGTGAAAGCCTAGCTTCAGAAACCATTGCGTTTCCTCAGGGGCCCCAGCCCAACAATGCATTACTCCGGTAATGGGCCCCACTGTCTGCTGGAAAGAGGCAATAACTTGCGCTGCCCGTTCAGCCGCCTCGCGGCAATGAATAATCACCGGCAAACCAAGACGATAGGCCACTAAAAGCTGTGCCCAAAATGCCGCCTCCTGAACGGACTGATCATCTGCTTTATAAAAGTCCAGTCCGGTTTCGCCAATGGCAACAACCCGCCGGTCAGAACGAGCCAGCTTTTCAATCGCCGACGCAGTTTCCGAAGTCCACTTGTCCATATCGAGGGGGTGCAGTCCAACCGCTAAGGAAACCTCAGGGAAGCGGTCAGCAATGGCCTGCATGTCAGCAAATTCGCTGGGTTCTACACATGAATGCACCAAGTGAGCGACACCTCGAGCACGCCAAGCATTCGCGACTTCATCCAAGTCAGGACGAAAGTCAGCAAAATTTATATGAACATGGGTATCGATTAACTGCATAGCGCAGTTGACCACCTGCTAAAGCACAACAACTATCCTATGCCAACACCTACGAAGCCGCTGCCTGCTGATCATTGACAGCTTTAAAGGCTTGGCTCAAACGTGACTTGCGACGGGCTCCTGCGTTGCGGTGGTAGACACCCCGCTTGACCGCTTTATCAATCTTGCTAAAAGCCTCTGACAAGGCAGTTTGTAATGTTTCTAGGTTTTCTGAGTTAGGATCAGCGCTATAGGTTGCTAGCGCATCGATGTAGCGTTTGGTTAAGGTTTTTACAGCCGACCGATATGATTTATTCCGTAATCGGTTACGCTCAGACACCTCAATGCGTTTAATCGCAGACTTGATATTTGCCACGGCTCGCCCAGAATTCAACTATACAGAAAGGCTATCATAACACTTTGAACTAAGATTTGTTCAAAAGATTTTGAATGGCCAAAGGAAGTCGCGCTAAGCTATAAGTCAGATGGGGTTGTTGCCAACCTTTGCCAAGATTCATGTGGCAGAGCTGTCCTTTGTCAAGTTTTTTGGCCGTATTCGATTAGTCAGGTCTAGTGCGAAATGCTGCGCATTATCAATCAGTTAGCTGATGCACAGGTAGAGTTGCAGCGTATCTGTGACCGCACCCACGATGATCAGGTTTTTCACAAAGAGGCGACCGTTAGGGAAATCTTGCAGACCGTACAGCGCCGTGGCGATGAGGCGCTGCTACAGTACACGGCTGACTTTGATAGACAGGAGCTTACTGTTAATCAGCTCCGGATCAGCGGTGCTGAGGTTGATGCAGCCTATCAGCAAGTCTCTAAGGAGCTGATAGATGCAATTCGTTTGGCCCATCAAAATATTGAGAACTTTCACCGGAAGCGAATCCCTGCAAGCTGGGTGGATTTTGAAGAAGATATTGTCTTGGGCAAGCGCTTCAGTCCAGTTGATCGGGCTGGCATTTATGTTCCTGGCGGTAGGGCTGCGTATCCCAGTACAGTATTGATGAATGCCGTGCCAGCAAAGGTGGCTGGGGTCGGGCGAATCGTAATGGTGACGCCACCCGGAAAGCAGGGACTGATTAATCCTGCGGTATTGGTGGCGGCTCAAGAAGCCGGGGTGACGGAAATTTATCGGGTCGGGGGCGCTCAGGCGATCGCGGCCTTGGCCTACGGTACGGCAACCGTTCCCGCCGTCAACGTAATTACAGGACCAGGCAATGTTTACGTTACCCTGGCGAAAAAACAAGTCTTTGGCACGGTGGGCATTGATTCCCTCGCGGGGCCGTCTGAGGTACTGGTAATTGCTGACCGTAGTGCTGATCCCATTCACGTGGCAAGCGATTTGTTGGCTCAGGCCGAGCATGATCCTATGGCAGCGGCTATTTTGATTACTCCTGACACGATTTTGGCGGAGCGGGTTGTGGCAGAAGTCGCACGTCAGCTTGACGGGCACCCACGCCAAACCCTGACAGAAAAAGCGATCGCTAATTATGGTGTCGTCATTGTAGTGGACACGTTGGAAACGGCAGCGGCGCTTTCCAATCAGTTTGCCCCAGAGCACTTAGAACTCGAGGTCAACGATCCCTGGAGCCTATTGGATAAAATTCGACATGCTGGGGCGATCTTTCTCGGCCATGCTACCCCGGAAGCCGTTGGCGACTATTTGGCGGGTCCTAACCATACGCTGCCTACGTCGGGCGCGGCTCGATATGCGTCTCCTCTGAGCACCGAAACTTTCATGAAACATTCCAGCCTGATTCAATATTCACCCCGCGCGTTAGATCAAGTAGCAGATGCGATCGCTCGCCTCACCGAGGCCGAAGGTCTACCGTCCCACGGTGATTCTGTTAGATTGCGGACTGAGACTGAGTCCCGTACAGATGGTCGAGACGATGAAATCGTTCGCTGAGGTGGCCAAATGCTTATGGCCAGTCCTATGATTTGGGTTGATCTTGCCTATCTGGTTCAGATTAATCGTTTTTATTCGTGTCCAGAGCTGCCGCATCGGCATTTCTTTCTGTCCCCGCTCCGGAGAGGGTAGCAGGCTAAAGAGCTACAGCTCTTGCCAAATCTTATTTTGCTGGCTGGCAAGTACAATGGCGCTTGGTGCAACTTGAGCAAATCGCTCATCCATTCGAATAGCTTACTGATGATTAGACCCACGGTCCCCTCTGACCACTCAGCTTTGCTAGAGCTAGCGCAAGTCTCGAACCTGTTTGAGCCAGAAGAGATTAAGCAACTGACAGCAATGCTGAAATTTCCTGGAAAACAGGATGTTTGGTTTACCGACGATCATGATGTCGGTCCGGTCGGAGTCGCTTATCTAGCTCCCGAGAAAATGACTACTGGTACATGGAATCTATATTGGCTAGCAGTGCATCCACACCATCAAAAACAGGGGCGAGGGCGGGCACTATTGACATACGTACAACAGTGGCTCATGGACAGGGGAGCGAGGTTACTACTCGTTGAAACTGCCGGTATCGAAGCCGTTGAATACGTATGGCGGTTTTACGCAAGCTGTGGTTTTGAGCGTGAAGCTCGCATTCGAGATTTTTACGATGTGGGTGTCGATAAGGTGATCTTTCGCAAGGCGATCGCACTTAGCAATACTCAAGCCATTTCATAACGTGACATTACAGCCTAACCACGTGGGCATAGCATGACTTCAGCTCTGAAGCTTGGCGCCGTTCCCTGCCTCTGTCAGCTTCCCTATCCCTGGTTGAA
Organism: Leptolyngbyaceae cyanobacterium; assembly: GCA_050331235.1. Taxonomy (GTDB): domain Bacteria; phylum Cyanobacteriota; class Cyanobacteriia; order Phormidesmidales; family Phormidesmidaceae; genus Halomicronema. The sequence continues at coordinate 4,993 of JBHJHA010000097.1, forward strand.
CCTTTGCCTTATCTATTTTGCCTTATCTATAAGGCAACTAAACTCAGTATCCAGAAGGTGAACTAGATGACACAGGGCGCAGGGTAATTTCTTCAACCCTCAACCAAAGCTGCTTGTTGCTGAATCAAGTCTGGCCCCCGGGAAGTCCCGATGCGGGCCGCGCCTGCTTGCACTAGCAGCAGGGCTTGGGCTGCTGAGCGAATGCCGCCGGATGCTTTGATGCCGACCCGACCTTTTGAAAGTTCGTGGAGCTGACGTACGACTTCTACCGTAGCGCCCCCCTGCCAACCGGTGCTGGTTTTTAAGAAGCTTGCTCCAGCGTCCATACAAATGTCTGCCGCCGCTTTAAGCTCTGCCGGTGTTAACAGACTCGTTTCTAAAATTGTCTTAACTGGGGTATCGGTAGCTTCACAAATTTCAGCGATTTCACGATGGAGTTGGTCATATTTTCCTGATTTGAGCCAGCCTAAATTGATGACCACATCCAGCTCAGTCACACCGTTTTCGACGGCCTCTTGGGCCTCAAACAGCTTGCATCCGGCGGTGGTGGCACCAGTGGGGAAGCCAATCACTGTACAAATAGCACTACTTTTGCCCTGCAAAAGTTCACGGGCGAGGGCGACATGGGTCGGGGCCACACAAAGGGCGGCAAATCGGTAGCGATCGCACTCTTGGCACCACTGTCTGACTTGCTCCTCCGTTGCCATCGGCAAGAGCAAAGAGTGATCAATCAAGGGGGCCAAGTCAACCTGGGGTAAATCGGATGAATTGAAGGCACTCGACATAGCGGTTTTTTGCCGGATAGGTCACTCAACGGATATTAACTTACGGTGAATCTTTCCCAAAAGTAGCCGAAGAATGGCTGGCAATGACGAGAATGAAACAGCGAACGGGAACGATGAGAGCGAACCGAAAATAAATTAAACATCTTTGCCGAGTGGAGTTATTCCATGCCCTCAACTCGCATTTCAGCGATTATCTGTACCCACAATCGGGATGAATACCTCGGGGCTGCAATTGACAGCCTACTAGACCAGGACTTTACCGATTACGAGGTAATCGTTGTCGATAATGCTTCAACAGATTCAACCAAAGCCGTTGTCGAGGCCCGGTCTCCCCATCCCAGATTACGCTACATATACGAATCGACGCTGGGCCTGTCTGCGGCGCGCAATGCCGGGGCGCAAGCTGCTGAGGGCGAGATCCTCGCTTATTTGGATGACGATGCCGAAGCCAGCCATGGCTGGCTAACAGCGCTGGTCTCAATTTACGAGCAAGACCCTCAAGTGGCGATCGCGGGTGGTCGGGTGACATTAATTTGGCCCCTCGACTGCACGCCTCCACGATGGCTGTCAGATGGGATGGCTGGTAATTTAGGGGCCTATGACTTAGGGGATCAAGTCACATACATCACTCAACCAGGGCTGACTCCGAGAGGGTTGAACTATTCCATCACAACGGAATTTTTGAACCGAATTGGGGGGTTTGACGTCAATCTCGGCCGTGTGGGCAAAAATCTGCTCTCCAATGAAGAGCTGTTCATGACCGAAAAAGCCCTTGAAATGGGCTATCGAGTCGCCTACCTGCCTGAAGCCTTGGTGGCTCACAATGTTGCTCCTAATCGGCTGTCACCATCCTGGTTTATCAGTCGTAGCTGGTGGCAAGGCATTAGCGAGTCTTATCGCGAACAGATCGCGGGGCGATCGGGCTGGGGACAACTACAGGCTGGTTCGGAACGCTTAGTGCGAGGACTTTACAAAACTCTCAAATATCTCCCTGACCCCGCTCAACGATTTGAGAATATGCTCTATGCCTATGGGCAAGTTGGGTACCTTAGCAGTGTCATTCGTCATTTGCTGCGCCCAGCATCGGGATGAGCCTAGTTATCCTATCGTTCGTTGACTTGGCCATGAGTACCAGCAACGAGTCCTTATTCAGTTAATTATTCTTCTTCTACTGATTTTTCGCCTGAATATCACCCATGACTCAAGAATCTACGATGTCTTCTAAACTCCCAGTTTCTGTTCTCATCCCCGCTAAAAACGAAGAAGCCAACCTCCCGGCTTGTTTGACCAGCGTTGCCCGTGCTGATGAGGTCTTTGTCGTAGATTCCCAAAGCGAAGATCGCTCCGAGGAAATCTGTGAAGAGTATGGAGCTAAGGTTGTCCAGTTTCATTTCAACGGCCGCTGGCCAAAAAAGAAAAATTGGTCCTTGGACAACTTGCCGTTTAAGCATGACTGGGTATTGATTGTCGATTGCGACGAGCGCATTACCGACGAGCTCTGGGATGAGATTGCTGAGGCAATTCAGAAGCCTGGCTTTAGCGGCTATTATCTCAATCGACGGGTGTTTTTCCTCGGCAAATGGATTCGCTATGGCGGCAAGTACCCTGATTGGAATCTCCGTCTGTTCCGCCATGCAAACGGTCGCTACGAAAATCTCCACACCGAGGAAATCCGCAACACCGGAGACAATGAGGTCCATGAGCACGTCGTCATCGATAAAGGCGAAGTCGGCTACCTCAAAAATGATATGCTGCATATCGACTTTCGAGACCTTTACCACTGGCTGCAGCGGCATAATCGCTACTCCAATTGGGAAGCCCGCGTTTACTACAACATTCTCAATGGCATGGGCGAAGATGGTACCATCGGCGCTAATCTTTTTGGCGACTCAGTACAGCGTAAGCGCTTCCTGAAGAAGATCTGGGTGCGGTTGCCTTTTAAGCCATTCCTTAGATTTGTTCTGTTCTATTTCATTCGTCTCGGCTTTTTGGATGGCAAGGCTGGCTACATTTATGGTCGCTTGCTGAGCCAGTACGAATATCAGATTGGTGTAAAGCTGTTTGAACTGCAAAAGTTTGGCGGCCAGCTCAATGTCAAAAAGCAGGGCGATAACTCCCAATCGGCAACGCCTGAAGAGGCTCCCGCAATTGCCCCGGCTAAAGCCCAGAGCTAAGGGAGAGTATGACTCCAATTTCTGATAATCAAGCGGCACTAGGCCGACGGTGGCAGTCCAGTCTGGGGGCTGAGCCATGGGTTGATTTGCGAGAGTATGATCAATCTTGGTATTCTCCAGGGCGAGCCAAATGGTGGATCTTGCTATGGTGGTTAGTACAGGCGGTGGTGTTTCCGCTCACTCTGCATGCTCACCATGCTCCGCGTCGGCTACTGCTGCGATGGTTTGGAGCCCGTATTGGTAAAGGCGTGGTTATTCGCCCGTCGGCCCGGTTTCACTATCCATGGCAAGTGGAAATCGGCGACTATAGCTGGATTGGTAGCGGCGTTGAGCTTTATAGCTTAGGATCTATTCGGATTGGACGCCACTGTGTTGTGTCTCAAAACACTTATCTCTGCACCGGGTCCCATGACTTAGGCGATCGCGCCTTCGGCCTCCAAGTTTCTCCTATCACGATTGAAAACGGTGCCTGGGTAGCAGCGAGCTGCTTTGTCGGCCCAGGCGTCACCATTGGGGCCAACAGCGTTGTGGGTGCAAGAAGTAGCGTGTTTAGTAACTTACCGGATGGCTATATTTGCTTAGGAAGCCCGTGTAAGCCGCTGAAACCTCGCTCGATGCAGAATTCCTAGCCTTTTTGACAAGTATTAGGTGGCTTGGTCGAGGGATGCGACCACTTGATGGTAAATAGCTTCGGCCTGTTCAGGTGAGTTGCCAATACTGGTTAGGCCCAATTTGCCATATTCCGAGAGGCAGCCCATCAGGTGAAAGGCAGCTCCCACCCCTTCAGCGCTGTTGAAATGGAGGCGATCGCTGACGATGATATCCATCAAATCACTGGGTAGAAGACCCTGATAGGTGGATTTTTGAAGGTTATCCGAGGCTCGATAAAATTTTGGCTGTCCCTGTCGGGAGTAAAACAGCCCATCAGCGGGATGATAGTGACCGTCCGTCAGCAATTTGAGCGCCATGAAGGGATGAGTCGTGCCGCCTTTTCTCAGGTTGATTTCAATGGCTTGCAAATCCCACTGAGGAGTCCGGTCTGGATGTCGAACCGCCACAAAATCGACTCCAAATCGTTCTAAAGCCCCTTTTTTAGCCAAGTTTCGGCCGACGGCTGCGCCCATCTCTTGGATGCGTAGACGATACTCTTCGTCAGCAGGAAAGGAACATCCTAAGAAGATTTGACCATCTGGTCCCCCCAGCACTTGATCATGGGTGGAGAGCATCTCAACCTCCCCGAGGGGGTTGATTTGTCCCTGAACACTGGGAGATCGTTTGGGATCTCCCTCAATGAAGGCTTCGGCGATCGCCCCTAGGTCATGAATTTTCGCCTCAAAGTCTTCCCAGACTTCCGTTGAGCACTGAAACCGTAAATCGCTAAACGCTTTTAAGATGCGCTGCTTACGGGATTTATGATCAATTTTTCCGGGGGCTACAGTTTGTAGCGGTTCTAAGTTCAGTAGGGCGTTGCCTTCGCCGGAGAACCCTTCGTTCAGCTTAATGACAATACGCTGTAAATGGGGCTGCCGCTCCCACAAATCAGCGGTGACCTCCGCCAAGCTGTCAGCCGTGTGTACTAACTCACTCCCATCGGGATGGGGAATCCCAGTCTCTTGAAAGATTTGTCGACTGCCGCTCTTGGTACCCCAGTGCAACAAATCTGGATCGAGTGCGAGTAGGGGAATTTCCAGCTTAAGCGCCAACTCTCGCTCCATCGGAGTCGCGTTGAAGCAAACCATATAGGCATGCTCTGGATCTAAACACCGGCGGATCCTGGCGAGAAGCCGAGGCCGCTCGAGGAGCTTCTGCGTTAAGGGTTTTTGCGAGGCGTCGTAGGTGGCGAATAAGTCTAGACGATCTCGGGCATGGGAACTAGGAATTCCCGGCAAGAGCTCTAAATAATAATCAACGATGCTGGGATGCAAAGGCAGCGACGTCACATACACCAGCCGAGTGTGAGGATTGCGCAACCGCGCCAAGGAAAAGAGCAGCCGTTCTTCATAATAGTGCACTCCTTCAATTTTTTGTAGCTCAGCCTGATCAAGGCTAAGGGACGGAACAATTAAAACCTGACAGTTTCTCACATCAAACTCATCGTCTGATCGCCAGAGGGTTTTGAGCCGAGTTTGAAGCTGCTGAAACTGCATAGCGGTGTCGCAAGCCTGAGAAGGAGTGTCAATAATCATAAACTGGGTTGATATCGAAAGTAGCTGATTAAGAAGTGCGTTAAAAATGTTGTTTCAAAAGATAGACCAACGGCTGCCGTTTTCCTCTTAATCTTGGGTGCAGCTATTGTGACAGCCAAGATGCCGGTTCACACCTAACCCTAGGTAGGAAAAGCCACAGAGTCTGATTGGTAGATACTGGAGAGGTAAAAACCATTACTACATACTGTTGACTTATTGGACAGTCTAGGAGGCGGGTTCGCAGGGGAAATCCCCTGCGAACCCTTTTCATCCCCCTTCCCAGGCCACATCCGTCGGGAAAGGGAGACAGTAAAAATCCAGCCCTTCACCTTAAAAGATCAAGGTGAAAGGCTGGATGCTCGGCAAATAACCATAACAGCCAGTGACCCACAAGCACAGCTATGGCGATCGCCCACAGCATTTTGCACTTGTCGGCAATAACATGAAGGCGATCGCTGGCTCAACCTAAGTTCGCTGATCCTCTAGACCATCGCTGGAATTTGGATGCCACTCAGAATGTCGTCTTTTTGAGCCATATGTAGCATCAAATCAACGACTCGGCAGGAGTAGCCCCATTCATTGTCATACCATGAGACCACCTTAAAGAAGTGATCATTCAGCTCCAAACCGGCCCCCGCATCAAAGGTGCTGGAGTGCGGATCGGTGGTGAAATCCGAGGAAACAACCGCTTCATCCGTGTAGCCTAAAATCCCCTGCATAGTGCCCATAGAGGCAGTCTTCATCGCCTCACAGATGGCTTCGTAACTGGTAGCGTCGTGGGTTTTGACGGTCAGGTCAACAACCGACACGTCGGGAGTGGGAACGCGGAACGCCATGCCAGTGAGTTTACCCTTCAGCTCAGGAAGCACTAAGGTGACTGCTTTGGCAGCGCCAGTCGCAGCCGGAATGATGTTTTGTCCAGCTCCGCGCCCCCCACGCAGATCTTTTTTCGTCGGACCATCAACGGTTGACTGGGTAGCAGTTGAGGCGTGCACAGTAGTCATTAAGCCCTCGGCTAAACCAAAGTTGTCATTGATGACTTTGGCGATCGGGGCCAAGCAGTTCGTGGTACAGCTAGCGTTGGAGACAATTAAATCCTTCTCGGGATCAAAAGTCTCGTGATTGACGCCGACCAATAGTGTTGAAATTCGCTCCGGATCTTTAGTTGGAGCAGAGAGCACAACCCGCTTAGCGCCAGCGTCAAGATGCTGCTTGGCACCATCGTACTTAGTAAATAAACCGGTGGACTCGACAACATAGTCGGCCCCGAGCTCTGCCCAGGGTAACTCTGCCGGATTGCGAATTGAGAAGGTCGGGATAAACTTGCCATCGACTTCGATGCCATCGTCTTTAGCTTCGACGGTGCCGCGATATCGCCCGTGGGTGGAGTCATACTTGAGCAAATAGGCGAGGTTTTTTGCCGGCACTAAATCATTGACGCCGACGAACTCAATATTGGGGTTCTTGATGGCGGCTCGGAAGACTAGGCGACCAATGCGACCAAAGCCATTGATGCCGACTTTGAGGGTTGACATAGGTTGGGTGTCCTTAGAGGTGAGTGTGTCAGCCAAGCCGACTTAAGCCGCACGACCCAAACTCGGCTTGGTTGCATCAATGAAAACATGCACTTCTCGGTCATCAATGATCCCTTTGGGTTCCCTCAAGGTTGTGGGGGGGTGTTTGATGACGAAGTGTAAAGCTAACCCCTACATCAAGAACGTGGCATGCATCTGGTTGAGATTGGGGTTGTAGTAAGGATCTCCCCCTAGTTCCTGTAAATAAGATTGCCATCGCGCTTTAAACAGCCTCAGTTCCTCGGGGAGCACCGTGGAGTCTCGGGATGCCGACCCGTGGTGAGTGAGCTCGGCAAAGGGAGTGAAGACAATCCGATACCCAGCCTTGTGAATTTTGAGACAAAAGTCCACATCGTTGTAGCTGAGTGGGAAAATATCGTCCAAGCCGTTGACAAGGTTGAAAACGTCGCGACGCACCATCAAGCAGGCACCGGTAACACACAAATAATTGCGATTGATGATGGTCGAGCAAAAGTGGCCCAAGCTGTTGCGATGCTCGTTGTAGAACGCATGGCCAGGGCCACCCTCTAAAATCACGACGCCAGCGTGTTGAATATGGTCGTTAGGAAATAGGAGTTTAGCACCTGTCGCGCCAATGTCGCTCTGCTGGGTAAGTTCCAGCATGGACTCGAGCCAGTCGGGGGTAATGACTTCGATATCGTCGTTGAGCAAGAGCAGCACCTCACCTCGGCTGTGCTGCACTCCGGCATTGATCCGGCAAGAAAAGTTGAAGGGCTCATCACAGCGAACGAGCTCAATGCCAAAGGCTTTGACTTTATCGAGGGTGTCGGGGGGAATATCAAACCCATCCACCACAACTATCTCAATATTGGTGTAGGTACTCTTCTGAACGATGCTTTCGAGACAGTTTTCTAGATGCGATCGCCGCTGATCGGCCATGGGCGTACCTGCACTGGGGATCACGATGCTGACCAAAGGCCGCTCAACCAGCTTGCGGCGAACTCGGTAAAAGCCCGCTTCAGCAGTGTCTTCAACCTGACCTGGATAGGGACTGCGCTGGGTCATATCGGTTAGGGCGCGCCGTGCTGCCTCATAGGCCCAGGGTTTGGCTTCAGCTCCAGAGGTGACGGAAGTCTCAGTTAGCCGCCAGTGATAGAGAATCTTGGGGATATGGTGAATCCGCTGGGTCCGCTCAGATAGTCGAAGCATCAAGTCCCAATCTTGGGCACCGTCATAGGCTGAGCGAAAGCCTCCCACTTGACGCACTAGGGAAGTTCGGTAGACACCCAGATGGCAGGTGTACATACAACCGTGAAAGTAGTCAGGCGACCAGTTGGGCTTAAAGAAAGGATCCTTGTGGTGACCCCGTTTAGTAATTTTGTCTTCGTCACTGTAGAGAATGTCGATGAGGGGATCTTGACGAATGACTTTGGCGTTCTCGTAGAGGGCCGCGATCGCCAATTCATCATCATGATCAAGCAGGGCAATGTAGTCACCGGTAGCCTGAGCTAAAGCCGCATTTGTCGCAGTGGAAATTCCTCCGTTCTTAGGCAGGTAAATGATTTGAATGCGATCGTCAGTGTCTTCGTACTGCTGCAAAACGGCGTGAGTTTTAGCCGAGGGAGAACAGTCATCAACCAAAATCAGCTGCCAGTAGGGATATGCCTGGGATTGAACTGAGGCGATCGCGCACTTGAGTAATGACGGCTGGGTGTTGTAAACAGGGACCAGAACTGAAAACGTCGGTGCCTTGTCCCAATTAGCAACCTCCGCCTGCACCCGAAGCACGTCTGCTGGGGTGAATTGCTGAGCTTTGAGCCAGCTGAGATATCGCAGTTGAGCTTTACGCCGCTGTCCTAACCACAACACATACTGTAGAGAGTCATTAATTGCGTTACCAAAGCCTCTGTCTTGCCAGACTTTGGCAAATGCGACAGGCTTGTTAAGCCAAAACTTGAGGGACATATACCCAATGACAAATATCCTGCAGATACTAGCATGGCATAGGTCAGACGCAGCCAAGCCCTGGACAGGCGGTTTCCCTAAGTGTCACGCTTGACGGCCATCAGGAAGCATTGAGTCGATTGCCAGGGGACCGTCTGGTTTTGTAGATGACGCCGCAGGTGTTGAGCGATCGCGGTCATCTCTGCGGCAGTCAGCGATTGCCCCAAACGCATTAGATAACTGTGGGGATTGGCCCGGTTGAGCCAGCGATTGCAGAGCTTTTGGCTGATCAATAGGTTGCTAGTGACAGACTGTTCTGACCACTCAACTTGCCATCCCGCGACGATAAACCGGTCAGCTAAGTCAGCACTGTTCCAGCTAAAGCGGGGATCATGCGCTTGGTGATAGATGGCCGCTTCGGCCATTTGCCAGCGTTCAAGCAATGTGGCGTTGATCCGATCTTTAGGGATCAGTGCCCAAAGCCGCTGACTTGCCTGGGGAATGGTCTCTGCTAGAGCCAAGCAACCCTGGGCACCCACCAGACTAGACAGGTCATTAGTAAGCTCAGCCGAGTGTGGAGTGACACTAAAGACGTTGCTGCCAACCACGCGATCAAACTGCATCGCTCCCGCTGCTTGCAATAGCGCTTGTGGCAAGTCGGGCAGGGTGGACTGAAAGATGACCGGTCGTGAGAGCTCCGGAAGTTGTTCTGCCTGTTCGTTCAAAGCCGTAAAATCCTGTGGGCTCTCGACTCGGGCATAGACGCCCCCCTCGGGTACTTGACGGATGGCCTCCCACATCAAGAGCCCGCTGCGGGCGTGCAAATCGAGTACGGTGTGGTGCCTTTGCAGGTTAAGGGCGACAAAGAGGCGATCGCGCAGTTGCCCTAAAGTTTCCCCGGTTTGGCTAACCGTACGCTGCAGCCAGCGATCGCGGGCCGGATCATCGGGGCTGTAGATCAAAGCTTCAATAGTTGGAGCGCTGGTACCCTCGACCATCGCAGCGAGCTGGGCCTCGCGCCGTCTTACTACCTGTTGGTAAATTGACTGCTCATATCCCTCGACGGACGGCTGATAAAAAACTTGCCCCTGCAATCCGGCGGGCAGATATTGTTGAGCTACCCAATGCTCTCGATAGGAGTGGGGGTACAGGTAGCCCTTGCCATGACCAAATCCATGCTTGTCGCGGTTGGGATCCCGCAAGGGGTTAGGCACGTCTTGTTGCTGCTCGCGCTCCACCGCTGCCAGGGCATCAAAAAATGCCATGGCAGTGTTCGATTTAGCCGTGGTTGCTAGATAGAGAGTGGCCTGCGCCAGGGGATAGCGCCCCTCGGGCATGCCCACTCGGTCAAACGCCTCAGCACAGCTAGTCACCACCGTAACGGCATGGGGATCAGCCAGCCCGACATCTTCACTTGCTAATATCACCAATCGCCGGAAGATATAACGCGGGTCCTCGCCGGCGTACACCATACGGGCTAACCAATACAGGGCTGCATCTGGGTCTGAGCCTCGCACGCTCTTGATAAATGCGCTGATGGTATCAAAATGGGCATCCCCTTCCTTATCATAGAGAACAGCCCGCTGCTGAATGGATTCTTCAGCGACGGCCAACGAAATATGAATCGTTCCGTCGGTTTGGGGAGCAGTGGTTTCAACCGCTAGTTCCAAGGCATTTAATAGGGCCCGGGCATCACCATTGGCAACATTCACCAAGTGAGATAACGCAGCCTCATCAATGTTTACTGGGCGATCGCCGTAGCCCCGTAATGGATCAGCCAAAGCCTGTTCCACGACTTGATATAGGTCATCCTGCCCTAAGGATTGCAACTGGAAGACCCGCGAGCGGCTGACCAACGCCTTGTTGACTTCAAAAAAAGGATTTTCGGTGGTAGCGCCAATGAGCACCACAGTGCCATTTTCTACCCAAGGCAGCAGCGCATCCTGCTGTGCCTTGTTGAATCGGTGCACCTCGTCAATGAAAAGGATCGTGCGGCGCCCAAACTGGCCACGAAGTGCTTGAGCTCGGGCGATCGCCTCTCGAATATCTTTCACCCCAGCTAGCACCGCGTTCAACGCGATGAACTGGGCACTAGTCGTATTTGCAATGATTCGCGCTAGGGTCGTTTTGCCCGTGCCCGGTGGACCGTAGAAAATCAAAGATGATAATTGGTCCGCTTGAATCGCCCGCCGCAGCAATCGCCCCGGCCCCACCACAGCATCTTGCCCAACAAACTCATCTAAGGTACGGGGTCGCATCCTGGCCGCCAAGGGGGCCTCGGCGTCAATCTGCGCTTCTCGATGATGGTCAAAGAGGTCCATATGGTCAGCTCTTATGGGAGCTGTGAAGATGAAGCCTTCCAACGATTGAGCTGAGGAGGCTCTTTGGCTGGGGTGAGGGGACAACGATAGGCGATCTCGAAATCCTAAGCTGCCTCAACTAAAGTCAGGTCAAAGGTCAGGTCTTGGCCCGCTAGGGGATGGTTGCCGTCAATCACGACGCCATTATCTTTGACCTCAGTGACTCTCACAGGTAATGCTCCTTGGGGAGTCTGCAACTGTAAAGTCTGCCCCACTTCTGGATTCATCCCTTCGGGAAATTGAGCATGGGGTACGAGGGCAATCATCTCTTCGCGCACTTCACCGTAGGCTTCCGTACTCGGAATGGTGATAGTTTTAGAGCTGCCGATATCCATCTGCTGAATAGCTGCATCAAACCCTGGAATTACCTGACCAGAGCCAACTTGAAACTCTAAGGGATCTCGTCCTTCAGAAGAATCAAAGACCGAGCCGTCGTTTAGCTTCCCCGTATAGTGGACTTTTACGGTCTTACCAGTTTCTACCATGAAGTTGTCTCTTACAAACTGTATTAGTGGCAAGCCTAGCTCATTTAGCGACTTCACAGGAGAGCCGTGTTTTCGAAAGGTTAAGCAACCTTAGTTTGAGACCAAGAATTTAGCTGGAACGCCTGCTACGAAAACTGCTGTAGTCGGAGCGACGGTTGAAGCAGCGGCGCTGAAGAGCTCAATTTGTTTGGTTTCCCGAGGTTGGTCTGTCATTGCTGACCATAAGTTGCAGTTGATGAATCGCAATTTGAACAATCTCTCCAGTATTGTCCTTGTCTGAGCCTATTGAAAATCTAGCGTCAGCTGATCTTGGGCGCGAGCTGCATACTTTGCCTGGGTTACGGTTTGCTGGTCGGCAATCATCGCGGTTGTGGCCATGCCTGTTTGAACAATGCTGAGCGTCCGAAACGGGTTGATAATGGGGTCGATCGCGACAAACAAAACCAGTACCGCATCTAAAGGTAGTTTTATGGGGTCGAGCACCAATCCCAGCATCGTCAGCGTCAAGATGCCTGTCACGCCAGAGGTGGCCATCCCAGCAAAGACAGATCCCACTACAATAATCAGCAACATACTGATATCCAGAGGTTTCTGATAGAGTTGCACCACAAACATCGCTGCCGCGGCAAAGTAAATAATGGAGCCAAACCGGCACAGTGTAATCGATAGCGGTGTGACTAAGTCAGTGGTTTGACGATCGAAGTTGAGAGCCTCATGCAGGCTCGCGATCGCCGCGGGTAGACAAGCCAAGCTACTGGTCGTTGCTAGGGCCAAAATGGTGGGATCTTTGAGCGCTCTCAACACCGCTAGCAGCGATCGCTTTGAGCGCCAGCTAATCACAACCACGCCAACCACGTAGACAGCGACAAAAATGGCCAGCGTTACCACTACAAAGTTGACCATCGAGAACAATACATCGAGGCCAATCTGAGCAAGCTGGGTGGCGAGCAAGCTACATAACCCGAAGGGCAATAGATATGTCAGCCAAGAAATGACCTGATTAAACGCTTGATAAATACTGTCCAACATGTCGAATAGCGACTCAGTCTTACTTCCCTTGATAAGACCGAGGGAAATGCCGAACACGATGGCAAAAATCAGCACTTTGAGGGTTTGTCCCTCACTCAAAGCCAGAAAGATGTTTTCCGGCACCATATTCATCACAAAGGTCGTTATATTGGTACCCGCCTCTTCGACTGGTAGTGGCCCACTCAATGAAACTTCAAGATAAATGCCCGACTGATTGACCAAACCCCCTAGGCTTTCCTGGGTGGCGGGCTACAAGTTGCGCCCCGGACCGGTGAGTGCCGCTACCGCAGCCGCGATCGCGCTGACCGCCAACATGGCCGTGGGAAATACTACTAAAATCCGCTGAACATATTGTTTAGCGTCGTGGCTCTGCATCAAGCGGCCAATGCTGTTAGAGATAGCTGACAGTAAAATCGGCAGCACACACATTTTAAGTAATCCCAAGTAGAGGTTGCCAATAGGGGCGATCGCCTCTGCTACCACAGGTAACTGCGTACCGATATAAATCCCAAGAAGCACACTGACTAAAATGCTCCAGGGACTGCGTAACCATTCCATTGAGAGAGTGGGCCGAGATCGTTTTTTGGGAAATGTCGTCATGGTAGTCAGATGTCAGCGATGGGTTTGGTCGGAACCGAAGCTTTGCAGAAGTGCTTGAAACTTTGCCAGATTAGCGTTTAACTCGATGAGGCCTGAACAGATAAATAGTCAGAAAATTCTTCTAGGATGCTATCTACGGTGTACTCAGTATCTAAGGTGGCAAGGTACTGGTCGGCAAAAGCTAATAACTGGGGGCTGTCCCAAGGCAAGACCATCGCCAAGGCGTCCCGCGTATCTGTCAGTACCGCAGTTTCTAACTGCAGCGCCGCATCGGGCTTCGTTCTCACCACCTTTTTGATTTCCAGTTCGTCGCGATAGCCAGCGAGAATTTCACCTGCTGTGACAGCGGCAACAATGTCTTCCCAAGATGGCAGCTCAACGATGGTGGCCTGGGGAAAACGCTGCTGCAAAAAGCCGACGTATGATGAGCCTTTGATCACCCCGACATCGCCGGTCAGCGAGCGAATAGTCTGAATTACGTTGTCGCTGCTGGTCTGCTCAGCCAAGAGTAATCGATTAATCAGCAACCCTTGGCGCATCTCGAGGTACGGTCGGGTAAATCGTACTTTGACGGCGCGCTTCATCGTGCGGCTAATTTTAGAAATCGCCATGTCTGCTTCGCGGTTGTAAACCGTATCCACTACGCCGTTGAAAGTGTCAGCGGTACGGTGAAGCTCGAGGTCAACCCCGAGTTGGTCGGCGAGGGCTTGAGCGAGTTGGATATCTAGTCCACCTGATTCACCGGTTTTCAACGCCATAAAAAAAGGCGCGTTGTTGCTGCCTAGCACCGCGACTATGAGTTTGCCACGATCTAAGATGCGCTGGATATCCGGCGGCATCAGTGAATCTGGGCGCTCTGCCTCATCTGTATTGTCATCGCGACTCGATGTAGTTTGGGTGCTGGCGCTTGTCCGTTTTGACGTGGTGCTGGTGGAGCGAAAGCTGGTTGATTGAGCCACGAGTGTCGGATGAGCGACCGCCAGGGCGGGGGCGATCGCCGTACCGCTGACGGTTGTAATTGCGATCAGACTACATAGACAAAACAACAACGCTTGGTGAAGTGATCGGCGCTGGAGTAGGAGACGTTTGGGGGGCAGAGAATAACGATACACGGTATAAGACCTCGTCTTTATGCAGCCGAAAGAGAGTGAGCAGTGCGATCGCCGTAGGCGAGATCAAGGGTGATATCAGCAATTGCCGTTAATGGATCAACCCAAGGCAAAGACAAATTACCAATTTGCGCGAGGCCGACTGACAGCTCGGTACAACCAGCTATTACCAGCTCAGCACCTTGAGCTTTGAGCCAAGTGACGGCATGGAGCAAGGCGGCCAGGGCTTGGTCAGAGACTTGAGCCCCCGTTGTTTTAATTCCCCAATCAGGATGGTAAATCGACTGCATGACGCGTTTTTGCATAGGCGAATCGATGGCTGGCTCTAGGGGCAGCAGCCCTGCTCGGCGCAGACTCCGGTGATAAAGCTCTGTGTGCAGCGTGCCATCAGTTGCCAAGATGCCGACTTTGCGCACGGGGGAAAACTGTTCTCGAATCGCTTGTGTGGTGCACTGCATCAATGGAATCCAAGGAATATCGAGCTGAGCCTGAACAGCTGGATAAAAGGCGTGAGCTGTGTTGCAAGTAACGACTAAAAAGTCGGCCCCCGCGCGTTGAAGGCGTTGGCCATATTTCACTAGCCAGGGTGTGCAGTCAGGGGCAGCGCCTTTGATGCTCTTAGTACGGTCCGGGGTCTGGGCAGCATTCATCAAAATCCAGTCAGGATGATCCTGGTCGCTGTTGGCTCCCCGCTGACAGCTACGCTCTAACAAAACTTGTTCAAACTGGATGTGGGCTAACGGCCCTAGACCACCAATGATGCCAGGCATTGCAAGCTGTCGATTGGTGGTTGCCGGAATCGGTAGAGTCATAGTGCTAACCCATCACGGAGTTATAGGGTGATTTTGCTAAATCAGCAGATACGATCGCGCAATAATAGCTACAGGCTAAGTCTGACTACACGTAGGCTTCCCGCTCCCAGAGGAAAAAATTGGTGTTTCTCGTCACTGCGAGCTGTGATCTCAGCTTTCATTGAATTTTCCAACGTTCAGGCAGTTTCTTAAGCCCTAAACCGGAACTTTAACAGTGTGAAGGAAGCTTAAACCGATGTAGAAGTACCGTGAAATGTTTATTACAGCCGCGATCACGCGACTTAGTCGCTCAGAGTTCCACATCCGCCCTCTCCTGATTTCGAACAGCTTTAATTTTCTTGATAAGCTACCCTTGGTTTTCAGTCAAGTTTCGTCGGACCGAGCAGCCTAAGGACTTGAGGTTGCTGCATGATACGGAGATCACCATTCCGGTAATCGATATGAGGCGATCGTGCAGGACTGTCGACCAAGCTACCAAGCTGCTACTCACGTAAATTAGTCAGGGCTATGGTCTGTCGGTGAGAACCAGTACACTGAATATGCATTTTTCATGGGTAACTTCTTTCCCAGTGGCACCTCAACCCTTCATTCTTTAGCGATGGTGACGACAACCAGATCCCCCGGCCCGTTATCTACTATGGCCAATGTTTTGTTGGCCATTGAGCCATTAGCCAGGCAACTCAAACAGCGTGCTCGCCATATGATGATCACGCGAGCTGAGAACATTGGTGTGCCTTGGCAAGAGACGGTGGAGCAGTTGCGATCGCCGCACTTGGTTGACCATTGGCAAGCTGATCTAGCGGCTGTACAGCAGCCTGATTTGGTCTATCCGGATTACTATCTGGCTGGGTTTCATGCCTACGATGAGGGTAATCTGGGCTGGCTGCCAGCTATGGAAGTTGAAGTGGCCGCCCAAGCTGTGCATGCCAAAATCTGGCCAGAGGCAGGGGCCGCAGGCGATGCAAAGCTGCGCCAAAGCTACCACGACGTATTGCTAGCGCGTTTGCCCCAATCGCCCCAAGCAATTCTCGACCTAGGCTGCGGCGTGGGCATGAGCACCGAAACGCTGCAGCAAACATTTCCCCAGGCCACAGTCACCGGAGTTGACCTCTCGCCCTACTTTTTAGCTGTAGCCCGTTATCGAACCGCCGCAACGGCCTCGTTGACTTGGCATCACGCTGCGGCTGAGGCCACTGGGCTACCAGATGCCAGTTTTGATTTGGTATCGGTGTGTCTTGTTTTCCACGAACTGCCCCATACTGCAGCGATCGCCATTTTGCAAGAAGCGCGACGGTTGCTACGTCCTGGCGGGCATTTGGCCATTATGGATATGAATCCTACCTGCGAAACCTTCGCCAAAATGCCGCCGTTTGTATTCACCCTGCTGAAAAGCACAGAGCCCTATTTAGATGAGTATTTGGCCTTTGACTTTGATGCGGCGATGCAGTCAGTGGGATTTGTGTCTCTCCAAGAAGTGATCAGCAGTCCCCGCCATCGGACCATTATTGCTGCCGTACCTGCTGAGGCCGGTTAGCAGACACGGCCGAACTAGAGAAAGTTGAGCTGGGCTTCTTGCACGTTCCGGTCTTCATCAATGACCAAGTCAAGGGCCTGGTCAGCACGATCCAGTAACAAAGTGCGGGGAGTGCGCACAGACAGTTGCCAACCGTCCAATTGGAGCTGGTCTAGTACCGCGGCAGCGGGCTGTCCCACTAACTCAGCCGGAAACGTGGAGGCCACAATTGGGGTGCCCAAATTGAGCATTGAACGTAGGGATGGATTGAGCAGGGCTCGCTGTTCGGGACTTAAGATGCCGCGAATGGCGATCGCCCGTTGGAAGAGTAAATCATGCACCTGGCGTTCGTAGTCCAAAACGTCATTGCGAACTTGGGTGATCGCCGCATTGGTGGTTGTGGGCTGAATGAGATTGGTCAGAAGATTAATTGATTGTAAATAACGATTGATGGCGGCTTGCAAGTCAGCATCATATTCGCGATAAACCACTTGAATGGCAGCGGCTTGGTCCGCGCTCAGGCCTGGGTAGGCCAAGATAAATTGCTCTGCGGTTGCCGGTTGCGTTTCAACTGCATCTAAAATCCAATCGACTGCGGTGGGGGCCTGTTCGGTGAGTTGTATCTGCGCAATTTCCGGGCCAGTCATCTCAGGGATAATCGGGGAAGAGGCTATCGCCTCCGTTGCCCATAGACTGCTGATGATTAGTCCGGTAGACCCTAATACATCCCAATGTCGCATGATGCCGCAATGCATGAAGTTACCCAACCAAAGTAGCAAATGGGCTTTCACAAACTGTGTTGGTGTCTTTGCGGTGGACTCATGATTCGGCGATCGCCCGTTGTCTAAGTCTCACAAGTTAGTCGGGAAATGCTGGTGTCATGGTCAAATTTAGTTCAACCCACCGACCCGGTTGGGAGGCCAAAAGCGCACGACCGCTTTTCCAATAATATTTTCTTGAGGGACAAACGCATCTGGCTCCCAAGCGTGGCTGTCGTAGCTGCTGTTGCGATTGTCTCCCAGCACCAAATAAGACTCTGGTGGCACTGTTTCAGGTCCCCAAGCATAGTTAGGTTCGGCCTTGATGTAGGTTTCGTCAAGGGCTGCACCATTGACAAACACAGTGCCGTCGCGGACTTCTACCGTTTCGCCAGGCAAGCCGATGACGCGCTTGATAAAGGCATCTCGGCGATTTTGGTCTTCAAACAGGCTGTCGGGGGGCCAAAAAACGATGATGTCGCCTCTTTGGGGTGGGTTGAGGTGATAGCTGATTTTTTCGACGACTAAGCGATCATTAATCTCCAGAGTCGGCTCCATTGAGCCAGAGGGAATGTATCGCGCTTCTGCTACAAAGGTCCGAATACCCAGCGCCAAAACGATGCTCAAGCCCAGGGTTTGCAGTCCTTCAACAATCGGATTTGTTTTGGTTTCCGCTGGTTTGTTTGGGGAACTGTTGGGCGGATTCGGAGGCTGAGAATAATCAGTCATGTTGGGCGCAGCGTCCGTAGCAGGTTGCAAGAAGATAGCTTACCGATCATACTCGATCGCAAAGTTTTTCAACGTGAGTAAAAGACGAAGAGACAGTGTAAATTGTGCCCAAAGGGTTTCGAGGAAGGCAGGGCTATGTCAGCGTCAGAATATTTGATCAAACACGCCCAGGTGTTGTTGCCATCCGGTGAGCTTGCATCTGTAGATGTGGTTACCGTGGGCGATCGCATTACCGCAGTGGGCTCCAATGCGGCAGCGGCAGCAAGTGCCGGGGCCGCGGTCATTGACGCCGCCGGACTCACCCTACTGCCCGGCGTGATCGATCCCCAGGTGCACTTTCGTGATCCGGGGCTAGAGCATAAAGAAGATTTACACACGGCCTCGCGGGCTTGCGCTCGAGGCGGTGTCACATCCTTTTTAGAAATGCCTAACACCCTGCCGCTAACAACGACGCAGGCAATTTTGACCGATAAACTCAACATTGCTGCTGAGAAATGTTTGGTCAATTATGGTTTTTTTATCGGGGCTACCGCGGAAAATCTCGACGATTTACGGACAGCGAATCCCACCTGCGGCATCAAAATTTTTATGGGGTCCAACCATGGCGCACTGCTGGTGGATACCGAAGCCGCAATCGAACCCATCTTTGCTAAGGGCGATCGCCTAATTGCGGTCCATGCAGAGAACCAAGCGCGCATCTCAGCCCGGCGCAAATTGTTTGCCGGATGCGCCGATCCTGCCGTACACACGCTGATTCAAGACAATCAGACAGCCTTAGACGCGACCCAGCTAGCCCTAAAACTATCTAAGAAATATCAGCGCCGCCTGCATATTCTGCATCTCTCGACTGGGGATGAAGCCGAACTGCTACGTCAAGATAAACCCCCCTGGGTCACCGTGGAAGTAACCCCGCAGCACTTATTACTCAACATCAACGCCTACGAAGAAATTGGTACCCTGGCGCAGATGAACCCACCACTGAAATCGCCAGCCGACAATAAAATTCTCTGGCAGGCGCTGCACGATGGTGTGATTGATTTCATTGCCACCGATCATGCCCCCCATACCCTAGAAGAAAAAGCGCGAACCTATCCCAATAGCCCCTCAGGAATGCCGGGCGTGGAGACCTCTTTGCCCCTGATGCTGACCCAGGCCAAGGCTGGACGCTGCACCATTGCCCAGGTTTCTCAGTGGATGTCGCGGGGCCCAGCCCAAGCTTACGGGATTCCCAACAAGGGGCTGATTGAGCCGGGGTATGACGCTGACTTGGTACTGGTCGATTGGGAAACGGAAAAACCAGTGCGGCGCGAAGAGTTGCAGACCAAATGTGGCTGGAGCCCCTTTGAGGGATGGTCGCTCACCGGCTGGCCGGTAATGACTTTGGTTAATGGCGAGTTAGTCTTTGACCAAGGGAAATTTAATGAATCTGTTAGGGGACGCCCCCTAACTTTTGACGATAATTAGAGGGTCGTGTCAGCGTTGCCTGCTTTGTTATCCCCGCTTTGGACTGAGCCTTTAGCAGTAGAGCGTTTGACTGTTTCAATTGCTGACCTCCCCAACCAGTTGAACGGGACAACCGTTGTTCAACTTTCTGATTTTCATTTTGATGGTCGTAGCCTGTCGGCTCAAATCTTGAAGGACGCGATCGCCCAGTGCGAAGTCATTTCTCCTGAACTAGTGGTGCTCACCGGCGACTTTGTTACTGAGTCAGCCCAGGATATCTTTGCGCTGGTGCCCTATTTGACTAAGTTGTCTAGTCGACGAGGGATTTATGCCAGCTTTGGTAATCACGACAACCGTCGTCCTCCCATGCGCCAGATCATCTATAAGGCCCTCGCTGACCATGGTATTCAGCCCCTGTGGAATGAGATTGACTATCCCCTAGGACCAACACTGACCCTGGTCAGCCTGGCCGATTGGTACTCCAAGGAATTTGCTGCAGCTCCAGTACTCCAGCAGTTAGACAATGCGGTGCCCCGGTTAGTGCTGTCTCACAACCCTGACAGTCTGGTCGCAATGAAAAAACTGAGGGCCGATTTGGTGCTGGCGGGCCATACTCACGGGGGGCAGGTCGTGATTCCCGGCTGGGGTCCCCTGCCGCGACTCTTGCAAAGTGTGGGGACATACGTACCGGCCCGGGCGCGTCCGTTCATTCCCTATTTGCGCAAAAATTGCGATCGCGTCTTTCGTCATTGGGAATGGGCCGCTGGTCTCCACCGCGTAGGCAGCAATCAACTCTATGTCAATCGCGGCCTGGCCAGCTACTTTCCGGGGCGACTCTTTTGCCCCCCTGAGCTAACCTTGATCACGTTAGTCAGCAGCGAATTCGACAGCTGCGATTGAGCTGATTGGGTTAGACGTCAGCTTGAGATTTCAGGATCGAGTCCATAAGTTGAAACTGTCTACAAAATGCCATTTGGCTCATTTTGGTTTTTGCAGCGCCTCGATCACCGAAAAGAGGCCGAAGGGACTGCAGTGAGTGGGACACTTTCAAGCGCCGGATCACCCGTGGCCAGTCCTTACTTGCACTTGCCCGCTTACTCCTGTCGACCTTCTGGTAGAGAAAATGACCAGAATGTAGAAGCCAATACTCTACTGTGTAGCCAAAACTGCTCTTCTTCCTGCGACCTCAACGAAAGCAACGATAGGATTGGTGTCTTCCAAGCTGAATCAGCCGTATATTTTGAGATCGCGGCGATCGAGGACTGAATACTAGTACCGCATGGCGGAAATGCAGATACCCTTAAGGAGTCAGTTTTAGAGGCCTGAGTCTGATGCCTGGTCGCGCCCTGCCCGCCCTCATTGTGAGCGAAACCGAACGCCATGAACTCGAGCAGTTGGTGAAGCGACCG
>JBHJHA010000098.1:0-12766 GCA_050331235.1 Leptolyngbyaceae cyanobacterium
GTCTCTATGCGCGATCGCCGCTTGCGAGCAGGCTCCATCGGCAACTGATCCCTACACAACCCCCCCCCCCGAAGAATCCGCCGAACCCACTGAAAATGAGCCGACGGCGGCTACCCCTACTGACTCCGCCGAAACTTCTCCTGAGGCTGAGCCAGAAGCCACTGCTCCAGCAACAGCGCCAGAGCCGAAGCCAGTGCCATCGCTGCCCGAGGGGTGCACTAACCCCGAAACGCAAACAATGATGAATACCTGTGCCCAAGCAGAGTACGAGCAAGCCGATGTCAAACTAAACAATGCGTACCAGTCGGTCAAAGCATCGGTCAACGCGCAAAAGGCCGATCAATTGATTACTGCGGAGCAGGCGTGGCTGACGTTTCGCGATAGCTATTGTGACTTTGTCCAGTCTCAGTTTGCTGGGGGCTCTTTACAGCCGACAATTTACTACACCTGTATGACCCAGTTGACCAACGATCGCACGGCGGTACTACAACAAACTGCATCCAGCGGTGGCAGCTTTGAATCAGCCGACCAGGCACTTAATACGGTCTATCAAGATTTACAGGGGGGCTTATCAGCGGATGAGCAGGCTCAACTGACCGATGCCCAGCTTGCATGGCTGGACTACCGCGACGCCCATTGTGCGTTCGAAGGGGGAGCCACAGATGCCTGCATGGCGCAGGTCACGTCAATTCGCGTTGAGCAACTGCAGCAACAAATAGAGAATAATGCACCGCTGTAATGGTCGGCCGAGTTCGCCGGTTTGCGATGGGCCAGCTGGCTCATTGGTGGTAGTAAAAATTTAGCCTTGCCAGATCAAAGACTTAGAACAACGACGCAGGTGCTGCTGGGTCTGCAATTTGTACCAGTGTGACAGGTCAAGCAGTCATATGGTATTCGCCGTAGTCGGCTATATCGTCTATGCCAATAGCGGTGAGAATGACTTCGCTTGATAGCCAAAGGAATGACTGCCATAAGAGCCGACGCCATCGAATTTTCATAGTCATACCCTCATTCACCCTATGAGGTCGATTACCTTCGCTAAATCCAAGGTGCCCGGCCAGTAACGGCCCTACCTTCCTAAAATTACGGAATGCTGGTCGCTGAATGGCGCTATCTTGAGTGGCATTGCGGAGCTAGTTGGCTGGTGATGAGTTGTCGACAGCGCGATCGCGGCAGCCACGTCCTAGTCCTAATCCCCAGCCCAGCACCGGAAAAATAGACCAGGTAACCATACCGGCGGTAGCGATGTCTATGCCCACCATCAGCACACTCGCCAACAGGTACCCTTGCCACTTTTGGCGACGAGAGGGCGAGGGCATCGTAGGAGTGGTGTCCGTTGAAGGCACTGTCGTATCAGATACCAAGGACGATCGCCATTCTGCGATCGCTTGCCCCAGTGCCTCAGTTGAGATCTCCAGATCCCCTGCCATTTCTTGCAATTGTGTCAAAGAGTAACGTTCTTCATCACGCAACTCCAGAGCCCTGGCCAAAATCACTTGGACTGCTTCAGACGAATACGAACCCTCTTGCGACAAGGAATTGGGCAACGACGACCAAGATTGAGACATCGTAGATTCGCTCCATACATATGCAACTTATTGCCTACAGATTATAGGTCAAACAGCATGAATATGCAACTTGTTGCATATCGATTGCGACTCCTTGGATCGTTTAATGCGGCCTTAAAAAGGCCTCGATACAATGACTATGGAATGTTCAACCGATCAAGAGGAAAGGATATGGCCCAGAATTTGCTAGAGCAACTGCGCGACTTCACTGTCGTAGTTGCTGATACCGGCGACATCCAAGCGATTGAGCAGTTTACTCCCCGTGACGCCACAACCAACCCTTCACTGATCACGGCGGCGGCACAAATGCCCAAATATCACGAAATCGTCGACGAAACGTTACTCAAAGCGAAACAGGAAGCAGGCGAAAGTGCCTCTGAAAAAGAAGTCGCCAATCTTGCCTTTAAGCGATTAGCAGTCGCCTTTGGTTTGAAAATTATAGCGATCATACCGGGGCGAGTCTCCACAGAGCTTGATGCGCGGTTGTCCTACGACACGGAGGCGACGATCGCCACGGCTCGCGAGATTATTGAGCAGTACGAAGCCGCTGGGATGAGCCGCGATCGTATCTTGATTAAGATTGCGTCCACCTGGGAAGGGATCAGAGCCGCAGAAGTTCTCGAAAAAGAGGGCATCCATTGCAATCTGACCCTGTTGTTTGGGCTTCATCAGGCGATCGCCTGCGCCGAAGCAGGTGCCACGCTAATTTCTCCGTTCGTTGGCCGCATTCTCGACTGGTACAAAAAAGAAACCGGCAAAGAATACGAGCCCACTGAAGATCCGGGTGTCGAGTCAGTCACCTCTATCTACAACTATTACAAAAAGTTTGGCTACAACACCGAAGTCATGGGAGCGAGCTTCCGCAACATTGGTGAGATTTGTGAACTAGCCGGTTGTGACTTGCTGACCATTTCTCCCAAGCTACTGGCACGTCTCCAGGAAGAAGACGCAACTCTCGAACGCCAGCTATCGCCGGAGAAAGCAGCTGCCGCGGACATTGAGAAAATCTTGATGGACAAGGCAACCTTTGACAAAATGCATCAAGAAGACCGCATGGCCTCTGAAAAGCTTGACGAAGGCATCAAGGGCTTTAGTAAGGCCCTAGAATCACTGGAGCAGCTCCTAGCGGATCGCTTGGCTCAACTCAGCTCTGGTGAAGAGCTCGTTCACCACGCGGCCCAAGACTTGTTCCAGGCCTATGATTTGGATGAAGATGGCTTCATCACCCGCGAAGAGTGGTTGGGCACCGACGCCGTTTTTGATGCTTTAGATATCGACCACGATGGCAAAGTTACCGTTGAGGAGATGAACACAGGGCTAGGTGGCGCTTACCAGCTCATTTAGCCACTCTTCATTGTCGGACTACTGTCCCACCCAACTTCTCATCAGGATTGACTCCCATGAGAAGCTGGGTGGGCAGGTTTGATCAGAGCCGCAGCAATAACGGAAACTGCGGGCCTTCGTTTCGCTCACGCCGTCGGTAAGGGGTTGACGCGGGCACTACCGGTCAAAAACCGAGGCCACAGCAGCACTTGGAGCAAAATCAACAGTGACCTCAGTTCGCCGGGCGAATTCCATCGTTTCCACTGGCCAGGGCGGCAGAATAGGAGCTCCACAAGTTGACGCTGCTGGGTAAGCGATAAAGGGCCAAACTCGATCTTGGCGGTCATTGCTTGGTTGTTTGTCTGGATTTGGGTCAGCCGTCCCGGTAATGCCAATGACTCTTCGGCAACGTTGAGCGTTACGGCTACGACGGTTTCAGAATTGATAGTCCACATCGCCGGCTGAACGAAGGATACGAGTGCTCCTGTTTCTGACATACTTTGAGTCATCCCCCAAACAGAAATCACTTGACTCTTTTCGGAGTCGGTAGTCACCGTCATAACTAATTCTGCAACTCGCTTATAGGCAAGCCAAATTTGACCATCGGGGTTGGGCACATCTAACAAAATCAAGAGCGCAATGGCTAGCATAAGTAAGTTGTAAAGGCTCCATATCCAGCCTAGGGCCAGTCCTTTGAGGCCCAGATTGCTACTACTATCGGCTAGCGCCCAAGCGAGATTGCGCCATAGGCTAATCACCGTGAGCGTAAAGGTGAACAACAGTGGCCAGGCGAGTTGCCAGTTAAAAGCAAAGCGATCGCGATGGATGCCCTTAGGGGTCACGTTAAAGCCCTTGTCAAACGGGGCTAAAAAAGCTTGAAATACGGTCCTAGCCAGTGGAAAGACCATCACCAACCCGTAGACATCAGACAAGATGGCCGATCGCGATCGGTGATTGAGCCAACTAAATACCGTCAGCTGTACGGCATAGTAGGGCAGAAAGAAATACATGACTTCCTCTGTTGATGCCTGGATGGGGATAACGCGAAAAAAGGTGTAGACAAAAGGCATGAAGAGAAACACAATGCGGGGGATGCTGCTGAACCAGTGCAAGAGCCCTTCTAAATGAGCCAGCCGCTGAATCAACGTCAAACCTGGAATCGTGAGTGGATTTGACTCGATAAAGAATGCCTGTAGGGTGCCCTGAGCCCAGCGCACTCGCTGAATGACATGGGCTGCAATAGTCTCAGCGGCTAAACCAGCGCTTAATTTCTCATCTAAGTAGATGACTTTATTCCCATCGGCAGCTAAGCGCACAGCCGTAAAGTAATCTTCACTCAAAGATTCGGTGACAAACCCACCAGTGGCTTCCAGCGCTTGTCGACGCACCACAAAAGACGTGCCCGAACAAACGACGCCACCGACGCCATCTCGCATAGGCTGAATCTGCCGGTAAAACACCTCCTCGTCAGGGGTCAAGATACCCTCTAAACCCAGGTTGCGAGCGATCGGGTCTGGATTATAAAAGCTTTGGGGAGTTTGCACTAGGGCAACCTGTGGATCTTGAAAAAACCCTACGGTGCGCAGCAAAAAGTTGCGCGTCGGGACAAAGTCGGCATCGAAAGAGACGATGAGTTCACTCTGAGTGTGGGCGATCGCATGATTTAAGTTACCGGCTTTAGCATGACGATTATCGGGGCGGGTCAGATATTGAAACAAAAGCTCTTGAGCCAAAGCACGAAAGGATGGTCGGCGGGTGTCGTCTAGAAAATAGACCGTTTTGCGAGGGTACTCCAGGGCCTGACAACCCATGATCGTACGCCGCAGAATAAAGTCCGGCTCATTGTAAGTAGGAATAAACACATCCACGCTGGGCAGATACCGCCCAGCTAATACATCGGGCTGTAGCTGATCGGCTTGGGGTCGGCGATCGCTCATTCGCAACAGCAACATCAGCTGAATGCAACTACCGGTTAACCCAACCAACTCCATCGCCAGCAGCAGCAGGCTAAAAGTACCGCTTAGCGGAGTCGAGAGATTCAAGGTTGAGAAAATCCGCCAGGACAGATACCGTCCCAGGAGACTGAGCAAGATCGCAACGACCACCACGCGCGACCAAGTCTTAGGTTTGCTAGATATTTTGGTGATCGCCCACGCAACCAACGACAGAAATACCGTTGGTGCTAGTAGATAGCGCCCAGCTACCATGGGAGCCTGTACCCATCGAGGTGGGTTAGCCTGCAGCGCAGCAAGCTGTTCAAATAGCCGAGTGACCTGCGTTTGCCCAGAAAACCAAGCAGCTATCACAACAGCCATCAGCAGACACAGCCCCAACATGATGAGGGTAGCCCAGCGGATCGGGGTCGGCGGCGGTGGAGAAGGCTGGGGCTTAGTCGCCGGCGAAGACTTAGCAGGTAGCATGGCAACTCCGAACCGCAGTAAGCATAAAACGACTTATCCAGAGAGTCCTGATCAGTTGTGGTAGACGGTGTAGCGCTGGCCACCCACCTAGTAACAAATCCCTGTGGGTCATAGGCGTTAACAACAGCCGTAAAGCTGAACTAGCCGCCCCAGCGGACGATAAACCATCTAATGCCAGATCAACATAATCAGCTTTGAGCACTGCAGACAGTTCCCCATAATGAGTGACAGGTTTCCCCTAAGGCGATGAAGCGAGCATGGGTCATCCGGTTTCCAAACGTTGGTCAACGGCAGAGAAACCTAGGGCGCTATCGATTGCAGCTCCGGAAAGCAGCTCTACATTTAAGGTAGTTTACAAATCTTAGACCTGCATGAGAAAGTCGGCGGCTCGCGATCGCGCTCATGCCGTAATGGGGCCAAGTAGTTGAGTTATCTTGAAAACTGTCGCATCCCACACCAAACTTTTGTTCCTATGTCTACCCCGACGTTGAGTTGGCCAGAGCTCAAAGGACTAACTCACTACTCCCTCGATCGCATCCAGGGGCCAACCAACGCACAGGCAACGCTGCGCCTATTTGGCCAAACTGAGGCTGACGTTCGCGTAACGCTCTATCGCGATAACCACGCATGGTGCCCTTACTGCCAAAAGGTCTGGCTATGGTTGGAGGAGAAGCAAATTCCTTATCGCATCGAAAAAATCACGATGTTTTGCTATGGCAAAAAAGAGGACTGGTATAAACGCAAGGTGCCCTCAGGCATGCTGCCAGCCCTAGAGTTGGATGGCCAGTTAGTGACTGAAAGTGATGATATCCTCGCGGCGCTCGAACAGGCTTTTGGCTCTCTCGCCTATGGACTGCAAGACACCCAAGTCATGCCGCTACGCCGGTTAGAAAGACTCCTGTTTCGGGCTTGGTGCGCCTGGCTATGCTATCCAGCGCGATCGCCCCGCGAAGAAGACTCTCACCGAGCTCAATTTTTGCAGGCCGTAGCTGAGGTGGAATCAGCCCTGAGCCACACACCAGGACCGTTCTTTTTGTCAGATTTCAGCACAGCAGATGTTGTGTTCACTCCCTATGTGGAACGGATGAATGCCAGCTTGTACTACTACAAGGGATATTCACTCCGGGAAGAAAATCCTGGTTTATCCGCCTGGTTTGATGGACTCGAGAGCCGCGTAACCTACCGGGGGACCCAGAGCGACTTTCACACCCACGTTCACGATCTGCCACCACAGATGGGCGGCTGCTACAGTAACCAAACACCTGAGGCCAACCGTAATCAGCAGCGCGTCGATCACGGACCGTGGTTTGGCTTACCCGATGCGACCTATCCCGAACCCGCAACGGCTCGTGCAGAAGCTTTACAGCGGGTCATCACCCACCGAGCCAATATCATCCGGGTAAATCCCCTGCAGGACTCAGTCATTGACGAAGCTCTCCGGTGTGCTCTGACCACCATGATGACCGGGGCTGTATGTCAGCCACCGGCGGGTGCCGATAAGGGTTTGCGGTACCTGCGCGATCGCATTAACGTCCCGAGAGATATGTCTATTTATGCAGCCAAGCACCTCCGCACCGCCCTGGAACAGACGGCGGCCCAGGTGGGCCCCCAACAAGGTCCAGAGATTCCTATTCGTCATCGGCGCGATCAGGACCCACGTGAGTTTGCCTCTGTATAGGTGATCCCGCATCACCCCCTATGCCAGCGGCTGGCGCTGGTCAGCATCGGGGGCGGGCACGACGATGTAGCCTGAGGCCCCATCGCCGAGGACCCAATTGCGATCGCGCCCCCACCACCACCAGTGGGCTCCGGCATAGGCACAGGTGAGGGCATCGAGCTGATCTTCCGCGGCTTTGAAGGCTTGACCGCCGCTCGGCACGTCGGGCAAGTCAGCCGCTTGCAGTGGCAAGGCCGGCGTTAGCGTCGGAAAGGTCTCTAGCTGCAACCGCCGCAGTTGCCCAAGGGCGAGGCGGCGATCGGCAATCCGGCCTTTTTTGTATTTCAGGATCTTGGGCAGCCGGAAGAGATGAATGGTGGCTGGATGGGGAAACAGCTCAATCTGATATCGCCCCGGTTGGTGAGGCACAATGTCAGAGGCATGGTGAAAGCCGCGCTGTTCTAACGCTTGGCCAAAGTCCAGCAGCGCCGCGGCAAAAGGGCGGCCCCGGTTAGCGGGATAGCAGCCAGCGTCGTATTGACCAAAGTAACGATGGGCGAGGCGATCGCACCACCGCATCCCAGTTTCATTGGGAATGAGTGTTGGCGCATCGACAGCAATCAGAGCGGGCGCAGTTGAGGGAATTGTCCGATCAATCCAGGCTAAGACGGTGGCTCGCGTTGAACAATGAACAAAATCGAGCAGTTGTAAATGAGATGCCGTCTGGGTCAGTAAACAAATGCCGCTACCGCCAGATTGCCACCCCAAATCAATACCAATAAAATACATGGGCCGCCGGTTGTTATCTGCAAAACATCGCGCTCCGCGCGCTCATAGCTGCCCGAGGGGAGCGCCAATTTCTTCGTGAATTCTCGGAAGGCTTGGGTAAACTCTTGAATGCAGGGACTTTCGATGCTTTCGTTGCTTTTATTGGGAAACTTTTTATGGCGAGCACTCTCTCTCCGACTGACTTTATTGACAAACCCATTAAATTTGGTACCGACGGCTGGCGTGGCATGATGGCCGCCGATTTCACTTTTAGCCGGGTCTTTCACGTGGCCCAAGTAGCTGCCCACGTGCTGAAACAGTGCTACGGCGAGCAAACGGGGAGCGATGTTGTCATTGTCGGTCATGATCGCCGGTTTTCCTCGCCGCACTTCGCCAAAACTGCCGCCGAAGCCATTACCCAAGCTGGCTTTGACGTCCTGCTATCTGAAGCCTACGCCCCCACCCCGGCCTTTAGCTGGGCGGCCAAAGATCAAGGGGCTTTGGGGGCGATCGTCATTACCGCCAGCCATAACCCCGCCGTATACAACGGTCTAAAAATCAAGAGTGCCTTTGGCGGCTCAGTTCCCGGTGACGTCACCAAAATTGTGGAAGCGCACCTAGACCAACCCCTGCCCGCAGCTACCAAAACTGGCACCTTAAACACGTTTGATCCGTGGGAGAGCTACTGCCGCGAGCTGCAGTCGAAAGTTGACCTAGCCGCCATTCAATCGGCGATGACCAGTGGCAAACTGACGGTATTTGCTGATGTGATGCACGGGGCAGCGGCCACGGGGCTAGAGCGACTGCTAGGCCAGCCTATCAATGAACTGAATGGAGCGGCGGATCCGCTGTTTGAAGGGGGCGCCCCTGAACCGCTGCCGAAGTACCTTCAGCGTATGCTGAAAACGGTAGCGGAGTATCAACCAGCGAGCGCAGAGGAACTGGTTGCCGGTTTGGTCTTTGACGGAGACAGCGATCGCATCGGCGCAGTCGATGGTGACGGCAACTTTTTGAGCTCACAAATTCTCATTCCGATCCTGATTGATCACTTGGCTCAAGTACATGGACACGCAGGAGAAGTGATCAAGACCATTAGTGGCTCCAACCTCATTCCTAAAGTGGCCGAGCTACATGGCCGCAGCGTCCATGAAACTCCCGTGGGCTACAAATACATCGCTGACCGGATGTTGACCTCCCAAGCGCTCATCGGCGGCGAAGAATCGGGTGGCGTGGGCTATGGTCACCATATTCCTGAACGCGATGCGCTGTTATCAGCACTCTATGTGTTAGAGGCCGTGGTGAAGTCGGGACTGGATTTGAGCGATCGCTATCGTCGTTTGCAGGACAAAACCGGCTATCACTCAGAATACGACCGGATCGACTTGCCCCTAGCCAGCATGGACGTTCGCGACAAGCTGCTGCACGCGCTCAAAACCGACCGCCCAACTACCGTGGCTGGCAAAGCCGTTACCCACTGCCTCGACATCGATGGTTACAAATTCACCCTTGCGGATGACAGCTGGTTGCTGATTCGCTTTAGCGGCACTGAACCTGTGTTGCGCCTCTACAGCGAAGCCAGCAGTCTTGACGAAGTACACAAGCACCTAAACTGGGCTAAAGATTGGGCCACCGCAATTCGTTAAACCGCTGATCGGTTGGCGATGCAGAGCCGGTCATTAAACTGTCTGAGATCAGTTTAATGGCCGGTCCGCGTCAGCCGCGCCAGAATCGCCATAGGTGTGAGGGCTCATACCAATTCCTCAAATTACAGCTACACATAAGATTCGGCTTCGACTCCGCTTAGCCGACGTTGTTTGAGCGGAGCCGAAAGGAACCTCTGTAGCGCGATCTCCAAGAAAGAAGTTGGTATGAGCCTTGCTAGATGGGCGCTGGTGGATGATATTTGCCGAGCAGAGATGCTACGAAAACCCAAATATTCTCTGACAGTGAAAATTTCACAGTTTGTCAATTGTGGTCAGCTGATTTCATCACAATGGGATAAAGTTCTGTCACAAACGGACGAGATAGCGGCAAGCGTTTTCTCGTTATCCTGGTTCCCAGACAAAATGAAATCTTTACATCGGCTAGATAACTACCATGGGCGAGTCAGAACAAATTCGAGTCGGCATTGTCGGCGCTTCGGGCTACGGGGGCGTGCAATTAGTCCGTCTATTAAGCGAACATCCTCATGCCGAAATTACTTACTTAGGTGGCAATAGCAGTGCTGGCAAAGCCTACAGCGATCTGTATCCACACTTGGCAGTGACCCTATCGGTCGAGACAGTTAACGTCGATGTCATTGCCAATCGATGTGATGCAATCTTCTTGTCATTACCCAATGGAATTGCCTGCAGTTTGGCTCCTCAGCTACTAGAGCGGGGCTGCAAAGTTTTGGATTTGTCTGCCGATTATCGATTTGCCGATCTGAGCCAGTATCGAGCGTGGTACGGGGGTGATCGCGCGGACGCAGGGACTAATCAGCAAGCCGTTTACGGCTTGCCTGAGTTGTTTGGTGAGCAGCTATCAGAGGCCCGTTTAGTGGGATGTCCGGGGTGTTATCCCACGGCGAGTTTGTTGGCGATCGCCCCGCTCCTCAAACAGGGGTTGGCACAGTCGGACAGCCTTATCGTTGATGCGAAATCGGGCACATCTGGCGGTGGCCGCCAAGCCAAAGAACACTTGCTGCTAGCCGAAGCCGATAACTCCTTGGCCGCCTATGGCGTCGCCAAGCACCGTCATACCCCAGAAATTGAGCAGATTTGTTCGCGTCTTGCTGGCCGCGAAGTGCTCGTGCAGTTTACGCCACATTTGGTGCCCATGGTCCGGGGCATCCTCTCAACGGTGTATGCTAACCTCCGCGATCCTGGTTTAGTGCGCGAAGATCTGCACACAATTTACTCCGCCTTTTACCGGCGATCGCCCTGGATTACCATTTTACCCAGTGGCGTCTATCCTCAAACGAAGTGGGCCTGGGGCACCAATCGCTGTTACATCGGGATTGAGGTCGATGCTCGCACCGGGCGGGTGATTGTGCTGTCGGCGATCGACAACTTGATGAAAGGTCAGGCGGGACAAGCAGTTCAGTGTTTTAACCTGATGCATGGTTTAGACCAACAGCTAGGTTTGCCGATGCAAAGCTTCTACCCCTAAATGGAGCGCACAGTTGACCAAGCCGGAGTTGACTTCCTACTGGGTGATAGCGGTGCGAACGCCAGTTGAATAAGGTTAATTGTTAAAATGAGTAAACATCGTTAGCAACACTATTCGCCAGCTGAGCGGGTGGCTGACTCCCTAAGGAGGGGTGACTAGTGTTGCGCTGCTGTTTGCTGACCTTGTTGAGCCCGAGATATGACCGATCTTTTCACCGTCGACCATTTCGCTAGCTGGATTCTCAGTCCGCTATTGGCAGTGTATACTCTGCTATTTATTGTGCGGATTGTGTTGACTTGGTATCCCGAAGCCGATGGCGATCGCCTGCCATTTAGTCTGGTCTTTTGGCCTACTGAGTTTTTGCTCAAGCCCGTACGGGAGTGGGTGCCACCGTTTGGGGGCGTCGACATTTCGCCAATTATTTGGGTCGGTATTACAACTCTGCTGCGGGAAATTTTGCTGGGTCAACAGGGGCTCTTGCGAATGCTAGCTTAGCCCGCTTGGTGGGCACGTCTGAATTGAGGCCGCCCCAGCTCCAGCTGTCGTTTGGATATACGTATGGCCATGTTTGCGCTTCGCTTTCAGCTTGGTGGATATGTCGCGGCAGTCGTGCTCAGCGGGCTCAGTGCCTGTGCAACGCCGCCAGTTCCAAGTTCCCCCTCGGACTCAACCACCGAGCCAGCATCCCCAACAGTAACCGCTCAAGATGCCGCCGCAGCGCCTGCGGCAGTGATCGCCACAACGCCATTGACGCCGCAGCCCATTCGCATCAGCATCGACGACTTACCAGCTCCCTATGCTAGCGAAAGTGCTTCCCAGTCGCCTCAGGTAGTCGCCGTTCCAGAGGAACCTATCCTCTTGGTCCCCGACGGCTTTGTAGTCAATGTCTTTGCCGAAGGCTTAGACCGCCCCCGCTGGTTGGCGCTCACGCCTGAGGGCGACGTACTTGTGACTGAAACTCGGGAAAACCGTATCCGTCGCCTTCGTGATACCAATGGTAATGGCGTAGCCGATGAGATGTCAGTTTTTGCCGACAGCAATAACGGTTTAAATATTCCCTTTGGCATGGCCTTTAGCGGCGATGCCTTTTTCCTCGGCAATACCGATGCGGTCCTGCGGTTTCCCTATCAGTCGGGACAGGAGACATTGTCAGGGCGGGGGAAGCAAATTGCGGAGCTGCCCGGTGATGGCTACCGCCAACACTGGACCCGAAATGTTGTCCTAGCGCCCTCGGGCGATCGCCTCTATGTCTCGATTGGTTCTCAATCTAATGTTGATGAGGAGCCCCTACCCCGCGCCTCTGTGCAAGTAATGAATTTGGATGGAACCGAGCAAGCGACCTTTGCTTCAGGACTGCGTAACCCGGTCGGCCTGGACTTTCATCCGCAAACAGGCGATCTGTTTGTCACCGTGAATGAGCGCGACGGGTTGGGAGACGACTTAGTCCCCGACTATTTTACCCAGATTCAGCCCGGCGAATTTTATGGTTGGCCTTATGCTTATCTCACGCCAGAGCTATTGGATCCGCGACAGCAAGTGGGCGATCGCAGCAAGGCGCCCCAGCTAGCCGCCCAGACCCAAACTCCCGACGTACTGTTTCAATCCCACTCAGCGGCTTTGGGCTTGCAATTCTACGACGGCATCACCTTTCCCGACAAGTATCACAATGGAGCCTTTGTCGCCTTTCGCGGCTCCTGGAACCGGAGTCAAGGCACTGGCTACAAGCTGGTGTTTATCCCCTTTGATGAGTCTGGTGAGGCTCTGGGCTATTACGAAGATTTCTTGACCGGCTTCCTCATCGACCCCAGCGGCCCCACCACCTGGGGCCGACCGGTTGGCTTGCTGATGTTGCCCGACGGCAGCCTCCTCTTCACTGAAGA
>JBHJHA010000099.1:0-13103 GCA_050331235.1 Leptolyngbyaceae cyanobacterium
TTTGCTCAATGCGTCGCTGTTTCGGTCCATTACGATTAACTTGCTTCGATTGAATGGATTCAATTCGCTCACTTCCGCTCTACGAGAGCTTGCCAATCAGGTAGAGCCAATTTTCCGTTTCTTACAATGAATCAACCCTGTACCAAAACGGTATGACTTATCAATTTATAGGTTTTTCCTTTGGCGCGCCCGCTCAATTCACCAGTCTGTTTGGATCTTCCTTATTCGTTTTCAATTCTAGCTTCATAACAGCTTCTTGCCCCCAATATTCTCCGGTAAGCTTAAAACCTGATTTTTCATAGAATCCAAGAGGCCCTCCTTCCTCCATCACTAAACTGGTTAGCAGCTCTGTTGCTTGTTCTTGTTCCTGGACATCGACAATCAATAGTCTCAGAGCCTTACTCCCAAATCCCATACCTTGATATCTGCTGTCTATAAGAAATCGTCAAACTATGTACTTGCTTTCACTTGGGCGGGAATCAAGCATTGAAAATCTAACAGGTTCCTCGTCTGCATAAATATCTTGAAACCAGGCACTAGCATAAAAATTTGCTCCGGCCATAGATTCAGCTGCTGAATCCACAATTTTCTTTTGCTTATCACTTACAGAGAGCTAGCAAATTTCCCAGAAAGTATCTTTTGCGATGTCACGAATCGAAACTTCACTTTCTTTCGTTACTCCGGGGTTTATTTTCATTGCCTCTAGGGTGTATGGGACATTTCAAAACCAAAACCGTATCGCTTCCTATGCCTTGAGGACTTTGACGCAGTCTTGGGCGATCGCCCACTCCTCTTGGGTGTGAATGACCCAGATCCGAGCGGCAGACTCAGGCGCGGCAATATCTTGATCGTCTGAGCAGCGCTGCAAAGGCTCGGTAGTCAGCCGTAGTCCTAGCCATTGCCAAGGGGCGATCGCCTCCTGCCAGACAACCGGGCTATTTTCACCAATGCCAGCGGTAAAGACGAGCGCATCTAGTCCGCCCAAGCTGCTGAGCATGGCCCCGATGTGGCGACGTAGGCTATGGACAAACATATCGAAGGCCAATTGCGCCTGTTCATTGCCAGCATCGGCCGCCGCTAAGACTTGCCGCATATCGTTTGAAACGCCCGAAATGCCCTGAAGCCCCGACTGTTTATTGAGCAGCGCATCAATCTCATCCGCTGCCAGCTGATCGTGACGCATTAGGTAAGTAAGGATGCCAGGATCAACCGTACCCGAGCGGCTACCCATCATCAGACCATCGAGGGGGGTAAAGCCCATGGTCGTATCGACACTGATGCCCTGACGAACCGCTGCGAGGGAACACCCGTTTCCCAGGTGACAGGTGATAAGCTTGAGCTCTGCTAAGCTTTTGCCCATGAGGTTTGCCACTCGTTGGGCAACATAGCGGTGACTAATACCGTGAAAGCCATAGCGCTGAATGCCCTGCTCAACCCAATCGAAGGGACCGGCAAAAGTGCAGGCAGCTGCCGGCATCTGAGCGTGAAAAGCCGTGTCAAACACTGCCACTTGGGGCACCGTTGGCAAGAGGGATTCCATCGCCTGAATGCCTTGCAAATTGGCCGGATTATGGGCGGGGGCGAGGGGAAATAATTGTTCAATCGCGGTCTTTACCGTGTCATCGATACGAACGCTGGTCTGATAGTCACGACCGCCGTGGACGACCCGGTGCCCCACCGCTTGAATTTCTTTGAGATCGGACAGGAATTGGACGGGGCTGTCCACCAGGGTGTTGAGCAACCACTGCAAGCCCTCAACTTTATCTTGGGTTTCTAGAACGGCTCGGTGCTCGCGACCGTCTTGGGTTTCGGCTTTGAGTTCGACTGCGTTGGCAGTGTGGGTCCAGTCAAGTTGCGATCGCCAAAGGGGGCTTTGCCCTTGGTCAAAGTCGAAGAGCGCAGCTTTGTGACTGCTAGAACCTGCGTTGAGAACCAAAATTTTCATAGCAAGAACGAATTGAGCCTTCGGAGAATCCCGCGGAAAAAGTGCTAAACGCGCAACGATGATACTTTAAGGGGCTTCATGAGCACAGCGGCGGCGGGGAAATAATTCTCTCCACAAGCTGCAATGCGAGTTTTGGCCGCTATCTGATCCCAACATGGCGTATTAAGTTCCCGGTCGAGACTCCAGTTCAGTCGGTAAATGGGAGCGATCGCCATGCTTTACCAAGAGTGGACCGTGAACGTCAAAACTCACCACGCTGACCGAGGCCACGGGAAAGGTAATGCGATCGCGATAGCGACCCAGGTCAATTCCCAATAGACTGCACAATACCAACCGGAGTGTTGACTTGTGGGCCACCACGAGCACATTGCCATCGGGGTATTTGTCCTCAATTTCGGACAGGATGAGGGCGGCTCGACTGGCAACTTGCACAGCGGTTTCACCACCGGTGGGAGGATTCCAGGCGGGCTCCGTCAGCCATCGCACATAGTCCTGCGAAAACTGCTCGCTTACCTGTTCTTTAGTCATGTTTTCCCACTGCCCAAAAAACATTTCTTTCAGGCCATCCCGCTGATGCATTTCTAGCCCTATCGCTTCGCAAAATGGGGTCGCTGTGGCAAGGGTGCGGCGCATGGGACTGACATACACCGCTTCCCAGGTCATCTGCGCATACTTATTGGCAAAATGACGGGCCATCTCTAGCCCCGCAGCCGTCAAGTCTGGGTTAAGCTCGCCACAAAAGACATCATCTTGGCTGGCTTCGGTCTCGCCGTGACGGAGTAGGTAAACGCACAGGCTCATATCAACACTCCTGAACTATCAGCAACAGCAAGGGCAGAGATTTTTGCGCTTCCCTGCTTCAAAATAAACGGGGATGCCGCTAGACACCCCCGTTTGATCAAACTTAGGTAATCACGGTGGGTTGGTCCCGTCCAGTGATTTCCTGAATCTTGGCAATGTCGTCTGCTAGCTGAATCAAGTCCGCCAGTGCGGCCTGGGTCTCTTGGTCGTGCTGGCTGGTGTCGGGTTCGTAGCGTTCGACATAAAGCCGCAGGGTCGCTCCCTGGGTGCCAGTCCCCGAAAGTCGGTAAACAATGCGGGAGCCGTCGGTAAAACCGATGCGAATGCCTTGCTGGGAAGCAACACTGCCGTCGACCGGGTCGGTATATTCAAAATCGTCAGCATATTCCACTTCGTACTTGCCAAAGGTTTTGCCGGCTAAAGACTCAACCTGAGACCGTAGATTTTCCATCAGGGTATTGGCGCGATCGCTCTCAATCGCCTCGTAGTCATGGCGCGAATAAAAGTTACGTCCGTAGGTAGCCCAGTGGTCTTTGACGATTTGCTCAACGGACTGCTGCTTCACTGCCAGAATGTTGAGCCAAAACAGCACTGCCCAGAGTCCATCCTTTTCGCGAATGTGGTCAGAGCCCGTTCCAAAGCTTTCTTCCCCGCAGACGGTGGCCTTCCCTGCGTCCAGTAAATTACCAAAGAATTTCCAACCGGTGGGCGTTTCATAGCAGTCGACCCCCAGCTTCTCAGCCACGCGATCCGGAGCCTGACTCGTGGGCATGGAGCGGGCAATACCTGCCAAGCCATCGCGATAGCCGGGCACAAGCTGAGCATTCGCGGCTAAGATTGCCAGGCTGTCACTAGGCGTTACAAAAAAGTTGCGACCCAAGATCATGTTGCGATCGCCATCCCCATCGGAAGCGGCACCAAAATCAGGGGCATC
This sequence comes from Leptolyngbyaceae cyanobacterium, assembly GCA_050331235.1. GTDB lineage: Bacteria > Cyanobacteriota > Cyanobacteriia > Phormidesmidales > Phormidesmidaceae > Halomicronema. The sequence continues at coordinate 3,681 of JBHJHA010000099.1, forward strand.
GGTTTGGAACATGACATCTACCAGGCTCTTGGCGTAAACCAAGTTGGGGTCGGGATGACCGCCACCAAAGTCTTCCAAGGGAACGCCGTTTTGCACAGTCCCTGCCGGCGCATTCAGACGACGCTCAAAGATGGCGTTGGCGTAGGGACCCGTGACCGCATTGAGACTATCGATGCACATCCGGAAGCCGCCACTGCTGACCAATTGCTGAATCTGAGCAAAATCAAACAGCGTCTCCATTTGAGCGGCGTAATCGGCCACGCTATCGATTACTTCAACGGTCATATTGCCAAGCTGAGTGGTGCCGATGCGATCTAAATTGACGTCACTGGCCTCTAGAATCTTGTACTCGCTGATGGCTTTGCTATGCTCAAAGATCGCACTAGTCACCTTTTCCGGAGCCGGACCACCATTTTCGATGTTGTACTTCACCCCAAAATCTTCTTCGGGACCGCCGGGATTGTGACTGGCGGAGAGAATGATGCCGCCAAAGGCATTGTTTTTGCGGATGATACAGGAAGCGGCAGGGGTAGAGAGAATACCGCCCTGGCCAACGAGGACTTTGCCAAATCCGTTGGCTGCCGCCATTTTCAAGATGATTTGGATGGCTTCTCGGTTGTAATAGCGGCCATCCCCCCCCAAAACTAATGTCTGATTTTGAATGCCCTCTAAGCTGTCAAAGATTGACTGAATGAAGTTTTCTAAATAGTGAGGCTGTTGAAAGGTGGGTACCTTTTTCCGCAAGCCAGAAGTGCCCGGCTTCTGATCGTCATAAGGTTGGGTGCTAACCGTTTGCACTGTTGTCATACAATCTCCCGTATCGCAGCTATGGGTGGTCAGGGATGGCGCGATCGCTTAGGCCTGTTTCCCAACGTCCCTACCTCATTGGGGCCGACATTTGCCACTGAATTATCAGACAGGTGGGTCAGGGATGCAATCTACAGGAAGAACAGTTCCAGCGATCACTCGTGTCGATACTGCATTCATCGAGCGCTGGGCTGAGCCTACAGCATCCGTACATCGCCAAGCTGGCAAACTTGCTGCCAGTATGGAGCATCAATCCTAAGACCGCATTAAATCCGATGTTCCCTAATTCCGTATTTCTAATGAAACGATTACGGACACCTAGGTGATGTGGCTAGATTACAGGAGTTCTGTGGGGACGGTCCGACGACTGAGCTACACGCTCCCCTGCAGAACGGTAGACCACACCACCTAGGAACCGATGCGGCAGGGTGAGCTAGACGCGATCGCCCTAAGAATTCTGACGGCTGATTGATCTGGTCACTATTGATCTGGTCGCTACTGAGAAGAGGACTCGGTCTCGTTGTCCATCAAGACATCTGTGAGGTCGGCACCGTCTAAATCCACCTCCGACAGGTCAACTTCGCGCAGGTCGGCCCCCGTCAGATTAGCATTTTGCAAGTTGGCACCTTTGAGGTTGGCCCCCCGAAGGTTAGCCCCTTGTAGATCCGCATCGACCAACTGAGCATCGGTGAGGTTGGCTTTGCTCAAATCAGCTTGGTTGAGTTGGGTATCGTTGAGCACGACCTCCGTGAGGTTGGCTGAGTTGAAGTTGGCCTCGCGCAGGTCAGCGCCGGTGAGATCAACAGGCTGGGCATAGCCTAGCCCTTTAGGGCCGGTTGAGAGCGGTTGACTGCTGACCGAAGCTCGATACTTGCCGCCGAGGCTTTGATTTTTGAGGTCAACCCCGCGCAAATCGCAGTCCTGGCATGAGCGCTCGACTTCGACCTTATATAAGTCTTGAGTGCGCTGGTTGCACCCAGCGGTGGCTAGACCCATAAGCAAAACCGCGATCGCCAGTCCATACCGGCGTAGGTTCATAATGATAAAATTCAGCAATTTTGGTTGGTGAATTCAACGTGCTGCATCGCGATCGTATCGTAGGGAGCTTAAATTCACTTCCTTCGCGAGTTGGTGATTGAGCCCCCAATGGCGAAAACTGGGTTCACAGATTTTGCCGCATCAAAAAGGTCCATCGATTTGATGGACCTTGAAGGTAAAGGATTGGTGTAATGGGTTACCGCCCGCCGACGGTAATCGAATCAACCTTAAGGTGAGGTTGGCCGACGGTGACATAAATGCTGCCGCTAATCGACCCGCAAAAACCGGGAGCCAAACTGATATCTTCAGAGCACATCGAGATGCGCTGCATGATTTCCTTGGCTTCGCCAATTAAGGTAGCGCCCTTCAAGGGTTTGGTCACTTGACCATTTTCGATGAGATAGGCTTCATCGACCCCAAAATTGAATTGGCCTGTGGGGCCCACGCTGCCGCCGCCCATCTTTTTGCAATAAATACCTTTATCTACTGAACCAAACAGGTTGTCTAAGGAAACGTCACCAGGGGCAATGAAGGTGTTGCGCATCCGGGAAGCGGCGGCATACAGGTAGCTCTGACGCCGGCCGCTGCCGGTGCGAGGATGGCCAGTGCGCATGGAGCCGGCGCGATCGCTGAGGAAGTTTTTCAAAATGCCGTTTTCAATCAGTAGGGTGCGCTGGGTAGGCATGCCCTCATCATCCATGTCAATGGTGCCAAAGGCATCGTCAGAAAGTCCTTCATCCCAGGCAGTTAGGTTTTCGTGGGCGATCTTTTCGCCCTTTTTATCAATGAATGGAGTCGTGCCCCGCTCAATTTGAGTGGTTTCAAGCAGGTGACCACAAGCCTCATGGAAGATCACACCCCCAAAGTGATTGGCCATGATGATGGGGTAATTGCCCGACTCAACGTAGTCGGCATAGAGCATTTTGCCAGCAGACTCAGCCACTTGCTCAGCCGTTGTGCTGTAGTCCCACTGGCGCAAAAATGCCGGGTCGCTGGTGTCACCCAACCGCTGACCAATGGAAGAGCGATGCTCACCATCGGCACAGAGGAGGTTGCAGCCAACGGACTGGGTAAGGCGAATATCGCGGGCAAAGGTACCGTCGCTGGCGGCCACTAACACTTCTTGCCAGTCACGGAAATAGCCAGTGCGGCGGGCCTGGATATGGCTACCTACCTGGGCGATCGCCCCATTGGCCGAGAGCAGAACGTCGCCCATTTCTTGCATCGAGCTACAGTTGTCGAGCCAAGCATCTTTGCCCTTGGCGGTGGCATAGTCTCGCAGCAGCTCTAGATTGGTTTCGGGAATGGAGGCTACGGGACCCGGTAGCATGAGCCCGAGAATGGATAGAGCCTTTTCTAACGCGGCCCGCAAACCGTTGAAGGTGAGGTCATTAGTGCTGACGTAGCAGTCACCCTTGCCTTTGAACACCCGGACGCCGGCCCCGGTCACCAAGCGAGGAGAAATACCGGTGATGGCGTCATCTTCAGCCATGCAGCTAATGTATTGGTTGCGCTCCAGGAAGAATTCGACAAAGTCTGCTCCCGCTGCGCGGCCCAACCCCAACAGTGTGGATAGCGGCGATCGCCAAGAGGCATCAAAGCGATCGCGAGTCGCATCAAAGCTGAGGTGAGAAATCTCCTGGGTTTGTAGGAGCTTAGCGGGGGTCATGGCGACGGTCATAGATGCCGTGTCCTTCCTTGCGTGTGGGTAGTCATGTGATGTTGATGTTAAGTCTAGCAAAGGCACTCGGGCAAAGGGGGGGTTGCTGCAGGCTTTCGGTAAAGAATTTGTCGCTCTGCCACGCATAAACAGAGGGTGAGACTAGCTACCTATTGTCCCATGCATAAATTAGAGAACTCTCAGGGAACTCTCAGCGAGCTGCCACTGACCTCCCCGGAACGGCATGGAAATCGTCAGTAGTATGGAGGGAAGTTCCTCTTCGTCAACCTTAATCAAATGCCATGGCTAGCCTGTTGCAGTCATCTGTGGGCCTGTTGCGATCGCGCCTATCCCGCCGTATTGTGAGCGGCGTTTTTCTCAGTATTGTCTTGATTGAAGGCATCATCTTTATTCCTGCTTTTTTTCGCCGTTACCGAGAAAAACTAGAGGATTTACAAGATGTTTCCACGGAGGTGCTGTTTACGGCCAAGGCGAGTGCCATGATCAATGAAGAGTCAGCTGAGGTGCTGGAATTTGTACAGCAAAATCTGAAGCCAGGTTCGGTGATTATGGGGGCCATGCTCTGCATGCCCACTGGTGAGGTGCTGAATACCTTTGGAGAACCGCCAGAAATTGACTGCAACCGCGTTGCTCAGGTGGGCATGATTCGCCAGTTGACTCCTGATCGCCAGCGATATGATGTCGCTTGGCCCAGCGATCGCCTCTCAGATGAATACATTCTGGTGGTGCGCCATGACGCTAGCAGCATCGTTCATGAAATGCTGCAGTATGCTTTGGCCATTGGTGGTCTGGTCATCATCATCTCGGCCTTTGTCACGTTAGTCACCATCGTCATGCTGGAGCGCATTCTCATTGTGCCGATTTTGCGCTTACGGGACGATTTGAGACAGGCAGGGGAAGCGGTGAGCCAGGACCGGCCGCCCCAATTTCAGACCCAGGCTATGGGGCGTCAAGATGAGCTTGGGGAAGTCTCCCAGGCCTTCTGCGATATGTTTGAGCGGGTCCACCAAGAAATCATTGACCGGAAACAAGCGGAAGCCGCCCTCAAAGAGGAGCAGGCCAAATCTGAGAAGTTGCTGCTCAATATTTTGCCCGATACCATTGCGGCCCAGCTCAAGACCAAAGTGGAGGCGATCGCCTCTCGCTTTGAGGAAGCGACGATTCTTTTTGCCGATATTGTTGACTTCACCGGCCTTTCAACTCAAATGTCGCCGGGTGAACTAGTTGCTGTGCTGAATGATATTTTTTCCCAGTTTGATGAGATCGCTGACGCCCTCGGGTTGGAAAAGATCAAAACCATTGGTGATGCTTACATGGTGGTGGGGGGCTTGCCCCAGCCTCGCCCCGACCATGCCCCTGCCACTTTAGAGATGGCCTTGCAAATGCTCGAGACGATTCAAACCTTTCAGCGGCGTGATGGCAGCCCCTTTCAACTGAGAATTGGCATCAATACCGGCCCGGTGGTGGCTGGGGTGATTGGGATTAAAAAGTTCAGTTACGACCTCTGGGGGGATGCGGTCAATATTGCCAGTCGCATGGAGTCCCACGGCGTTGTTAATCGCATTCAGGTAAGCGAGAGTACCTACCGTCGGGCGCAGGATCAATACGAGTTTGAAGATCGGGGCTGCATCGACATCAAGGGTCGGGGAAAGATGCGGACTTATCTACTGCGGGGGCGCCAACCGCAGGTGAGCAAGGCCACAGTCAATATCGGCGAAAATTGGTACGAATGAGGGAGCATGGTGATACTGACAAGCGCCGTATGATTCCAGATTTCGAAGATTTCTCACACCTTGCATTAGACCAGTGTCAGCGATCGCAGGATGAGATATTGTGAGGCCAGCAAACTTGACCCTGTCCAACTTTTGTGGCTAGTGGCCTGACCAACAACCAATCCTTAGTATTACGCCCAGCCCACCGCGAGACCGTTTTTTGTAAAACGCTGGTGGTGGGAAATTCCATTGCTGCTTATACGGCTACCCTGGCGATTTTGCAGGCAGGGGGCCAGGTTTGCTGGGTTCAAGCGGGCCCTCTGAATCTAGGCAAAACCCTGGCGCAGCACCAGCAGACTCAACGGGCAGAATCCCGGTTTAGCTGGCGGCAGGGGCGGCGCATATCGCCATGGGAAGACGCGACGGTAATGTCACAAAGCCAGCAGGCCTTTTGGGCTAGCTGGCAGCCCCAACTGACAATCGCAGCGGCCAATTCCCGTTCTGCCAGGGCTCAGCGGGCTGTTTTGCCTGCTGCGGCCCCGTCTAACCCCGCCTCTCGGGATCGTCAGTTTCGCGAGGCGATCGCTCCCTACTTGCAAAATCAGCAGCTCATCCTGATTTCCCAGGGCATTCCTATCCGAGTGCTGTATACCCATAGTCGGGGGCACCGGCGCGTTCATCAGGTTGTCTTTCAAGAAACCACGACCCATCAGCGGTTTCAGGTGCATGCGCGGTTGGTGTTAGATGCTACGCCAGAGGCACGGCTACTCGCCGACCTCGTTGAAGACGCAGGGGACTCCCTACCGGCAGAATTGGTGCTGACTCGATCGCAGCTCCAAACCGCCTGGCGGCAAACCGCGCGGGGCATCTTTTTTACCGATACGATTGCGGTGGTAATGGCTAACGGTGAGGATAAACGTACCCAACCATGCCCATTGGCGGTACCGCTGCGATCGCTCATGCTGCAAAAGACCGATGGGTTTCTCTGTGTCAGTTTGCCGGGCTGTACGTCCGATTTGCGATCGCTCTTTCAGCAGCCCCGAGCGCAGTGGGCCCTAGGAGAAGCCGCGGGACAGGTAGCGGCCCGGGCAGCCCAGATAGGCGGATTACAAGCGCTGAGAGCGACCGACCATTGGCCCTGGAGGCTGCAACAAACTCTGGTACGGCAAGGAATTCCCCTATTTGCTTTTGACGATGTTGATCTAAAGGATCCAGACTTTGAGGCGATTCAAATGGTGGCGATCGCTGACGTGGTCAGAACAACCCGCCGCCGCGACCTCAGCTTTCGTCCCGAAACGCCTGTTACCAAAGCTGTTTTGGCCTCAGCCCTGATGCGACTGCCGCCACCCCAACAACAGCCCACCCCAGACGCCGCTGAGGCGCTGCAGGATGTCACGGCTAATCACTGGGCGGTTGACGCGATTCAGGCGGTGATCGCCCGGCAACTCCTTACCCTAGAGACGGAGTCTCACTTTGCCCCGAGCAAGGTGATTTCTCAACGGCAGCTAGGGCAGGTACTCCAGCCGCTCTACCCGGCAGATATCGTTCCTCCTTTATCTCGGGACAATACTCCAGCCCGGCGACGTCATCTCTCGCGATCGCTGTATCCGATTATCAACTCGCGGCTGAGCTCCTAAGGTCCCGACCGGGCAATTTTAGCTCGGTGCGGTCATTTGTTACCGAGGGGTATCTACAGCCGGCTATCGGTCGTGATATCTGTAGGGATGATCTTTACTCCTACATGGTGAAAATATGGATTTGATGAGCATGGTTGGTCAAGCGATCGAACGCTCTGACACCGAAGCCAGCAATGATTTGATGGGGTCGGTACTCGGTGCCCTCAACAACGCCCCGGTAGAAAATAATAAAATCGGCGACGTTGCCAGTGCTTTTCAGAATGAACTACAGAAAAAAGGCGATGCGAACTCTCTCATCGGGTCGCTACAAAGCGTTGCCGCGACGGGAGCGATCGAACAGCTGCTCGGCTCTCAACAAGTCGTTGACCTAGCCCAGCGGGTCGGCGTACAACCGGAAATGGTGCGCAGCGTAACGCCCTTAATTGCTCAGTTTTTGGTGAAAGGGTCAAATTCTCGAGGGGGGGGCCTGCTTGAGAAGGTATTGGCAGGCGACGTTGACCTTGGACAAATGGCTGGTCTAATTGGGATGGCCAGCAAGTTTATGTAATCTCAATGCTTTAGAAAGTTTGCCCCTGGGCCTCAAACTACGTTGCCAGGTTCGGGGGCAAAGCCAAACTTCTGACGCAAGAATTTGACGGACAAACTATGCCGGACCCTAAGGATCAGCTCTCAGAGCTAAGCTGTAGATCGCTAGACGTTTGACGCCTTCATACAAGGTTTTGTTGCCATCAGCAGCACGACGAACCTCGTTAGCACCGATCAAAAAAACGGCCCAAAGTGCCAGAACAACTACAACACGGCGACAAATGGCAAAACAACAAAGGTCGGAGGACTTATACATACTCAGCAAGTCCCATTGATGAGTAGGGACTAACAGTAGAACAACATTGAGTATCTTCATCCTATCGGGTTAGAGGATTATCCTCCATAACGAAATATTGGAGTTTACGTAAAGTTACGTATTGCCGGCTAGTCAGGTTCTCGCTTGAGTCGTCGTGGTCGGCGGCGATCGCCGACTTCGGCCTGCTCTAGATACCAGCGTCGCCAGACTTGGGAAGTGCGTAAGGCTAACCAGAGCAAAAACAGCGCGATTAAGCCCCCTTGCTGAGGCGCGTCAAAGGCAAATAGCACCAAACAAATGCATAGCAGGTCTTCGAGGGCAATCAGCCAGGGCGAAGGCTGCTTAAGTCGATAAAGCCACCCCAAATGGACTAAGTGAATTAGGAGAGCCAAGGTGCCCCCCAGCGCCCCCAAAACAGCCGTGATCCACCCTTCGAGTTGAAATGTGCGTGCCACGGCAATGCCTGCGATCGCACCTACTGCAGGACTTAACGCGATCTCGATACTTTGCACCAACCGCTGCATCAGTCGCTGTTTCGAAAAGATGAGCTCCGCTAATGACCAACTCACCAACCCTCCCACAACGAACGTTGGAGGTAGTTTGGACAGCAAGGGGACTTGAGCCCAGAGCTCTCCCGAGAGTAGGCCAATTAGCAGCAGCGGCAGCGCAATCCGAAATCCGGCTGCAGCTGAGACCGACAGGACCGCTAACAGTTCAGTAATCATCAGATGTCGCCCTAAATGGCTATGCTGAGGAGGAGGTACTCTTTCAACATAGAGTATTGCTACTCTAACCTTCTACTCAATGTGGGAGTGTCCAGCGAAAACTTCCCAGCAATTTAGGCATTCCTGCCAAATTGAAAGATTTAGCCATCCGAGCTGTCCATTCGTTTACGATGCAATGTCGCGATTTTTTAGTAAGTCAATTTGGCAGGCCCCCAAAAATCCTATTTGGTTACTGGTCGGACTGATCAGCCTGCTGTGGGGAATCCAGATTGTCAATGTCGGTTTGTTTGATGGTCGACTTGTATTGAACGGTATCTACCCTCGTCAAATAGAGGAGCTCCAAGGCATTTTATGGGCTCCGCTGCTGCACGGCAGCTTTGGACATTTGCTCGCCAACACCCTGCCCCTACTGACTCTCGGGGGCCTGATTATGTTGGGCAAGGCCGAAGACTTTTGGGCCGTCACTGCATTGTCTGCTCTGAGCAGTGGCCTCGGGACCTGGTTAATTGGAGCGCCAAATTCAGTGCATGTGGGAGCCAGCGGCGTGGCGTTTGGTTATTTTGGCTATTTGCTATTGAGGGGATATTTTGATCGCAGTGCGTTTGCGATCGCGTCAACCATTTTGGTTCTGGTTTTCTACGGCAGCTTCTTAGCCGGAGTTCTTCCCAGTCAACCCGGCATTTCTTGGGAAGGACATTTGTTTGGCTTTATGGGGGGTAGTCTTTCGGCTTGGCTGCTCTCTAGACCGTCGCAGTCTGGGCGTCGATAGCTTTTGACACCGGAAAAATATTGCTGCGAGGCTGTGGCAAGTACTCGGGAATTGGGGAGAGCGGACCAGGGAAACAGCGATTGCCTTAGTGGCCACAACCCAGCCAAATAGGCCCCTAATCATCATAATAAGCGTCAATCACCTCGGCGGTGAAGGTCCCTTCAGGTTCAACCGAGCCGCGAAACTGAGCAACGGGATCCTGCGTGACGGTAT
>JBHJHA010000100.1:0-31240 GCA_050331235.1 Leptolyngbyaceae cyanobacterium
ATGCGGAATGATTGACTCACCTCAGTCTCTGGCGGCCTGACGACACGGCTTCAATGGCTTTTTCTCGAAGGTCTTGGCTGTAGGGGGCTGGCATCGGTAAAAAGTGGACATAACTCCTTCACTATGGCTCAACCTTAATACTGCTATACTTGCAAGCTGGTGATAAATAAGTTTACGCCGGGCCGAGCAGGTAAAACGCAGACATTATCAGCAATGCCCACAGGGTTAATCCCAGGAGCAGCATCGGTAATGGGGGGCGTAATGGGGTCAGCATAGGTCGGGCAAACTGAGGGGAATTATGCAAGGCGGCTCAAATGCCAGTTGTGCAGCTAGAGGGTCGATAAGGAGTAAGCGCGCACAGGAAAGTCTCCAATGAACGCGGCCTTGGCGAATCCAACTAGGCTAATGACAAGCACTCAAACATTTTAGCTTTAGTTCCAAAGTCGCCGACGCTTTGGCCCATTAAGGCGGCTGTGGGTATCGCGCAGGAGTTTTGGAATATCTAAGTTGCTCGGACAGCGTGGTAGGCAATCACCACAATCGGTACAGCGATCGCCCTTGCGTCCTGGAAACCAGTGTCCAGCATTTTCAAACATCCGATAGCGATAGTTGCCGTACAGGGTCATATCGTGGGCGATCGCCAGGTTACGCAATCGCAGAACTTCAGGGATATTGATTGCTTCGGGGCAGGGCAAGCAGCGATAGCATTGCTGACAGAGGTCTGTTCCCAATGTGTCGGTTTGGGTGACGGCAAGGCGCTCCAGTGCTGCCGTTTCTCCTGGGGTTAAAGGTGCGGTGTTATCAGCAACCGTCAACGGTAGGGCTAGCTCTAACGGCTCAGCCGGGCCGACACTCAACGTCGTTACTGCCGGTTGGCTCAACAGCCAACGGTAGGTCAGATGCAGCGGCTCAAAGGGATGACACAGCTGGCGCAGACGCTCCGGTGGAGCATATAGCAGCCCACCCTTGTCGGCTGGGGAAATAATAAACACGCCCATGTCATGCGCATGGGCTAGGTTCACAGCTGCTGCATGACGGGGAAAAAAGTAGTAGTAGTGCAGATTAACAAATGAGAACAGGCCGGTCTCAATTGCCGCCAGGATAAGGGCCTGTTCGCCATGGGTCGAAAACCCCACATGGCGAACTTTGCCCGCTCTCTGGGCCGCTTTGACGGCTGACATACAGCCCTGGGGTGACTTGACCCAAGTGAGGTGTTCGAGGGTGTTGAGCCCGTGAATGGCTAGGCAGTCAATCGTCTCAATCTGTAACCGCTTCAGGGACTCATCAATGTGCGCGGCTATGGTAGCCGCATCGACGGTGGGCAAAAGTTTGGTGGTGATGTAAATCTGCGATCGCAGACTGCCCCCCAATCGGCGGAGCGCCTGACCCAGCAGGAACTCGCTCTGGCCATAGCCCCGCGCAGTTTCCACATGGTTGATACCGGCATCAACGGCAGCCTCCAAGGTAGCGGTAAAGGTGTCCGCTGAGGCCAGCGATCGCATTGACCCTAGCGAAAAAACGGATAGCGGCAGCTCCGTCTGGCCAAATCGGCGATAGTGCATAGTAACCTTCTACGATCAGGAGAGTGCGGCCTGCCCGCCTCCTTACTGCTCAAAGGTATCGTTACTAATGCCATCCTGTTGAGTGAAGTCAGAGGGACTAAGGTTAGAAATAAATTCCCGAAAAGCCTGTTTCTCGGCTTCATCGGCGGCGCGATCAACGGGAATAGATGCATCGGCGATGACTTCTTCCATCACCCAAATGGGGGCATCTAGTCGCAGCGCAATGGCGATCGCATCGCTGGGGCGAGCATCTAAGGCTTTGCGAGTTTCCCCAGAACGGAGGGTCAGTAGAGCAAAAAAGGTGTTGTCTTTGAGCGCATGAATCACAATCCGCTCTAGGGTCATGTTCCATTCATCAATGAGATTGACAAATAGGTCATGGGTAAGCGGCCGTGGAGCCCGCTGATTTTCTAATGCACTCATGATGGATTTGGCCTGGTCCTGCCCGATGTATATCGGTAAGGCGCGACGGTCTTCAATGTCTCGCAAGAGCACCACGGGATTGCGAGAAATCGCGTCGAGTGCAATACCAGCGACTTTCATCTCAATCATTTGCTTGGCCTCTACAGCTGGCAGGACGGGAAGTGGAACGTAACATCACGACGATTTAGCAGTGATTTTAAGCGACTATAGCAGCTTTGAATGGGGCTTTTCCTTCTGAGCGAATTGACTGCGAGTAAGGCTGAAAGGTTCAATCGCTGTTACTTGACCGATGTTCACCTCGGGGGTAAACCAATCATGCATCTGTAATAGATGTGAGAGGAAAGAAAAATCGGTATCGTCTTTAAGTATGCCCTTATCTAAAGCGGTATGGGGCGAGTTGTCGCGAATATTTCGGATGTAAGGTTTGTGTTTACAGGCTTAATACAATCGCTAGGAAACTTTACACGGCTAGACCCCAATCATCTCAAGGTGGAGTGCTGGGGGGGTAGCAGCGATCGCCTGCTGCAGGATATGGCCATTGGCGACAGTATTGCTGTTGATGGGGTTTGTTTGACCGTCGAGACCGCCCTCACCAATGGCTTCATCGCTACCGCCTCACCAGAGACCCTAACCCGCTCAACACTGGGACAATTATCCGATGGTGCCATTGTGAACCTAGAAGGATCACTGCGGGTGGGCAGCAAAATTGGTGGCCACTTTGTCACGGGCCACGTTGACGGGTTGGGGCAGGTGGACGCAATTACAGCCACAGCTACCTCTTGGGAATTTCGGTTTGCGGTAGCGGCAGCTCCAGTGGCGCGTTATATCGTACCGAAAGGCAGCATTTCGGTTAATGGGATCAGCCTGACCGTTGCTGACTGTAGCGCCAGTGGCGACTGGTTTACCATTGCGGTGATCCCGGTAACCTATCGGGAGACTAATCTACATACACTACAGCTGCAACAAAGCGTTAATCTGGAAGGCGATATCTTAGGCAAGTACGCGGAAAAGTTTTTGAATTTAGCTCCCCATGCCGCTAAATCAGCCGATGTCTCCTTTGATTTTCTAGCTGAGCATGGATATACCTAGGCTCAGACAGCAGGGTGATTTGGCAGCAGTTTCAGGGAGACGGACTGCAATGCGAGGAATTATCATTAGCGTTGGCCTCATGATTGGTACGGTAATGGCGTCTATGATGCCAGCCGCCGCGATCGCCCGCGTTTGTCGAGCAGTGCCGTCAATCCCTCCTAGCGACGAGTTGCAAGACTTTCAAGTAGACGCCTACGACTTGTCACTCAAGATTCCGCGCAATTACCGCTCAATGTTACGCAGCAGCGGCCACATTACTTTTCACGACCCAGCCGCTTTTGACCTGATTCAATGTATGGTCCGCACTGGAGAATATGCCACGATTCCCCCTTACAGCGCTTTAGAAATTTACCAAGGAGTGAATAATGCTGCCGCTCTGGTAGATACCATACGACTCAAGCGCCCGTGGCTCGATTATTACAGCCCCACATACGAGCCGGTACAGTTTGTTGGACAGCCGGCCCTACTCTATGAGTACACCAACCAGTTTTATGGGCTGACGATCGCCAACATCTCGTTTTTATCCTTTGACGGTCGCACGCTGCTGACCTTGACCGGCCCTGCTTCATCTCCCCTGATGGAGAATGCCCTGCTGTTGGTAGAAGCTGCACCGTTTACGGCCCCTGAGCCAGCAGAGCCGCGCGATTAAAGGGGCGGTCCAATGTGCGATCGGGCACAGGAACTTTCAACCGAGCAACGGCAAAATCAGCGAAAACTCGACGGTGAGCTGAGTGGGGATCATTGCCCAGAGTGATATTCGGATCTAACCCAGGGTGCAGTGCGCCTCCCCCCCCTGCTCGATCCAGCCGCAAATCAGCCCCGTGGTCGATTGGGCCGAGGCACACCGCCCCAAGGGGTCGATGACAATGACGCCGCCCTCTCCCTGCACTCGATTGACTAAGTAATCGATGCCTGCCTGAGCCGCAGTTCGAACGTCCATATCACGGTACTGCACATACATCCCGATGGTTTTGCCCAATACCGTTCTCAAAAACTCTTCGCCATATCCAGTGGCTGACACGGCACAAGATTCATTATCGGCGTAGACTCCGGCTCCGATGATGGGCGTGTCGCCCACCCGACCCCAATGATTATTGACTAGGCCACCAGTAGATGTGGCGGCGGCCAAGTTTCCTTTGACATCCCGGGCGACAGCACCGACGGTACCCAGCTTTTCAGACGGGCTGACGCGCTCGTGGTCTAAGGTAATCCGACCAGCCACTTGGGCCTCTTTTAACTGTGCAATGCGAGCCGGGGTGATGAAATAAGCTTCTGGACAGAGCTCCAGATGGTTGAGCTTGGCAAACTCCAGTGCGCCTTGGCCCATGAGGAGAACATGCTTGCCATGCTCCAAAATTTTGCGAGCTAAGGCAATCGGGTTCTTGACTTGCGAAATGCAGGCAACGGAGCCGGCGCGCAAATCAGCACCATTCATAAGGGCGGCATCCATCTCAACCTGACCATTCGCGTTGAGCACCGAGCCCCGGCCAGCATTGTATAGCGGATCGTCTTCTAATAAAGTTACGCAAAATTCGACTACTTCTAGGGCGCTATACCCCCGAGAAAGTAGTTCTCGACCCTGCTCTAAGACAGTGTGAATGCTAGCGCGAAACTCAGCTTCTCCAGCTTCATATTTGAGGTCTTCGAGGGAGCCAGAGCCGCCGTGAATCATCAAGGAGTAGGGTTCAGTCATGGAATTGTGTCGCCCAGGAATGTAAGCAAAAGCAAACTTAAGTTTACGTTACAAAACAAATCTTAAGAAAGCTTTCGGCTAGTGGCTAAAAAATCTAGCTGAACCTCAGCCGAACCTCAACTGGGCCAAGCCAAGACCGGTCAATGTTCCCCTCGTGGGAAGGGGTAGAGGGGGAAACCCGGCTGCTGAACCATCCTGCGGATGCCTCTTGCTTAGGGCAGTCGATCGCTTCACTGGGGGGCAGCAGGCTCAAATGTCTTATCCCGAATTTACGTTGATGAGAATCTGCAGGCAGATTAGTCTCATCTCGTCAGCGTTATAGAGGCTCGACAGGCTGATCTCACTGAACTTTAGGCGGTGGATGACGGATTATCCGCTTGGGCGATCGCGGCCCCTGGTGAGAGTTCGTCTATGATTCGAAACCGGATGTGGTTGATCGCCAAATCACTGACCGAAAGCTTTTCTGGCTTATTAGTGGCGCTCATTTTACTAAAGGAAATGCCTTTGCCAATTTCGGTGTGATACCAAGCTAGCCCCATGAAGAACCTGTTCGGATAAGGCCCCCGCTCGATAATGTCATCAACATTGGACTCCATGGGTAACCAGCCTACGCCGGGAACATAGAACTCCAGCCAGACGTGGTTAAAGTCTGGCTCCAACGGCAAATGACGCCGCTCAGGATGGGGGGGACACTTATAGCGACCGATGGTGCGGCAGGCGATGCCATTGAGACGTGCCAAAGCCAGCAACACGCCGACGTACTCGCCACAGGAGGCAATACCTCGTTCGAGGGCAACATCTGGGGTGTCGATTTTGGGTCGAATACCGTAGGCGAGGCGATCGTAGACGTAGTTGCGAATTTTAAGCATTTTTCGCAAGACGTTGGTCTCGGTGCCAGCGCTCTCGCGGGCGGCGTGCTTGATGGTGGCTGTATCCATCGACAGCTCATCATCATCAATCAGATAGTGATGAAACTCAGGGGCCAAGGGCAGAGCGCCGTCGATGTCGTCGGGGGTCAGATGGTATTTGAGGCTATACATCTCAACGATCGCCTTCCAACCTACTAGTCCCCCTTGAAAGGGCTTGATCTGGTCAAACCGAAAGACTGCTACCTGCTGTCCTTCCTGTTCTTCGATGGTAAAAGGATGACCGATGGATTCGACGTGGCGAACTCGCTGACGCAAAGTGTTGGACGGTAGCGCGATGCGCCATTCCACATGGTCGAGGGCGATCGCATCTAGGGGCAGCAACTCCTCAACATAGGAAAGCTCGATCAAAAAGCCGTTCGAGAGGGTGTAGTTTTCAGTCGCGTCGGTCTGAAAGTACAGTGGATGTATAAACGTGCGATCGCGGAAAGTCAGCTCATAGGGCGATTCGCTGTTAGGGTCATCGCGAATGTAGGGTTCCTCGCTGGCATAGACCACATAACAGACCGGGGCTTGGTCGGCGGCAGGGGTATAAAAGGTGATGCCAGTGGGCGATGGATAGGGGGTAAGGGCGCTGAATTGAATCTTGCCGGTTGCCCGATCTATACAGTAAACCGTTTGCTCAGTCTGATCGCAGACCCACAGCCCGGTTTCGTTTGCACTCAAGGTTTCGGGTCCGACCCCTGGTTGAGGAAGCTTGTCAAGGGACTGGCCCGTGCGGCGGTCAAATAGATGGATATAGCCCGATTTTTGACAACTAATGTACACCGTGGTGTCCCAAACGGCGACACCGTTGACATCATAGGGAAGTCGGGCGAAAACGGCTGGTTCTAGTGTTTTGCGATCGCACCAAAAGACTTCCTGGCCCTGGGCAAACCAGAAGGTGTCTTGCCAGAGCGATAACCCCACAACATCGATCCATGCATCTTCGGCCAGCTGATGCGAATTTAGAATGATGGTGTTGTTGGTCGCTGGGTCGATAGCGACTAAATAGCCCCTCACGACATCAACGGAAAATAAAGAGTCGCTGTCAGCAGCTAGTCCTGACAGGGCATAGACCCCAATGGGGAGAATGGTCGATGGTTGCAATGTTCCATTAAGGGACCCGTGCTCATGCAAAGACATAGGTGCACTCGGCTAACAAGACTGTGTACGGGCTTGATCAAGCTGTTACGGCCCTCATTATAGGGATAGTTGTCCCTTTTACACTGCCAGTTCTGATACTCGTTCAAGCCACTGAAGCTTCACGCAAAGGGATGCCATTTTCTCGTATATAGCGACAGGTGAGTAGATCCGGCGCAGGTTTTCGCAGGGCGGGTTCGAGGTTTCTGGGTTTTGAACCCTACGGCAAGCTGCATCACTTCATTAGCAGATTCTGTGCCTTCCTGTAATAGGGCTGATTCCGCATATAGTTCGATCACCAACGCCGGCAAATATGAGCCGTGTGAAGCCGAAAAAGCCATTCCTATGAATTGTTGAAGGAGGGTTCCGAATCCGGAATCTGGATTGGGACGACTGTAGTAAGGTACTGTTGCACCTTAATGCCCCAATCTTGCTTGTCAGGACTAACGTGGATGAATCCGACTTTGCCCTGCCCCCAAAATTCGGGCTGTTCGGATTCATCATTTTTTTGCGTAGTTAATGAAGGGCGATCAGTTTGGAGGAAGGTATGTCAAACCTTCTCACTTGGCCTTGTTTCACGCGGTAATCTGTATGAGCTATTGTTCTTCGCGCTCCTTGTGTTTGGTCGCTGTGGCCTTGGCCAGCTTTGTCGCGGCGGGCGAAGGGTCATCGGCGATCGCCTCGGGCCAAACGACTCTAGTTGCCTCCATATCGCCATCGTCGGAGCAAGCAGAAGCCGACACTGATGACTCAGCACAAGGAGAGATTGACTGCACTTCTTGGTCAACCTATCGGGAAACCTTCCCAGAACCAGCCCTACTGCCAGCGATGCCGTTGTGGTTTCAAGGGGGGTGCATATTCGGCACTGAGACAAGGGAACACAACCGCATCTATATTCTTCGAGACGGAATTGCACTTGACCAGGTATTTGACACGGCGATATTGGCTTCCGCCCCCCAGGCTGACGGCTTAGTATATCTGCCTGAGACCGCCATCGACGCTCCTTCTGGGGTTGTCAACGAGCTAATTGAAAGGGGCCACATGATGATTTTTCAGCCTTTTGATCAGCGGGCTTGTGCGATCGCTAGCGACCCAAGAGATCCAGGTGAAAATGATGCCACCTTTGGGTATTGCGACTTCGCCTCGCCTCATCGGGCCTATTCTATTGCGACCACAGAGGATAAATTGACCGCTTGCTTTGGCCCCCATTGCTTAGAGACCTACAGCGACGTTTCTGACGAGGCCTTGCTTGCCCTATGGCAACCTTGGCAGGCGTCTACCCCAAATCCCGCGGTGAATGAAATCCGCAGTCAATACCAAACTCTCGACTTGGAGAAGTTGCCCTCAGATCTGCGCCAAGCCAATCACTGGTTTGATATCAAGTCGATATTGCTGGAAGAATTTGGTCGTACCATTTTGGAAGAAGGAGAACAGCCGACGGTGATCTCAGACCCTGACTATACGGGGGGAGACTACAGTTTCTTGAATGTGGTCACATTGACCAACGAAGGCTTGGCCGACGACTCAGTGGGCGGTTTCCGCTATCGATTTGAGTTTGATGCCTTTGATGGCGATACGATGATTTTGGTCTGGGCCGGTATGCAGCAATATTGCTGGCGCACACAGGAATGGACGGCCGAGCCGTGTCCTTGATTTAAGGAATAGAAGATGTTGCCGTAGCCCCTCAGTTCCCTTTGCTGAGAGATACGAGCCCAACTTGTTCTAAGCAATGGGAGGCTCGTTAAGACTTTATCGATCTGCGGCGATTCACGGAGTGGTCTGTTATGATGGCTCGGCACATTCGTGTTGGTGCGATCGCCACTCAAATTTTTCATGGCTTGGTCTGACGTTTGGCTACTGATAGCGCCGCCTGTAATCGGAGGCATCATTGGCTATTGCACCAATGACCTAGCCATTAAGATGCTATTTCGGCCTTATCGGCCCTACTCCTTATTGGGTCGACGGCTGCCCCTGACGCCCGGGCTGATTCCTAGCAATCAGGAACGCTTAGCCCGGCGAGTGGCTGATACCATTATGGGCTCGCTGCTCACCCCAGCTGAGCTTGAAAATTTAGCGCGGCGTTTATTGCAGACGGAGCGTACCCAGCAGGCAATTCGCTGGTTGCTGGAAATGACACTAGAGCAAGTGCAGTCGCGGAACCAAGCTCGCACCGCCAAAATTGTGGGCAAGGTGCTACAGGATTTATTGGGCACATCACTGCCGCGACTGCTGCGGGTATGGGCGCGCCGAGATGATTTTTTAAAGGCTCAAATCGACCAGATTTTTGATCAAGCGCTTTTAGATTTCCAGCTTTCTCCTCATCAGGCTCAGCAATTATCAAGTTGGCTGCTCATTTCAGTGCTGCCTCCGGATCGTATCCGCCGTATCCTGATCGACTTTTTGACCGATCGCAACATTCAGACCATTGACGAAATCTTTCGTTCTCGCACCAGTGGTACTTATTGGGTTGTGGCTAACTTATTTGGCATTCGCAACGCACTCACCCGGCTGCGGACGTTTTGCTTAGATGAGCGCAACATTACCAACACCCGCATTGCCGAATTGGTAGAGGCGCTGAATGCCAACGCCCGACTGCAAGAAATCTTGCAGCAACTCACCCTGCAGCGATTACCAGTATCAACGGTGCGGGGGCTGCGCCAGACTATCCGCGAGACGGTGCGCAGTTACATCCAGGCTTTGGGGCCCGATTTGCTCCAGGGACTCAGCACGACAATTAACTGGGAAATGCTTGCTACACAGCTGCTTAATCGTTTGCAAAATTCACGGGTGATTACTGACTCCCTAGATCCGGTGAGTGAAGAGTTAGCAATGATTTTGGAACGCTATCTCGAAAAGGACTTGGAAAATTTAGTAGCTCAAGTGATTCCAATTTTGGATATCGATCAAGTCATTGTGGAACGAGTGAATGCCACCAATCCGAAAGAGCTTGAGGTTGCGGTGCAGGGCATCGTTCGCAACGAGCTGCAGGCCATTGTCAATTTGGGCGGAGCGCTAGGTTTCTTGATCGGTGCTCTGCAGGCTATCTTTTACTACTTGAGATGACCTTCACACCAGCAGTTGAGCTTAGCTCTTTGTCGTGAGGCTGCACCCAGCCAAAAATAGTTGCCATCAAAACTGGCTGACCTAATCCGACCAAGTTGACCCAAACGGTCTTGAAATGTTGTTCGCTGACCAATCGTTTAGCTGACTACAGCGCGGATTCTCTGGCCAATCCAACAAAATCAGAAAATTCCATTGATCGATAGACAGACAATCTCACTTTTGAGAGGTGTATCATTCCCCACACTTCTATTCAATAAATAGTAGGAAATCAAAGTAATTGAATTTTTGGTGGGCTATTGGAATCCTATGACTCGATCGCGCAGTGGTTGGTTGATCCCAATAGAGCGACGTTTAGGGCGCTGGCTGGCCCTGGCGATCGCGGTTTTTGCGCTGCTAGTGCTAGGTGGCGGCGGTGTTTGGTCACAACAGCAGACCGCCTCGCCCGTCACGATTAGCTTTTTGGTGCGAGCGGTCGAAGCCCAGCAACTCCAAGTTTTGGCGGACCAGTTTGAAGAAGCCAATCCCGATATTAAGATCGATATCGTGGAAGGCCCTAACGCCGCTGACAATGTCGAAAACCTCTACACAACCTCGTTTTTGCTGGGTGACTCGCCCTATGATCTGGTTTATTCCGATGTGGTGTGGATTCCCAAATTGGCGGCGGCGGGCTGGCTCAGCGATTTGAGCGATCGCGTTGATGAGGCTACGCTGTCGGCATTTCTGGATGCTGATGTAGCAGCTGGCCGCTACCAATCAGGGCTCTATCGCATGCCGTTTCGCTCCGCCATGGGCATGCTTTACTACCGCACAGACTTACTAGATGAAATCGGTGCCGCGCCGCCCGAAACGTTTGATGAGTTGATTCAAGCGTCACAGACTATCCAAGAGACTACCGACGTGCCCTATGGCTATGTCTGGCAGGGGCTTCAGTACGAAGGTCTAATCACAAATTTTGTTGAAATCATTGCTGGCTATGGCGGCTTTTGGGTTAACCCTGACACCTTAGAGGTGGGCTTAGACAGCGAAGCTGGCATCCAGGCAGTCGACTTCATGCGGCAGGTCATCGACCAAGGCATCACGCCTACAGGCGTCACTAATTATTTGGAAGAAGACTCCCTCAGAGTGTTTGAAAATGGCAACGCGGTCTTCCTGCGCAACTGGCCCTACGTTTGGGCTGAGGCCAACAAGGAGGGGTCGCCTGTGCAAGACAAGATCGCCCTGAAGCCCATGGTGCATGCCGCTGGAGCTTCGCCAGCGGCATGCCTGGGTGGTTGGGGTTTTGGGATCTCGGCCACGACTCCCCACCCCGAAGCGGCATGGCAAGTGGTGGAATATTTCACCAGCGAGGCGGCCCAAAAGCAGTTTGCCCAGGAGTTTTCCTATGTACCGAGTCGCCGAGCTTTGTTTACCGATGCCGATATTTTGGGCAAGTTTCCCCACTACGAGCAGCTATTAGAAGTGGCAGAAACGACGGTGCCCCGGCCGCCAGTGGGGCAATATGCGCAGATTTCTGATATTTTGCAGCGGTATTTAAGTGCTGCCATTACGGATCAAATGTCGTCTTCGGTGGCGATGACGGCAGCTGCCCGTGAGACCCGCCGCGTTTTGGGGGATGAGAATGTCTAGCTTAGCGAGCGATTGGCCGCTCAGATTAGATTAACCGTCACTGATTTATGACTCAAGACTATCTTCGTCAACGGGAAAAACGCACGGGCTGGTGGCTGACCTTGCCAGCCATGTTAGTGTTGCTGCTGGTTTATGCTTATCCAATCGCCAGTGCCTTTGTGCAAAGCTTTACGACGGAAAACCTGAGCACCAATTTGGAACCGGCGTTTGCCGGCGTCGAAAATTATACGCGCATGGCTCAAGACGGTCGATTTTGGGCCAGTTTGAGAAATACTGCCATCTTTACAACGGCGTCATTGGTCATAGAGTTGGTGCTGGGCATGGCGATCGCCCTCACCCTCAATCAAGCGTTTCGAGGCCGGGGCTGGGTCAGAACCTCGGCGATCTTGCCTTGGGCCTTACCGACCGCTTTGATTGCACTTGCCTGGCGGTGGATTTTCAATGACGAATTTGGCGTCTGGATTGACATGCTTCTGCGCGTGGGCATCATTGCTGAGCCCGTCAGTTGGCTCGGCGACCCTCTCTGGGCAATGGTGGCGGTGGTGGCGGCTGACGTGTGGAAAACTACTTCATTCGTCGCAATTTTGCTGCTAGCCGGATTGCAATCAATCCCTAAAGACTTATACGAAGCCCATCAAATTGATGGAGCGACTCCCTGGCAAAGCTTTAGACAAATTACGTTGCCCCTAGTGCTGCCCCAAATCTTAATTGCAATGTTATTTCGCTTTGCCCAGGCGTTCGGCATTTTCGATCTGATCCAAGTGATGACGGGGGGGGGACCTGGCGGTGCCACCGAGATGGTATCGCTGTATATCTACGCTACGGTGATGCGCTACCTCGACTTTGGCTATGGGGCGGCGCTAGTTGTGGTGACCTTTTTGGTCTTGATTGCGGTGGTGGCGATCGCCGCTGTTGTACTGACGCGCCTGAGAACCGCTACCGGCATCGACGACTAAAGGCTGCTAACTGCTAACGACTAATCGGAGCTATGACAACGACCGACATTGATCCTAATCAAACCAGTGCACAATCGACGGGTATTCCCTGGCGGCAGATTTTGCTATGGACGGCAGTTATCTTGACGGTTGTGTTCAGCTTGGGTCCGCCCATGTGGGAACTGCTGACCTCCATTAAGGCCAATCAGGCCATTACCGCTGACCCAACCGTTTATTTTCCGAGTTTGGATCAGCTCACATTAGAGCATTACATCCAGCTCTTTCAGCGCAATCGGTTTTATATCTATATCCTCAACAGTGGATTTGTCGCGATCGTCTCTACGGCGCTCTGCCTGGCGATCGGGTCGCCGGCGGCCTACGCTCTGGCCAGGTTGCGCATACCGGGAGAGCAAATTGTCTTGTCCTGCGTCTTAGTGGTCACGCTGTTTCCTTACATTTTGCTGTTTTTAGGTCTATTAGACTTAGTTCGGGCCACCGGCCTTGCCAATAACTACCTGGCGTTGATCGTGCCTTATACGGCCATCAATTTGCCCCTGACGATTTTGGTCATGCGCAGCTTTTTTCAACAGTTGCCCAAAGATCTAGAGGATTCTGCCAAGGTTGACGGTTACAACATCGTGCAAATGCTGTGGCAAATTGTGCTGCCGTTGACCCTACCAGCCCTGGTAACCACCGGAATTTTGGCGTTCATCTTTGCTTGGAACGAGTTTATTTTTGCCCTGACGTTTATCACCCGCGAGTCCATGAAAACGATCCCGGTAGCAGCGGCTCAGTTAGGCGGTACTAGTACTTTCGAAATTCCCTACGGACCGCTGGCGGCGGCAACTGTAGTCGGGACCTTACCCCTGGTATTCTTAGTGCTGTTTTTCCAACGCAAGATTGTGCAAGGACTCACTTCAGGCTCTGTCAAAGGCTGATCGCATTCTCTGGATGCCGCATTTTTCCGACAGTCTCGCCCCATCACATTAAAGCAAACCCATGTCTCAGCTGGAATTACAAAACATCACCAAAGCCTACAGCCGCAAAGTTGTGCCGGTCAAAGATCTTAATCTAGTGGTCGACAACAACGAGTTTTTAACGCTGGTGGGTCCATCTGGGTGTGGCAAATCCACTATTTTGCGCATGATTGCCGGCCTAGAACAGCCTACGAAAGGTCGGGTGGTCATCAATGATAAAGATGTGACGCCATTGCCAGCGGGCGATCGCAACATCGCCATGGTGTTTCAAAGCTATGCACTGTACCCCCACATGACCGTATATGAAAATATGGCGTCGGGGCTTAAGCTTCGCAACTTGCCAGCGGGCGAAATTCAAGACCGGATTCAGCATGCTTCCGATATACTTGGCCTCGATGCTTTGCATGATCGCCTACCCGCAAAGCTCTCCGGGGGGCAACGTCAGCGGGTCGCTTTGGGGCGAGCCCTCGTTCGTGAACCTGATGTCTTTTTATTGGATGAACCGCTAAGTAACCTGGATGCGCTGCTACGGGAACAGGTACGAGCTGATCTCAAACAAATATTTGAGCGGCAGCAGTCTCCCGTTGTGTATGTCACCCATGACCAGACGGAAGCCATGACCTTATCTTCAAAAGTGGCGGTTTTGAGCGAGGGTTATTTGCAGCAGTTAGGGACTCCCAACGAAATCTATCAAACGCCAGCCAATCGCTTTGTGGCCGGATTTATCGGTAGTCCTCAAATGAATCTGATCGAGGTGGAGCAGGTTGGGGGGGCAGTTCTCCTGGGAGACTTCAAAATTCACTTGCCTGATGCAGCGCAGTCTCACGGCTCAATGGTGTTAGGCATTCGCCCGGAGCATGTGAGGCTGCCGGCGGAAGGCGATAGCCAAATCGTGCGGGGAGACGTATTTTTGGTCGAAAATTTGGGGATGAGTGACTTGGTGAGCCTGCGGGTTCACGGCGATGAGAATCTGGTTCTGCGATCGCTCATTCCTGCAGACGCCACATGGGAGCGGGAAAATCTAGAGTTAGCAATTCCACCCCAGTCAATTCACTGGTTTAACTCGGACACAGGTGCTCGCATTGAGTAGTGGAGCTGTGTAGATCGGTCCGGTCATGATGCTGCATGGGCAAAAGTGCTGCTATCACCGCCAGCCCGCCTGCGATCGCGGCCCCATCCGCTCCCTTTGCAGTTACGAACAGCGTCTGGGCAGCGCCTAAAAAATTTCGGCAAACCGTTCAATCAGGCGATCACACTCTTCCAAAGTGTTGTAGTGCACCATGCTAACCCGCACTGCCCCATTGTAGGGGCCGAGGTCGAGGGCATTAGTCAGGCGTATAGCGTTGAAATGTCCAGACCGAATGCCAATCTGATGGGGGGCAAGTCGAGGCGGAATCTGGTCGCTGGTCATGTCTTCGACCACAAATGCAATGGTCGGGACACGCTGGGAAGCCGCCGCCTGGGACGTCCCGATAATGCGAACATTGGGCTTACTACGGAGAAAGGTGAGCAGGCGATCGCTCAAGGCGGTTTCGTGGGCGCTAATCAAGTCAAACGCCTGAACAATCTGGTCGGCGGGGGGCTCCATCTGCTGGTCGAAATGATGTCGAGCCAAGGCTTGTAAGTATTGGGGCAGGGCGATCGCGCTATAGGTCAATTCATAGCTGGTGCCCCCTGGTTGAAACTTGTAAGGAATAGCCGTAGGTTCGACAAAATAGTTGTTATAGCCGGGGAGTGCCACTAGGTGCTCGCGTTTGCCATAGAGCATGGCCATGTGCGGACCGTAGACTTTGTAAACGCTTAAGGCATAAAAATCGACATCCAGCGCCTGCACATCCACTCGTCGATGAGCCGCATAGGCTACTCCGTCAACACAGATCAGGGCACCATGCTGATGCACCAAGTCAGCGATCGCCCGAATCGGGTTGATCATACCCAACACATTAGAAGTATGGGTGACAGCGACCAGACGGGTGCGATCGGTCAGTAGCGCTGCTAAATCCTCTAACTGCAGCTCAAAGGAATCGGGCTCAACGCCCCAGGTTTTGATGACAATACCCTGCCGCTCTAGCTCTACCCAGGGCGTGATATGACATTCGTGATCGCAGTTGGTGACGATAATTTCGTCCCCCGGCTGCAGCGTTTGGCCAAAGCAGTAGGCCAGCATGCGAAACAGCGCCGAAGCACTCGCCCCCAAGACGACAGTGCTAGGGTCAGGGGCGTTGATCAATTGAGCGATCGCTGCACTCCCTTGGGCGACACGTTTGCCGGCAAGTTGGGAAACCTCATAGGGAGCCCCTAGCTGCACATTGGAATCAACCAAAAATTCGGCGATGCGCTCAATCACCGACTGCAAAGTCTGCGAGCCCCCTGCGTTATCGAAAAATGCCCACTCCTGCGCTAACGCCGGAAAGTGAGAGCGCACAAAGTCAAGGTCAAGGGTCGGAGTTGTCTGCTGGGTAGGGTCTGTCATGGGGACCAAATAACTGCAAAACTTAGCCATATTATGACGAGCGGTTGAAGATTTCGTTAATTGGCCTCAGATCGCCCCACTCAGTATTAATACTGTGCAAAATAATACCGTGTTCATTAGTGATGAGTAAGTACTATGGCATCTCAAAATCTTGCCCTTGCTTTGGCTGAGCTATCTGCCCGCCGTGTCGAAACTGGCCATATTAGCGATGGTCACCGCTATGTGCTGAGTCAAGCGCTGAATTCTGCTGCGCTAAAAGAAGCCGAGTGTATCGCTATTAGCCGGTTACTTAAGGCACCTAGCTGGTTTAGCGGCCGCAAGTAAATAAGGACGGCTTAAATCCCGAGGCGCTGATAGACCTCATCCAAGTTTCGCAAATGATGGTTAGGGTCAAAGCAAGCGTTGATTTCCGCTGGCGACAAATGTGCCTGCACGCGATCGCTCCCCGTGACCAAAGCGCGAAAGTCACCCCCTGCAGTATTCCAAGCCTGGTGGGCTAACGATTGCACTAAGGCATAGGCGTCCTCGCGCGTCAACCCCTTATCGACCAGCGTAAGGAGCAATCGCTGACTAAAAACGACGCCACCGTAAACGTTCATGTATCGCAGCATGTTGTCGGGATAGACCAGCAGATTTTTAATCAGCTTAGTGCTCTCGACCAGCATGAAATGAATCAGGATGCAGGAATCAGGGAGAATCACCCGCTCGACGGAGCTGTGGGAAATGTCCCGTTCGTGCCAGAGAGCCACATTCTCTAATGCGGCCATGGCATTGCCGCGAATCAGCCGAGCACACCCCGTCAGTCGCTCCGAGCGAATCGGATTGCGTTTGTGGGGCATGGCCGAAGAGCCTTTTTGCCCTTTGGAGAAAAACTCTTCCACTTCCAAGACATCTGTGCGCTGCAGGTTGCGAATCTCCACAGCAAAGCGCTCCATGGAAGCTGCTAAGAGTGCCAGAGCATTCATAAATTCGGCATGGATATCCCGAGAAATAACCTGCGTTGAGGCAGTGTCAGGACGTAAGCCTAGTTTCTGGCAAGTCAGGGATTCAATGCGCGGATCAACGTTAGCGTAGGTGCCCACTGCTCCGGAAATTTTGCCGACGGCAACTTTGTCTTCGAGCTGCGACAGGCGATCGCGGTGGCGTAACATTTCAGCCAGCCAACCCGCCAGCTTAAAGCCGAAGGTAATCGGTTCCGCATGAATGCCGTGGGAGCGACCAATCATCACGGTGTGACGATGTTCCTGAGCGCGATAGCGAATCGCCTGGATTAAATTTTCAACGTGAACCTTGATCACGTTTAAGCTTTGTACGAGCTGTAGCGATAGCGCCGTGTCCAGCATGTCAGAGCTGGTCATGCCCAGGTGAATGTAGCGCCCAGGCTCTCCCACATATTCGTTGACATTAGTCAGAAAGGCAATCACATCATGGCGCACTTCTGCCTCAATCTCTAAGATGCGGGCAGGGTCAAAATCTGCCTTAGTCTTGATTTCATCAACAGCCTCTTGGGGAATATAGCCGAGCTCTGCCTGCGCTTCACAAACGGCGATCTCTACCTGCAACCAGGTTTTGTACTTGTAAAGGTCGTTCCAGAGTTCGCCCATCTCGGGCAGGGTGTAACGTTCAATCAAGACGACTAGCAGAAAACAACCGATCCATTCTACATATCGACGCTTCCCAGCAGACATGTAGTCGGCAATCTGTATTAAAACGATGACAAAAAGGGGAGGCTGTCGAATCGACAACGTCCCCTTCGCTACAGGCTATGCGTGGAATAGAGGATGCTACGTCGCGCTGATGCTCTCCTCGTGGCGAGGATTCCAACGCGATCGCGACTCTTCAATGTGCATGTTCTTGCGCTCTTTTTTGAGATGCCGGGGGCTGCTCTCAAAGGAGAGGGAAGACGGCAAAGCGTCGCCATACTCAGCCTGAATAAACGCTGAAACCGCTTCGTAGCTGGGGGAGAATGGCTCATCGATCAAGACTGCTGCTGCCTGCCCAGCTTTGAGCGCTGCCGAAAACAGACCAGTGCCGTCGTCAAAGAAGCGTTCCGTGGTCGCACCGTAGGCCGCATAAGGATGGAAAGACAAATCCTCCGGGGCGATCGCCGCAACCCAGGATGAGTAAATCCAATATTCGCCAAAGGTGCCAAACTCATTAGCCGTCCGCATCATTAGCTTGAGCCAATGTTCGTCAGACTGATAGTAGGCCTGCACCCGTTGAGCCATGGCTTTGAGATGGGCTTGTTTAAACCACATATGATGGGGAATAAACGTACCTGAGGGGTCGGCAACCGGTTCCACCTTGAGAACGGAACGAATCCAGCTCGCCCAGGTATCGACGATTTTGGCATTGCCTGTCTCATTACTTTGCAGCAGCGCAAAGGAGTGCTTGAGCGTGCCACCCAACTCCTGAAAAATCGGCCAAGTTGCCACTGGCAGTAAGTCACTGTCCCAGACCATGTACCACTCAGAAAGATTGGGAATGCCCTCATAGGCGCCAACCTTTAGCAGCTGTTGGTAAAACCAACCGGGGGTATAAAGCGACTCACCCAAATCGAGCTCGCCACAGATCGTTTCTTTGGAGAGGTTCACCGGTTGAAAAAACGGTTCCTCGGCATGAACGAACAGGGGAGCCACTGCCCAATGCTGGGCTTGCTCCCGCAGCAACTCAACCTCTGTCCCCGGCGTCACGATATGAATCGCTCGCGGCTGATAGTGGTGGGTCAATCCTTCCATTACGGCGCGGGTATTCCACCGCGCCTTATAGAGCGGAATAACGAAGTCAAAAGCTGCTTTCGCCATAACCTTACGCGATTGCCTCCTGAATGCTGGAGAGCACGTCTTCTTCAACGCTGGTTTGGTGGGCCACAGTCGAAGGATCTTCAAGGCCAACGTCACTACACAGGGGCTCAATCCCCACACCCGCGCGGGGATATTCACCACAAATCGCCTGGTATTCCGAAATTGCGATAATCAGCTCATCCTGCGTTATGACGTTGAGATAGCCACACTTGCCAATGGAGCCTTTGGGGAGAGGCGCAACCAGATTGTTACCCCGCTTTTGCACCATCTTTTCCTGCGCTGCCCACATGAGATCGCGGTCAAGCAGCACATCGCTCCACAGACTGAGGCCAAAGGAGCTGATCAGTCTCAAGATGCGATGAAAGTCGGTTTTGTTGATCCACTGGTGACGGTAGCTGAGATAGGCCCCAAAGCCCATGCCAATGGCGACAGCATGGCCATGGAGTAAACCAGCGGCAATTTCAAACCCAGGCGACCAGGTGTGTCCGTAAGCGTGGGGGCGACACTGGTGCGTTTCGTACAGATTGTCATACTCGGCTTCGACATAGCTGCGCATCGCCGCCGCTAAGATCTTTTGAGACAGATCGCAAATAGGAGCCTCAGCCTGACAATCAAGGGTGCCAAAGCGAGTGGTGATTAACTCAGGCCCGGCCTGCTCCAGATAAGCAAACAGCTCGGCATCTTTAACCGTAGCCATCTTGATAATTTCGGCAATGCCGTGGCGGAGCCAGCCTTCCTTTAGGGTCTTAAAGAAAGCGCGGTCAGTAATCGAAAGGACAGGTGCGTGATAGGCACCAAACAGGTTTTTGTAGCCAAAGCCATCGCAGCAGGTGCGAGGAGAAGGACCGGCATCAATCCCCGCCACGATGGACGTTGACAACATGACATAGGGAGTATTGCGGTGATAAAGGGCGCAGGCCAAACCGCCGGTGTCAGTCAAGACCCCGCCGCCGATGATCAAAACCGGCTCATTCCGAGAAACCCCTAGGCGCTTGAAATCACCGAGCATGCGCTCGACAGTGTGAATGCCCTTATCCACCTCCATGGCACGATAGACCAGTTTGTCTAGCTGAATGCCATGGTGAGAGAAGTAGTGCTCAATTTGCTCGCCGTAAAAACGCTCCACGTTTTGATCAATTAGACAAACGCATCGTCCTGCCGAAATGTACATATCGCGGAGGAGGGTTTCTTGGGGATCGAGGGAGTTTTCCAATACGCGAATCGACGTAAAGGTGCTAGAGGTCATTACCGCTTCGACTGTTTGATCATCGTCAGTGCTCACCACAAATCCTCGGCTTTGCCGATAGCTTGAAGTGGGATAAATCGCGTGGTGATCAGTTTCCACTAAATGAGCAGCTAAATCTCGATAGTACTCACCCTCAGGACCATGTACCAAAACCTGTAGCAGCTTCTCTTTTCCCAGAGACGACCGTCGAATCCGACTCGCAAAGTTTGACCAAGTAATGCCCGCTTCAACGTCAAACGCTGCAAGCAGTTCCGACAGCAAGCCGAAAAAGTTACTCAGTGGAGTGTTTAAACAACTCCGTAACCGACGGCAAGCAGAGAGCCCCTGAATCGCTCCGACCAGAGCAAACTCTTGACCCAACTCAGGGGAAAAGGCGGGGGCGTTGATCAGCGCCAATAGCAGTTCTCGAAAGTCTGAACTGGCAAACAACTGTTCAGAACTTTTTTCTAATTCTTGCTCCTTCAAGGATTGGCTATCATACGCTGCAATAAAAGCCTTTACTGCTGAAGTAGTCGATGTCATCACAAGTTCCCGAAAAGACGTAGGCGATAAACAAAAGGGGGATCACCCCATACTTCATGCAAGTTAACACAATAGTCCTAAAAAATCTTAAAAGAACATTACAGAAACGGTGTAATGGCAAATGTTATGCTGTGGAGTCAAGGCTTGGTAAGCCTGTTCTTGAATTCTAGTTGTTTTTTCTG
Organism: Leptolyngbyaceae cyanobacterium; assembly: GCA_050331235.1. Taxonomy (GTDB): domain Bacteria; phylum Cyanobacteriota; class Cyanobacteriia; order Phormidesmidales; family Phormidesmidaceae; genus Halomicronema. Next base: position 20,644 of record JBHJHA010000100.1, read on the forward strand.
TAATTTCCTAGAATTCCTGAATTTGCGGCAAGAATGCCGTTTTGCACGACTTTTTTGATTTTTTGTCCATTTTTGTGGCTTTATGAAACCTCATGCTGTGAGCAATTGGCTCATGATTTAGAAAGCCGTCAGGGCATAGAACTCAAAAAAAATTGCTGTTGCTAAGCGCAGGATCTGTGCGAGTAATCAATCTCAATAGATGAGATAGCCATCGAAACTGTGAACAACTCCTGCATTTTTAGTGGGGCTACTAAGGCGGAGCCTTGACTCGGGGGGATTGACATCTTCCCAATTACGATGGGAGGGTCGCGATTAACGGGAGCCACCAATGTCCGAAGGTGTTGCTATGGATTCAGATGCAATTTGGATGCAGCGATGCCGACAGTTGGCGAGTCAAGCCGCTGGAAAAACGGCTCCTAATCCTTTGGTTGGCTCAGTCATTGTGCAGGGTGGCGTTAACGTTGGGGAGGGGTTTCATCCAGCAGCGGGCCAATCCCATGCGGAAGTGTTCGCGTTGCGGGCAGCGGGCGATCGCGCTCGGGGGGCGACACTTTACGTCAATTTAGAGCCCTGTAACCATACCGGCCGCACCCCTCCCTGTACCGAGGCCATTATGGCAGCGGGGATCACCCGCGTTGTCATCGGCATGGTTGATCCGGATCCCAGAGTGGCGGGAGCGGGGGTGCAGCGGTTACGGCAGGCTGGTATTGATGTCAAGGTCGGTGTTGATGAAGCTGCTTGTCAGCGGCTGAATGAGGCGTTTACTCACAGCGTTTTGCACCATCGGCCCTTTGGCATTTTGAAATATGCTATGACGCTGGATGGCAAAATTGCGGCATCTAGCGGTCATAGCGCCTGGGTCACAGGCCCAGAGTCGCGAGCTTGGGTCCACCAGTTGCGCAGTCGGTGTGATGCAGTGATCGTAGGTGGGCAGACGGTGCGGCGAGACAACCCCCGGCTAACGAGCCACGGCCACAGCGATCGCAATCCGGTGCGCGTGGTGATGAGCCGCCACTTAGACTTACCCGTACAGGCCAATTTGTGGCACACAGCCATTGCTAAGACATTGGTCTTTTGTTTGCCAGAACGCTGTGTAGAAACTCAGCAACAGCTACAAGAACAAGGGATAGAAGTAACGGTCTTACCCATCTTGGAGCCGCTCACAGTGCTTCAGCAGCTTCAACATCGGGGAATGCGATCAGTGCTATGGGAATGTGGTGGAACCCTAGCAGCCAGCACGATCGCCCAAAGTTGCGTACAAAAGGTCTATGCCTTTATTGCTCCCAAAATTGTGGGCGGCAAACAAGCCCCGACTCCCGTCGGCGACCTAAGCATTGAGCGCATGGATGCAGCCCAGCAGCTCAGCAACGTGACTTATCAACAAGTTGCCTCTGACTTGCTAATTGAAGGCTACATCCCTGTTCAAAGGTCTGAAGATTCGGGCTGAGCCTCAACGAAATGAGGAATCCGCAGGGCGCGCTCCAAAGAAGTCAAGTTCAGTGCCATATTCTGCGTGTAGGAGACTAACGTTGACCGCAGCTCATCGCGGCTCGTCATCCCTTCGATACGATGACAGACGCTGCCGTTTTTAAATATCAACAATGTAGGGAGTGTCTTTAAACGGTATTGGTTCGCCAGCTTGAAGTTTTCATCGGCGTTAACGTCAACCAGGCGAAAACCGTCCAACCACTCGTTTTGTAAGCTCAGCAACAGAGGCTCTACTAGCCGACAGACCCCACACCAAGGAGCCCAAAAGTGCACAACAACGGGAACAGGTGACTGTAGAACCTGATTCTCAAAAGTCGTTTCGTCAGCCGTCAGGGACATAGGTTTGTAGTTGTGTTTCGTAAAAATATACTTTGTAATTATTGTATCGGAATTATGACCCTGTAATCGAAGTCCTGGCCGTCATTGTGGGCTTCCGATAACATCGTCGATGAGAATAATTGTTGAGTTCAGTATCGGCACTCTGGATGTCAGGCAATGCTGAATTGAGTTGATCCCCCCTCGTTATCTAACGGTTACCCGCAAACTACTGGTGATCTCTCAATGGACTACTGTTTATCGGAGTCGAGGTATCTACCCGTTTTCTAAGGTGGGTCTACGGTTACTGAGAAGATGATCCCACTAAAGCCCAAAATCTTCACAGAAAGTAAATTGTCCACTGGTTTACTAGTCGATCAGTCAAGACTGTTACAGATAGTCTTGTGGCCTGAAAAGCCTTAAGCCAATGCGGCGAGTTGCGACTACAGGTCTAAACGCGAGGGTTTCCGCAGGCAGGAGAGCCGAATAGGATCGGCTTAAGGCTGAAAATTGGGAATCACGGCTGAGGGTGTTATAGGCGGAAATACGCTCAATGGAAATAAATCCAGAGGTGATCTCTAACGGGGTATGACTAAACCTTTTCTGGCGTCTTGGCCCGATTAGGCAAGTCAGTGATTTGCATGCGCTCATATTTTTCAAACGGTTGATGAATCCACGGGCTGTCTTCCAGAAACTGGCCGTAAAAGTCTGGTGTGGCTGTAGAGCAAGACTTTTGCCAAAGGACAGCGCTACGAATTTCATCGATATAGAAGCCGTAATGGTGATGGAGCCACTGGATGCTACGTTCTAGGGTGTTGCCCGAATCCACCAAATCATCGACTAGCAGAATCCGGTTGCCGATATTGGCCGTAGTCATCGTCAGATCTCGGGAGAAAGTGATTTTGCCTCGCTGCTGATTGTTTTCGCCGCTGTAGGAGGCGGTTGCCAAAATAGCGAGGGGAACGTCATAAAGACGGCAGAGAATATCGCCAACGCGTAGCCCTCCCTTGGCCAAACAAACAATTTGGTTGAACTGCCAGCCTGATTGATGGATCTTGAGGGCAAGGGTTTCAATCAGGGCGTGATAATCGTCCCAGGTGACGTAAAGGTCAGACATAATGGCGATCGCAACAGCGCTAAGGGCATGAGAAGAAGATTGGAGCCATGATACAACTTGATAGGCTCATCCTACTGACGTGAGAAGCACTGATGACCCATGAGTTTTCTGAATCTGCCGACGCCGTAAAATTCCCCGCCGAGCTCTCAATCTGGACCAAGCTGGCCTACGGTGCCGGAGACATGGGGGCCGGCATGACATCTAATTTGATTGCGTTTTCCTTCCTCATCTTTTTGACCGAGGTGGCAGGCATTCGCCCCGCGGCGGCAGGGACGATTTTGCTCATTGGTAAGGTGTGGGATGCGGTCAATGATCCTCTCGTGGGGGTTTTGAGCGATCGCACTCAAACCCGGTGGGGACGTCGCTATCCCTGGATCTTGCTCAGTGCTATCCCATTTGGCATCACCTTTTTTTTGATGTGGCTAGTCCCGCCAGGGGGAGCTGGCTTTCGGTTTTGGTATTACGTGGCGACATCGGTGCTGTTCCAGATTTTCTTTACGACGGCCAATTTGCCCTATGCCACCCTGACAGCAGAGCTCACCCAGGATTACGACGAACGCACGGATCTGAATAGTTTTCGATTGGGCTTTTCGTTATTGGGAGCGATTATGGCGCTGGCTCTAGGACTCGTGGTGACGTCTGTGATTGATCGCGCGGCGCTCCAATACACCGTGCTGGGGGGCATTTGTGCGATCGCGTCGGTCATTCCCCTACTGGTTTGTGTCTTTGGCACCTATCCCCAAGCGCAGCGCACAGCTTCGGTTACCCAGGCCGAAACTGACCCCGGAACCGAACTGCCCTTTTTTGAGCAGATTCGGATTGCCCTGCAAAACCGAGCGTTTCTCTACGTTGTGGGCATTTATCTGTTTGCCTGGCTAGCCTTGCAGATTACAGCCAGCATCATTCCGTTTTATGTCACCTTTTGGATGGGGCTTGACTCTTACTTTTTACCCGCGTTGCTGGTACAGGGAACGGCCATCATTATGATGTGGCCCTGTAACTTGCTGAGTCGCCGAGTGGGCAAACAGGGGCTATTTTTTATTGGCACTGGCGCCTGGCTAGCGGTGCAGATTGGTCTGTTCTTTTTACAGCCGGAACAGGTGACGCTGTTGTATTTGCTATGCGTGGCGGCCAGTTTTGGCGTGGCGACGGCCTATGTGGTGCCGTGGGCGATGTTACCCGATGTGATTGAGCTAGATGAACTCAACACAGGCAAACGGCGAGAAGGGATCTTCTACTCGTTCATGACGCTTTTGCAAAAGTTTGGCCTCGCGGGGGGGCTATTTTTGGTAGGCATTTTTCTAGAAGCCGCCAACTTTTTGGCTGAGTCTGACATCCGCATTGTGGCTAGGCGATTTGTTTTAGGGGCTACGTTAGATGGGACGGGTTTCCCTCCGGAGCAGGCGATTCAGCCGGATTCTGCATTGTTGGCAATCCGCGCCTTCATGGGTCTCGTGCCCTTGACGCTGCTCTGTGGCGCCCTAGTTCTCTGCTATTTCTATCCCCTCACCCGTGAAGTGCACGGCGAAATCGTGCTTAAGCTAGCCGAGAAACGGCGATCGCGAACAGAACAGGAATAGCGCATCACCGCATTAACTAGGAAGAGCGCAGCTCGGTTAGCTTGTTTGCGACCCAACGCCCGCCGCCAATCATGATGGCTCCGGCCATCAAAATTCCAATTGCCGGTTGAAAGATTGGTGTCCAAAAGCTGTACCAAACCTCCAAACCCAAATCTACATTCATACTGCGCCCAACCACTGCCGCGGCAAACCAGCCAAAGCTAGCTAACACAAAGAATAGATTTACCACGAGTAGCCAGTTCAAACCGTTAAGAATGCGATTCCACATAGTCGTTGAAGGTTGCTCTTGAGAATTACTAAGTCTGATTGTGGATTTTATCTCAACCCAGTTTACAAACAGCGCTCATTGAGAGGTCATGGCTGGTCGCCATTGGAGCAAAGCAAATCGTTATTCTGTAAGCATTAACGATGATTTGAGAGGGCTCCGGCGATCGCGACAGCAGGTTAACCAATGTATCTTGCCGTAAAAAAATGTAATAAAAACTCTCATCAAAACACACTACTGTAGCGGTTATAACCTAAATCCCTGTTTTGTACCCTCGCCAATTTTTGGCCTGAATACACGTTGGAATCTTTAGCATGAGTAACTTAGCAAGTCAGCTTCGAGAAGGTACCAAGAAAGCACACACCACGGCGGAAAACGTCGGCTTTGTGCGCTGCTTTTTGCGAGGTGTGGTCGAGAAAAATTCCTATCGCAAACTCGTCGCTAACTTCTACTTCGCCTACACCGCTATGGAAGAAGAGTTAGAGCGACACAAAGAGCATCCAGTCGTTTCTAAGATTTATTTTCCTGAGCTGCACCGTAAACAAAGCCTGGAAGAGGATTTGCAATACTACTATGGAGCAAACTGGCGCGAGCAAATCAGTACGTCCACTGCTGGCCAGCAGTATGTAGATCGAATTCGCGAAGTGTCGAATACTCAGCCTGAGCTACTTGTTGGTCACTCCTATACCCGCTACTTAGGTGATTTGTCCGGTGGGCAAATTCTCAAGGGTATTGCCCAGCGAGCGATGAACCTATCCGAAGGTGAAGGCACGGCGTTTTACGAATTTGACGCCATCGAAGACGAAAAGGCGTTCAAGGTGACCTATCGTCAATCCCTCGATGAAATTGAGGTTAATGATGAGATGGCGGACCTGATCGTCGAAGAAGCCAATGATGCCTTTGCCATCAATATGGAAATGTTTAAAGAGCTAGAAGGTAACTTGGTAAAAGCGATCGGTCAAATGTTATTCAACACATTGACTAGCCGCCGTCGCCGGGGCAGCACTGAGTTGGCAACGGCTGAATAAATCGCTCAGTCTTTCCACTTTTGATACTAAAACCGTAAAAAGCAGGGTCGTAGCAATTTGGCGACTCTGCTTTTGTGGTTTCTTATCCCGATTTTTAATGGGCTGACTAAACAAAAGAAGAACAGTTTCGATTTTGTCAATTACGTTGAGCTAATCTCTAATTCAACCCTCTTCATATATTGAAAGAGTGGCATTCTCCATTTAGTCAGCGATTTCTGAGAAAACAAATTTGGCCTGCAACCACCCAAATCCCCCCAATATTCCTGACATGACGCCAGAGGAGAGATGAAGGCGATTTCTGCGTTGAACGATTAGTTAGCCGCTACTGGCCAGCAACTGTCATTTGCTCAATTGAGGATGAATCGATTGGAGCATCCAGGTCGGTTTCTTCCTCGATTTCAACAATAGGGTTACGCCCTTTAATGAGCTCGATGACACGACTGACTTGCTCCGGGAAAATAACCACGAGGGCATCTTCGGGAGCCTTTTCCAACGCAGTCTCGATCGCGGTTAGCTCATCTAACTCAACGGTATAGGGTATCGCTGATTGAGCACCTTCAGTGATGCCTTGCACAATCAGCTCGGCGGCCTCACCCACAGGACGCCCGCGACCGTCATCGTCCTCTTTGACAATGATTTGATTAAAAAAGCTAGCGGATAATTTGCCCAGCCCAATCAAGTCTTCATCGCGACGATCGCCAGGACCACCGACGACGCCAATAGTGGTGCCTGACCACTTTTGCACAAAGCTGCCGACGGCTTCGTAGCCAGCTAGGTTATGGGCATAGTCAACCAACACGTGATAGTGTCCCATGTTGAAAAGGTTCATCCGGCCAGGGGCCTGCTCTGGCGATGCCTCAAAGGTGCGCAAAGCTGCTCGAATATACTCAACTTTGATGCCCTGCACGAAAGCAGCTAAGCTAGCGGCCAAAACATTGGCAATCATGAACGATACTCGACCGCCCAAGGTAACCGGGACCCGACGCACGTCCTCAATCCGGTAAACCCAATCCTGTTGTAAGATAACGAGCTGTCGATCATCGTAAACAGCGGCAATACCGCCCTGGCGGACATGTTCCTGAATGAGGGGATTTTGCGGATTCATTGAGAAGTAAGCAACTTTGCTGACCGCTTTGTCAGCCATGGCGGCGACGCGCTCATCGTCAGCATTGAGTACGGCATACCCATCGGCGTGGACAGCCTCGGCAATGACTCCTTTGACCCGAGCCATTTGGTCGATGGTGTCGATATCGCCCAGCCCTAGGTGATCAGCCGCTACATTTAGCACCACACCTACGTCACACTGTGGAAAAGCGAGTCCGGAGCGCAAGATGCCGCCGCGAGCCGTTTCGAGTACGGCAATTTCCACAGTGGGATCTTGCAAAATCACCTGGGCACTCTGGGGACCAGTCGTATCCCCTTTTTCAATTAGGCGATCGTTGATGTAGATGCCATCGGTAGTCGTAAAGCCAACCGCGTTGTAGACCTGCTTAGCGATGTGAGCAATCAAACGGGTCGTAGTCGTTTTACCATTAGTGCCGGTGATGGCCACCACTGGAATGCGTGTCGGCGTTCCCGGTGGGAACAGCATCTGCAAAATCGGGGCCGCCACATTACGGGCGATGCCGTGACTAGGAGCTAAGTGCATGCGGAGGCCAGGGGCTGCATTCACCTCGACAATGACGCCATCCGCTTCAGACAGCGGCTTCGAAATGTCGGTGGTGATCACGTCGATGCCCGCAATATCCAAATCGATAATGCGGGAGACCCGTTCTGCTAGCCACACGGTTTCTGGGTGGATGTCGTCGGTGCGATCTACCGCTGTGCCCCCCGTGCTGAGATTGGCCGTCGCGCGCAGGTAGCCAATCTCACCGGGGTTGAGCACTGTGTCCAAAGTTAACCCTTGGCGGTCTAACATTTCGTCGGTAGAGGCATCAAGCTGAATTTGGGTCAGCACCTTATCGTGGCCATTGCCGCGACGGCTATCTTGGTTTTCTCGCTCGACGAGATCCGCGATGGTGTTACGACCATTGCCCACCACGTGAGCGGGTACCCGCTCTGCCACCGCCACAACTTGATGGTTGACGACTAAAATGCGGTGATCACGCCCCGCATAGAAGTGTTCAACAATAATCCCTCGGGAAACTTCCTTAGCGAGATCGTAAGCTGTCTCTGCGGCCTGCCAAGAGCAAATATCTGTGGTGATGCCGCGACCATGATTGCCACCCAAAGGTTTGATGACAATCGGGTAGCCCCCTAGGCGGTCGATCGCAGATTCGAGCTCATCCAGGGAGTAAATCAGCAAACCAGCAGGAACGGGCGCACCCATATTTTCTAGAATGGCTTTGGTCCGTTCCTTGTCGCAGGCGAGTTCCACTCCTAATACGTTACTAAACGAAGTCAAAGCGGCCTGTACTCGCTTTTGATACTTGCCGTAACCCAATTGAAAGAGATCGCAATTTTCAATTTCTATCCAGGGGATGCCGCGGTCTTCGGCTTCGCGAACCAACGCTTCCGTGGTTGCTCCCAATGAGGCTTCGGCCCTTAGGTCTTGGAGATCCCGTAGATCTATTTCTAACTCCCGCTGAGGATAGCTGCCGGTTTCCACGATGCTTTGGCACAGGCGTACGGCGGCCCGCATTGCATAGCGCCCTGCTGCTTCGTTCTGGCACTCGATCACCACCTGATAAATTCCAGCAGTGCTGGTTTCGCGGGTTCGGCCAAACCCCACGGGCATATCGGCTAACGTTTGCAACTCGAGGGCGACATGCTCAACGATATGCCCCATCATTGTGCCTTCACGAACTCGACTCAAGAAGCCGCCGCGACATCCAGGTGAACAAAAATGTTCTTCGAGGCTCGGTAAGGTTTGTACTAAGGCGTCATAAAAACCGGGTAGCGTATCAGAGGGACTATCCATTAAGTCTTCCAAATCAAGCCGAACAACAATCAGCTTTTGGCGGCGAATACTCCAGTAGTTGGGGCCGCGGAGCGTTCGAGTTTGAAGAATTTTCATAGTCAGATAAAGGAGTTGACTCAGGTTTTAACGGAATAGTGTTGTTAGTACAGTTTTTGAATTTCTAACAGAAGAAGCTAGTCAAATCTTCCCTCAAAGGATGGGAGTTGCGCAGCATAGAGCGGTTGATACTGACGATTAGTTAATACATTCAGCTTACGCGCACCGGGGAATTAATTTATGGATTCTATTGAACAGTTTTGAACCCGACGGTTGATTTTTTGATATTGCTCCTGAAAGAGAATCAATCCAAAAATCTTTATTGTGAATGACTCACTCAACCCTGGAATGGGATCATTAGAAGTTGAGAAGTAACTGTAGTAGATAATACCAATCGGGTTGCGTTAGGGAAGAATGTCTTTGTTATCAGTCTATGACATTTGCCTGATTGTCTTTGTCCTAAAGCTAACTTTGTGTATTGGAAACAGCTTTGATAGTTTGAAGCCTTTAGCGGCCGCGCAGTTATGAAATAGTAGGCGGCTTAGAACCTAGACACCATTTCTAAACTGGGTAAAAGAACTGACCGCTTTTTATAGTTGTAGAAATCTCCTGCACTCAAGATGTGGACTCGGAGATTATGTAGGCTCAATGGGGTCGTCACATCAGAAAAACGATGGTTGGTATAGGTGAGCTCACCGGCATCAATCACGGTAATCGTTCCTTTGCCAATGACTTCAAAAGTTCCGTCCGTTTTAAATGCTGCACAGGTATCTTCATCGATGCCGATACCGAGCTTGTCAGGATAGGCCGCGATCGCGCTTACCAAGCGAGCCATCCGATTACGATTCTGAAAATGTTGATCAACAAGTAGCTCTGGGATGAGACCGAGACCATCCATTAGATCTACGAGGGAACGATTGGGAGACTCACCACTACTGCCACCTGAAATCATTCGTTCACCCATGACGGCGGCACCCGCACTAGTACCGGCTAGCACCAGCGACCCCATCAAGCGCCGCCGCTTAATCTGTGAGATAAAGACACTGTCGTGAATTAAGTTGAAGAGACGCACTTGATCTCCCCCAGAGAGAAAGATGCCAGTGCAGTCATTCAACAAATCTAACCAGCGGGGCTGGTCACATTCGCCTGACTGACGAATGTCAAGGACATGGACGGCTCTGGCGCCCAAATCAGTAAAGATGCGGTGATAACGAGCACCGACTACTCCCGGCTCTTGAGACGCGCAGGGAACAATTCCAATAGTGGCCTCTTTCCCACCGGCACTTTCAAAAAAAGCGTTCAAAATAGCCCGCGTGCCGACCTTGTCTTCTGCCCCTCCAATCACAATGACGGGGTATTGGGTCGGATCTGCCATAACGGATTTTAAGAGAGTCGAACTACAAACAGGGAAGGACATGCAAAAAATGCATTTATAAACAATAGCTTAAATATTTGCAAGGTCAACAACAATATTTTTCCCGCGCTACTGGGCTAGGCGATCTTAGAGCTTTTAAAGCTGTGTTTCAATTCTTCATGATGCATATTGCCAGCTCCGAGTCATATTCCCTGAGTCATGTCAATGTGCAATGAGCTGACTGTACACATTTGTACTGATTGACTCTGCCCTGATCGCCACCGATGTAGCGGTTATGTGAATATTCGGTGGAGGGAAGATACCCTCTTGTGCAGGGTTGATTCATTGTAAGAAACGGAAAATTGGCTCTACCTGATTGGCAAGCTCTCGTAGAGCGGAAGTGAGCGAATTGAATCCATTCAATCGAAGCAAGTTAATCGTAATGGACCGAAACAGCGACGCATTGAGCAAAGCATTCGAGTCTCGACCATAGG
>JBHJHA010000101.1:0-39659 GCA_050331235.1 Leptolyngbyaceae cyanobacterium
CATTCCCCTCCCCGATTTCAATCTTCCTTCTGATTCTTTTGGTGTTGCCCTGCCCCTCTCCTTCTTCGGGGGGGGGGCCCCCTCCTCTCCCCTCCGCGGGGGCGGCCCCAATGACATCCTCCATTTCGACGCGGCCGATACCGTTGTAGACGGCGGCGACGGCGACGATACCGCTCGGGCCACCGGCGACACCGGGGTCACCCTCGACCTGGGCACCGCCAGCATCGAAACAGCCTATGGCACCGAGGCCGGTGATGTCTTTAGCAACTCTGCCACCGGAAGCGTCGCGATTTACGGTCAAGGGGGCGACGATACTATTATCTGCGGCAGCGGCCATGAGTCCCTCGACGGCGGCACGGGCAACGATATTATTACGGCTAACGCGGGCAACGACGTTCTCGTTGGAGGAGCTGGGGATGACCAGCTCAACGGCGGCGCGGGCAACGATGTGCTGAGCGGCGATGGCGGAGCCGATACCCTAGCCGGTGGCAGCGGCGACGATACGCTCAACTTTGACGGTGACGATCAAATTGACGGCGGCGCAGGCGACGATACCGGCATCTATCAAGCGGCGACCAATGCCACTGTCGATATGGATGCTACGGGTCTGGAAACGGTCTACGGCAACATTGGTGACGATACGCTGACATCGTTTGGTAATCGCGTTGTCCAAATGTTTGGCGGCGGCGGCAATGACACGCTAGAAAGCGCTGCCGGTAACGATCTCCTGGAAGGGGGCGACGGTAACGATCAGCTTACGAGCAGCAGCGGTAACAATATCCTCAAGGGCGGTGCCGGGAATGACGAGCTGACCACTGGTGCCGGTCGCGATAATCTGCAAGGGGAAGCGGGCGACGACATCCTTGACGCCGGCGGGGGGAATGACACCCTGTCTGGGGGGAGCGGAGCGGATCAACTCCTTGCCGGCAGCGGCAATGACCAGCTGTACTTTGATCAAGCTGACACCATTGTCGACGGCGGCAGTGGCAACGATACGGCCTACTTTCAAAGTCAAGCTGACCTCACCCTTGATGTCACCCAGGCAAATCTGGAAGCCGTCCACGGCAATACGGGAAGCGATCGCCTCACGGCCAGCGGTCAGACGAACGTCAAGCTTTATGGCAAAGCGGGGAATGACCAACTCATCACTGACGGCGGGAACGACGTCCTGGATGGTGGGAGCGGGAACGACCTCCTACAGGCGGGTGACGGCAACAACACCCTCAAAGGTGGCAGCGGCGATGACCAACTCACCACCGGAGCAGGCCAGGATGTCTTAGACGGCGGCAGCGGCGATGATGTGCTCCAGGCAGGTGCCGGCAACGACCGGCTCAAAGGCGGCAACGACAACGACTTACTGGTCGGCGGGGCCGGGGATGATGAGCTGTATGGGGGCCTCGGTGACGACACCTTAGAAGGCGGTGATGGCGACGATATCCTCAATGCTGAGGTCGGTAACGATGTGCTGGATGGGGGCGCTGGTGACGACCAACTCTTTGGTAGCGGCGGCAACAACCTCATCACCGGTGGCACTGGTAACGACGAACTCTATGGCATTGCCGGTCAAAACACCCTCTCTGGCGGTGACGGGCAAGATACCATCTTCGGCGGCAGCGGTGACGACTCCATCTTTGGGGATGTGGGCAACGACCAGCTCTATGGTGAAGCCGGTAGCGATCGCCTGAACGGCGGTGACGGTCACGATGTCTTACTCGGCAAAACCGGTAATGACACCCTTGATGGCGGCGAAGGCAACGATGTCTTGAGCGGTACGGACAACGGTCATGGCGAAGTTGATGTCTTAACGGGCGGCGCTGGACGCGATACCTTCCTCCTTGGCAATCGTCAGCAAGCCTTCTACGACGACCAAAACGCAGATACTGCCGGGGCGGCGGACTATGCCATCATCAGCGATTTTCAAATTACTGATGATGTGATCCACCTACATGGGGCCGCCAGCAACTACGTGCTTGGCAGCACGCAGTCTTCGACCCGAATTTACATCGATAGCGATGGCAGCGGCGACTTAGGCGGTGCTGACGAACTGATTGCGGTGGTTCAGCAGGTACTCGATCTCAACCTCAGCGACACGTCCTTCCTGTATATCTAGTCGTTCCTGGAGCAATTCTGGACAGCAAACAAGGTTGCACATTTGGGTTTGCTGTCCGCTCTGTTCCTTGACAAGATTGGACAATTCTCAAATGCGCTACCAACGCGATCGCCCTGGCGCAATTCGCTAAGAAATATGCGGATTGCGATGATCAGAATTGTCCTATTTGAAACAAGAAGTAGGTTCGCTACACACTTATTCTTACTGTGGAGAAAATAGATGTTGGAATTTAAAGGGTTTCACCCCAAAGATGTTGACAGTGTTGTTGTTATTCGCCTGACAGAAGCGGGAATTGAATATCACAACTTAGACAACACGTCATTTCAATTCATCGCTTATGAAAGTCTTGCAGGTTATTCTGGCTGGCAGCCTGGATACGGGTCGCTGCATCTCTACAGCGCTAATTCTAATTTGAACATTCATGTGAATTTCCCTGAGGAGATTGCGCAAGAAACCCTCAAAGAGATTACCCAGAATTTGCAAAGCAGATTGTGATTTTCGCGCTCTCAAGCGCCTTAATTAGACGATAAAGCAGGCGAAATTAGTCTTGTAGTCCGCCTATTTTGTCTCAGTTTTTAGGGCGATACTGATGCGATCGCCCCTCAACCAACTTTTTGAAAATCCTTGAGTTATTAATTATGTTACGTCGTTTTTCTTGGTTTCATTGGGGCTTGGTTGGAATGACCGCAGCGCTGCTGCTGAGCTGGCAAGCCTGGCCCATTTTCGCCAACGAGACGGCTGTGGAGTCGGGCATTGTGGGCAATCAAATAGGCTATGGTCCCCACGCGGCCAAAGTCGCATTGGCGATTAATCCAGAGATCACAGGTTCCTCAACCGCCCAGCTCATCAATTTGGCGGACGGGAGTGTCGCAACGGCTCCGGTACCAGCTTCAGTCGCCCTCGATCCGGCAACGGGGCAGCAATTGGCAAACATCGATTTCAGCCATTTTAGCCAGCCGGGTCAGTATCAGTTGCAATATGGCGATCGCACCTCTGTGCCCTTCGCCATTCAACCAGACCCTTACGCTGAGGTGACGCGGTCGCTCCTGCGCTCCTACTATCTCCAGCGCTGTGGCATCGTTCTCGACGATCCAGAAACCGGCCTTTATCATCCCTCTTGTCATATCCATGATGGGGTGACGGCCCATGCCGACGCAGTAAATCCTGCCAACAGGGCGATCGCGGCAGCAGGTGGTTGGCATGATGCGGGCGACTACGGAAAATATGTAGCCACTGCAGCCGTGACCATCGGCCGTTTGCTCAGCATTTATGAACAGCAGCCTGATCGCTTTTGGGATGGTCAACTCAACATTCCAGAAAGCGGCAACGGCATTCCCGATTTGCTCGATGAGATGCAGTTTGGCCTCGACTGGATGCTCCGTATGCAGCGGGCCGATGGGGCAGTCTATCGCAAGCTATCGGGCACTAGTTGGCCCATTGATCTCACTCCCGATGAAGATGGTCAAACCCGCTACGTTTATGGCATCTCGACGCCGGAGACGGCTAAGTTTGCCGGAGCAATGGCGATGGCGGGGCGGGTATTTCAGCCCTACGATGCAGCGATCGCCCAGCAATATCTTGTTGCCGCCGAGCAAGCCTGGAACTTTCTCACGAGTCAACCGACTATGGTGGTGGAAGAATACCCTACAGATAATGAAGGATCAGGGGCGTACCTCTATTCTGATTGGGATCAAGAAGCGACCCTGCAAACGGATACCGACGATCGCCTGTGGGCCGCTGCCGAGCTTTACCTCACCACGCTCCAGCCTCAATACGAGAACTACTTTGTTCGTCACTCTGCGGCGATGCCTTACGGTCTCTTTGAGTGGAAAGACCCTTCCGCTTTGGGCCTGCTCGACTATGTGATGCAAGCTCCAGAGAATCCACAAAACGATGCGGTCAAGAGAGCCATTGTCGACAAGCTGCTGACCCGTGCCGATCAACTGGTGGCGATCGCGAACGGTAATGGTTATGGCTTGGCAAACAATCGGTTTATTTGGGGATTCAACAAAATGGTGGCCGAGGAAGGTATTACCCTCGCCTATGCCTATCAATTTACCGGCAATGAGGTCTACCGCCACGCTGCCCAAGGTCAACTTGACTTTTTGTTAGGACGCAATCCCTTCAACCAAACCTTCATCACGGGAGTCGGCGATCGCCCGGTAGAGCGTGTCAACCATCTCTTTGCCCGAGCGCGGAACCTCTTGATTCCAGGGTTAGTGGTTGGCGGCCCCAACAGTGATGCCCAAGACAACATTGCCCCCCAAGGACAGGGAATCTTGAGCTATTTAGACAACGAAAAGTCCTATGCGACTAACGAGTATGCGATTGACTACAATGCCGCGATGGTCGGACTCATCGCAACTGTTGAGTCCACAGAACTCGGCAAGAGTTGATGGCATCTATAAAATCCCTCATCTGTAGTTCCTTGGTGGGAGTTCCAAACAGCCTGCTATCGGTGTGGTCCTGACCATAGCTCCATAGCCAGGAACAGGAGCGCAATCCTGCAATGCTACAGGTAGCGCTTTAGCACGAGCTCCCACTCAAGCCAAAAGGGGCAAAATTATTCAACATCCATCAGCAATTTATCCGTTTGGTCGTGTTTGACACACAGCCCCTGAAGCACTTTAGGGGCTGTTTCATGGAATGTTGGGTGAACTTATATTTCAAAATGTACTGTTTCTTAACCGTTTTTGTGATGCTTGATAAGTGATCCTGCCATGCAATAACCCAAAAGCTCGAATCTCGCTTGAAACTTAAATTTTGAGGTTGGTTGAGCTGCCATTGTTTGGGGAAGTCTGAAAGTGGGAATTTAGATGCACTTTTAGTCCTATGGCCAACATTTTGATCGTAGATGACGATCTATCTACTCGAGCATTTTTAAGTTTGGCCCTCAAGCAAGATGGCCACAATATTGTTGAGTCATCTTCCGGTGAAGATTGCTTGTCAATCGTTCAGCAAGAAAGACTGGATATGGTGCTCTTAGATGCTCAGATGCCCGGCATGGATGGTTTCACCTGCTGTGCGCACATGAAAACGGTGCTGGGTGACAAATGCCCACCGATTATCATGATTACGGGCTTGGCGGATAAAGCTTCTGTTGATCGGGCTTTTTCAGTGGGAGCCATTGACTACACAACAAAGCCAGTTCACATTACAGTTTTGCGCCATCGCATTCATCAGGTTCTGCACGAGCGGGATTTGAGAAAACATTTGGCCGCGGTCAACAAACAACTCTCTGAAACGAATCGAGAATTACAGATTCTTACGCGCGTTGATGGTCTGACCCGAGTGGCCAATCGCCGATATTTTGAAGAGGTTTTGGCCAGTGAGTGGAATCGCATGGCGGAACAAAAGCGATTTCTCAGCTTACTGATTTGCGATATTGATTATTTCAAACAGTATAACGACAGCTATGGGCATTTAGAGGGCGATCGCTGTCTTAAAAAAATCAGTCAAATCCTTGAGCGCAGTATTATCCGTGCCTCCGATTTGGTGGCTCGTTACGGTGGTGAAGAATTTGTCATCCTCCTACCTGATACGGAGGCCGTCGGAGCCCATGCGATCGCCAAACGAATCCATGAAAATATTCTGTACGAAAGCCTCCCCCATCGGGGCTCGAAGGTTGCCAGTGTGATTAGTATTAGCATCGGTGGAACGTACTTGATTCCATCGCCTGACGTTCAACGTCAAGATTTCTTTAAAGCTGCTGATAAAGCACTCTACTTGGCAAAAGCTCGAGGTCGCAACTGTACAGTTTTAGACAACTATTGCTCGCTTTAACCGGGCTTAATCTGATATCAAGTCCGGTTACCTACCGGCAAATAGAACCTCCGCAATCCCGATAGTTTTGTGAGCGACGTCACAGTAACGACATGTCGATGTCAGCACTCGGTGGCAGGGCGGCATTGGGGGGAGTACTGGGGGTGCCACACTCAATGCTCAGAGTCAGATCGCTCATCCCCCACACATCAAAGAATTGCTCTGATAACACTTGCCCAGCCTGGGTCAGATCGCCGTCTTCGTCGAGCAGCCCCCCTTGTAAAACTCGACCGCGATCAGTTTCCAAATCAAGCCGTAAACCTCCATCAGCTTGATGACGGATGAATAGACGGCCATAGGCGAGGACTTGTCCGGCCCGGCTAATGATGGTGCAACGCATAAATTAATATTCAACTCAGAAATAAACAGCCGTGATGCCCTTAAGCCTTAGTATTATGGCTGAGCCCAACGGCAGGCCTTGACCATAGCTTCTTATCCGCCTGGAGGAAAGCCTCTCGCGAACGAAGCGATCGCCAATTCCACCAGTCAACTATTTTCCAACACCTCGGCAAAGGCGTAGCTGGGGGCAGCCAACACCAGCATCGTTGACGGTAATCCCTGAATCCGAGCTTGTACGGTGGAATAGTAAGTTTGAAACTCGTCATTGGGCTCGGCGATGCCGAGCATGACCTGGTCTGCCTCGCGAGAAGACTCATGCAAAATTTCATCAAACGATCGCCCGTTGGCCACCAGCACATAGGTATCGGCATCGATGCGCAGCTTTTTCACCAGGCTATTGATGTTGTCTTCGGCTGCTGCCGCCGCTGCTTGATCCAGTACCACTAGCTTTAGGTTGATCTGAGCAGTGCGCCATGCTAGACCGTCACGGAGCAGCTCCGCCAAAATCAGCATCAGCGCACCATTCGCATGGAGACCACCCCACCAAACGTCGATTTGATTATGTTTTTGCGCGTTCTGGTCAGGGCCCTCTCGATAAATGACAACATTACGCTCCGCCCTATGGAGCTCTCGAATGAGGTGACAATAGCGATCGCGGTTTTCTGGGGTTTCATTATCGCCAATTAGCACTGTATCGGGAGTAATGGGGCCAAGGCCGTAAATTTCCACTAGCCGCTCAACGCCGGCAAACGGATCGGGCGCTGTCAATACTCTCACCAATGCTCGGACCCCCCGCTCTCGCAAATAATTGTTGATGCTTTTTTCCATTTCCTGCTGCTGGCGAACACTGCGGGAACCCAATGGCAAGATACTGGCAATAGTGAACAGACCTCGGTTGTGGTTAAGACCATCGGCCAGCTCGATCAACCCCCAACGGCGCATCGGGGCCCCAGATAGCACCAGCATATGAGGTCGCCAGTTTTTGGGGTCAGCGCGGTGCCCCAGTTGAAAAATACTGGTCCGCAACAGCATCATCCAGATACCCCGACGGGCATCGCCCCAAGTACTTTTTAGTTCTCGCCGTTGAATCCACAAAAAGATGGCAACCACAATGAGTCCTGCAATTACTGTGGCGACTGGGTTGATCAGAAACATGACAGCGAGACAGCCAATCGCTCCTAACAGCGACAATGACCAATGCACCGAAAACAGTGGCCGAAAAGAGGGACTGTCTAAAAATCCTTCGATGCCAGCGGCAATGTTGAGCACCAGATAGGTGGTCAAGAAAAACATACTTAACACGGGGGCAATCAGATTTAAGTCACCAACAACCACTGCAGCCACGACAACCCCCAGGGTGACGGCGGTGCCGATGCGGGGTTCATCATTAGCGCCACTGCCTTTACCCAAAAAGCCTAGCCAGCGGGGCAGTACACCGTCTCGGGCAAGCGCTTGCAAAATGCGCGGCGCTCCTAAGATGCTGCCGATCGCGCTCGACAGCGTCGCCCCCCAGATCCCCAGTAAAATGGCGGGTCCCCAGTAGGCGATGCGCTGCATGACTAGCGGATCTTCTACCAATGTGGCCGCATCGGCCCGGGTCGCTAAGAAAAAGGGCAGAACCATGTAGATCAGATAACCAGCCCCGACCGCCGCCAAAGTCCCCGTGGGAATAGATTTAATCGGATTTTTCAGGTCGCCCGACATGTTGACCCCCGCCATGATGCCCGTCACCGCTGGAAAGAAAACTGCAAAGACAGTCCAGAAGGACTCACCGCCTTCAGTGCCCCAGGGCTCCAGCTGAGTCGGCTCTAACGGAGACCCAAACGCCAAAGACAGCAGCGATAGGGCGATCGCCGCCATGATGAAGTATTGGGCCTTAATGGCAATCTCAGCGGAGGTAATGGCTAATACGGCGACAAAGATGGTGACAATCAGCGCCACATAGGTCTGGTTGAACCGGCCAAATGCCCCGACAACACTTTCCGCAAAGCCAATGGTGTAAAGCGCCACCGATAGGGCTTGGGCAAAGTAAAGTGGAATGCCGACAGCGCCGCCGGTTTCAATCCCAAGGGAGCGGCTAATCATGAAATAAGCCCCCCCGGCTCGCACCACCCGGTCGGTCGCGATCGCGCAAATTGACAAAGCCGTCAAAAAAGTAATACTCACTGCCATGGTGACGATGAGCCAGGACCCAAATAAACCGACGTTGCCCACAACCCAGCCAAATCGGAGGTACATAATGACCCCCAGAA
Source organism: Leptolyngbyaceae cyanobacterium (assembly GCA_050331235.1). GTDB lineage: Bacteria > Cyanobacteriota > Cyanobacteriia > Phormidesmidales > Phormidesmidaceae > Halomicronema. Next base: position 8,524 of record JBHJHA010000101.1, read on the forward strand.
TGGTCAAGATAGAAGGCGTGAAAACCCCGCCGAAGGCACCTAGACCGGTTTTTTCTGCTGGCGTGGTTACCGCCGTCGGGACAGATTTTGAAGGCATGTTAGAGCAAGTTAGTTAATATTCCCTACAGGATAGTTGTGCGACGGTGCTGTTTTTAGCATCCACCCAAGGAAATAGGCCGCTATGGACGCTTCCCAGATATGCCTGGCGATCGTCAATGCCTCGATTACCCCGATTAAATCAGCAGCGATTAGGATGGAGAGTGTGGCAAAAACCCGCTAACATGGCTGCTCATCCTTGTAGACTGGCTGTGATGACCTCGCAATCATTTCATCTCATCGCTCACTTATGGATCACGCTGGCGACTCCCCAGAAAAAATTCATCTTCCCCGCACCGACGAATCGGAAAACCTTAAACGCATTCGCCATACTTTTTCCCACGTGATGGCAATGGCCGTGCAGTCCATCTTTCCTAAGGCCCAAGTCACGATCGGCCCATGGATTGACTACGGCTTTTACTACGACTTTGACAGCCCAGACGCCTTTACAGAAAAAGATCTGAAGGCGATTAAAAAGCAGATGATCAAGATCATTAATAAAGGGCTGCCGGTGGTTCGAGAAGAGGTCAGCCGTGAGGAAGCCAAACAGCGCATTGATTCATTGGGTGAGCCCTACAAGCTAGAGATTCTCGAAGATCTAAAGGAGCCCATCACGCTATATCACCTAGGAGATCAGTGGTGGGACTTGTGCGCGGGTCCCCACGTTGAAACTACCAAGGAGCTGAACCCTAAAGCCTTTGATCTGGAAAGTGTGGCGGGTGCCTATTGGCGAGGTGACTCCAACAAAGCCCAGCTCCAGCGAATTTATGGGACGGCTTGGGAGACCCCGGAGCAGCTAGCCGAGTATAAGCGGCGGCGGGAAGAGGCTAAGCGCCGCGATCACCGCAAGCTAGGAAAAGAGTTGGGGCTGTTTATTTTTAGCGATTCGGTAGGACCCGGTTTGCCTTTGTGGACGCCCAAAGGTACGTTGCTCCGCTCCACCCTCGAAGACTTTCTCAAGCAGGAGCAGGTCAAGCGTGGCTACCAACCCGTGGTGACCCCCCATGTAGGTCGTGTCGATCTATTCAAAACCTCGGGCCACTGGCAAAAGTACCGGGAAGACCTCTTTCCCATGATGGGGGAGTCAGAGTCAGAGGGCTTTGTGCTTAAGGCGATGAACTGCCCTTTTCATGTGCAAATTTATCAGTCGGAGTTGCGTTCCTATCGAGATCTGCCATTGCGGCTAGCCGAATTTGGGACGGTTTATCGATATGAGCAATCTGGAGAGTTGGGGGGACTAACGCGGGTACGAGGCTTTACCCAAGACGACGCGCACCTGTTTGTTACACCTGATCAGCTCGATGATGAATTTTTGAAGGTTGTGGACCTGATTCAGTCGGTGCTGAAAGCGCTGCAAATGGATAAGTCCTTCAAAGCGCGACTGAGCTTCCGGGATCCAGATTCGGACAAATATATTGGCACCGATGAAGCTTGGGAAAAGGCCCAAAACGCCATTCGCCGAGCAGTCGAAACCCTGGGTATGAATCATTTTGAAGGCATCGGTGAAGCAGCATTTTATGGGCCAAAGCTGGACTTTATCGTGCAGGATGCCCTAGAGCGGGAGTGGCAGTTGGGGACGGTGCAGGTTGACTATATCCTGCCGGAGCGATTTGATTTGCAATATGTAGCTGAGGATGGTAGCCGTCAGCGTCCGGTGATGATTCACCGGGCACCATTTGGTTCCCTAGAGCGACTCATCGGCATCTTGATTGAAGAGTATGCAGGGGATTTTCCGGTTTGGTTGGCTCCAGAACAGATTCGTTTGCTACCGGTGACCAGCGAGCTGATGGGCTTTGCTCAGCAAGTTGTCGAAAAAATGCAGGCCGAAGGTATTCGAGCCGCGGTTGATATGAGTGGCGATCGCCTCGGCAAACTCATCCGCAATGGCGAAAAAGGCAAGATTCCCATCATGGCGATTGTTGGCGCTAAGGAGCAGGAAGCGGATGCCTTGAGCATTCGGACGCGTGCGGATGGCGAATTGGGGGCTATTCCCGTTGATGAAGTGATTGCTCGGCTGCAGGCAGCGATCGCTACCCACGGCAATTTCTAATGCGCTTTCGGGGCTGTTTATTTCCGCAGTGCCAGAGATGATTCTGTCTTTGGCACTTTGAGTGGTTTAGTTGCCTGGCAGTGTTTGGCCTTGGCGTGTCCAATTTCCAAATCCTGTGAATCCGGGTGACACACATCAATCTCATCCCCCGACCCCCATTGAGAAGAAGGCAATTCCATGCCTATGGGCTTGGCCACCTTTCCAAGAGGGCAGCGATAGTGGGAAGCTTCAATCTGTAGTGCTTTTTGTAGGGTCGGTATTAGCTAGCTGCGGCCCACGAACTTGAAAACGCACGACGGGTATGGCGGCGGCGATGCCAGTAAGACGGAAAGCGCTCGGGAATGTACTGGTGATCGAGCCAGGTCTGAAATTCCTCTAGCGCGGCTTTGGGATAAACATATTTTCGGGGGCATGACCAATCGTGATGGTCCGACTGCGGCAGAGGAAAGCGATCGCCGTAGCGTTGGTCAATGCCCTGAAGGCTCCAATACCGATTCCAGGCTTTATCGATGTGGGTGTGGGTACCTAGGGGGGGCACGGGCGATCGCCCGTGCAACAGCGATCGTTGCCCAGTCTCTGTAATGAGTTGAATCACGCTGAAATATCCGACGGGAATCCCGTTGCGCAGGGGCCGATCTTGAAAAGGATTGGATCTCGGCTCGGCACTTTCCGGGTTGGCGGGGGACTCAGGCTGACCGATAACGGCATTCACGATGAACTGAGGCAACTGCTTTTCGCTAAGCACCCGAAGGCTGTTGCGAGCGGCTTCCTTGTTCGCCTCAAAGGCGTAATAGTCTAAAAAGGCCAGACACACCTGATAAGGGTAGGCCGAGACATTAGCTCGACCACTAAATATTGTTCCTTCGGGGATGGGGATGAACAGGCGATCGCCTTGGTAACGGTAGGTGAGAAGCAGCTCAGCTAGCTTACCGGCTCGGTGGCGATCGCCAAGGTGAGGCGTCATTTCTCCCCACCCTACCAACGTACTATTTGAAATGCCACAAGCCCGCGCCAGCTCTCGCCCGGACATAAACGGAATGCCATTGGGCAAAATACCGATTTCAACGGGCAGCTTTACCCCTTCAATCGATTGGACAACTTCCAAAACTGGGGAGGCACATTCCAAACTAGACATAGCAGCGAACACATAACAGGAGAGGATGAGGGAACCACTACTAGTGTTCAGCAATGATGTCGGCAGACGCTAGATGTAGAGCCCTACCAGTATTTATAGCGCACATTGCTGATGTATGGCGCTATTTCTGGAGCGTATTCGTGGTCTGTCGTTCCCCTTTAGCAGAGTGACAGATACATCAACGCCATCACCTGTTTGGAGAGATTATGGGCCACTCGACAGCCGTCGACGTGGTTTGGCTGCTAGTTGAGCGAGCCGGGCTGGTAAAAGATATCGACGCTTTATCGCATCTTTATCTTTTTCAATAGAGAAAAATATCTTCGGCAACCTCTTTAAATACCTAGTTAAACATTTTTAGATAGCAGAAATTTCGTATTTAAAAAATAAAATAGAACGAGCATTTTCAGTGATGAAAATATTTCAGGGCTATATATTTAGTGATCAATAGAATGTCTTTGGCAGCTGGGAGCGTCGGAGGAAAGATTAGCCAATGAAAGTGAAAATATGTGATCTGCGTCGCCAAATCCACCAGCGCCTTGGTATACAATGAAACAGAGAATTTCATATAGCGATCGGGGTTTCATGGAAGATAATAATCGTCGCGATCCACGGGTTTTAGTGATTTCAGTGCGTGGGTATCGCTTTCAAGCGGCTAACTGCTGTATTTATGAGCTGGAAGATTTACTTTGCAACCTTGAAAATGCCGATTTATACACGCCGCCCGGCGAATTTGAGTTTGCCAGAAAGATTTATCGGACTACAAAATACCTCACAGGGTCTGACCAGCTAGCGGGGTCTATTGCTCCTTTTCCTGATGGAAAGGTACTAGATCAAGAGTACGATTTGCTGATTGCCGTTCTTGATAACGCTTGGCAAATGCACCTGCTGGAGTCTATCAAAGGATGGCGCGATAAATGTCGCTATAAGACCTGTTACATTGCCGAGGTTTGGGGGCCAGATTTTGATGGGTGGCGTTTGGCGAAAGAACCGTTCAACAGTTTCGATCACGTATTCCTGGGGGTGACTCACTGTGTCGAAACCGTTGCTAATGCAACTGGGGTTCCTTGTTCCTATGTGCCTCCGGCCGTCGATACTTTGAAGTTTTCTCCCTATCCCAATCCACCCGAGCGATTAATTGATGTTTGCTATGTTGGCCGTCGCTCTTCACAAATTCATCAATCGCTTTATCAGCATTCGCAAAACACAAACTTTTTCTACTACTACGACACTGTAAAAAGTCAGCGATTAGAGGTGGAGAACTTTGAAGAGCACCGAGCTAAGCTGATCAGCCTTTTTCAGCGGAGTCGGTACAATGTTACCTATTATGCAAAGTTTAATGCTACCCAAGAAACTGGCGGTACTCAGGAAATTGGCTATCGGTTTTTTGAAGGAGCCGCTGCCGGAACTGTCATGATCGGAATGCCTCCGGCTGGCGAAGCTTTTCCTCGCTATTTTGATTGGGAAGACGCAGTGGTCAAGGTGGATCTGCATCAGCAGAATATTGTGGATGCGATCACTGAACTAGACCAACAGCCAGAAAGACTAGAGCGCATTCGGCGACGCAATATTGCTAACTCTTTGCTAAAACATGACTGGATGTATCGTTGGCGAGATATGCTCGCGGTCTTTGATTTAGAACCGGGCCAAGCTGCCCGCGAAAGGGAACAAAAATTGAAGTCATTAGCGAACAGCCTGTTACCCCAAGAAGTCGAAGTTTAGAGTTGTTATAGAAAAGGTGGTTGAGGATTTCCCCAACCACCTTTTTTGACCGAGTCTGCGTAATAACGCTACAGATAAGGTAAGGCTCTGCTGTTGCTACGGGGGCTGGTAATTCAATCGAGCTTTCCCTTTTTCAAGGGAGAACTCCAAGAATATCTTTAGGGCGCTGACATGTTGTCCAACTTTGAGGGCAACTTGAGCTAGTTGAGGTGAATCCGAGCCGTGATCGCCCGCCCAATTTCTAGAGATGAGGTGGCTGCTGGGGAGGGTGCATTACAAACATGCAGCGCTCGTTCCCTTTCGATGAGTGAAAAATCGCTGACTAAGTTGCCATTAGGCGATAGTGCTTGGGCTCTCACCCCCGCTGCGGTCGGCACGAGATCGGCAGCTGTGACTTCTGGAATGAGTCGCTGCAAACTGCGCACAAAAGCAGCTTTGTTGAGGGAGCGATAGATTTCTCGCAGTCCTTCGTCGGCGTGTTTGAATGCCAGCTTCCAAAATCCTGGATAGGTGAGGACATCAGCGGTATCGCTGAGGGAAAAGTCGGTCTTACGATAGCCTTCTCGCTTGAGACTCAGGACGGCGTTGGGTCCGGCATGGACGCTACCGTCGATCATACGAGTGAAATGGACACCCAAAAACGGAAAGTCAGGGTTGGGAACAGGATAAATCAGTCCCTTCACCAGATGGCGTTTTTCGGGAACCAGCTCGTAATATTCACCGCGAAACGGAACGATTTTGGCGTCCGGTTGAGCCCCTTCAAGACGGGCAACGCGATCGCTAAACAGGCCCGCACAATTGATTAAAAAGCGAGTGGCAAACTCTCCCCCAGTAGTCATGAGCCGATAGCCCTCAGCGGTTTGCTGCAGCCCCTCGACCCGAGTGTTGTGCTTTAGGTCCGCCCCCTGCTGGGTCGCAAGGGCCGCATAGGCGTCGCAAACCTGTTTGTAATCAACAATTCCAGTGGATTCCACGTAAATGCCGGCCAAGCACTCAACATGGGGCTCGATTTCTTTGACCGCTTCGGGCGAGAGCATGGTGACTTTGATGCCGTTTTGCTGCCCGCGTCCATGCAGCTTTTCCAGGCGAGGAAGCTCCTCTGGCGCTGTGGCGATGATAACTTTGCCGCAGATGTCATAGTCAATGTCATTAGCAGCGCAAAAGTCAGCCATTGAGGCGCAGCCGTCGCGGCAAAATTTTGCCTTAAAGCTGCCAGGTTTGTAGTAAATGCCAGAGTGAATAACGCCACTATTGTGGCCAGTCTGGTGATGCCCCCAAGTGGCTTCTTTTTCTAGCAGGAGGATTTTGGCGTTGGGGTAGGACTGGCCTATAACCATAGCGGTTGATAGCCCCACAATCCCCCCCCCTACAATGGCGACATCGTACATGTTAGCCCCAGCAACAAATCAATCTAGTCAAACCGTTTAAACCTGACGACCTAGGCTGCATCGTTGCGGCCCAAGTCGTTAGGTTTAGCCTAGGCGAGTCAGCTCATCTCCCAAGGCGATCAGCTCAGCTTTGACTCCCATGTCATCCAGCATCTTCTGAATTTCTGGACGATAAATGCCGTTCATAATGACGATGCGATCAGGCTGATAGCGGCTGAGAAACTCAGGCGATTTGATTTCTTTGCCGACTCCGGGGATGAACTTGCCGTGTCGGTGGGGATTGATGTCAACCACGTAATCGATCTTGTCGATGGTATTCAAGGTGCTTAAAAACGCTACGCATTTTGAACCAGAGCCCCAAACGACAACTTTATCGCCCGACTTTTGCCAGTGTTCTAGCTGATTTTTCCACCAGCCCAGCTTTTGCACGATTAGCCGGTTGAAGACTTCCACGTACTGAGCCGTTTGCTCAACAGTTTCCTCCAGGGGATGGAGCGTCCGCCCTAGAGATTGCACAGGAGTGGCTTCAATAAACAGATACTGATCGCCGTAGTCAAGATATAAATCGTCGACTTCGAAGTCACAGGAGCGGAAGAGGCGGGCTAAGGAACCGGGAGTGAAATAGGAGCAGTGCTCATAGTAAATGTCTTCGAAGGCGGCTTCTTTTAACACCCGAACCGTATCGGGAATTTCAAAAAAGATGGGAGTTTGGCGATCCCCGATAGATTTACGGACCGTATTCAAAAAGTCAAAGGTCGGGTGGATATGCTCTAAGGTGTGGCGGCAGCAAACGAAGTCACCGACATACTCGGAGTATTTTTCGGAGTAGTAATCTTGAATGAAAGTCACTCGATCAGCCGCTTGACTAGCAACTCTACCGGGAATAGCGCTGGGGTCAATGCCGATGCCAGTATTGTTGCCTAACTCGCACAGTAGGTAAAGAAAATCACCCTTGCTACAGCCAATTTCCACAACGTTTTTACTGTGCAAATCGTATTTGTCAATGAGCCGATTGGCCAGCTTGACGGCAAAATTATTAAACGTGGGCGAAAAGCTTTGCTGGTCTTCATAGTTGGGCGCGTAGGCTGACCACTTAGAGTCAAAAACTGTGTTGGTGATAAAGCCACATTTTTCACAAAAGCCAAGGGACAGATCGCCACAGGGAAAGTCTAAGGCTTCTGCTTGGCTGTTCATCATCAGGCAGCTATGGACAGGAATTTGCTGCACTTCATAAAAAATAGTTAGGTGGTGGTGACCACAGTTGGGGCAGGGGTGAGCAACGGTCGTTTGACCAACTTTTGTGGCGGGCTGAGCGTAGTTTTGCATCATCATGGATTATGGAAATGTGTAATCGGTCTGGAGTTGGCGCGATGCCGCAAAATGCCTGAGTAAGTAGTTACCTAAACAACTCGAGGGCTGGGAATCGGAATGATGAACTGACCACCCTGTTGGCGATATTCCGACTGCTGACTCATGATTTCTTCCGCAAAGTTCCACGCCAAAATCAGAACGTAGTCAGGCTGATCTTCAAGCAGCTTGGTTGGCGCAAAAATCGGCAGGTGATTGATGCTCATAAAGCGGCCCTGCTTGAAAGTGTTGAGATCGACGACGTAGTCCACTAGGGTCTTGTCAATATCGGCATAGCTCAGCAAGGTGGTGGCTTTGGCCGCGGCACCGTAGGCAGCGACGGTTTTGCCTTGGCGTTTCAGTTCCCAGAGAATCTCAAGCAAGTCGCGTATGACATGCAAAACGCGATCGCCAAACTCTCGATAGTAATCCAAGCGATCGACGCCGGCTTTAGACTCTTGATCTAGCAGCGTTTGCACAGATTCGCTGGTAGCCTCGCGGGGTTCAACAAATAGCCGTAGGGAACCGCCGTGGATCTTGGTGCGCTGGACATGGTTCAAAAATAGGCCATGGCGTCTAAACAACCGATCCAGCGCCGTGATCGAAAAGTAGCAAATATGCTGGTGGTAAATGGTGTCAAATTCGCAGTGGTCAATCAAATCCACCACATAGGGAGCCTCAATGACGGCGACCCCAGTGGATTTCAGCAGAAGTTTGATGCCAGCGACAAAGCCATTGAGATCAGGCACATGTGCCAAAACGTTATTGGCCAAGAAGACATCCGCTTGCTTGCCCTCATCTCGCAGTTGTTGAGCGAGCTCCTTGGTGAAAAAAGTATGCAGCGTTGGGACTCCTTTGGCTTGGGCCGCCTCAACTGGACCCGCGGCGGGGGCGATCCCTAATACCGGAATGCCCTGCTCAACAAAGTTTTTGAGCATGTAGCCGTCATTACTCGCTGCCTCAATTACGAAACTATTTTCCCCAAGCTGACGATCTTGAATGATGGCGGCAGCGCTGTTGCCAAAGTGCTTGAGTAGGGAAGGCGAAACGGACGAAAAGTAAGGATAATCCTGACAAAACAGTATTTCAGGGGAAACCGTATTGGTGATTTGAGCCAATCCACAGTCTGGACAAAAAGATAAGTCCAATGGCGCTGTATATTCTGGTTCACTCAGCTGCTCTGGAGTGAGAAGGTTATCGGCTAGCGGTGTATAGCCAAAGTCAATTACTAACTCAAGGTTGGAATTATGACAAGAACGGCAGGTCTTATGATGTATTGGCATCGATATCAGCACCTTTAACGCTTAAATATACGGTTCGACTGATGAGCAATTCGTCGTGAATGCCAGTCAACGCTCATGGCCTTTGGCCATTCAATTAAATTAGTCGCCACGACAATGTTGGCGTTGACTGCATTCACTCAATCAACTCTATTCATCGGTTGCAGCCTTGGCCTGGCAACCGCCAAGTATTGGATCTTTCTGACCCTAAAACGGGAGAGCAGCCCAGACCTGCGATTAACAAAGCTGCGATTGCAGGCCTAGCTGGACTCGTTTGCTAGGTCAGGCTACCTGCCAGGGTTCTGGCTGACCACCGCAGATCGTTATCAATCTTCTGCTCGCTGAGCAACTTTTTGATGTGCGCAATGCGCTGATAGCGGGGACCTTCAAACTCTTCTAGGGTCAAGCCCACTGCTTGGTAGGCTTTATAAAGCTCTTGGGCACCCAGACGGGCAGTCCATTGGGGCTTGAACTCAGGCAATGTCTTCAAGATTTTGCTGCAGTCGACTCGATAGCAGCGTTTGTCAGGGCCACCATCGGGGGCGTATTCAATCTCGCACCCTGGGACAGTTTCCTTCACAATGTCGGCCAAATCGCGAATCTGATAATTGTCTTCGTTACGTCCGACATTGAACGCTTCGTTGTGCACCAGCTCGCGGGGGGCATGCATCACTGCAATAAAGGCCCGGGAAATGTCACCAATGTGAACAATGGGCCGCCAGGGAGTGCCATCGCTCTTGATGTAAACGCGCCCAGTGGTAAATGCCCAGGCCACGAGGTTGTTAAGCACGAGGTCAAATCTCAGGCGAGGAGACACGCCGTAGGCCGTCGCATTTCGCAGGAAGGTCGGGCTGAAGTCGTCGCCAGCTAGTTGCGCAACGTCTCGTTCCACCATGACTTTAGATTCGCCATAGGGGGTGACAGGGTTAAACGCTGACGATTCATTAAGCCAGTCTTCTCCCCCGGCTCCATAGTTGCTGCAGGAGGAAGAAAAAATGAAGCGAGAAACCTTTGCCTGTTTGGCTAGCTTGGCTAAGTGAACCGAAGCCTCATGGTTGATCTGGTAAGTCAAGGCGGGGTTTAAGTTGCCTAAGGGATCATTGGAAAGGCCCGCCAAGTGTAGAACGACATCGAAACCATCCAGGTCGCTCAGCTCGATATCTCGAATGTCTTTGCGTAGTTCAGGAATTTCTGGAATGCCTGTGCCAAAAGTACTCTGTTCATATAGGTCACTGTCAATGCCAAACACCTCATGTCCTTCGGCCAACAGCATAGGAACTAAAACCGTCCCGATATACCCTTTATGTCCAGTCAACAGTACGCGCATAAATACAGTTCTCCCAAAATATTGATATGTGGCCTAAAGGAAAAAGAAGGAAAAAGACACAACCTACGCACTAAAAAGATTGCAACGGAGTGAATGATTCCCCGACTTCCCCCTTTCCCTTGATAAAGGGAAGGGGGAGCTTGATCCTACTGATCGCGTCTGCCATCTGAAGTTGCGTAAGTCCTGGAAGAGATTACGCCGTCAGACTCAGCGGGGTGCGGAGTGGTTCTACCTGGGGGCGCTGGTCGTTCCACACCTTCCAGGGGGCGTTGCCGCTGCTCCACAGCTCTTCCAAGCGCTTTTTATCGCGTACGGTGTCCATGCACTGCCAAAAGCCGCTGTAGCGGTAGGCCATAAGCTGTCCATCCTTGGCCAAGTTTTCCAGGGGCGATTTTTCCCACTGGGTTTCGTCACCTTCGATATAATCAAAAATCTCGGGTTCAAGGACAAAGAAGGCACCGTTAATCCACCCTTCGCGAGTTTGGACCTTTTCGGAAAACTCAACGATGCGATCGCCCTCCAAATCCAAATGCCCAAAACGCGCCGGAGGGTGCACTGCCGTCAGCGTTGCCAACTTGCCATGGGATTTGTGAAAATCAAGCAGCTCGTGGAGGTTGAGGTCACAAACTCCATCTCCCCAAGTCAACATGAACGTTTCGTTGCCCATGTGGGGAGCGAGTCGCTTAATCCGGCCGCCAGTATTAGTAGACAACCCCGTTTCGATTAGATCGACTTTCCAGTCCAAGCTGGAAGCGGTGTGAGGGGTATAGGTGCCCGTTTTAAAGTCAACGGTTAGGCTGCTGCTCAAAGCACAGTAGTCAACCATATATTTCTTAATGACTTCCCCCTTATATCCGAGGGCCACGGCAAATTCGTTGAACCCGTAGTGGGAATACATTTTCATGATGTGCCAAAGAATGGGGTGGCCGCCAATCTGGACCATTGGCTTCGGCTTAGTCTCGGTTTCAGGCGCAAGGCGAGTCCCTAAACCGCCAGCTAAAATTCCAACTTTCATGGCTATTTGACCCTAATAAATAACGATATCAAGCGTGCTTATCAGAAATCTTCAGTTCACAGGAAATCTCTATCTACAGGCTGGAGACGGGGCTTTTCTATAGATTTGATTAGCATATACAGACAGTAAGACATCAACAGTGGATTTACGTAAGGATTGATGGGGACTTTGAACTTCCTTTAGGGAAATTTGTTTTTTTGATGAAGAGAAGCATAGATCTAGAACTGCACAAAAATATTTGGTACGTTAACCGTCCTTTTAAGCTCAGAGAAGAAGTGTTTTTTAAAATTTGATAGGCTTGCTTGCTGTGAACGGCAGATAGAGCGGACGCTCACGACATCGTCATCGCTCAACCGACGAGCTGTCTTAAATTCCAGTGCGACTACAGGAGCTTTTAACTGCCCCTAAAAAGGATGCCTGAAGACTTTTGAAAAATCCGATTATTTTGGACGAATAGCGTAGACGAGCTAGCAGTTTCTCAATGGGTAAAAAATATTGCTGTTTGTGGCTTTGAGCGATCAGTCAGTGTGGCTTGATACCGGCATTGGCATTGAACCAAAACAGTGTTATGCCTTAGCACTGCCTCTGCTCTCAAACGCTAAGGTTCGAGGTAATGGCGGCAATGGTGCCAAGCGTCTTGTCGTCGGTTGAAGCTGATGAAATGGCTGGCACCGTAGAAAAATATGTCCCGGGAATAGCTCGCCGCAGGGCAGTGCGCTGGCATCGTCACGGTGACTGCCCACGCAGTCACCAATTGGGTCGTGCTTGACTATAGGCTGCCGCTGGAACGGGGCTGCTTCAGGCGATTTATGGCCCCACATGGCGGTGCCAAGTACTTCAAGTTTTCTTTGATGGCAGGATTGATTATTGCTTACTCAAGACTTTACGATGACCTGGAGATGAGGTGACGGTCTGAGCTTCAGATGTCCCTGATCGATTTAAGTATGGTTGCGTGGCGATCGCTCGCGGTTGCCTCTTCTAGTTTGGCCTCCCAGTGATTGCACCCCCATGTCAAACTCGCCTGATCCCTCGCCGATAGAGTCTGCCGATGACGCTAACGAACAGCGCCGCGCGTCACTACTGCTGAAGTTGGTCGCAGGGCTAGGGGTCGTCGTGGCGGCTAGCGGTTTGGCCGCGGTGGTTTGGGGCGATCGCGTCATTAATACCCAGGTGTTGCCGTGGGTGGAGACCGAAGTGGCTAAAGCGATCGGGCGGCCAGTGGAAATCGGCAACGTTCAGGGGCTGTCATTTTGGGGCATTCGCCTGGGCAAGAGCACGATCCCCCCAACGGAAACGGATGCCACCTTTTTAGCCGCTGAGGAGGTGGGGGTTCGGGTCGATTTGGGCGCGTTAATTTTCCAGCGCAAGATTAAGCCCGATATCGTCATCCTGAGCCCCGAGGTGAATCTCATCAAGTCCGAAGATGGCCAGTGGATCGAGTTTGAACTACCGGAACCCATCGAGCGAGAACCGCGCTTGAAGACGGAAGTGCAGTCGATTACCGTCAGAGATGCCCGGGTTAAGGCTTCCTATGCTGTGCAAGATGAAGCGGACATTGTTGTACGCGGGCCGTTTGAAGTCGCCGAGGTAGACGTTGTTGCGACCTTTGAGGGAGAAGATTCCCAGCGGGCAATCTTTGAGGTGGCGGGCAATATCGACAGCGGCACCTTTGACATCGATGGGGAAGCGAACCTCGCCACCCAGGTAATGAACACCCATGTGCGATTGCAGGATGTGCCCGTGGCCGGGGCAAATGTGTTGCTGCCGGCTTTGGTGGGTTTGAACTCCGGCCTGCTGAATACAAATCTCACGGCGACGGCAGCCCTGACCGAAGAGTTTCAGCTTGACCTCGACGCGCTAGAGGTGCAGGGCACGGCGCAGTTGCGGGAGGGGGAGGTCCTGATTAGCGAGTTGGCTGTTCCGGTGCGCAACATTCAGAGTCGGCTACGATTTCAGGGGCAGCGGGTCACCTTAGAAGAAACGGGGCTACAGATAGAGGATGTTACACTGGCGGCCCAGGGACAAGTCGACCTAGAAGCGGGATACGATTTGACGGCTCGAATTCCGGCAGTATCGATCGCTGACCTGCAGGCGATCGCCGATATAGAGTTGCCCGTAGCCGCGAACGGGACCTTTCAGCTCGATGCGCAGGTGCAGGGTGAGGTGATGGAGCCCCGAGTGCGGGGAAGATTGACCAATCAAGGTCCTGTGCGGATCGACCAACTCGATTTGGCTACGGTGGCAGCGACGTTTGCCCTCACCCGATCGGAGTTTGACCTCGCGGAGCTGCGGGTCGTACCAGAGGCCGGCGGTCTGGTGTTGGCCCAGGGTCAGGCCGAGCTGCAAGATGTGACAGACCCGACCTTTGAGCTGGCTGCTCAGGTGGATGTCCCAGTGGATGCCTATGCAGAACTTTATGGAGTTTCCCTACCAGAACCAACGGTGTTGGGCAATTTCACTGCGGATCTACAAGCTGCTGGTGATTTGACTGCTCAGACAGCTACCGGGCAATGGCAACTGGCGGATTCTTCGTTTCCAGGCCAAGGGGAGCTAGCTCTGGCGGACAATCAACTTGTAACTGAACTCCGGATCACGCCCCAGGATGGTGGGGTGGTTACTGCCCAGGGTCAGGCTGATTTGACTGAGCTGGCTCAGCCCCAATTTCAGCTCACGGCCCAGGTGGCGGATATCCCAGTGGACGCCTATGCTGCAACCTATGGGGTGACGCTGCCCGCTGACACGGTGGTGGGAACCCTCTCAGCGGACCTCCAGGCAGCGGGAACTTTGGCGACGCAATCGGCGTTTGCCCAGTGGCAACTCTCGGAATCTTCTTTACCTGGTGGAGGGGAGTTAACGCTGACGGATCGCCAACTTGTGGCAGACAATACGCGTCTGCGGGTGGCGGATGGGAGGGTGACGGCCAATGCTGTGGCTGACCTCGAAAGCGGCGATTGGCAGGCAGCGGCTACAACAGCTCAGGTGCCCATTCAGCAGTTTGTCACCCAAGCAGAGGGGCTGCTCACGGCGGACGTGACGGCAGCGGGCAACCTCTACGATTTTGACTTAGCCACCATTCAGGCGGGGGGCAATGCGACGATCGCCGATGCTCAGGTGCAGCTTACAGCAACCAGTGCCCCTTTGTTAGAACGGGGCGACTGGCGGACAGCTTTTGCCTGGCAGGGCGATCAGATTGCGGTGGAAAGCTTCTCTGCTCCAGGCATTCAGGTAGACGGCACCATTGGGGTAGATTTTAGTCAGGCGATTCCCCTGGGGGCGATTGCCCTCAATGTGACCCTACGGGAGTTTGACTTGCAACCGCTGAACAGCTTTGCGCCTGCCCCAGTGTCAGAGTATGCCCAGCTGCGGGGTCTAACGAGTTTTACTGGGCAGTTGACGGGGACGCTGCAAACCCCCCAACTTGAAGGTCAGGTCCGACTCGAAGATTTGGCGCTAAATGACCTTGCCTTTGAGACTTTGACGGGGCCCGTGGCGCTATCGCTGGCAGATGGTGGCACGTTGAATTTGCAGGGGCAGCGCGATCGCGTTCAGCTTGCTGTGAATGATGATCCCTGGCCGGTGTCGTTTGAGGTGCGCAATCAGGACTTTATTGCCACAGGCGATGGTCAAGATCGGCAGCTCCAAGTGGAAATTCGTCAGTTTCCCCTCGCCCAGGTGAATGTACGGCCCGCGGTCGCTTATGGGTTTGGTGCGGTGTCGGGTTTGGTGAATGCCAACCTCAATATAGATTTGGCCGATTCTAGTAATCCCGTTGCGACGGGCACCGTTACCGTTACCCAGCCAAGTCTCAGCCCTGTGGAGGCCGAGCGCCTGACGGCGGCGTTTCGCTTTGCCGATCAAGTGGCTACGCTTGATCAGGGGGAGCTGCAATTGGCCGATAGTCGCTTTTTGCTGACGGGACAAGTGGCCCTCGCCCCGGACATTGCCTACGCTGGTGATTTAACGATCGCCGAGGGCCATATCGAAGATCTCGTAGCAGTGTTGATGGCGGTTGATTTAGATGCCTTGCGCGGTTTGCAGGCATCAACTTCTACGGGCGAAGCGGCAGATGTGGAAACCATGCCGGTGGCGTTACCGCCAGGGTCTTTTTTAACTCAGTTGGAGTCATTTATCGCGTTTACGGAAACGCTACCAGACCCCACTGATCATGAGGCAATGCTCGCAATACCGCCCCTCGAATCACTCTCAGGGGAATTCAGCGGCGGCATCCGAGTAGCGGGGGACACTTTAGCCCTAGCGGATATCCGCGCCGATTTTGACCTGCAGGGCGATCGCTGGCAGTGGGGCCCCTATGCGCCCACCAATCAGTTCTTCATCCAGGGAGCAGTAGAGGAAAATTCGGTCACGTTAGAACCCGTGATGATCACCGCCGGCGAGACCGTTATCAATGTGGCAGGCAGCGGCAACCGCCAACGGTTGCAGGGGGAAGTTTTGGTTGATGACTTGCCGGTGGAATTAGTGCAGGCCATTTACCCATTGCCGGTCAGTCTAGAGGGAGACCTTGATTTGGTCACGACCCTGGGCGGCAGCTTGCTCAATCCGCGGGTAGAAGGCGAGGTGCTCGTTACCAATACACGGTTGAATAACGAACCGATTGAACGGGTGGGCGGCACATTTCGCTATCGCAGTGCGCAGTTAGACATCGATGGCGAAGCGGCGATCGCCCCGAACGAGGCTCCGATTACCTTGACGGGTCGCGTTCCCTATGCACTGCCGTTCGTGACGGTGCAGCCCGCGACCGACCAACTCATGGTCAAAGCGGTCGTGCCCAGCGATAGTTTTGACTTCATCAACGCGCTGTCTGATAACCAGGTGCGGTGGGAGGGGGGCCAAGGCGACATCGTAGTACAGGCCGCAGGGACCCTGACTCAACCAATCATTCAAGGCCAAGCTCGCTTTCAAGATGGGATTCTGGCCAGTGACTTTTTGAATGCCCCCGTCACGAACATAGACGGTACCGTACAGTTTGATCTGACCCAGGTGAGCATTCCTCAGCTGCAGGCTAATTTGGGTGAGGGCGGGTTGACGGTGGCGGGTCAACTGCCGCTGTTGACCTCTGGGCGGTCTCTCATAGCTCAGACTAAGCAGCAATCGCCGCCAATGGGTGGGCTGCTAGTCTCCCTAGGAGCAGTGCCGCTGGACTATGACGGGGTCATTCAAGCCGTAGTTGATGGTCAAATTATGGTCACGGGGGCAGTTCTTGAGCCGACTATTGGTGGACAGCTGAGTATTGGTGAAGGTCAGGTCAAAGCGAATGATCTCTTAAGACGAGTAGGTGCCCTTGATTTGCCGACCTTGGCAGAGGTGGAAGAAATCAATCCCTATCGAGCGCAATATTTAGGGATTGACCCTCTTGCGCCGCAGCCCCAGGAACAACCTCCTGGATTTGTAGAAAAGGTGACGCTAGATGAATTTCGTGTGGAGCTGAGCGATCGCTTCGTGATTGCTGGTCAACCTTTTTACAACATTGCGGCGGCCGGCGGCATCACAATCAATGGTCCGCTGCCGGAGTTGCGCCCCGACGGCACGATTGCGCTCCAGTCCGGCTGGATCAATCTATTTTCAACGCAGTTTCGCCTCGACCCCAATGCGGCCAATACGGCGACCTTTTCCCCTGAAGATGGGCTGAACCCCTATGTGGATGTGGTGTTGACGGCACGAATTCAGGAAACTGACACAACGCGCATTCCCCCCTCCACTGGCGGCTTTGCTAGCTCGGAAATCAGCGATAACAACGTCGAATCGGTGGGAAATGTGGAATTTATTCGAGTGCAGGCAGTTGCCATGGGATATGCGAGCGAATTGCAGGATAGTTTGGCACTGACCAGCAATCCCTCCCGCAGTCAAGAGGAACTGATTGCCCTGCTTGGCAGCAGCGTGGCGGGGGGCCTAGCGGGAGCCAGCCTGACTCAGTTTGCCGGGTTTTTGGGGGCAGGTAGTTTGGCTGGATTTGGCAATGACCTCGCCACTACGCTAGGGCTACAGTCATTTAGCGTATTTCCGACAACAGATACGTCGACGGAAAGCACGGCAGGCGTTGGCATTGGGGTCGAGGCGTCGTTTGCGATCGGCAACTCCATTGGCATCAACATCCTCGAAATTCTCAATAGCGGTAATCCCCCCCAATTAGGCGTACAGTATCGCCTATCAGAGCAAATTCAAGTGCGCGGCTCATCAAACCTGACAGATACGGAAATGCGTTTGGAGTACCGGACGGAGTTTTAGCTTTTGGGGAGAGATTGTCCAGGTAAGCATCGTCGGCGATCGCGTTGCCAACCAAAACAGCAAGCCCGCTCGCCCAGCCCGTCAAAACTGTGATACTGCCTCGCACTTAGAAAATTGCGTTGACGTTTTCTAGCCAGCGAGCCACATCCTTAGCATGATAGGTGAGGATCAGGTCCGCTCCGGAGCGCTTAAAGCTAGTCATGGTTTCGAGCACCACGCGCGGCTCATCAATCCAGCCGTTGAGGGCTGCAGCCTTGACCATGGAGTATTCGCCAGACACGTTGTAGGCTGCCACGGGCAAGTTTGAGGCATCTTTGACCTGCCGAATGATATCCATGTAGGCGAGGGCTGGTTTGACCATCAGCATGTCTGCCCCTTCATTGATATCGAGGGCAATTTCCTTGAGGGCTTCGCGGCTGTTGGAGGGGTCCATTTGATAGGTGCGGCGATCTCCAAACTGCGGGGCTGAGTCAGCCGCATCGCGGAAAGGGCCATAGTAGGCCGAGGCATACTTAGCGGCGTAGGACATGATAGGAATGTTCGTGAAATCCGCCGCATCCAATCCTTCGCGAATGGCTTGGACAAAGCCATCCATCATACCAGAAGGAGCAATAATGTCAGCTCCAGCTTTGGCCTGAGAAACCGCTGTCTTCTTCAAGAGTTCAAGGGTAGGGTCGTTCAAAACGCGACCAGTCAGATCCCCCGTTTGCAAATAGCCGCAGTGGCCATGGTCGGTGTATTCGCACAGACAGGTATCAACCATCACGATGAGGTCGGGAACAGCCTCTTTGATGGCGGTGGTGGCTTTTTGCACGATGCCACAGTCATGCCAAGCGCCGGTGGCCTCAGTGTCCTTAGTATCTGGAATGCCAAATAAGATAATTGAGGGAATGCCAAGGTCGTAGACCTCTCTGGCCTCTTCTACGATTTTGTCGACGGAGAGTTGATAAACACCCGGCATGGATTTCACTTCGTCGGCAATGCTGTCACCGGGCACTGCAAATAGGGGATAGATGAGGTCGTTGGTAGAGACCACGGTTTCGCGCACCATCCGGCGCAGTTGGGGATGGCTACGTAGGCGGCGAGGACGATGAATCGGAAACATAAGTCGACAAATGCACTCAACAGGCCAACAGTTATCAGGTCTGCAAAGATGGCCAGTCCAGACATTTAGCTTGTTGGAGCTGGAGCGATCGCAGAGTGTTACAAGTCTAAGTCATTAGGGGATCTGCACATTACATCTTGCTTACATTCTGTAAAGTATGACGAGAGTGCCCCCGCAGGTGATGTCCCTAGCCTGGGCAAAGCCAGTATTTAGATGAGGCGTTGCGGAATGAAATCACCAGAGGCTTGCGCAAGTTTACTAGACATTCGGACCGAAATTGACCGCATTGACCGCGCAGTGATTGCACTGTGGGCAGAGCGATTTACTTACGTTAAAGCAGCCGCACCCTTTAAATCGACTCAGCATCAGGTTGCAGCGCCAGAGCGTTTACAAGCTATGTTGCAGCAGCGCCGCGAGTGGGCGATCGTAGCTAATCTCAACCCTGATGTAATTGAGCAGCTATATCGAGACTTAGTCAACTATTTCATCAATGAGGAAATGCAGCACTGGCGATCGTCGGCTGACAGTCAAGATTGAGTCTACATCCAGGCTCAGTCGGCGTAACGATCAGGCATTCCACGTTTATGACTAGAGTAGGTAAACAAATTTCTTCCTGAAGAGAGACTTTATCTGACAGATTCCGTAATTATGACGATGGCAATCGTTTATGGATGTGCCGCCGGAAGGATGAAATTCCCTTACCCCCAAGCCATGATAGTAAGCAAGTTATTCAAAAGCTTCAATTGACTGCTGCAGAGCCTTGCTATCTCTTAATCTCTAGCTCGGTCTGAGTTTCAGGCAGTACCCTCACTCCGGATGCATCTCACTTGTTAACTAAGCTTTAAGCGCCAGCCCTCCTTAGATATGCACACAGCGATAAAGGTTTTTTTTGATACTAGTAGGGAACTTGATCAGCTTCGACAAAAGGCCCGCAGTGTTCGAGTGTCGAATATTGAGCATTTGGTCAATGAGTTTCGTGCCGTGTTGACCGATCGCGCCGTAGCCGCCGAAGCGCTAGACCTCTATGACCAAGCCGAGATCAGGGCCATCGTGGCTGAGCTAAATCGCTTAGATGCCAATCAAGAGCCTCATTCAGCATCGGCATAGCTGGTTTTACTTAGCCAAGAATGCTCCTCCCCTGCGTGGGTTGTCCTTCTGCGAAGTATCCTACAGAAGGACAACTTGGCTCTCACTCCCTATGCTGAAATTTCAACCAGCCGGTTTTGAACAAAAGGTGACTGAAACGGCCCTAGGCATTATGGCCTAT
Source organism: Leptolyngbyaceae cyanobacterium (assembly GCA_050331235.1). Taxonomy (GTDB): domain Bacteria; phylum Cyanobacteriota; class Cyanobacteriia; order Phormidesmidales; family Phormidesmidaceae; genus Halomicronema. The sequence goes on from JBHJHA010000101.1 coordinate 28,496, forward strand.
TACACTCAGGCGATGGATGGGCCTTGGCAATTACGACCAGAGCAGGGTACGGTCATTTTTTTGCATAGTTTAGGAGGTGGGTCTTCGGCCTATGAATGGTCTAAGGTCTATGGGGCCATGGCCAATGACTATCGGGTGATCGCGCCTGATTTGGTCGGTTGGGGACAGTCGGCTCATCCTCAGCGCAGTTACTGCACCGAAGATTACTGCGAGATGGTCGCCCATCTCATCGAGCACATTGCAGGGGCACCGGCGATCGTGGCGGCCACTTCTTTGACGGCTGGGGTAGTCGTGCGCCTAGCGATTAAGCGCCCAGATTTGTTTGGGGCCTTGTTTCTAGTCTCTCCCTCGGGAAACGATGATTTTGGTGTGGGCTATCCCTTTAGCCTGCCAGCAATTTTGGCCGGTACACCCGTTGTCGATCGCCTGATTTATCAATTTGGGGCAGCTAATGAAATTGCCGTGACACAATTTCTCACCAACTTTTTGTTTGCCCATCCAGAGCGCCTCACCTCAGAAATTGTGCAAGCCTACACCACTTGCACTCAGCAGCCCAATGCTGAATACTCCGCGCTAGCTTCGCTCAAGGGGGATATTTGCTTTGACCTGACCCGCTACATTGGCCAGCTCATAGCCCCAACTACGATGGTGGTGGGTGAGAGCGCCTGGTTCAATCGCCCTGACAAGACGAAACGTTTGGCTGCGATGAACCGTAAGGCTGTGAGGACAGTCCACGTCGTTCCCGATGTGGGGGTTTTGCCCCACATCGAAGCCCCCGCCGTCAGCATCGGACTATTGCGAGCCTTTTTGCGGGAGATTGGTCAGTCCCATTGATAGGCGACCGGGCCCACCATCAACCCATTAGGATGACATTGTCTAACACGTGAATAATACCGTTGGAAGCTTCAATGTCAGCGGCAACAACGGTAGCGTTTTTGACCTCAAATTTGCCTTCTTTCACACGGATTGGAATGGGAGATCCCTCGACTGAGGGCAGGCTATCGGTCTCAGCCAAATCCACTTGGCTCCATTTGCCAGCTACGACATGGTAAGTCAAAATCCGAGCGAGCTGAGGGGGATTTTGCACGAGGTTGAGCACGGTATTAGGTGGCAGCTTGGCAAAAGCATCGTCGTTGGGCGCAAAAACGGTGAAAGGACCCTCTGACTGCAAAACGCCCACTAAGTCCGCAACCTTAACTGCGGTCACTAACGTTTCAAAACCGGGGTTGCCCAGAGCAATATCAACAATCGTTGGCATAGGGACTCCTCTATCGATAATCTGGGTGTTGCACATCACGCAGGCGAGCTTCTGGCCGCGTGAGGCGATCCATCTGAGCTTCAAAAAATTGGCGATTAGCCGCGAGGTGCTCAGGGTCCGTATCATCCAGGGGATAGAGCAACGCAGTCCGTAGCGCTTGAATCACGGCGGAAGTAACGTTGTACATCGATCGCTGAAAGGTGATACCTAGCTGGATGAGGGTATCATCATCGCCTCGACAGTGCTGCTGATAATACTCCACTAGGTAAGGGGGCAAAAAGTGCAGCATGTCCTGCATAAGCAAGGTCGGCGGAATGCCCGCGCTCCCCACGGGAAAGACGTCGGCATAGAGAATGCCATAGTGAAACTCAGCTTGGTCTGAGGGCACCTGCTCTGCTTGAGCATTATAGGATTTGGTGCCACGGAAAGGTGAGGTGCGATAAAACACCGCCTCAACGTATGGCAATGCCGCTTCATATAACCAGGTGAACCCAGCGGACTTAGGAATGATTTCGAAGCATTCTTCCCGGATGTAAGCGTGGTGATAAATGGGGCGACCTGCAACGGCAAAGATACCGTTAACTAAGAATTCCATAGCATCGGGGACGCTTTGGAATCCCCCTTCGTCGTAGATGTCTGACATCTCAAAAAAGACGGGGGCCATGACCTCCCAAAATAGTCCGAGATTAGCGTAGTAGGAGAGCTGACGCACCTGCTCCAAAAACATTTCGGGGAAGAGCCTATAGAGGCCCAGCATGGCTGGATTACCTTTGAAATAGGCGCGAATAGCCTGGTCAGCTGCTTCTTTATAAGGTTCGCTGTAAAGGTAGTCGTTGAATTTGGGATTGATGTCCCGATGCCAAAACAAGGCCCGCATGCAGGCCTCAGCGAACTCCATATTGACGCGATCATGCCAAAGATGATGCAGCAGTTTTGGCAGCTTCAGACCTGTTTCGCCTTTTTCCATGAAGGCCAGCAGTTCGGGATGAGCTTCGCCAGGGCCGCGCCAAATCCGCAACTGTGAGGCATCACCCGCATAGGTATTTTGGCGTTGAAGATACTTGTCAGAAATGAAGTATTTAAAGAACGGTAATGGTTGGAGAAAAACCTGCTCGGCGATGTAAAGCAAATCGCGCCAGTAAAAGTCCATGGGAACGGCATAGGCCTTGTAGATGCCGATGATTTTCATCAAATTTTCGGGAGAATCGGGCAGCATCGATCCCCCGGCCTCAAGTCGGTGGATGACTTCAGCAAACTGATGGGAGGTTGGGGGGATGGCAGCGTCAACAAGCGGGGTCGAAGTCATGGTAATGGAACTGAGTGGGAGAACGGCAAAGATAGAGGCAGACAACGATCGCAGTTACAAGTGGAAGTACTTTGATTTGATCTGGCTGAATGCCAAGGGAACCGCCTCTCTAAAATTAAATGACACTGGAGCCGGTTCTAGGGCTTCAGCAACGGTGGCGGCGGGGGTGGATTCGGTCCAGCGCATTAACCAGTTGGGCTGGAGCCCCAAAAATACAATTAAGGCAGTGAGGATAAACGCCGGTATCTGTTCTTCGAGGGTCACTTTAGGAAAGTAGGCGCGATCGTTATCGAGGCGACCAAAGCAGGTCCGATTCAGCAAGATGACAAAATATACGGCGGTGAGGCCAGTACCCACCACGCAGATCAAAGTCTGAATGGGGAACTGGCGGTAGCTGCCCTGAAATACCACAAACTCGGCCGCGAAGTTGACTAGTCCAGGGATGCCAGCGCTGGCCATACCGCCTAACACTAGCAGTGCACTGACAAGGGGCAATCCTCTGATTGGATTCATCAGACCATTGAGTACAGAGAGCTCGCGGGTGCCCACCTTAGCTTCTACGATGCCGACCAGATGGAACAGGATCGCGAGAATCAAACCATGGGAAACCATGAGCGCGATGCAACCGGCCAAACTAAGGGGAGTCCCCGCGGCCATGCCTAGCAAAATATAGCCCATGTGCCCCACTGAGCTATAAGCGACCATGCGCTTAATGTCTGGTTGGGCGATCGCCACGATCGCCCCATACATAACACTAATGGCAGCCCACACCGCCAGACCAGGGGCCAAAGCCTGCCACCCCTCAGGCAAAAGGCAAAAGCCAAATCGCAAGAGCCCGTAGGTGCCCAATTTGGCCAAAACGCCGCCGAGCATGATAGCGACCGGGGGAGAAGCGGCCACGTAGGTATCGGGTAGCCAAGTGTGCAGCGGTACGAGGGGAACCTTGATGCCAAACCCCAATAGCAATGGAATCAGCAGTGTAATTTGCCAGTTCAGCGGTAAATCAGCGGCGGCAAGGGCCCCGTAGCTAAAATCGTCAGCCCCACTGAGCCAAAAAATGCCAAAACAGCCCACTAGAATGAGCGCTCCCGACATTGCGGTGTAGAGCAAAAACTTGGTGGCCGCATAGCCTCGCTTTTCGCCACCCCAGATAGAAATCAACAGATACAGCGGCACCAACTCAATTTCGTAGAGCAGGAAAAACAGGAGAAAGTTTTGAGCCAAAAAAGCCCCGCTGACAACGCTATTGACGATTAATATCAAGCTAAAAAATAACCGAGGTCGCTCGATGGCAGTGGCACTGCTAAAGAGCACAATCCAGGTCAGGAGACTGTTGAGCCCCACCATTAGAAGGGCGAGCCCATCTAAGCCCAGCTCGTAATCAAGGCCAATTTGAGGAATCCAGGTAAGTCTTTCGGTAATTTGAAAGCCCAAGTCGCTTAGGTCAAACTGGGTGAATAAGTTCAGTGACCACAGCGCAGTTAAGCTAGCGGTCACTAACGCTGCAGTTCGCGCTTTTTTGGCGGTTAGAGGGGCAACGCCAATTACCAACGCGCCAACTAGGGGCAGCCAGACAAAAGGACTCAGCATCTTATAGACTCTCCTGCAAAACCGGTAGATACAGCCAGCCCATAAACAACGCAATGAGCACGGTGAAGCCGGCAATCGTCAACAAATAGAATTGCGATCGCCCCGTGTTGCCATACTTCAGGGTTTCACCGCCCACCAGCGAGGCCAAGCCAATGGCGTTGACCAACCCATCAACAACGTAGCGATCGAGCCAGTCACCCAAACGGGCCAGCAAGCCGACGGCCAGGACCACCGTGTTGCGGTACAGCGTTGGTGTGTAAAAATCGTAGGCAAATAAATCCACCAGCCATTGCGGCAAAATTTTCGGCGAAAAAAGCTGCCGGTTACGGTAGAGGATGTAGCCAACCATTGCCCCCGTAAAGCTAGACCAGAACAGCAATAACCCAGTGCTATTCACCGTCATTTGCCAGAGCGGCAGCAAATTTAAGGATTCCAAAATAATAGGAACGTGTAACGTCAAACCAGCCATCGAAGCCATGGGTAGCACCACAGACCAGATGGGTTCCGGGGCCCGGGCACTCATTATTTGAGTGGGTCCCATAAACATCAGCGCAAAGGCCCGCATCAAGCTAAATGCCATGAGCCAATTGACGGTGAGGATTAGGACAATGAGCAGCCACGACTGCGCCTGCCAAAGACCATCAACGAGCGATCGCATAGACCAAAAGCCCCCCAACGGTGGCATGGCAATGAAGCCAAAGGTACCGATGAGGAAAGATAAGCCAGTGACCGGACGCCGAGACCAGAGACCGCCCAACTGAGTGAGATCTTGGGTGACGCAAGTCAGGATGACTGAGCCTCCCGCCGCCACTAGAGTTGCCATCGCAAGGGCGTAGGTCAGCAGCAAAAAGAAGGCAGCACCGGCCTGCTGCGACCCCACAGCAACAAAGACTAACCCCATGTAAGCACTGACCAAATAAGACAGCACGCGCTTGATATCGATCTGGGCACAGGCAATTAGGCCACTCCCAATCGCTGTGATCGCTCCGACAGCGATCGCCACCTGGGAGGCCAAAGGTGACAGCCCCAACACAGGCACCAGTTTAATCAAGACCCAGGCACCGACTGGCACGACAGTGGCATTTCTCAAAATGGACGCTGGTAACGGACCCTCCATGGCCTCATCAAGCCAGAGATGGAGCGGAAACTGCGCACATTTACTCATGGGTCCCGCAATCAAACCAATCCCGAGTAAAGCTGCTGTGGATGCAGACAAATCAGCCGTTTGGCTCCACTCTGCTAAGCCGCTAAAGCTCCAAGTACCCGCTAGCGGATAAAGGGCAATCACCGCCATCAACAGGACTAAATCGCCAACGCGTTTGGTCAAAAAGGCATCTCGGGCTCCTGTAACCACTAGCGATTGATTAAACCAGTAGCCCACAATTAAATAGGTGCCAAGGGTCAAAATCTCCAGCAGCATATAGCTCAGAAAGACAGAATCGCCTAATACCAGAGCGGTCATTCCCGCTTCAAACAAGGCCAGCAGCGCATAAAACCGAGCCCATCCCCAATCCATCTCTAGATAGCCGATGGTATAGACCTGCACAAGCAAGTTAAGACCAGTGATGATCACCGCAGCGCCTAAAGAGAGGGCTGATAGCTCAAACGGCAAAGTGATAGTGAGGTCAGCAACCTGGAGCCAGTTCACCTCAAAGTAAAAGGCCGGTTGCTGCCAAGTCGCAAGCAAGCCCCCTAAGCTGTGGACAAACGCCAGTAAGGTGGTGAACATATTGAGATAGCCCGCTGGCCTAGGGCCCGTGCGGCGCATCATGCCAGGTGACCAAGGCAGGCTCAGCAGCGCACCGACTAATGGGTATAGAGGGATGAGCCAACCCGTACTCAGCCAAAGGTTTGTCATGGCTTCTTCTTTGAGGACCAAACGCGCTAAAAGGAAACTTATCAAGTTACGACAGTCAGCCGCAAATGTGACTATGAATACCGAGAGCTCAACCTTGGATTGACTTGAGTCAATCTAAAGCGAGTTCAATATTTCCAAAAGTCTATTTACAGACTAGTGTAAGTAGCTTTGCCGAGAAAATCCAGGCTGACAGATAGATTGTGCTTAATCTACTTATTAGAGTCTAAATGGCAAGCGTCCCCAGCAGATGGACTTATCCATTGAGTCGTTCAGGTTTTACAGGGCTAGGACTACCGAACGTGAGGCTGTCCTTTGCCCGACGAGCACAACTGCCGACTTAACCGTGGCCACTGTGATGCGGCTCAACCCTATCCATTCCATGTTCAGGTCAGTCGCAGCGACGATGGCGTCTTGGCGATCGCTATCTCAGATAATCAACCCATCGGTCCACTACATCTGGCGTACCGTACCAGGTAGTCCCCGGTTTGGGCGAGTGGAAAACATGGTCCAGCACTAGATTGTTAGCGGCTTTGAGATGGGCTGCCGCAATGGGTGTAATGCCATCCCCCCAACACGCCCCTTCGCCCACGGTCAATTGATAACTATTGTAGGTAAACCAGGTTCGCCAGCGCTGCCCAAAAATCGCCTTGCCAGCGAAGCAGATATAGTTGACGTCGTCGAAGTAAGCGCCCGGATAGGTCTCGTTAACAAAGTCGAGGTTGCGGCGCGTCCAGCGTTCTTGACTGACGTGGGGGGTGCCTAGCGTTAGCAATGTCTCGACCTGGCGATGGCCCTGCCAACAGTTGACCCGATCGCGATCGCTGGGGTGCACGTCATAGGCCACATCTCCTAAAAAGATCCGGGCAATCCAGCCGCCGGCCGAATGCCCGACCAGGTTGACCCGATCGCTCCCCGTCGCCGCGATCGCTTGCTCTACGGCTTGGGCGATGGCCATTACAATTGGCTGTACGGAGCGCCCTCCCACGGTGGGTAACCAGCTACTTTGGGTAAGGGGGACGGTCTTGGTCCACACCCCACGGGCATTGAGATCAGCTGCCAAAAAGCGGTAGGGAGCAGCCCCCGCTAAATAACCCGGAATGATAATTGTTGGTCGCGTCATGTAAGGTCAGAGTTTATCTATCAGGGCGATCTCAGTGCAGCGGCTTAGGCCAAAGCCGGGGTGGGATTCCCGGGCGTTGCCTGGGCGATCGCCGTATCCCAATGTTTGAGCAGGGTGGGCTTGGGCAGCGGGCCTTGCAGGTGCCCCCAGGGCAGAAATTGGGCTCGTCCCCACTGTTCATATACGTAGAAGTCAAGGTTGGGCAGTTGGCCCTTTAGTGACTTAAAGGCTCGCTTATAGCTGCCAAGGGAATCGCCAAACTCCCGGGTCTGCAGCAACAACGGCGTCAATCGGCGATCGCCCCGCGAAATCATCGCCTGAATGATGGACCAGTTGTAGCTCTCAGGTCGAAAGTCAATACCCTGAGACCTTAGTCGCTTTTGCAGTAGCTTGAGCCGTTTGTCGGCCTGTGGGGCAACTCCGCACCACTGAAATGGCGTGTGGGCTTTAGGCACAAACGTGCTGCATCCCAACGTTAGCCGTAAACCCGGTGCAGCCTTTTTGAGCTGCAGCATCAGTTCTGCAGTCGTCTCCACATCTGCGAGGGACTCTCCGGGAATGCCGACCATGCCGTAGAGCTTCAGAGCACTCATGCCTCCCGCTTTTGCATTGATGGCTGCTGCTACGATATCGGCGGTGTCGAGCTTTTTGTTGACAATCCGACGCACCTGTTCCGAGCCGCTTTCGATGGCGATCGTGATGGATTTGGTGCCGTGTCGCGTCAGCGTTTCGGTAAGCTTTTGGTTGACGGTATTAGTCCGCACTGAGGCCATGCTGACGCGTACATCGTCGAACTGTGCCTGGTTGAGATAATCCAGCAGGTCATCAAATTCGGGATGTTGAGTCACCGAAGCGCCCAGTAACCCTAAGCGATTAGTAACCACTATCCCTTTTTCGACAGCTGGAACGAGGCCCGTGGCCATTGGCGCCGCCCGAAAGGGTAGGGTCAGATAGCTGGCCAGGCAAAACCGACACATTTCGGGACAGCTTCTGACTACCTCCACCATATAAATGTTTTCCCAAGCGGCTTTCTCCGTCACAACGGAGGAGGTAGAAAGGGCATTGCCGCGATAGGTTTGCTTCTCGATCACTGCTGGAATGTCCGCGTCGATGGGCTGGACACCGGTCAACGGCCCAGTCAAGCTTTCATAGGTGGGTTCGTACAACTGGGGGATGTAGACTCCTGGCACTTGAGCCAAGTGGCGAAGCTGTGTGGCGCGATCGCAGTCTCGCACTGTTTGATACGCGTCGATAAATGCCCCTAAGACCACTTCACCATCGCCTAAGAGCACCACGTCAAAAAATGCGGCAAAGGGCTCAGGGTTGGCAGTCAAAACGGGGCCGCCGCCAAACACCAATGGATGCTCGTTGTCGCGATCAGCAGCCAGAATCGGAATATCTAAGGATGTCAACATCGTCAGAATATTGGCATAATCCAATTCCCAGGACATTGAGAAGCCCAAGAGTTCAATCGGGTTGGGTAGTGGTTCACTTCCGTCGGTAAACAGGCGGGCGACAGCCAAGTCTTCACGCTGTGCCAGTATTGCCCAAATGATTTGATACCCCAAGCTCGTGATCCCCACGCTGTACTCATTGGGAAAAGCAAAAACCACCCCAGCGGCATGGCCAGAAGGGGACGTGGGCGTAAATAACAGTCTCTCTAGATGAAATGGAGCAGTCAAAGACGGGGCTCTCCTTAAACAATAAATGTCTGCCGGGATGAAACGGCTGCCGTTCCTTCCAGCCTAAGACAAATTTCTCAAATCACGGCAATCCTCGAGCTCAGTCGACAACTGGACACGTTTGGCTCTGGTTGAATGCACGGTTACGCTTTACAAACCCTTTAATTAGGATGACAGCACACAGATCTTTTGCTTCCTATTAGCCATGCCTCTGTGGGCAGCAAAGGCCGTAGGATGCCTTCAAATACCTTTTTAAATCACCTTTTGGGAGAGTCTGAACAGTTTCATCCCTGTTTAGAGAAGCAGCAACGCCATGCAGCAGATATCCGATAAAGCCTTTGATCGTCTAATTTTAGAAGAAACTGTCGTTGCATCTCGTGAGGCCCTCGCAGAACAGGCCTTGACCCCCGAGCAACAGAAATGCTTAGCCGCAGAAGCCAAACAGTCACTGAAGCAAGGAGCCGCTCACCAACGTCAGGGAAATACGCTGTTTGCTTTAGCCGATTTCCAAAAAGCCTTACAGGCGTTTCAAACGCTATCTAACGTGCACTCTGAGGCCAAGGTCATCTTGGTGATGGCGCATCTTTGCTATGGCTTGGCAGACTACCTCTGGGCCGTTGACTACGCTCGTCAAGGATTAGAGGTAGCGCGTCAACTTGCTGACCAATCGCTGCTACATCAGGCTTTGAGTTGTCTCGGCAATAGTTATCGTCACCTAGGTGAACTCGACAAAGCTGAGATCTTTATGCTTCAGAGCCTTGGTGTTGCCCAGGCAATGGCAGACAAAGAGTCGGAAACGCGCTCTTTGGGGAATTTAGCGTTAATTTATCGGGTCAAAGGCGATATCGAAAAGGCCGTTACCCTGTATGAGCAAAGTTTAGAAATTGCCGAATCTCAGGACGATCGCACCTCCTTAGAACAGATTTTGCGAAATCTGGGCAATACCCACCACGCATTAGGCAACTCTCAAAAAACCATTCAATATTACGATCGCCTGCTGCGCATGTGCCGCGATCGTATGGAGTTAAGCGTGGTCAACAAAATCTTGAGAAACTTGCACAGCGCCTGCTACGCGATCGGTGACTATAGCCGGGCCGTTGTATATCTCCAAGAGCGACTACAGCTTGTCCGTCAATTGCAAGACCGGCGTGGAGAGATGCAAGCGTTAGAAAGCCTAGCTATCAATTACGATATCCTGGGAGAACCGGTCAAAGCTTTGCAGGCTCGAGAAGAGCGACTTAAAACTGCCTTGCAGCTCAATGACTATCAGCTTCAGCGCCAGGCACTTTCCAGCCTCAAAATGGCCTGCATTGCTCAGGGAGACTTTGAGCGCGTCAAGCGCTACATCGATTACCTAACCGAATCGATATAGCTTAGAGGCCAAACCCTAGACCAACTGATCTGGATACCAACTGATTTGGACTGAGCAATTGCGCTGGCTGGTCTTAAAAATACTGTTTTGGAAAATATTTGGCGCTGACTAAGGAAGTTGGCCGCCAGCAAAGAAGCTGTTGCAGCTGTCTTTGGATTCCTCGTTAGAGGTTGCCATGGATAGACCCGTACATATAGCTACAGGAGACGCTTTCTTCTATAGCCTTAAGATCGTAGAAATCAGTTCCAAGGCAGGCCTCTGGGGCGGCGGCAATGGGCAAATTGTTCATAGAGAATATGCGCCCAACAGTTGACGAGTAGACGGTGTCTGGCAGCTCACATTCAGTGCATAAATTCCAACACGTTCTCTTTTGTACCTCACCAGAAACTCAAAAAAGACAAGCCAGTACCATTCGTCTTTAACAACCTAGGCACGGTAGTTGAAACTTCACTGTCCCTCGTCAGCGGTCGGGGGAGGCGCAGGAGCGGGAGCCGGTGCAGGAGCGGGAGGCGCAGGAATTGGCGGCGGATCCTCTGCTACCGGTTCCGGAATTGGCGCGGGGGCTGGTTCTGGTGCTGCCGGTGCCACTGGTTCCGCGACAGGAGCTGGTGCTGGACTAGGTGCAGGGACTGGTTCCGACGTAGCCGGAGGTGGGCCATCTTCTGGTTCTGATACCGGTGCCGGTTCCGCAGCACTTTCAGTGCTGGTACTTTGTGCTGGTGCTTCGTTGCTCTCAGATACCTTCTCAGCCTTAACTTTACCAGGTTTAACTGGCTCTGCTTCGATGCTGCCTTTGCGCCCAGCCAGCTGCGGTAACGGTGGAAAGTCTTCTTCGGGAATCTGGTCTAATAACTTAGAAACAAAATCGCTCCACGTCCCAGCAGCGGTACTACTCACCCCCCAAGTCAGGCTATTGTCATCATTGCCAAACCAAATACCCACAGCTAGCTGGGGAATGTACCCGACAAACCATAGGAC
>JBHJHA010000102.1:0-11925 GCA_050331235.1 Leptolyngbyaceae cyanobacterium
CCCCCCCCCCCCCCCCCCCCCCCCCCCCCCCCCCCCCCCCCCCCCCCCCCCCCCCCCCCCCCCCCCCCCCCCCCCCCCCCCCCCCGTTACTTACTCAACCATTGCTGGGTTTCTAGTCGGTTTTTGGGTGGTGACGCTATCGCTTGTCGGCTAAGTTACTTCACCCCGCATGATTTACGGTATTCACCGGCGATCGAAGCGTTGCTGGGTGACATGACATCAACTTTCCAGGGATGCCCCAGCCAGTGCCCTCGAACTGCGCTCAAAGAAAGCTGGCTGGCGAAGCTGCAATAAGTTAATGCTTGAAGTGATCTCTCGCCCCTAATAGTGATCCCAGAAGCAACGCTCTGAAAGGTCACAAGCCGCGCCTAAACAGCACTGATGAAATTATCAGTTGGGCTCAATGTCTTTAGAAAAGCGATCAAGAAAGTGGTGGTTGCGCTTGCGATAGCTTTCCGGAAAGGGAAGCTCCAGCGTTTCGTGAAAATCTTGCTGTACCTTGAGCGTTAAGCGCTTAGAGACCTGGCGAACAATTTGACTGAGCAGAGAATCGCCAGTGCGCTGAATAATGCGTTTGGGTAATGCCTGAATAAATCTCGGGAAGGTAACAGATACGTTAAGGTCCAAGTCCCAGTCCACTTTGGTGATCACTTCGCCGGCTGTGCTGGTGGTTTCATTGAGCGCGAGGGCTGCCTTGAAGTCAACTTCGTATCCTAAAGACACATAGCCGGGCACAGGAATGGTTTCAATGCGATAAATACCTTGTTCCTGTGGCAGAAGATTGAGACCAATTTTGGGCTCCACATCGTAACCCAGAGCCCCAAAATGGCCCACAGTAATATCGTAGCCGTTCTCCCCCAAGGGAGTCGCAGTCATGGGATGGGCACAGCGCAAAAACCAAGCGCGATGGTCGTCTAAGTAACGAGCGACGGTTTGACGACTTGCGGCCATATCCATGCTGCCAGCATATGCACCATGAAAAAGCACTGGCGAAGAGGCTGAGGTTTCGGGAACGTGATTGGCAGGACTGCTATCAACGGTATCGACCAGATGTGAGACAGTCTCGAAAACCTGATCCGACAGGTCGCTAGCTCGGTGATTAGTAAATGGTGTTTGCATGGACGCGCTTTACTATCTATATCCTCAAGGACAAATACCCAAAGGCAATAATCAACAGCTAGTCAAAAGTTTAAGAGTATCAACGTTATTCTAGCTGACGAATTGTAGAGAATTTTCCCTTCATCAAAATTTGAAGAGATTCATCTGCTGACAGCAGCCTAACCTGACCGGTATTGTTCTATCAGTCGAGAATACACGGAGGAATAACCGATTTTCTAAAAGCATTCCGAGCTTTTCTCCGGGAGCCTACTAGCGTAGGGTTAGCTTAGGGACATAAGGGCTCTTCAGTTTGAATCTATTGCTACGGTTGGAATCCAAATCCGTAAACTTTTTCTATGGTGAAGACTCAGCCATTGATATGTTGCTATTTGTTGTTTGGGGGCAAGACCAATGAAAGCACTGGTAGTAGGAGCCACGGGGGAAACTGGTCGCCGGATTGTGCGGGTACTGGTGGGTAAGGATATTGCAACTAAGGTTTTGGTGCGCGATCGCCAAAAAGCCCAAGAGATGCTGCCCAACACGGTGGAATTGGCTGAGGGCGACGTTTCCCAGCTGGCGACGATAGAGTCGGCGATCGCCGACTGCACAGTGCTGATTTGTGCGACGGGAGCCCGCCCGAGCTTTGACCCGACGGGACCTTACCAAGTTGACTATGAAGGCACCAAAAATCTGGTGGACGTGGCCAAGGCACATAACATCAAGCAGTTTGTGATCGTTTCCTCACTTTGCGTCTCGCGCTTCTTCCATCCACTCAATCTGTTCTGGCTGGTGCTGTATTGGAAAAAACAGGCGGAAGCCTATCTGGTGGACAGCGGCGTGCCTTACACCATCGTGCGTCCTGGCGGTCTCAAAAGTGATGATACGGATGACCGACCGCTGATTATGGCTCCGGCGGATACGCTGTTTGAGGGCAATATTCCCCGGCTGAAGGTAGCTGAGACCTGTGTGGCGGCCCTCACCAATCCGGCCGCTAAAAACAAAATTGTGGAAATCATTGCCGAAGAAAATGCGACTGAGAAGTCCTTTTCAGACTTGTTCGCGAGTGTTGCCTAGCCAGCTGAGTCAGCGGCGGTGCTCCAAAATTGCCGAAAGTCTTCGTCGCGATTGCTGAGGCGAGCAGTGTCGGCTCCTAGGGCCAGTAACTTGTCGACGAGCCGTGCGCAGGCGGGCCGTTCTGTCGCGTAGTGACCTGCGTCGATGAGCACAAGGCCGCGATCGCGCGCTTCTTGAAACTGGTGAAACTTGCAATCTGAGGTCAAGTAAGCTTCGGCGCCGGTCTGCACAACGGCCTCAATAAAGCTAGCTCCAGAGCCTCCTAAGACGGCCAACCGATGAATGGGCTGATTGAGATCGGTATCGGGGAAATAGATCAGATCAGGTGGCTCCAGGTGAGTCTGAATGGCTTGAAGTACCTGGCGGAGGGATGGCGCCTCGGGCACCTGGCCAACCCGACCATATCCAATGCCGGGTTGCGTGGGGACGACCGGTTCGCTCGCCTGTAAATCGAGCAGTTGGGCCAGGACATCCGCTGTGCCATCGGCCACCTGATCAAAGTTAGTATGGGCACTATAGATGCCGATGCCATAGGCCATACTCAACCGCACCATATCGCCCAGGGGAGTGCCGGTTTGGAGCGACTTGAGCGGATTAAAAATGAGCGGATGATGGGCAAAAATAAGATCGATCGGAGTCCCCGACTGCTGAAGCGCGATCGCCTCTTCCATCACGGCTAAGGGCGGTGTTAGGCACACCAATACATGGGCCGGGGTATCCAGCACGCCAGGCTGCACTTGCCAGCCACAGTTATCCCACTTTTCCTGCCATTGGGGGGGGGCCCAGGCTTCGAACTGATGGATAAGCTTAGCAATAGTCATGGCAGCGCAATTGAAGTGAGCAACAAGGGTCTAATACTGATCTTAGCGAAGGATGCACAGCGGCCAATATTGCCCCACAGCGGTGGTTGAGGGGCAACAGACATCGGTTTAGGGTGGGGGCAGCGCTCAGAGAACGCTATGCCGAGGTCCGCTCAAACCCTAGTTGCACCAGCTGATCGACGAGGGTTTCGAAATCAACGCCGCTGGCCTGCCACAGCGTGGGATACATGCTGGTTTGAGTAAAGCCGGGCAAAGTATTGATTTCATTGATAAAAACTGCGCCCGTGGACTCGACGTAGAAAAAATCGACCCGCGATAGTCCAGCGGCATCCACCGCTTGGAAAGCCTGAACCGCCATTTCCTGAATTTGTTGGCTAATTTCTCGCGGTAATTGGGCGGGGATGGTTAAGTCCGCTCGCCCCTGGGTGTATTTGGTCTCGTAGTCGTAAAAGTCGCTCTCAAAGGTGATTTCGCCAATGATGGAAGCTTTGGGTACGTCGTTGCCGAGCACAGCGCATTCTACCTCACGGGCCGTGACTCCGGCTTCGACAATTAGGCGGCGATCATAGCTGGCGGCACTGTCTAAGGCGGCTTCCAACTCCTGGCGCGATCGCACTTTAGCAATTCCTACGGATGACCCTAAATTGGCTGGTTTGACAAAAGCGGGATAGCCTAATTCGGCTTCGATGCGATCGCACAGCTTGGGAAACACGCAGGGATTGGACCAAACCTCAGCCCGAGAGACCGCCACATATTTGACCTGGGGCAGCCCGGCCTGGGCAAAGGCTGTTTTCATGGCGACTTTATCCATCCCGACGGCGGAACCCAAGACCCCGGAACCCACGAAGGGCATGTTGAGCAAAGAGAGTAGACCTTGGATGGTGCCATCTTCCCCATTGGGACCATGCAGCACGGGAAACCAAATGTCAACAGTGCTGAGCATCTCAGCACTGGGCAGGCGCTGTGCTGCGGTAACGCCGTCGGGATCATTGCCAGTGGGCTCCCCCGCTTGTAGAGTTTGCGCGGCTGTATCGTCCCACCGCCAGACACCGGCTTTAGTGATGTAAACGGGGATCACCGTGTATTTATCTTGATTGCTGCCCCGTGAGAGGGCTCCCGCGATCGCCCGAGCTGAGCGAATAGAAACCTCATGTTCCCCAGAGCACCCCCCAAACAAAACGCCGACTCGTGTTTTTGCCATGCTGTGCTCCTAAGGGGGGAAATGGTTGTCTGGATGAATAGGCGAGGCGGGCCGTGGGGCAGCGATCGCGCCAATTTGGCAGACTAGGGTTGATGTGTCTGTATTCCTACCATTTCAGAACCACAAAAAAAACCCCGAGTTTCCAGAAGAGACTCAGGGTGCGACAATCAGGGTGCATCTACCACTTCAGTTTTCCCCTCGCGACTCATCCGTCCGGATGATATTCAGCTGCCTATCCATTTTTGCCTCTTAGGAACCGCTACAACTACAATGAGTCCCGCCCTGATGGATGGATGTGGGGCGATCGCTGGCATCAGCTGCCGTATCTAAAGTGACTGTTGAGCGGCCATCGTTTAGGCAAAATACGCGAAATTGTCAAGGAGTCATCATGAACGAGTCGGTGAATTGCGAAAAGTTAGCCAGCGTGCTCAACCGGGCCAGTGCTGATGGCAAGCACCAGTTTTGCAAGATGCTATGGGGCAACCAACCTGAAATGGTGCAGGCGCAGTTGATTCCCTTACTGAGTCACCAAGCCCAAGATGTGGTCAATGAAGCCTAGCCACAGCCGTGGGGACTATGGCCTAGATTTCTGTCCGGACTGCCGCTCTCACCAACCCCGCAGGATAGCTGCCTCACCTGGCGGGAAAGACTAGTCAAATTTCGCGACTCAGTTTCCGAGCTTTGGGTCAGCACATTAAAATCAGTGATGGAACTAAATGAGTGAAATAGACAACCGTGGCTGATTTTGAGGACGCGATGCCGGCAGAGGGGTCGCAGCCTGAGGCCAACACCTCGACACAATTGGATTTTACCTTTGACTCCATTGCTGCAGCGTTGAATGATCTGGCAGCAGGGCGGGCGATCGTCGTGGTCGATGACGAAAATCGCGAGAACGAAGGCGACGTTATCTGTGCTGCCCAATTCGCCACCCCTGACATGATTAACTTCATGGCGGTTGAGGCGCGGGGGCTGATTTGCCTGGCAATGACGGGGGAACGGCTGGATGAGCTAGAGCTGCCCCTAATGGTGACCCAGAGCTCTTTTGAAGATGAAAATGAGCAGACGGCGTTTACGGTTAGTATCGATGCGGCTTTGCATTGGGGTGTCACCACAGGAATTTCTGCAGAAGACCGGGCCCGCACCATTCAAGTCGCATTGAATCCCAGTGCGAAACCCCAGGACTTGCGCCGACCGGGGCACATTTTTCCTCTCCGGGCCAAGGCTGGGGGCGTGCTCAAGCGAGCAGGACACACGGAAGCGGGTGTTGATCTAGCTCGCCTCGCGGGGTTGTATCCAGCCGGAGTGATTTGTGAAATTCAAAATCCTGACGGCTCGATGGCGCGGCTGCCGGAACTGATTGACTATGCGCGTACCCACCAGCTCAAGTTGATCAGCATTGCGGATCTGATTAGCTACCGGCTAGAGCACGAACGGTTTGTCAAGCGTGAGGCGATCGCTGATTTACCCACTCAGTTTGGCCATTTCAAAATCTACGCCTACCGCAACCTGATGGACAACTCTGAGCATGTCGCCATGGTCAAAGGGGACCCCGCGACATTCAAGCATCAGCCGATTATGGTGCGAGTGCACTCTGAATGTTTGACCGGTGACTCTTTCGGATCCCTCCGCTGCGACTGCCGAATGCAGCTCCAAGCAGCTCTCAAAATGATCGATGCGGCGGGGCGAGGCGTTGTGGTTTATCTGCGCCAGGAAGGCCGGGGAATCGGCTTGGTCAACAAGCTCAAGGCGTACTCCCTTCAAGACATGGGACTAGATACGGTGGAGGCTAATGAAAAGCTAGGACTGCCCGTTGACCAACGCAACTATGGTATGGGTGCCCAAATCCTCAACGACATTGGGGTACGTCAGTTTTGCCTGATCACTAACAATCCGCGCAAAATTGCAGGACTGAAGGGCTACGGCTTGGAAATGGTCGATCGCGTGCCGCTGATTATCGAAGCTACGCCCTACAACTCTCACTATTTGGAGACCAAGGCCCAAAAGCTGGGTCATTTGCTACTGCAAACCTATTTGGTAACCATTGCGCTGCAACCCAAGGACGGATTTTCGGCGATTCCGGCTAAGTACGAGCAGTTTGAAAAAGTGCGGCAGCTAGCTCAGCAGCAAGGATTTTTGGCGCAGGAGGAAGTCCGGTCAATTGCGGTGGCGCTGCTAGGCCAAGGCAAACTGATCATTAATCTGGGATTAGAGGCTCCCCGAGCCGTGGAGCCAGGCTGGTACAACCAGGCGACGGCTCCCTGGGCAACATTAGCCACTGTATTAGACGAATTGGTGCAGTGGCCCAACCTAGAGCAGCTGGAGATGTTGGTGTCAGATGGCACTGACCCGTTTGCGCATTTGCAAATCGGACTGAGCCGTCAAGTCTTTTCCCTAGGGGCGGGCGGCACTAAGGTTGATCCCTCGGAGCTGCGGGGGCAGCTCAAAACCCAGCGCATCTATATTTTCTCCCACCATCAGGTCAACGACTGAAGGCAATCGCTGACCCAGTAACTTTTTAGGAAAGCATGGCCTGCGATCGCCTTAGCCAAATCGATAGCCAAATCCCCGTAAGGTAACGATATAGCGAGGTTTGCTGGGGTCTGACTCGACTTTTTCGCGCAGCCAGCGAATGTGAACGTCGACCGTTTTGCGATCGCCCATAAAGTCAGGCCCCCAGACTTTATCGATGAGTTCTTCCCGGCTCCAAACCCGATTGGGGTGGTTCATAAATAGCTCCAAGATGCGAAACTCTTTGGGCGAGAGGGCGACCTCTTGCCCGTTGACAGTCACCCGCAACTCATGGAGGTACAAAACGATCTCTTCATAGGTCAAGACGGAGCTATCCTGAGGTGTCTGGGCCCGGCGATAGCGTCTCAGCAGGGCTCGGCAGCGAGCCACTAGCTCTCTCATGCCAAAAGGTTTGGCTAGGTAGTCGTCCGCCCCTACCTCTAGCCCGACGACTCGGTCAGTTTCACTCCCCTTGGCACTCAAAATTAGAACGGGAATATCCCAGTTGCGGTGGCGGATGAGGCGACAGAGATCGAGCCCGCCAATGCCAGGCAACATCAAATCTAAGATGGCCAAATCAAATGGGGGAGACTCCTCCGCACTTTGCCAAGTGTTGTTAGTCAAAAGCTCCAGCGCCGCTGAGCCATCAGCCGCGACATCGACTAAATAGCCCTCATCTTTGAGGGCCAGGGTCACTGTCTCTCGAATCAGCGCTTCATCATCAACCACCAAAATATGATCCTGCTGCAGGGCAAATTTAGGATGTAATTGACTTTCTAAGTTTTGCGCCATCTTGCGCCCCTGAATTGAGATCATTGACCGCCATGGGATATGCCGTAGACGAGACAGAAGGTTAGAAGAACTTCAACGACTAAGCGGTCTTAGTCTGCAGCGCTTAGATCTAAGCTGCTCTCAAATCCAAGCCTGCAATCCGAGTCTGCCTCAGTGGAAGATATTTCCCCTGCCAAGCATGGGTGACCATAGCCGCCGATCAACATTACCTGTAGCCAGAAAAGGATTTGGCATGTGCTCAGCCTCAGCAGTGCCGAGAGTGGTCATATAGTTGGGCCGGCTGCGAGCCCCCGACAATGGGGTTTGCCTGTATAGACATTTCCATTCCGTATAGTCTGTGGTTTTGCTTAAGGGCAAAAGATGTAGAGGTTAAGCATCCAGCGGCATCGCCTTAATCTTGAGATGACTTGATAAGGCTGGTCGCCGCTGTCGATATGCAAAGCTCTGGAGAAGACTTGCTTTAGCTAGCCATGCAACCCAGTTCGGGCAGTTAAGATAGAAAGGCAAGCATTGTTTGTAAAGGCTGCCGACCATGGAAAGCGCCTCCTGGCTCGATATCATTCTCAAGCGGTTGCGATTTTTCAGCCGACCTGTCCCCCTTGCCTCTACTGTGGGGGCTTTGTTATTGGCGGTCTTTATCTGGGAATATGTGTCGCACCCGGAATGGTTTGGAGCCTTTGAATCCACTAGTGCCAGTCCCAACCAGGATGTTGATTTGTCTGATTTGACTCCGGAAGAGCAGGCTGCCATCTCCGGCATCGATAACCTATCGCTGTTATTTCGGGAGTTGGGGGTGGAGTCTGGTGGCGTTCCCCAGTTGCAGGCTTTGGGCGACTCATCAGAAGCTGAGGAAAACGCCTTTTTGAATGAGGCGTTGGCGATCGCCCAGCCAAATCAAGTTGAGGCCTCAGCCAGCGGCAACCCCTTTACCCAGTATCTGGAGCAGTACCAGTTTGGCCGTCAGCGTTCTACCTCAGAGTCGGCGGCGACGAATTCTTCTCGTAATGCGAATAGCTTCAGCTACTTCCAGACAAATAGCGACACGTCGACCAGCGATCGCTATAACCCCTTGACTGCGGCTTTACAAAATGACTCGGGCCAATTGGAGGGTGACTTACAAACTACAGCTGAAGAAGATGCAGAAAACTCAGCGCTCGAAACCGAATTGCGATCGCAATCAGCCAGCGGCTCAGATACCTCAAGCGATGAGCGATCGTCTGAGGCCCTAACCGACAGCGGCTTACCCATTGGTGAATTTAGTTCCCAAACGGTTACTGTTCCTGGCGTCAATTTTCCGGTGCTGCCTACCCTGCCGAAAATGTCGCCGCCGCCAGGCACGACGGGCTACACTCCCCCCGCCTCTTTAAACTTGATGCCACCGCTGCCAGGGGTTTCCTCGGCTCCGGCTCCGAGCAGTGCGGGGGTACCTGACCTGTCCACTTTAAACGGAGCAACTTCGGTCAATACTCCCCAGGTAGATGTCAGCAATGGGTACACCCCTTACACGCCCACGGTGCCGAGTGCCGCCCCGACCACCACCGGCCCAACGTCACAACCCTTTACGGCACCTCGGCCACCGGGCTCTTACACCGGTGGTGGTTACATTAATACGTTCTCTAACCCCAACGGCCCCTCTAATTGACCCGCTGCTGAGCCGATAGGTCAGCGCAAGACTGCGCATGAGAGTCAGCGGCTAGCAAACTGACGGTGAGCTACCCTGTGGAAAACCGTTTGGAGGCTGTTTCCGTGGCGAGCCGGCTCTGGAAATTTCTCACGACTGATATCCAAGATTTAGTCTCCCTTGATACCGTTGATAGCGGCAAAGACGCGGCGGCGGCTGTATTGGGGTTGGCCGAGGTACTGCAAACAGAGGGCCCTAATGTCCGGCAACTTGCGCCCCTCATTACTCAGCTGGATTCGCTGCTAGATATTCTGAACTCGCCCCTGGGCAATATTGTGGGCGCCAGTCTACCGTTTGTTTCTATCGCTACGGGGTTGCTCAAGTTTTATCTCGAGAAAGCCCACAAAGAGCCCACGATCGCCCAAAGCGTTGCCTTGGTCAGTCAGGCCGCCTATCTCGCCACCGTCAAAGAATTTCTCGAACAGCCACAGTACCAACGCTGGCTCGAAAAAGTGGGCGATCGCCCCGCCGCTGCGCCGGTCGAGCAACGGCTCAAAGCGCTAGAAACCCTGGAGCTAAGCGAGACCCAAGCGCGGCGGGCTTTGCTGCACTTCCATGAGTCTGAGCTGGCCACGGCATATAACGCTGCCTTTGTCGCGCGATTGGTGGAACTTGGTGCTCAGCTTGCCAGAGCTGAAAAAGTAGCGATTAAAATCGCCCGGGATACCAATCGATTGATGCTGCAAACGTTGGTGAGCTGTAGCGACAGCGTCAGTGCCTTAGTCGAGTGGTATCGCATTGGCGGCAAAGCAGAATTTGAAAAGTACCTCAGCATCGACACTTATCTAGACGAAGTTATTGCCCCCGGCCCCCACGACCGAGTATTTGCTGAGCCCTTTGCCTTTAAAGATATCTATGTGCCGATGAAGGCCCACCCCCTGACAAACGCAGGCGAGCCAGACGAGTCACAAGCCCCAGTCGAGTTAGAAGCGTGGGCGCGGCAGATGCTCAACGACACGGCTCAAAAAGACCGCGTGATGTTTGTGCAGGGCGGGCCGGGCCGGGGAAAAAGTGTCTTTTGTCGCATGTTTGCCGACTGGGTGCGCCGCTACGAGCATCCTCGCTGGACGCCGATCTTAATTCGCCTGCGTGACGTTCCTATACTGTCGCGCGATTTTGAGGAAACGCTGGCAAAAGCGGTGGATCGCGACTTTACCAAAACTGACTCGGGCTGGCTGACCGATCGCAACGTCAACTTTCTGTTTATTCTTGATGGGTTTGACGAACTGCTGCTGGAAGGGCGCACCAGCAGCGGTTTGAACAATTTTTTAGACCAGGTAGGGCGGTTTCAAGAGCAGTGCGCCCGCAACTCTGAAAAACATCACCGGATATTGGTTACCGGGCGAACGCTGGCTTTGCAGGCGATCGAGAGTCGCATGCCGATGAACCTCGCCCGGATCAAAATCTTGCCGATGGATGATGACATCCAACGCCGCTGGTTTGAGCGGTGGGGGCGGCTCATTCATCAAGACGATGCCTATCTGATGCAGATCTTGCAAGATCAACGCCTGCCAGAGCGGGTAACCGAGCTCGCCCGCGAACCGCTGCTGCTATATCTGCTAGCGGCGATGCACCGCGATGGCGAATTGCGCCTAGACATGTTTGCCGGAGCCGAGGGCGCCCAGGCCAAGGTGCTGATCTATGAGCGCACACTGGACTGGGTACTAACCAAACAGCGGGCTGAGGGACACCGCCGCGACCCCCAAAGTCAAACCACCCTTCCCGCTCGTGACCTCAACCCCGACATCACCGAACTCGCCCCTAAAAACCTGCGCCGCATCTTGCAAGAGGCCGGACTCTGTGTGGTGCAGTCGGGCATGGAGTTTGCCAGCATCGGCGCGATCGAAGACCGCCTCAGCCAAGACAGCACCGCCAAAGCCTTTTTAGAAGCTGCTCAAAAGCGTTTAGAAACTGACGACACCCCTCTCCGTAATGCCCTTGCAGCTTTTTATCTACAAGAGGGCCGTCAAGGTGAAGGCTCTATCGAATTTGTCCACAAAAGCTTTGGTGAATTTCTCTGTGCTGAGCGCATTGTCAATGGACTAATCGACATTTGCCAACCCGGACGCAATCGCGAATACGACATTAATGACCCCGCCTTTTGCTGGCTGATGTATGACCTGCTCGGTTGCCACGTTCTCACTCCCGAAATCGTTGAATACCTCACCGCCCTACTCACCAAACACCCCGAATTTGCCGCAGCAAAGCTACACCAACGCCTCTATGACTTTTACTGGCGCTGGAGCGACGGCGAATTTATCGATGCGCCACCCGAGAACTTACCGCAGCAAAAAATGCGACTGCTGCGCGAGCGTATGCCTAATCGTGAAGAGGTCTTAGGGCAGCGCCAGGTCGATACTTATACCGGACTCAACACTATGATTTTGCTGTTTGAGCTGCATCGTTTTGGTTTGCCGATGCCGGATATAGAGAAACTCGTCGCAGATACCAATCCACCCTCAACCTCTTTGGCCTTTAACCCTGGCCAGATGATGGATAGTGAGGAGTTCGATGCTACCAAGTTGCTCAGATTGATGGGAATGAGCTGCTGCTTGGGCACTGGTGCTTTTAACCAACTTGTCGGTTCATTTCTCCGCAACGCCGACCTTAGCGACGCCGACCTCAGCAACGCCGACCTCCGCAACGCCGACCTCCGCAACGCCGCCCTCCGCAACGCCGACCTCCGGAAGGCTGACTTGACAGAGGCAAGACTATCGGATGAATATATGCCAGAGATTCATAGGAATGAC
>JBHJHA010000103.1:0-23653 GCA_050331235.1 Leptolyngbyaceae cyanobacterium
TGGTGTCTAGTGACACGGTTTCGGGCAAAATCCGGGCGCTGTCGATGCCTTGACGCTGTAAGTATGTCGCCGCGGCCACTGATTCCAAGATGGGAAATCCCAGAGAATCGAGGGGGGGAGGTTTATGGGTGGTGCCGGCACTCAGGGGGATGAAGAAATGTGGTTGGGGGACTAAAGCGATCGCCCCATCGAGCCGGACCTGCACCCAAGGCACGAGCCCTCCCGACGGTTGCAAGCCGCCCCCTGGGATCAATACCGCATCTGCTAGACAGCTCATACCGGCTCCCAACTCAACGTATTATCCAAATTAGCCTTTCCACTTCACTTGACCGACGCGTGGGTTGCCATTACTGCCTATGCTAGCTCTTGTCCGACCGGTACCCGCGGATAGGCAATCTGATGGCGAGCACAGGCTCGTTTGACTTGAATGGCTAAATCAGTTTTGTAGACAAACTCGTCGCGGGCATCCATGGGATAAGCCTTGAGCTTGAGGTGAGTAGCCCAGGGTTTCTCTAATACAATGACCACTACTGGTAGCTTGAGTTGGGTGTAGCGACTGCTGTAAGCCGCCTGATACAGCAGCCTGACCACGAGTTCGATATCTGCTTGGTGCGAAAAGTAAAAGTCAGTGACCACTTGGGCTTCTAAATGACCACTGTTGGCATTGGCGATGGGCTCGGTCCAGGCAATATTGTGAGGAATCGTCACGGCATCGTCTGTGGGCGTTCTCAGACGAAATTCCCGTAGACCGTAGGCCACCACTTCACCATAATGATCGCCTACACGGACGCGATCGCCTACCCGCAGAGACCCTTCAAAGAGGGTGACAATCCCGGCGATTACTGAGCTGACATAGTCTTTAAAGGCAAATCCCAAGGCGACGGCAATGGTGCCAGTTAGGGCAATCAGGTTCGACCCGGTCAAGTTGACAAACAACTGCGCGATCCGGGCACTGGCGATAATCAACACCGCTGCCTTCAAAAAAGGGACAGATTGCTTGATTACTAACCGAAAGCGCCGGGGCACTTTTTCCGAAATTCCAGAGGTGGCATTTTTGATGGCTAGGAGCAGCCCGTAGGCGATCACGATGACGATCACCGCTTGGATGAAGGCTTGCAGATTTGGCTCTTTAAAGAGTTTCTCTAGCCGATCTTGCTCGGGTAACACGTCTTGGGCCAACAGCCAAGCCGGACGAATCAGATGGAGATGTATCATATCGGGCTTACCCAATCAAAAAATTGTTATTGCCGAGCTCCCGGTAAATTTTGGGGTAGTGGGCCGGGTGCACCCGGAGCCGTCTGCCCCGCTGAATAACGATACCTTCTCGGTGCAAAACCTGGGCCCGCGATCGCACAACGCGCTCATCTTCACCTAAGGCATAGGCTAAATGGGCCTGCGTCATTTCCCCGTGGACCAATAATTCATGTAATAAGTAACGATCTAAGTTCTCGAGACTCATCAAATGCGGCAACGTCGGCTGGGCGGCCACTAAGTTGATGGTGTGGACCTCTGCCGGCAACGCTCCCTCTGGGGTTAAATCCTTGGCGTCGATGCGCAGCGTGCGCAGCCACAGAGAAGCCGCTGTCGTGGCATTGCCCTTGGCCAATGCGGTTAGCGTTTCCCAATAGGTCTCTTTTTCGCTGGTGATATGCAACTGTAATGGCGTTCCATCCGGCTGCTCAATTTCAAGGTCGAACAAAGGCTGCAGCCAGGTGGCGATGTCTTCACCTTTGAGTTCCGGCAGGGCTACTGTTTGGTCAAGATAGGCACTCACCTGACAGACCTTGTCTAAAAAAATCCAAGCCCAGTCGTTGCTGCCAAATACCCAAAACCGAGCGGTATCTCGACTCACCAACCGCTGTAAATGTTCGATGCCTTCCCAACCCTCAATACAACGCAGAAAACATTCATCCAAGTTTGGGACAACCATGATCGTCGATATGGTCTCGTGGAGCTCGGCTTCCGTCATGGGGACGGCAGCGTGGTCGTTTTCTGGCGAAGTTGCTCGGGCAAGCTCGCGCTGTAAGTGGTTGGTAATCGCGATCGGGTCGTCAGAACGGTGATAACCACTTAGGAGAAACCTGACATGGCAATCGAGCAAATAGTCCTCCAAGCTGGCTTTGATGTGGCTGGCGATCGCCTCAATCGGAGTACTCAAAGCGACCAGGCAGTTACTGGTGACTTCGGGATTTGCCTGCCAAGCTTGGATCGCCTCACGGACCGATAGCTGTAGTGCTTTTTGATAGCGCTCAGGAGTCGGGAGCGAGGCGATATGTTGATTGAGGGATTGGGTCAAGCCAGCGGGCAGCGGCGCAAGGTGATCGTCGTCATCCACCGCCGCCGCTGTCGTCGACCACTGCTGTGTCAACCATTGAGGCAGGGACCGCAGCATCTTCGAAAATTGCTTGGTCACTGCCACTCCCTCTAAAAACGGTTGCTTAATATCCTAAGGTCAACTTTCCCCAACAACATAGACCACTGTTGATTCTTGGTCAGTCGGCTCTCCCGCTTCAGCCATATCCCGAAGCGGATACCCCTTTTCCAGGCACTACAAATGGACAGGGCAAATGCTGCTTATTCCACCCGTTTGTGGGGAGGGTGGGACGCCGCTGCTAATCGCCTCAGTCGGGCCGGTACCATTCGCTTAAGTCGATGAAGCGGAGTGAGCAATGACCCAACTAGCCCCAATTTATAACTTTGATAGATTGAGTTCGCTGCTCAATAGCAGTATATTAAGAAATACAAAGGTGCTTTCCCCGAGGGTATCGGAGAGGTGCTTCATAGTGATGATTGCCAGGGTGGTCTCGCGAAGTTTCGTCGACAAATCCTGGCATTTTTGTCGTAATGGTGACTAGACATGGCCAACAAAGAACAAATTCAAAAACATCTATCGCTCAGCTCTAACATTAAACTCAGCGACAAGGTACCCGACGAGAAGAGCGATGCAGCGCGCAAAGCCCGCATCATGGAGCATATTCAGCGCAGTCGCGGTTAGAGATACGCCATCGGGTTTACGGGCGAGCCGTTTTGTCGTACCTCAAAATGGAGGTGTGGCCCGGTGGATAACCCCGTTGAGCCCACCGCTGCGATCGCCTGACCTTGGCTGACCGATTGGCCCACTCGGACAAACAACCGGCTGCTATGGGCATACAAAGTAGTGATGCCGCCGCCGTGATCAACGATGACGGTGTTGCCATAGCCGCCGTACCAGCCAGCGTAAATGACCCGTCCAGAGTCGGCAGCGTAAATCGTTGTCCCTGAGGGAGCCCCGAAGTCTACTCCGGAGTGCAGGCGAGACGTGCCCAAGATGGGATGGCGACGATAGCCAAAACCGCTAGTCACTCGGCCATTAACCGGTAGCGCAAATACCCCAGTCCCACGAACAAAACCCGTTGAAGCCGCCACCTTTTGGCGAATGAGGGCCGCAATCTCTTCTGAGTCCCTAGCTAACTGGGCTTGGGCAGCCTCCAAAGCAGCTTTATCGTTCTGCAAACGACTAATTAGCTGCTCTTGCTGGACGGCTTCAGCTTCATACTGTTGCTTTTTAGCCAGCAACTCCTGACGGAGCAGTGAAACCCGCGTTTTTTGCGATTCCACTACGGCTCTCTGGGCTTTGATGTCGTCCGCCTTTGCTTTGAGATCGACCAATACATTGCGATCGGCGTCGTACACTCGTCGCAACTGGTAGCGCCGGTCAAGAAATTCATTAAAGTTTTCGCTCTGTAGCAGTACGGCCCAGCCTTCGCCACCCTGCTGCCGTTGCAAAAACTGGAGGCGGCCAACAGCTGCCCGCCGCACATCTTCATAGGCCGCCTCGGCTTTTAGGAGGTCAGCTTCGAGGGCTTCTAATTCTCGTTGGGCTTTAGCAAGGCGAAACTCTGTTTCAGCAATTTGATCCGCCGTGGCCGCAATCGTATTTTCCAATGAGTCCAAACTTTGCTCAGCTTGATTCGTTTGCCGCTGGAGCTGTTCGGTTTGCTGCTCTAAATCTTGGCGCTTTTGGTCTACTGTTTGCTTTTGCTGCTGGAGATCTTCTAGGGATTGGGCCAGTAATAGCGCCGGCTCACTGGCCTTGACAGGCGTATGCACGATCAGGCTATGACAAAGAACGATCGCGATCGCCAACACAAGACTGCCGATCAGCCAACGCCTCTGTCGGACCCTTGGGGTCTGTTGTATCGGAAGTCTTGCCATGCTTACATCTTTTCCTATCGCCGGTCGCAGCTGGCCCCGTAGCCTTCGTAAGTTGAATCACCGCATTCTATCGATGAAGCGGTGATCGCGCTAACGTCTGTGCCAGTGTCGGTTGGATGGCTTTACTGATGACCAGACCACCGCCCGACGAAGACGTCGACTACGCCACATGTAGAGTGATCGCAGCAAAACTCTACTACAGACAGTGGAAAATTGTGCACGATGTAAACAATTGGCAAAATAGCCCCCCGACTTCAAGTTACCTGGCAGCGATCGCATAAACCGCTTACCGTCACTTCGTAGCTATCCGCCCGAAGACCAGGCCGCAAAGGAGACTGGACGATCGCCTCAAAGGTCTGCCACGGAATATCTTCGATTTGACCACACTGGCGACAGCGAAAATGATGATGGGGATCAACGTTGGCGTCGTATCGCAACACCCCTTCTTCCAACAAAACTTCCCGGACCAAGCCTACCTCTCGTAAGGCCTGTAGTGAGTTGTAGACCGTCGCCTGGGATGAAACTGGCCCCGATTGATTCAGCTCTGCCAGCAATAATTCCACCGTTGGATGGTCCTTGCGTCCCAGCAGATTAGCAAACACCGCAAATCGCTGAGGCGTTACTCTCAAACCTCGCGCTTTAAGCATGTCGACGATTGCATCTGCGGTCAAAGTGCTCATAATTCGTTGCGATTGCCTCCTAAAACCTATTTTGACCCACTCCCCTAATTGCTCTGGACCTGCCTGTGACACCTCAGTCGCCAACCAAGATTGTCAGGCAGCATACAAACATGAAAGTCTGGGTTGTTACTTTTCTAGTTTAGAATTATTCTAACTTTAGAGCCAGTCAAAATTAATAGTTGTTTAATATAGGCTGTGCTCTGGAGATTCGTAGTATTAGGAGTCACGAGGTTTATGCCTGTAATCGAACGCGTACCCAACGTAGTATTCAAGACTCGAGTTCGCGATGAGTCTGTTGAAGGTCCTAACCCCTTTCGTTGGCAAGACCTAACCACAGAAGACATCTTCGGTGGCAAAAAGGTTATTGTGTTTTCCTTGCCCGGTGCGTTTACGCCGACCTGTTCTTCTAACCACCTGCCCCGCTATGAAGAGCTCTATGAAGAGTTCAAGGCGCAGGGCGTTGACAGCATTATCTGTGTGTCTGTGAACGACGCGTTTGTGATGTTCCAGTGGGGTAAGCAACAAGGTGCCAACAATGTCTTCCTGTTGCCTGATGGCAACGGCGAGTTCACCCGCAAAATGGGCATGCTCGTCGAAAAGAACAACCTAGGCTTTGGCATGCGTTCTTGGCGCTACTCCATGCTCGTCAACGATGGCAGCATCGAGAAAATGTTCATTGAGCCCGACTTTGGTGACAACTGTCCCACCGATCCGTTCGAGGTTTCTGACGCTGACACCATGTTGGCTTACTTGAAGGGGTCTGACGCGCCTGGTGTTTCTGAACCTCGCAAAGAGTTTGTTGGCTAAGCCAATTGGCCAGTGACATTAGAGGCGGTAACCCGTAATGCGTTGCCGCCTCTAATATTTTTAGTGTGATATTAGAGCGCAGCAAACGTGTTGCTGCCAAGCGATGAAATTCCTGTTTTTATCTTTATGAAGAGTTGATTAGCGAACAATTGGGCCGAGCCAATTGCAGAAACAACTCAATTCTGGGGCCAATACCCTAAGTATGGCTACCCGGGTAAGGCAACAGTTGGATGTCTGCTGATCATTCTGTCCACTGCCGAGGAGTCAGAGATTGCAATGAGCCCTGCCCTATGTGCTCGATAAGATAGGAGAGTGAGGAACGTTATTAGAGAGGACTTGCATGCTCAATGGGATTGCTGTGGGTTGATTGTTTCTCCGACATCATCGCCTCCTACATCGAAGGCAAAGAGGGGAAATCTGACCCTACTACTACCCATAGCGTATGCCGTCATTAGGTTGCGCAAGTCTTGTAAATATGCCATGGTTGCTCGATCACAACTGACATCTAAGCTATGTAGCCTGCTGATCGTCTTCGCCGCTACTCCCCTTGAGTTTTAGGTTGATGATTGCTGGAGTTGCAGCGCAGCCATTTTGATGAAGATATACGGAGAGATATCAATGAGCTACGACTTCGACTTATTTGTAATTGGTGGCGGTTCAGGGGGCATTTCTTCTGCTCGTAGGGCAGCACAGTATGGCGCCAAGGTGGGGATCGCCGAGTCCTGGACCTTGGGAGGGACTTGTGTCAACCGCGGCTGTGTGCCGAAGAAGCTGATGATGTACGCATCGCGGTTTCCTGAGCAATTTTTAGCTTCCCAAGGGTATGGGTGGGGGCAGACTGACGCAAAATTTGACTGGAATTACCTCATTACGGCCATTGATAAAGAGCTTAAGCGTTTGAATGGCATTTATGAAGGCATGCTGGATAAGGCCAATGTCCAGGTATTTCCCCACTATGCTAGTTTCCTGGATGCCCATACGTTGGATGTGGGAGGTGAAAAGATTACTGCCGACAAAATTCTCATTGCGGTGGGTGGTGTGCCAGTGCGGCCACCGATTCCAGGTATTGAGTATGCGATTACCTCTGATGATATTTTTCACTTACAAACACAGCCGCGGAAGGCAGTGATTTTAGGCGGTGGCTATATCGGCTGTGAGTTTGCCTGTATTTTGCACGGCTTAGGTACTGAGGTGACGCAAATCATTCGCGGCAACAAAATTTTGCGTGGTTTTGATGAAGATATTCGCGACGAGATTCAGCGACAGATGGAAGAAGCGGGTATCGAAATTTTGACGGGTACCAACATTAAGCACATTGCCGAAACCGAGGCTGGCGATGTTGATGTCTGTGTGTCTGTGGGTGGTCATACAGAGCATTTGTTAGCTGATGTCGTTAGTTTGGCAGCGCTAGGTCGGAAGCCCAATGTTGAAAAGCTGGGGCTTGAAAATACCCAGGTGGAACTGGCCGCTGGGGCGATCGCGGTCGATCAGTTTAACCTCACGGCAGAACCCAATATCTTTGCTGTGGGCGATGTCACCGACAAGGTCAACCTGACTCCAGTCGCTATATCTGAGGGGCGGGCTTTTGCCGATACGCAATTTGGTGGTCAATCTCGCACTATGAGCTACGACAGTATTCCTACCGCTGTGTTTACGTCACCAGAGGCGGCCACGGTTGGCCTGACGGAGGCTGAGGCGATCGCTCAGTACGGCGAAGCGGGAATTAAGGTATATCGCTCTAAGTTTCGCCCTATGTTTTACACGCTGCCTAATATTCAAACAAAGACGCTTATGAAGCTAATTGTACATGTGGAGAGCGATCTCGTCCTAGGCGCGCATATGGTTGGCGATGATGCGGCAGAAATTATTCAAGGCGTGGCGATCGCCCTTAAGAGCGGTGCGACTAAAGCCAACTTCGACGCTACAGTAGGCGTCCATCCCAGCGCAGGCGAAGAGTTTGTCACCATGCGCTGACGTCGCACACGGGCTTCTGAGAGCGTCAATCTGAAGCAATGCCGAGTTCTCCGTCTGTCGTAAAAATCGGAATATGGTTGTTTCGGTTATGGGGTCTGCGATCGTCGATAACTCAAATGCCCTGATGAACCAAACGGTTCATCAGGGCATTTGGCTCAGATAAAGCGAAGACAACAGGCTCAGTGCTGGCAATAGCTAACTTCAAACCTGGATGGGTACTCTAAAATCGCCATCCAAAACTTTGGAATTTAAAAACACTGTATATCGCTGCATCAGGCAAGTGATAGCCCGCAAGCAGATAGACGTTCTACTGTCTTTCGGTTGGCTGGGTTCAATACGCTGCCTGCCGATCTGCACCGCCCGCAAGCCAGAAGGCTTGCAATTGTAGCTACTAGGACATTGAACTAACATGACAGACCCCAAGCGTGCCCTAATTACCGGCATTACAGGCCAAGATGGCTCGTATTTGACCGAACTACTGCTAGAGAAGGGCTACCAGGTGCACGGCATCATTCGCCGGACTTCTACTTTCAACACGGATCGTCTTGACCACGTCTATGTTGATCCCCACAAAGAAGACGCCAAAATGTTTCTACACTACGGCGATTTAAATGACGGCACTATGCTGCGCCGCATCCTCGAGGAAGTGGAGCCGGCAGAGGTGTATAACCTAGGGGCACAGTCCCATGTGCGGGTGAGCTTTGACTCACCGGAATATACCGTTGATACGGTGGCGATGGGCGCATTGCGCTTGCTTGAGGCTATCCGTGACTATCAGCAGCGCACTGGCAATCAAGTGCGTTATTACCAAGCCGGTTCTTCGGAAATGTACGGCAAGGTTCAAGAGGTTCCGCAGACAGAAACAACGCCCTTCTATCCTCGCAGCCCCTATGCCTGTGCCAAGCTCTATGCTCACTGGCAAACGATCAACTACCGCGAGTCCTACGATTTGTTTGCCTGTAATGGCATTTTGTTCAACCACGAGTCTCCCCGTCGCGGTGAAACATTTGTAACCCGCAAGATCACGCGGGCTGTAGCGCGTATCGTCGCAAAGCAGCAGGACAAGATCTACCTGGGTAATCTCGATTCCAAACGTGACTGGGGATACGCCAAGGATTATGTCAAAGCGATGTGGCTCATGCTGCAGCAAGAGGCGCCCGACGACTACGTTGTCGCCACCGGCGAGACTCACTCTGTACAGGAATTCCTTGAAGTCGCCTTTGGTCATGTCAACTTAAATTGGCAAGACTACGTTGAGTTTGATCCCCGCTATTTGCGACCAGCGGAGGTGGACTTGCTCATTGGTGATCCTGCTAAGGCCAAGGCCAAGCTGAAGTGGGAACCTAGCGTCACCTTCAACGAACTGGTTGAGCTCATGGTTGATTCTGACCTGGAAGCAGTAGGTGTCAGTAATGGTGCTGGCAGCGTCCATCCGGAACTGGCAACTGTCCGCCGGACCCAGGTGCCACAGAGTATCTCATAGGCAAGCCCGTTGAGATTGCCTTAACCAGTCTCGGTAAATGCCTCTCAGGGAAAACGCCTTGGGGGGCTGTTTACTTTAATATAGATACGAAAGAGCTTTCGCTCTGCCTTGCAGAAAGATGCAGACTTTATAGGCATACCTAACATATGGCTGAAGAAAAAAATACTCAAGCTGCCACCAAGGCCGATAACAAAGGCGCTTCTTCATCCAAAGGAAAGAAGGAGAAGCCGCCCAAAATCGAAGAAAAGCCGTTTAATGAATTTGTCGAACAGCATTTTGTGCCGGCTTTGGATGAGGCTTTGCGCTCCGATGGCTGGGAGGATGTCAACCTATCGTTTATCAATAGCACTTTAGCCGTGAAGGGGGCTGACGGTCAGGAAACTTACTGGCAGCTGAGAGGTCACCAGCCGGGAAGTATCGATCGCCATTTCAATATCGTGTTTGCGAAAGAAGACATCAAGGGACCCAAGTATTTTTATTACAGTCAGGGGGATGGCCCTGCCAGCACAGTTGAGCAGTTCATGGGCGATGAGCGCCGGATTACGCTGGATCTGATGGTGCTGTACACCCTCCAGCGGCTCAACGGCCAAAAATGGTTAACCCGCAATTAACCACTGTCAGCCCACTCAGGCGCGAGCGCCGATACCGGATTAGCTTGGTTCAGCTAAGTCTGAGCCGCCCTGACCAGGATGCTCTAGGATTGAAAAGGCGTTTTTGCGGTAGTCTGTCCGGCCGCTGAGTATTAGCTTATGTTGTCTGCGATCGCAACTCTGAACCATCGGCTTGAGCAAGCATTGGTTCAGGCATATGGCCCTGACTTAGCAGGCACCGATCCGGTATTGGTGCCTGCGAGCAATCCTAAGTTTGGCGATTACCAGGCGAACGGTGCAATGGCGTTAGCCAAGCGGCTCCAGGAGAAACCTCGGGCGATCGCTGAAAAGATAGTGCAGCATTTAGACGTTGCTGATCTCTGCGAACCGCCGGAAATTGCTGGGCCTGGCTTCATCAACCTACGCCTCCAGCCCAGTTATCTAGAAGCTCAACTGCACGCGGTTGAAGCAGACGATCGTTTAGGTGTTGCTGAGGTCGACTCTCCGCAAACAGTCATTGTTGACTTTTCCAGTCCCAACATCGCTAAAGAAATGCATGTGGGGCATTTGCGATCCACAATCATTGGCGATTCGATCGCCCGTGTTCTGGAATTTGTGGGCCATGATGTATTGCGGCTTAATCACGTCGGTGACTGGGGTACGCAGTTTGGCATGTTGATTACTCACTTGCGTACTGCTTGTCCTCAGGCTTTGACCAGTCCTGAAGCTGTGGATATTGGCGACTTGGTCGCGTTTTATAAACAAGCGAAGCAGCGCTTTGACGAAGATGAAGACTTTAAGGTGCGATCGCGTCAGGCTGTCGTTGATTTGCAGTCCGGCGAAGCTGAAGCCCGCCAGGCTTGGCAAGTACTCTGTGACCAATCACGACAAGCATTTCAAAAAATCTATGACCGCTTAGATATTGAGGTTACTGAGCGGGGAGAGTCCTTTTACAACCCGCTGTTGCCCGCTGTTGTTGCCGATCTTAAGCAGCAGGGACTCTTAGTTGAAGATCAGGGGGCCCAAGTCGTTTTTCTAGAGGGCTTTACGAATAAAGCAGGCGATCCCCAGCCGCTGATTATTCAAAAGTCG
Source organism: Leptolyngbyaceae cyanobacterium (assembly GCA_050331235.1). Classification (GTDB taxonomy): domain Bacteria; phylum Cyanobacteriota; class Cyanobacteriia; order Phormidesmidales; family Phormidesmidaceae; genus Halomicronema. The sequence continues at coordinate 10,821 of JBHJHA010000103.1, forward strand.
AACGGTGGCTTTAACTACGCAACAACGGACTTAGCAGCCATTCGCTATCGGACACGGCAAGACGGTGCTAAGCGGATGCTTTACGTGGTTGATGCTGGACAGGCCAACCATTTTGAACAGGTTTTTCAGGTGGCTGACAAGGCTGGGTGGATTCCAGAAGGCACAGAGCTGAGCCATGTACCCTTTGGGGTTGTGCAGGGTGAAGACGGCAAAAAGTTCAAGACCCGCTCTGGTGAAACCGTACGCTTAAAGGATCTACTAGATGAGGCCGTGAGCCGGGCCCGGACAGATCTAGAGCGGCGTATCGCAGCGGAAGAACGCCAGGAAAGTGACGCTTTCGTTGAATCAGTCGCCGAAACCGTCGGGATCGGCGCGGTGAAATATGCGGATCTGAGCCAAAATCGCACCAGCAACTACGTGTTTAGCTACGACAAAATGTTGGCTCTACAGGGCAACACTGCCCCCTACTTGCTCTATGCCTACGTACGGGTGCAGGGGATCAGTCGTAAAGGTGGGATTGACTTTCAAAATTTGGGTAAGGATGCGGCGGTGCATTTAGCTGACGATAGCGAATTTACGTTAGCCAAGCATATTTTGCAGCTTGATGAAGTCATCGCCGAAGTCGCCCAGGACTTGTTTCCCAATCGGCTCTGCCAATATCTGTTTGAGCTAAGTCAGAAATTTAATCAATTTTACGATCGCTGCTCCGTTTTGCAAGCCGAGGAACCGCAGCGAACATCGCGACTGATTTTGTGTGATCTAACGGCGCGTACATTGCGTTTGGGGCTCTCGTTATTGGGCATTCAAGTGTTAGAACGGATGTAGCACCGTTCGATTTTTGACTTTTGAGCCTCTGTAGGGATGCGTAACTTCTCGGCTCAATCCGGATTAGGCGGTCACTGCGCGAAGGTTTTGGTGTCATTGTTATACCTGGACCCTATGGAGACACCGAAATCGGACTCTAAGCTGTCTTCTGCTTCTGAATATGCGCTGATCTTTGGAGCTGGCGCCAGTGCCGCCATGTCGCTAGCAGCGCAGCAAGTCGCAGCGGCCTCGGTACCGGTCACGGCGCTAGTTGCGATCGGTCTGATGAATCGGCGGCGGCTGGACCGTCAATTGCAAGCGGGGGAACCGTTGGGTTCACTGCTAGAAGAAAAATCAACGCGAAATGGGGAACTCCCCGAACCGGAGGTGACGGCTCAACCCTTGCCAAGTGGGCAGTTCCCTGCCGCGCCGCCGCCGATAGAACCGCCCCCAGAAATGCTGTTTTCGGAAGCATCGCCGCCACCGGGTCCGCAAGCGCTAATGAGCCCCCATCCCCAAATGGGCCGCCCTACTTCGAGACCGAGTTCGCCGATGCGATCGCAGGTGCGATTTTCGGGTAAGCAGCAACGGCTCATGGCGGCTAAGGAGGCGTTACAGCTGGCACAGTCGGAGAGTTTGCAACAAATTGGCGCTCAGCTTCAGCAGACCCGCGTTGCACGGGGGTGGTCATTGCAAGAGGTACATCAACGTACCTACATTCAGCGGTACGCGTTGCAGGCGATTGAGCAGGGTGATGTCGATGCTTTACCCGAACCCTTCTATATTTGTGCCTTCATCCAAAAGTATGCGATCGCCCTGGGGCTGCCTGGAGCCGAAATCGCCAGCCAATTTCCAACGGCCTAAAGGCTGACTGAGGTACCGTTATTCGCAGCGTTCCAGCTGATTGATTGTCAGCACCATTTCGTCGATCGCCGCTAGCATTACCCCACCGGATTGCCCCGCTTGATTGATGACAATGCTAAAAATAACGGTGCCGTATCCATCGGTTTCCAGATAGCCTGATAGGGCCCGAACGCCGTTTAGAGTGCCGGTTTTGGCGTGAACTTTACCGTAGGCTGGGGTGTCCTTAAAACGGTTGCGCAAGGTGCCATTGACGCCGCCTACGGGCAGAGACTGATAGAACAGTCCCGTTTCATCGGTAGCATGCATGCCTTTGAGCAAGGCGACCAAGGCGGCAGGTTGTACTTGATTACGGCGGGAGAGTCCTGATCCATCCGCCTGAATGTAGCTATTGGGATCGACGCCAATGGGCTCCAGCAGGAGCTTGACGCGGCTTTGTCCCCCGATCCCTCTCAGCAACTCGTCAGCTCGGGCGTTATTGCTGTTACGGTTGACCACGGTCAGGACATCTTGAAACTCCCCTAACCGATCAGGTGAATGTTCCATAATGCTGCGCATCGCTGCAGCGGTGGTGAACAGTTTGATATTGGAGGCAGGGATCAGTAGCCTGTCGGCGTTGTGGGCATGTAGCAGAGCTTCCTCCTGCAAGGAATAGACCATGATGCCCCAGTTGGCGCTCCGGAATTGAGAGCGATGAGTGATGCTCGTTAATGCTGACGGTAGATGTTCTGGACAACTGCGATCGCGCAATCGCGGTTCCGCGCCCGGCTCCGAAGTGGTGATGCCGGCGCGCTCAATTACCGAAGGAGGAGTGGCGCTCTGGGCTGCCAGCGGGCTGAGCCATCCCATCAAGGTTACTGTGCTGGCGATCGCGGCTGCCTGCACCCAACGAGGGGAGCACTGAAACCATTCCATATTGCTATCCTCAAATACTCGTCGTGTGATCTTCCCTGCCCACAGACCCTATCAGTCCGGCTTATGCATTGCATCCCATGTGGACTTACTGATACATCATGATGGCTGTTTTTGAAGAAATCACACAAATGATTGCAATCGTATTGACCTGGATGCGCCGGCCTGGAGAACCCTCAAAATTGCCGTTCAGCCAGCGAACCGTGGCCCCAAAATCTGGGAAAATACTTGGGTAAATAACAGCGCAGCAGTCGATCGTGGTGGCAGCAACTTCTCAGGTGATTGGCATTGATTTAGGCGGTACGGCAATTAAGTTTGGCCGCTATGCTCAATCTGGTGACTGCTTAGAGCAGCTCGTGATTTCCACTCCCCAGCCTGCCACCCCGGAAGCGGTACTCGCGGCCATGGTGCCAGCCATTGATCAGCTGGCGCCTGATCGTCATGTGCGGGCGATCGGCATTGGTACGCCAGGACCCGCGGATGCCGCTGGACGCATCGCGCGAGTTGCCATCAATCTCGCAGGCTGGCAGGATGTGCCCCTCGCCGACTGGTTAGAAGCGAAAACCGGACTGCCTACTGTTTTAGCTAATGATGCCAACTGTGCCGGACTGGGGGAAGCCTGGCTCGGGGCGGGATGTGATTTCCGCGATTTGGTGGTGTTGACCCTAGGAACAGGGGTTGGTGGGGCCATCATCCTAGACGGTGACTTGTTTACCGGGCGCACCGGAGCCGCCGGCGAATTAGGATTGATTACCTTAGACCCCAAAGGTCCCCCCTGCAACAGTGGCAATCGGGGCTCTCTGGAGCAGCACTGCTCAGTCCAAGCTGTGCGTCGAGAGATGGGGTGTGAGCCGGGGAAGCTCGCCGCCCAAGCTCTGATGGGAGATGAGGCCGCGATCGCCTATTGGCAGCAATATGGTCGCCACTTGGGAGCGGGGTTGGCTAGTCTCATCTATGTGTTGACTCCCGAAGCGATTATTCTTGGTGGAGGCATCAGCGCCGGTATCGACTTATTTTTACCCACCGTTTGGCAGGAGATTGAGCAGCGAGTCTTGCCTAGCTCCCGGGAAGGATTACAGATTGTGACCGCGACTTTGGTGAATCAAGCGGGGGTTGCTGGCGCTGCCCGTCTAGCCTTGCAACGATTTTGCATGGCGACTTAAGACTGTGATGCCGCTGGGGATGGCCAGCTATCGCAGGGGGAGAACGTCCTCTGATTTCACAATTGCCACTCGACCGTACCGAGGATCAATCTCTAACCCCCATACTCGCAGACTCATATCCCCATTGACTGTGTATTTAGCCGCTTCCCCCGGGCTCAGGGTTAAGCCGGTTTGAAAAATGGTGGGGCGATGGGCTAGCGGTAAAAAGTCGATTTCTCCCAGGTTCAAAGCCGCTTCATTTTGAAAAGACAAGCGGCCCTCATGGTTCAAAATGCCGGCGGGGGTGGGACAGTGGTCACAAAAACTAACTGCCAGAAACCAGCGGGCATCGGCAATGCGGTCAAAAACCCGCTCTGGACGTGGATGCTGTAAAACCTGGTAGCCACCCTCAACGGACAAAATGGTGCCGCCTAAAAAACCGCAGGCGACGTTGATATCAGACTCCATGGCAACAACCACATTTACAAAGGGACCAGTAATCTCTATGGCTCGAGCGTTTGATTGATTAGTAGCGCGATCGCCGTTCGCCAGACCAGATACCCCCGCTCATTGAGATGCAACCCGTCGGTCGATAGGTCAGCACGGAGGGTGCCTTCCCCATCGGCAAAGAGCGGATACAAATCTAGGTAGTGAACGTCTTCTGATGCCGCGATTTTAGCGATGGCCGTATTCACTGCTTGAATCCGATCGTTGGGGAGCTGTAGCAGGCGATCGCGCCCCTCCCAGGTAGCCTGCTCACCGCCGTGGGGCAAAATCGACTGCACGATGATGTCTGCCTCGGGATGTTGACGTTTAAGATACTGCACTGATTTTTCAATATTTGTGGCGACTTCGCTCTCGGGCACGCCAGCAATCAAGTCATTGATGCCCACCATGACAAAGATGCTCTCAACGGCAGCGCCGTCTAGGGCATCTAGACGACGGCTCATCATGTCGGAATTTTCGCCGGAGATGCCTTGATTGAGCCACGTCCGTCGACCGGGCAGCAAATCTTGGGGAAACCATAGCGAAATCGAATCTCCCATGAGCACCGTCAGCCGCGGCGCGTCCGCATAGGCTTGGGCTTCCTGCCGCAACAGGTCTACCCACTGCTGATAGTTCAAATACTGGTGATCGCCGAGCTGGGGTGCAAATCCTTCCACATCCTCAGTCGCGATGGATGCGTTGGCCTGAGGCAATACAGAGCTACTCGCCAATGACGGCGATGGTGATGGTCTGCTATCTAAACTGATGACCACAGCAATAGTCAGCAGACAATTCATTGCCAGCGATAGCAGCACCCAGTACGGTAAATGTTGCAGTCGGTCCAGGACTTTCATACATAGAGTCATGGAGAATGGCTCAAATTGTATCAAGCCCATCGAACTCTCGCCGTAGGTTTAAGGAAAAAGCAAAAACAATTTTTGCGAACACCTGTAGCCATCCAAGCTGCGTCAGTGCATCTACACGTTAAAGCGGAACAGCATGACGTCTCCTTCTTGGACAATGTAGTCTTTTCCTTCACTGCGAAGCTGTCCCTTTTCTTTGACCCCATTCATGGAGCCCGCCTCGACCAAGTCTTGATAGGCAACGGTCTCAGCGCGAATAAAGCCCCGCTCAAAGTCTGAGTGAATAACCCCTGCGGCTTGAGGGGCCAGCATCCCGGCGTTAATCGTCCAGGCCCGCGTTTCTTTGGGGCCAGTTGTAAAGTAGGTACGCAACCCGAGCAGCTCATAAGTGGCCCGAATTAGCGACTGGAGGCCACCTTCTTCAACCCCGAGGGCGTCTAAAAAATCGGCGCGTTCTTCTTCCGGCAGTTCGATAAGTTCCGCTTCCACCTGGGCGGAAATGACCACGACTTCAGCGCCTTCGGCCGCCGCGATCGCCCGAACCTGTTCAACATAGTCATTACCGCTCGCCAAATCATCTTCATTCACATTGGTCGCATAAATGACCGGCTTCCGGGTCAACAGCCCCAGTGGTTTGATGAGCAATTCTTCGTCTGTGGTTAAATCGACGGTGCGGGCGGTGTTGCCTTCGTTGAGTGCCGGCAGGAGTTTTTCTAAGGCGTCTACTTCTGCCTGAATATCCTTCTCTTTCTTTGCTTGCTTACGGGCGCGCTCAAGCCGTTTTTCCACCTGGGCTAAGTCAGAAAGAGTCAGTTCTAAGTTGATGATTTCTGCATCCCGAGCCGGGTCAATTGAGCCTGAAACGTGGATAATATCGTCGTTTTCAAAGCAGCGCACAACGTGGACGATCGCATCAACTTCGCGAATATTGGCTAAAAACTGGTTGCCCAGCCCTTCGCCTTTGCTGGCTCCTTGCACGAGGCCTGCAATGTCTACAAACTCTACCCTAGCTGGAATCACTTCCGCCGATTCTGAGATGTGAGCCAGGACGGCTAAACGGGGATCTGGTACAGCCACCACGCCGACATTCGGCTCAATCGTGCAGAAAGGAAAGTTAGCTGCTTGGGCTTTGGCATTAGCCACCACAGCATTAAATAGGGTTGATTTGCCAACGTTGGGTAACCCGACAATCCCGGCTCTGAGCATAGCGATCGCACCGACACAGTAAATAAACCTTTATCAGCTTACCCCTTGATTGAGCTCTCTGAGGCGAGGCAGGCAGGAACAGGCCTATAGGCTGTCATCTAGGGTTTCGATGAGTAGATCCACCTGCGCCTGCCGTGCTTGCAAAAAGTCTTCGCACTGTCGGAGCTGCTGTACGGCCTGTTCAAATTCCTCAAATACGGCGGCTAGGGGCAACTCGCCCTGTTCTAACCGGGTGACGGCAGCCTCAATCTGTTCAACGGTGGTTTCGTAGGACCAATCAGTGGGCGGCGGTGACGATTGAGACATGGGGGCAACAGGCTCTAATGAGGGACAGCGAAAAGGGGTGAGCGGAGTTATGGTTCAGCGGTGTCGCGGGGCGGGGAAGGTGACTGAGGGGTAGACTGAGCCTTGACTTCGACAGTGAGCTCGCCTTGGGCCAACTGAATGTGTAGGTGGTCGCCAACGGCCACCTGATGCGCCGCACTGACGAGGCGATCGCGATCTCGCAGGATCGCATATCCCCGCTTGAGCACCGCCTCTGGGTCCAGGGACTGCAAAGCCTGCGACAGATAACGGCAATGCTGCTGGGCCGTTTGCAGGCGATGCTGCACAAGCTGGCGCAGCTGCTGTTTTTGCCAGGTCAGCCGCTGCTGCTCCTGCTCGATTTGCCGATAGAGCTGTTGTTGCTCTAAGCGGCGACGTAGATCAGCCACCTGCTCATAATGCATCTGCACGGCTGACTGGAGGGCCCCCTTGAGTCGCTGCTGCCGAGTTTCCTGCTCAATCCACAGGTCATCAATATGGGGGACGGCCCACGCCGCCGCCGCTGTCGGTGTATGGGCACAGGCGTCAGCAGCGAGATCGGCAAGGGTTTCATCGCGTTTGTGGCCGATGCCGGTAATGATGGGCAGGGGACTCTCGGCGATCGCCCGCACCACCGGTTCATCATCAAAGGCATCCAAATCTTCGCGCGCCCCCCCACCCCGCGCCTAAAGGATGAGCTCGGCTCGGCGATCGCGGATAGCCCGACTAATCGCCGCTGCCACCGCCTGAGGCGCTTGAGGCCCTTGCACTGTGGCTATCGATAGCAGCACCCGGAGCCCGGGCTGACGCTGGCGTAGCGTTTGCTGAATGTCTCCCCAAGCGGCGGCTTGGCCCGAAGTGACGACAGCAATACACTCTGGATAAGCAGGCAATGGTCGCTTGTGCTCGTCGTCAAACAGACCTTCGGCAGCTAGCCGCTGGTAGAGCTGCCGCTTTTTTAGGGCCTGTAAGCCCTCCCCCGCTGGCAATAGCTGTAGCGTACTTAGCTGGTACTGCCCCCGGGCTGGGTAAACCCGCATCTGGCCTAATAAAAAAACTTGCTCACCTGCCCTTGGCAACATCGCTAGCTTGTCCCGCTGCGATCGCCACACCACCGCTTGAATGGCCGCGTTAGCCTCCGGATCTTGCAGAGTGAAAAAGATATGCCCGCCGCGATCGTTGGCACTCGATACCTCACCCATCACCCATAGGCGACTGAGCTGTGCGTCTTGTTCTAACAGCGCTTGAATGTAGTCGGTGACCCCCGCTACGCTAAGCGCCGCTGTAGGGACTACGGAGAGACTTGGCATTGTTGCTGGGAAGTTTAAAGCAAGGGAACGTCATGCCCTAGCAAATGTTAGCATCTTAGTACGTTTGTATGTATGATAGGGCGTGAAGAAATTCGGTTTGTCGCTAGACTAAACGTTAACTTCATTCGGTGTCGTTTCCTGGCTGCACATAGACAGCCTTACTCTGCACTCAAAGGACTGTATGGCTAAGACTACCACTGGCAACTCCGAGAAAGATAAAGCCCTCAATATGGTGCTCAACCAAATTGAGCGCAACTTTGGCAAAGGCTCAATTATGAAGCTAGGGGATGCCGCCCGGATGAAGGTGGCCACCGTCCCTACGGGCGCGTTGACGCTGGATATGGCTCTGGGAGGGGGGCTGCCCAAAGGCCGCGTGATTGAAATCTATGGGCCGGAAAGTTCTGGTAAGACGACCCTAGCGCTCCATGCCCTAGCCGAAGTCCAAAAGCAAGGAGGCACCGCCGCCTTTGTGGACGCTGAACATGCTCTGGATCCTGTCTATGCTCGGGCCTTGGGCGTCGATATCGAGGAGCTGCTCGTATCCCAGCCCGATACGGGTGAGTCAGCCTTAGAAATTGTGGACCAACTCGTGCGATCGTCGGCCATTGATTTGGTAGTCGTTGACTCGGTGGCGGCCCTCGTACCCCGCGCTGAAATCGAAGGCGAAATGGGAGATTCTCACATGGGCCTCCAGGCGCGACTGATGAGCCAAGCCCTGCGGAAGATTACCGGCAATATTGGTAAGTCTGGCTGCACCGTGATTTTTCTCAACCAGCTGCGTTCTAAAATTGGTGTCGTTTACGGTAATCCCGAAACCACCACGGGCGGCAACGCGCTCAAGTTTTATGCGTCTGTGCGACTGGATATTCGCCGGATTCAAACCCTCAAGAAAGGCGCAGAGGAGTTTGGTATTCGTGCCAAGGTCAAAGTTGCTAAAAATAAGGTCGCTCCCCCCTTCCGCATTGCCGAGTTTGACATCATTTTTGGCCAGGGTATTTCTAGCCTTGGCTGTATCGTTGACCTAGCGGAAAAGAACGATGTGATTGTGCGCAAGGGCGCTTGGTACAGCTACAACGGCGAAAACGTTAGCCAGGGTCGCGACAATTTGATTCGACTGCTGGATGAAAAAACTGAGCTAGCCTTCGAAATTGAAAATAAGGTCAAGCAGAAGCTCGAAATTGGCGAGTTTGCCGACCAGGATAAGGGCGTCGACAAAGATTTAGACGACATGCCCGACGACGATTAATCGCACGGCATGGATATTCTATATAGTCCGATCGCCCGGACGACTGGCTGAGTTGTCTGGGCCCCGCACGCTCGCTTAGCCGTCAAGGAATTGGGGGCTTTTATTTTCCTCTTTCGGCTTAATATGGATTATGGCTTTGAGGGAGCAGTGGGGCCTCGAAGGGGTGCCTGTGTAAGCTACACCAAGGTGTGATTGCTGATAGAGCGGCGCCTATCTACGCTGCTGCTCTGACCTCCCCGATGAGAATGCTGGATAGACTGATTTCTCGCCTGATTGATTTTCCGCTTAAATCTTGACTTTTTACTGCTATGACCAACGCTGTAGATGATAAATCTGTCGTTCGCGAGTACTTTAACGCCACTGGGTTCGATCGCTGGCGGCGCATCTATGGCGATGGCGAAGTCAATAAAGTACAGCGCGATATTCGCGAGGGCCACCAGCAAACCATCGATACCGTGATGTCGTGGCTTGAAGCTGACGGCAACTTGGCCGGACTGTCTATCTGCGATGCGGGCTGCGGTGTGGGCAGTCTCAGCATTCCCTTGGCCCAAGCTGGAGCCATCGTCAACGCCAGCGACATTTCCCACAAAATGGTGGCCGAAGCCCACGATCGCGCGGTCGCTACCTTACCGGTAGGTCGGGTACCCAATTTTCAAACTTCAGACTTAGAAGCGCTATCCGGTAAATATCACACCGTGATTTGCTTGGATGTGTTGATCCACTATCCCCAAGACAAGGCGCGAGACATGATTTCTCACCTGAGCTCTTTGTCTGAGTCGCGGGTGATTTTGAGCTTTGCCCCCAAGACCACTTTCTAAAGCATTCTGAAAAAAGTGGGCAGTTTCTTTCCCGGACCCAGTAAAGCGACTCGGGCTTATCTCCATGCGGAAAAAGACGTGGTGGCGATTCTCGAATCCCTTGGCTGGAAAATTGAACGTAAGGCAATGAATAAAACTCAGTTCTACTTTTCGCGCCTGATTGAAGCCGTCAAGTAGACCGCAATCAACGGCGAGCAGCCTTCACCCTAATCGCTGATTGCGGCGTTTGCGCCTGAATAGACCAACCAAGGCGTGCTGCGGGCGATAAGTTTTTGCGATCGCCCGGGCAGTTTGAGCCAATCTGGGTAGCTTTAAGAATAGTCTGCCAGATTGACCCATGTCCAACACTGCCGAACGCCTCCAGACCTTTGTCCAATTCGTGCTGGCCCATCTCAAGGGCGATGAAAAGGGCGAAGCTCAACTTTTTCTCGATAAATTCTTTCGCGCCTTTGGTCATGAGGGGGCGATCGAAGCCGGAGCCACCTACGAAGAGCGCATTCACAAGGGCAGCAAAAAGGGCAAAACGGGCTTTGCCGACCTGGTGTGGAAGCCCCGCGTGCTGATCGAGATGAAAAAGCGCGGCGCCGACCTCACCAAGCACTACTCCCAAGCGTTTGACTATTGGCAGCGAGCGGTGCCCAATCGGCCCCGCTACGTGATGTTGTGCAATTTCGACGAGTTTTGGGTGTACGACTTTGACATGCAAATCGATACCCCCATCGATATCGTTGCCCTCGCCGACCTGCCCGATCGCGTCGCCACCTTTGGCTTTATGGAAGTCACCGAACGCCAGTCGGTCTTTGGCAACAACCAGGTAGAAGTGACCGAAAAAGCCGCCGGACGCATGGGCGAACTGTACCAAATGCTCCGCGATCGCCTCCTCCGCCAAGGCCTCCCAAATGGTGTAGTGGCGATCGGCCGTTCGCCCCTACAGAATGCCGAACTCGTCGCCCAACGCTTTGTGTTGCAGTGCGTGCTGGCCATGTTTGCCGAAGATCGCCAACTGCTGCCCCGCAGCCTGTTTGTGCGATCGGTACAAGACTGCCTGCAAGGCGAAAGCTCCTACGACGTGATCGGCGGCCTGTTCCGCGCGATGAATAGCCGCGATGTGGTGCCCGCTGGCCGCTTTCAGGGGGTGGAGTATTTCAACGGCGGTCTGTTTGCCGAAATTCACCCGCTGGAACTCACCCCACCGGAACTCAAATTTCTGGAAGTCTCGGCGCTGGAAGACTGGAGCAAAGTGCGCCCCGCCATCTTTGGCAACATCTTTGAATCCGCCATCGATGAAAAAGACCGCCACGCCCACGGCATCCACTACACCGCGGAAGCCGACATCATGAAAATCGTGCGCCCCACCATCTCCCGCTATTGGGAAGAGCGCATCGACCAGGCCAACACCATCAAACAGCTCGAAGCCCTGCAAATCGAACTGCGCGACTACCGCGTCCTCGACCCCGCCTGTGGCTCCGGCAACTTTCTCTACATCGCCTATCAAGAACTCAAACAGATCGAACAAGACCTGCTGGATAAGATCGCCGAACGCCGCCGCACCGCTGACCTGCAAATGCAAATGGGCTACGTCACGCCCCTGCAATTTTTCGGCATCGACAATAACCCGTTTGCGGTGGAGCTAGCGCGGGTGACCCTGATGATTGCCCGAAAAGTCGCGATCGATCGCCTCGGCCTCTACGAACCCGCCCTGCCGCTGGATACGCTGGATCAAAACATTCGCTGTCAGGATGCTCTATTTACCGACTGGCCCCAAGCCGACGCCATCATCGGTAATCCCCCGATTTTGGGAAGAGGGAAGACGAAAACACTTAACGATACTGACCCCAATTATACAAAAAAGCTACATAGCATTTATCCAAAGAAAGAATTTCCAAGTAGCGCGGATTTTTGTTACTATTGGTTTAGAAAGGCTCACGAATACCCTACAGAAAGAATTGGCTTAGTTGGCAGCAATTCAATCACTCAAGGAAATTCTAGAAAGGCATCCTTAGACTTTATCTTGATGCATGGCGGAGTGATTTACGATGCGATTTCTTCTCAGCCCTGGAGCGGAGAAGCCGTAGTGCATGTATCGATTGCCAACTGGAGTAAAACCGCAGAGGATGTACTTTATTTAGACTCGATTCCTGTTAAGTCAATAAATTCGAGTCTTAAAGACGAAATAGATGTAACCAAGTCTGTAAAACTCAAGTCCAATTTGAATTTTTGTTTTCAAGGGGTAGTTCCACAACCTCTGGAGAGATACTTGATTGACGATGAAACTGCTTCAATCTGGTTCAAGCAGGATCCCAAAAATAAAGATGTTGTGCGGAACCTTTTAAGTGCTGACGAACTTACTAATACCCATGACATGACATCGATTCGATTCTTGATCGACTTCAACAAGATGTCGATTGAGGATGCATCAATGTACAAGTTGCCCTTCGATTTCGTCAAGCAGTCATATGAATCGTCACTAAAGAATAATAACGATGAGCATAAAAAATGGTGGCAGCTTTGGCGTCCCAGAATAAAGATGAAGTCAGCTATTGCTGAACTATCAGAATATATTGCTATGCCAGGTCATTCCAAATGGTTCATCCCTGTAAAAGTTCCTAAAGACTATTTGGCTTATGTCAACTCTTCATTTGTGATTGCTAGTGAAGATTACTACCTTTTAGGTGTTTTAACGTCTCAAGTACATCGAGTTTGGGTAACGGCTCAAAGTTCAACTATCAAGGGCGACACACGCTATACCAACACCACCTGCTTCGAAACCTTTCCCTTCCCGCAGATCCCCCCTGCCCCCCTTGCCAAGGGGGGTGGCGACAGCCGGGGGGATCTCAACCAAGCCATTCGCGCCCACGCCCTGCAACTCCACCACTCCCGCC
>JBHJHA010000104.1:0-7523 GCA_050331235.1 Leptolyngbyaceae cyanobacterium
TGGTCAAGGACTCCATTCAATCCCCCGTTGTGAGTGGCGACTTGGCGCTCAGCAACATTCGCATTGTGCCCGGGCGAGCCACCATTGACCTGGCCAACACCCTCTTAGCGGGCCCCCCTTTGAATGTGATCTTGGCCGAAATAGAAGCTCGCCAGCAGCCCATTGGCATTGGTACGGAGAAGCCTACTGCTACGTTTGACGATTTCACACTCACCTTGGCAGATACGGCTGAGATTGGAGTAAATCCGCTGTTTAAGGTTTATGCTACTGGCCAAATAGCGCTGGCGGGACCATTGACTCAGCCCGTGGCTGACGGCTACATTGAAATCCTGGACGGCTGGGTCAACACCGTCACCACCAGCCTCTTCTTGCTCGGGGGCGATCGCCGCAATCTCATCATCTTTGATCCGGCAGATGGGCTTGATCCTTATATTGATCTTCGCTTTCAGGGCCAGTTGCCCCTCCAACGTCAAATTGATTTAGAGTCGGTCAATCGCTACGGACTCGGCAACACTTCAGAAATTCCTGAGTACGACCCGTTAGCTAGCCTGACCCTGTTTGACGAGATCTTGATCGATGCTCGGCTTGAGGGACACTTCAGTGAAGGCGTCGGCCTCCTGGACTTGACCAGTGCACCGGAATATCCCCAAGAGCGCCTGCTCAGTATGCTGTCTGGGGGGTATCTCTCAGATTTACCAGAAGGGGAACCAGTTATTGCCACGGGGGCCAATCTGCTGTTTGCCTTTTTCACTGACGAGCAAGAAGCTTTAGGCAAAGCGTTGGGCCTGCGGCGACTACGGGTGGGGGCTTCCACTACCCTACCGGGCGACGACAATGATTTGTTTGGTGTGGGCCTTGGCGTCCGAGCAGGGATTACGGATGCCTTATCGGCGGAGTTGGTACAGGTACTCAACCAAAGTCAGCCCTATCAACTCAATCTACGTTATCGTCTCAACAATAACTTTAGGGTTGGGGGATCCACCGACTTTTCCGACGACAGCCGGATCTTTTTGCAATACCAAGTCGATTTTTAAGGGCCATGGGGGGCAGACAGTGGATGGGCTTATTTGAGCAGTCCCTGATGATTAGCCTGCAGTAATTCGCTCCACGGCGGCGATCGCAGCCTCGACCACAGCGGGCGGCAGGGCAATGTAGCCCAGGTCCTCGCTAAATTGTTGTCCTTCGTTCAGCCCCCAGGTTAGTAATTGCTTCAATGCCTTGCCTGTGTTGGCATCCGCATAGGTTTCGTAGACCAAAATCCAGCTATAGGTGACGATAGGATAGGCGTCTGCCCCCGATGGATCAGCCACAAAGGCCCTGAGGTTCGCCGGCATATCGACCGCCGCAAGGGCAACGGCCCCTCGCTCTGGCGTCGGAGTCACAAAGTTGCCGGCTTGATTTTCTAACGCGGCAATGGGCAGGCCGAGCTTTTGAGCGTAGCTATATTCCACATATCCCACCGCGCCCTCGGCCTGCTGAATTTGAGCACTCACCCCGGCATTAGCTTTAATTCCGACGCCCGCTGGCCACTCCACATTGAGATCAGCGCCAACCTGGGTCTGCCAGTCGGTGCTAATCGCACTGAGGTGAGCGGTCAGGGTGGCAGTCGTGCCGCTACCGTCAGACCGGTGTACTAGGGTGATCGGTAAGCTCGGTAAGGAAATATCTGGGTTGGCAGCAGCAATGGCCGGATCATCCCAGGTCGTAATGCGACCCAAAAAGATATCGACTAGTGCAGTCCGGGTCAGGTTCACGGGTGTTTCAACACCGGGGAGGTTATAGGCGATCGCGACCATTCCTGCTGTCATTGGCACCAATACGACGCCGGGCTCTACCTGAGCGATTTCATCATCGGTCATGGCGATATCGCTAGCCCCAAAGTCAACTGTTTGAGACATCATTTGCTGAATGCCTGCCGCACTCCCTGTCGGCTGATAGTTGATTTGTAAATTGGGCTCAACTTGCTGACGATATTCGGCAAAGATACGCTCGTAGATAAAAAGCGGAAAGCTAGCACCTGTCCCGTTGAGGGTAAGAGGGGGTGCCGTGGGTGACGGTGACGATCCTTCGTTCGTCGGGTTGGGTTGCTGACAGGCCACAATGAGCAGAAAAGCTGCGATCGCCCACCCCACCCATTTGATGCGCTTGAGCCGACACCCCATGCCTAAAATTCCTCAACGATTGGCTAATTGGCATCGACGCCCCGCGCGATTGCGCAGGATGCCGCTCGTATTGTATACCCAGTCCCACTGCAATCTTGGCCGACTAAGTGATCGGCTGACGGCGTTTAGCAATTACTCACCGCCAATACAACGAAGAATGTGAATAGCGCTGGCAAAGGCGACGACTATTCCAGCAGTGACCCCAAAAAATAAGTAACCCCCCATCCTAGCGGTGGGGGGTTGATAACTATAGCGGTTTTGTATATGAGTCAAGCATATCCCCAGGCTCATCTGAATGGGTTAATATTCCGTAAACCCCTAGCTGGAATATGTGAAGATACGGAGAATGTCCCCGTTAACCACGATTTACCAGCCGCCCGCTCCCAAAAAATACTCATATTCTTACGGGCAGGGCTGATATACAGTCGAGAGGCTCTCCAAGCTAGCTGATAGTGCGTACGGCAGCCTTGCTCTAGTGGGGAGCCTAGACTATGGCAGTCCGATGTCCGTGCCGGCGCATTCCTCATGATGGAGGATTGCCCGGTTTTGCCGCCCAAATCGCTCTTGCTAGAGAGCGTCGGCGCCCTGCGTTCTCCCCGGCTGTTGGGCTGATGACACCACGGTCTGAGCAACAGGACTGGGGCAGCTGAGATCGTCGCTGTTGAACTGACAAAAGCAGGCGATCACGAGTTGCAGTAAGGTTTGCATATTTTCAGTCGTTGAATCGCATCGTTGAATTGCCCCTGGTCAGATTCTCTCCAGCTTTTCCGCACCTTTTCTATCTGCTGTGATATCAATCCGTTGGGCAAAAAGCGCTGTCAATATTTGTTTCTCCTGCAGTCAAACCCGGGACTCACGCCGTCCAGCAGACCATCTGAGATAGGTTAGTGAACAGGTTGAGGTCACTGGACAGGTTGAAGTGATAAGCATGGACAGCCCTGATTGAAGCACTGGGGCCGAGATAAAAAAACTCTCCGGACGTTTCTGACGTCCGGAGAGCCAACTCGAACAAGTGGTTACCCATGTCTTTATCGTAAACGGAGCATTTAGTAGCCTCTATAAATCTTCCGCAAATGCACGGAGCCATTCATAAAGATTTCAACAAGCCGGTAAAAATGGTTTCCCGTTCTCGGGGACGTCTTAGGGCAAAGCCGCACATTGGCGGGCCGCCGCAATGCAGTCTGCCATCGTGCCATTGGTTTTAAGGGCCTGGGGGTCGAAGTGGGTGCCACTGACCTGAAAGCCCCGATCGCGCATTATCTGGATGAGTTGATCCCGTTTGGGAATGTCCATTCGACCATATCGACCAATTGCTGGCAGGGTGAAATAGTAGGGGGGTAGCTGAGCTTCCGCTGCCATTAGAGCCAGTAGTGACGCTACCGAGGTCCACTGCCACGCGATCGCTTGGTGCTGCATTTGCGTGAGCATAGCGCGATCGTGGAGTGCCCCCAGCCACAACGGACCATTAATCGTCAGCGGCTGAGGGGCGGGCGCTGAGGGCAAGGCCCGGTGGTCGCATAAGGTCCGTCCTAACTGTCGCCAAGTAAGAGATTGATAGTGACCGCACTGGTGACAGTAGCCTAAAAAGCCGTACTGCTGACTTGGCCACGGCTGCGATTCGGTGACGCGCAGCATTACCCGATGGACCTGACCATTGTAGTGAGAAAATACCGGACGGACCGCCAGTCCGCGCGCTGCAGCTTGCTGTACAGCACTGCCGATGAGGAGCCGACAGCCCTGCTCATGGCTCGCCGGATGCGCCCGTGCATAGGCTCCGTAAAGCTGCACGCTGTGGTCAGGATTGTGTCCCCCGGTCGTGCGAGTATCGGTACTCGTCACATACAGCAGTCCCCCCAAGCGAGTTGCCCACAGACCAGTTGCCATGTAGGGCATGCCTCCGCCAAAGCTATCAATATCCACCAAGTCGTAAAAGTCCCGCCGCTGATAGCAGGCAAAAAAAACCTCGTTCGCATCTTGGTGGGTGAGGCGATAGGTTGATGCCTCTATGGCCTGGGCTAAATTTGTCGCCAATACATCGTGTAGATCAGGATTACCCTCGTTGGCCCAAACCCTATCCGCTTTGGCTTCCAGTCGATACCGTAGCGATCGCACACCGCAGCCGGACATCGCATCCAGGACCCGTAACTGTCCCTGCTGTTGCCGGTAGATGGTGGCCGCTAGCACCGCCAAGTCTCGACCCACCTGACTCTGCCGCCGATAAAAGGCAGCACCGATGCGAAAGCGGGCCTTACCTTCTTGCTGATAGTCAGAGTGCGTGACTTCAGACATGTCAGGCCAAAATCTGAGCGATCGCCTGCTCTAGCTGCGCCTGCTCTAGCACCGTCACAATAAAGACCTCCTGGGCTGATTTACCTTTGCGGGCAATCAGCTTATAGCCGCCGCTAATGGGCACCGAAACCTTAAGGCGTAGATGGGGCGCGTGACTCCGCACCCGGGACAGCCGTCCGGGCGTTACGGTTTGAATATTTTCCTGCTGGGCCAGCAGCTTTTCCAGTGCCGGAATTAAGCCAGGAATGTGGGTTGAGTGATTCCAGACGAGGCGTCCTGGTGTTGGTTTGCCCACGATGTCTCCCGAGTTGGAAAAAGTGCCATGCCGATGCGGTGGTTGGTTTGCTGGACTAAAGACAGCACCAGAGACTAAGCCTGTTCCAGAGGTGCCATTGTCAACCCAGCACGACTCAACTGGCTGTGGTAAAGCTCGGCTTGCTCTAAAGGGCCAACCCACACGATCGCCTGACCTTCATTATGAATTTGGTGGGTCAGATCCCAAGCCTGGTCGCCGCTCATGCCAGGAATATATTTTGTCAAGCATTCAGCCACGTGCTGAAAAGTATTGAAATCATCGTTCAGCACGATGATTTTGTAATTGGGATAAGGCTTGCGTACAACCTGACGAGTCTTTTCTGGAGCCACAGTTGGAGACGAAGCCGCTCTGGTGATAGCTAAAGGAGGGACTGTCATTGCAATACTCAAAAATTGAGGCCAAACCGATTTATCTCTTGTCCTAGTGTATCGGATTCTTTCTTGAGCATTTCTTCAGGTTTAGCAAGATCTGCTTCTACTGTGGCATCTGATCACTCCACAAAGCGTTTCCTGGGCCGGTGTCCAGCCTTCATAAACATTGGCAAAATCATTGAAAACCGCTGCAAATTCGAGGGGCTACATCAATAGTGGCAGGGCAAACTCTGTCAGCCGCAATAAGACAGTCATGTGCCGGGTCCTGTAAGTTGACTCTGAGATATGGCCAGGTCAGTCTGAGCGATCGCGATAGTCTATCCCGTGGCTTATTCCTGGTTATTCGGCCAAAAGCGTAAGAGGAAACAGCAGTGTCTGAGCAAAAAGTTGTCATTATTACAGGAGCGGGTTCGGGCATTGGCGCTGCCACAGCCAAGCGATTTGCCCAAGATGGTTACCACGTCGTGCTCAACG
Organism: Leptolyngbyaceae cyanobacterium; assembly: GCA_050331235.1. GTDB lineage: Bacteria > Cyanobacteriota > Cyanobacteriia > Phormidesmidales > Phormidesmidaceae > Halomicronema. The sequence continues at coordinate 5,613 of JBHJHA010000104.1, forward strand.
GGCGCACTGAGGAAAAATTACAGGCAGTCGCCGATGCCATCGCTAGCGATGGCACCCTTATCTGTCCAGGGGATGTCTCTGATGCTGGTGACGTCGACGCCCTGATTGCTGCCACTATTGACGCCTTTGGTCAAATCAATGCGCTGGTTAACAATGCCGGCATTGCCGTGTTTGATGAAATCCAAGGATTGTCCGTCGAAGCGTGGGACAAAGTAATGGCCATTGATGCCCGAGGTCCCTTTCTCACCATTCGAGCCGCTTTACCCCATCTGATAGCCGTCCAGGGGGCGGTCGTCAACGTCTCCTCCGTCTCAGGAATCGGGGGTGATTGGCGCGGGTTTGCTTACAATGCGGCCAAGGGAGCCCTGAGTAACATGACTCGGGCCATGGCCCTCGACTTAGGAGCTAAGGGGGTGCGGGTTAATGCCGTGGCCCCGAGTTTGACGAAAACTGACATGGCATCTGGGGTTATGGAAAACCAGTCAGTGATGGAAAATTTTGAGCAGCGCTTACCCATGCAGCGCCCAGCAGATCCCGAAGAAATCGCTGACGTCATTGCCTTTCTCGCCAGTCATGATGCCCGCTTTGTAAATGGCGTCATTCTCCCCGTAGATGGTGGATTAAGCGCCTCCAACGGCCAACCCAAGCTTGGCTAAGACCTGCCCAATAGCTGCGCCGCTGCTCGCTGCTTCCTTGAGGGGACAGTATTAGCGCTAGTAACGGCTACCGTAATCAGACGACGGTTGACTCGAGTCGTCGTTAGGATAATTCACCGGGCGATAGTCCACGTAGCTGTCGTCACCGTTGTTACGGGGAGATGGGCGATCGCCCTCCGAGGTTGTGTGGCTGCTGTAGCCGCCAGAACCCACATAGTTGTCAGAACCTGCAGGATCATAATTGGTGTTGGCTGCATACCCAGACGCCGAGTCATCCCAGCTTCGGTTGGCGTTACTAGTGTCGTAGCGGTTATCACTGGCACGAGGACGACGGCGACGCAGTCGATCGCTACTGGGATTCAATCGCTCTACAGACCGATCTTCAGGGGAGACGGCACGATTGGGATAACCGCTTTGGTCAGTGCCATAGCGATCGACGTAACCATCATCGTAATATCCAGATGAGCGACGGGCGGGCTCCTCGCGACCGCCAATCATCCGCCGATCTTCAGGAAAGCGAGGGCGATAGGGGCCATCATTATCAATCTCAGCCCGGACATTCATCCGTGAACTGCTGCCTCGATACTCTTGGGAGCGACTGGGTCGGTAGTACTCTTCTCTGCCGACAGGCCCCCCAACATTCTGCGATGCATACCGATCTTCTCGCGGCGTCCGGGTGTAGACGTTCTCGATAGTAAGGGTGATCAACATGCCAGCCATCAACATTTGTTGAAAGGAAGCCAGCAGCTCCATATTGAGGTGACCGAGTAAGAAGACTCCCGAAATCAGCCACAATACAGCATAAATCTTGTCAGAGTCGCGCCCATATCCAGGTTTGAGTTTGTCTAAAAAGAACAAAGCAACGCCGCCAAGAATGAGGACGATGCCAATCAAAAGGGGAACTGGCGTACCAAAATTCACAGAAAATTCCTCTCAAGATAAGGACGGACAAGGACTTAAGTTCTGGCTTGCTGAGCTAGCCAAAGTAATCATGACAGCCGTGAGCTCATACCAGCTACCCGACAGACAAGCTGAAACGGCGCTTGTCTTATGCTAACGGACTTTTAAAGGCTTTCGAAACTCTTTTTACCTAGCAGGAATGGCTAAGCCTCATCCTAGTACTCAACGGCACAAATAAGCATAGCCATTATGCGGTTAAGGGCTTGCCCGTATAGTTCCATTTGAAAGGCTTGGCCATGGTGCGATTGAAGTAATCGATGAAGTCGAGAATCTTAGCCTTGAGATGAGCTTGACT
>JBHJHA010000105.1:0-27305 GCA_050331235.1 Leptolyngbyaceae cyanobacterium
AATTCCATGATCGGCTGCTTTTGAACCCAGTTCCATCTGGGTATTTTAGTGTCTTCCAAGAAACTGCAAGTGTTGTATTGAATGCCATTCGCAGTGGTCTGATAGTTGACGAGCATACTGTTCCTGATGGAAGCGTTGGAAACTTCTGGGGAAGATACTGGAATGACAATCAGTTTGATGAGAAGTATGGAAAACGGCTTCGTCATCCGCACTTATATCCAAGTTACTTCTCTCAGGCTAGGGCTAATGGGTGCATCAAACCTTTTATCTATCCTTGTAAATCTCTGGGGGAGTTCAGGCAGTGGCTTGATCAAGAGTATATTCCTAATAAGTTTCCTTCTTACCTGAAAAATAAGGCAGCACAAGGAGCTATTTCTTCCGCGAATATCAACAAGTTACTAAAATCTGTTCAGCCTATCCAATTACCTGGAGGAGCAAAAACTGCTTAAAATGTTTACATGTTTAGTGATGGTGAATCTTCCGATCCCCGATTCAGCGAGCAGCAGCGATACAACAAATTTTCGAATTGCTGAATTTGAATTCGATCCTGGTTGGGTTGTTGGAGAAGAAATACACATCAAAGATGCTTCATTGACAAGAAACCGCCGAGATGGGCATCGTATAAGAAAAGAAACAACGCCTCGTTTTTCCTTTTTGGGACAAGTTATAGGCCGCAGGAAAATCGTTGAGGTCGATTTTCAGGATGAAGGCAACCAAGTTTTTGACAAATATACTCTAGCCATCGAATTAGAGGTGGCAGATAAAGAGCAAATTCCCGACATGGTTGCCAAAATGAATCAGTTCTTTGCTCGGTAGTTCTGTCGGTTGGCACTGTCTTCTGGCAGAAGTTAGATGTATTAAAAGCGATCGAATGATTGGGTAGAATATCATGCCGTGTCCCTGCATCAATATCAACCGATGACTGGGCGTTGGCTTCTCGGAAGGGCGATCGCTTTGCGGGTGTGCTGTTTTTGGGGGGTGCGATCGCGATCGTTCAGCATAGAGACTACAGTATGGGATAGACGCGCGATCGGCCCAAGCCATGAAGCACAAGCAACGCAACGCCATTCTGGAAAGCGTGAAACAATCTCTTCAGACGCTTTATGGTGAGCAACTGAAGGCGGTAATCCTTTACGGTTCACAAGCGAGAGAAGACGCCCACGAGTTTTCAGACATTGATATTCTCGTGGTCTTAGATTCTGAAATCAATCCATATCGAGAGATCGATCGCACCAGTGAATTCATCGCCCAGCTTTGTTTAGACAACGACGTGGTGATTTCTCGACACTTCATTTCATCAGAGAAGTTTCAAAACGCCAGCAACCCGTTTCTTCAAAATATACGTAATGAAGGCATCCCAGTATGAGTTCCGAGGTTTAGGCGTTCATCGCCAAAGCCCAAGACAGTCTGGCCGCATCCAAGCTGCTGACCGTCAACGGCCTGCATGACTTTGCCGCTTCGCGGGCTAATTACACTATGTTTTACATCGCAGAAGCCTTTCTTTGGCATAAGGGCTTATCATTTTCCAGCCATGCTGCCGTTGTGTCCGCCTTTGGGCGAGAGATTGCCAAGCCAGAGATCGTGCCTATCCAATTTCATCGGTATCTTTTGACGATCAGGATAGAAGAACCCAAGCCGACTACGAGATTGATGCCGACGCTAAATTGACGGCAGACGACGTTCAGCCACTTATCGAGCAAAGTGAACAATTTATTCAACTGGCAGAAAGTCTCTTGCTATAAGACAGGATTCTGACTTTGCTCTCATAGCTTCTCGGCATCGCGATCGCGTTGCGGGTGTGGTGTTTTGGAAGGGCGATGCGGCTTGGTGAGAGGAGGGGGGCGTTTTCATAACGGTGCGATAGGATTTACTGAAACATCTCGCACTAACATGAGCACCGCTGACACGCTGTATGAACTGGTTAAAACCTTGCCCGAAGAGCAAGCCAACCTCGTGCTGACGTTTGCCGAGTTTCTGCGGCAGCGACTTCAGTCCGATGCGGGCAAACAGTCAGAACCCCTCACTCAGTATTTCGGTACGCTCAAAAACTCCCCCAACTTCAACGAAGACCCCGTCGAGATCCAGAGAGCGATGCGACGTGAGTGGGACTAAGTTGCTGTTGGATACCAACTTCGCAATCGGCTTGCTTAAAGGCAATGAGACCGTTCAGCAGGTTTTACGCGATCGCCCAATCTCTATTCAAGACTGCTCCTACAGCTTCATTACCCGAATTGAACTGCTGGGCTTTCCTGCTATTACAAATGCCGAAATCGAAAGCATTGCAACGCTGCTCAGCGCCATGAATTACGTACAAATGAGCCAAGCTATTGAAGATGCCACCATTCAGATCCGGCGGCAATATGGCCTCAAAACGCCCGACGCGATTATTGCCGCTACAGCTAGCGTCCACCATTTAGAGCTACTCACTTTAGACCAACAACTTGCCAACCGGATGTCCGAAATCTCATCACAGTAATCCAAAAGACAGCATCGCCGTTCGGATAAAAGACCCCTTCATTAATGTCAACAGGAGACTGGGTGTTGGCGGCTTGGCATCGAGCTCGCTGTGCGGTTATGCGGTTTTGGAGGGCGATCGCGAGGACAATTAAAAACCTGCTCGATATCGGTGCCGAATTAACCCCCATTCATTATTCAGAGCGACTCAAGTGCTTGCACCACGCAGTCGGTTTGGAGCAAGGTATATTGCGCCGTTTGATAGGCCACACAGCGATCTCCAAGGGTTTGCAAGGCCGGTATGTTGCCATTCGCCAAGGCCGAAACCGCTTGACCAGCTTCTGGCTGATACTGCTGAATCCAGCGATCGCGATTCAGGGTGTGAATGTCGAAGGACAGCGGTTCTAACAACCAGTGGGTGACGCCGTATTGCGTAATAAAGTCGCTGACGACTTGGGGGTCGGCGCTGTATTGAGCTCTAATCAAGTCTCTGGCGCGCTGGCTAATTTCTGCGTAGTAGCCCACATGATAAGGGATGGCGATCTCCTGGCTGAGCAGCACCGACCGCTGAGCATAGCTGGGAATGTTGCTGGTTTCGACCGAGAGTCCAGCAATGAGGCTATCTTTGGGCTGCTGGGCCAGCACACCATAGAGATCTGGAGCGTATCCCTGCGACATAGAGGTGGAAGGATAGTTTTGCATCGTCAGCGGATAGAGCACTACCCCAAGACCGAGAATAATGGTGAAGCCTAGGGCCAGGGCGGCGAAGCCCAACGAGACTGGCGAGGAGCGAGGTGGCGTCAGTAGGGCGATCGCCCAATTCAGACAGGCGTCGGCCAAAATCACGACGACTATGCCCGCAGCAATGACGCCCACCATCAGTAAAAAGCGTCCCGTATAGCGACTGGGCAGATAAAGCTTGAACAAAACGATGTGGGCTGCAAAAAACCAGAAAAAGGCTGTCAGCAACAGTTTGAGCAACAAATCAAGGTCTCGCGTCACCGACTTGACTAACGGAAATGGGCGGGGCCAGCGCAGCATCAGCGGCAAACCTAGCGCCAGCAGGTTTGTCACGGGGGTTGTCGCTGTATCGAGGCGTAAGCCACCGCGCCCATAGAGTAAACCCTCCAACCAAGACGGTTTGAAGAAACTCGCCCGCCCCCCCGCAAAAAACTCAGGCATCATCAAGGCTTGAGCCCGGGTCATCGTGGGGCCAAATTGGCTGGTCGAGAGACCGTAATACAAAATTACTGTGGTGGCAATCAGTAAACCCCCAAGGGTGATCTGCCGACGGTGGCGATCGCGCGCCCAGCTCCAGCGGCCTTCCCGTTGTTCTACCAGTCCCAAAACCAATACCCCTGCCGTAAGCAGTACCGCCTGGGGGTAAAGGATGCCCTGTAGGGCGATCGCGCCCCACGTGAGCCCTCGCGATCGCCGCAGCCAGCCATATATAAACAGCAGCATCACCAGGTAAATGAATGCCTTGGAAGTTCCTGAGGCAAGTGTTCCGGTGTATTCCACCGATTGGGTCAGCAGCGCGGCGGTGACAAAACCAGCGGCGGGCAACGCGCTAAATTCAAGAACGGTGAGAAAGGCGATCGCCCCAGTGAGGACAATCAATACTGGCGGCAAGAGTTTGCACAGGAGTAACGGTGAAACGCCCACGACTGCAAATAGTCGATAGATCAACACGTAGCCAATGGGCGACACCGACTGATAGTAGTCAGCGATCCAATCATTGACAAACAGATCTGGGTCGGTGAACCGCAGCATCCAAACCACATGCTGGCGTGCATCATCGGCCAAGGCGTAGGGATCGCCAGCGATCTTATTCCAGCCCAGGACGGCGACCACGGCACTGTAGACCAGCGCTAAGCAAAACCAGACATAGACTCGGGGATGCCTAAGCGATCGCGGGGTCGGGGCCAACCAACGTTGCACTCCCTTGAGTATAGATACCCCCGAGCGACGGGAAAGGATTTCAGCCACAGCAGTCAACCGTCAATAGAATCCAGCCTTCACTTTACTGGACCTGGAGCAACCAGCAGTGGTCCTGGCCGATCAGGTCGTGTATTCCGCATTGATGCGCACGTAGTCGTAGCTAAAGTCACAGCCCCAGGCAATTCCCTGACCGCTGCCATGGCCCACCCCCACGTGAATCGTGACAATGTCTGTTTCCAGATATTTGCCCTGGGTGGTGGTGGTCTTGAGATAGTTGCTGGCGGCAGCCCGATCAAAAGGTTGCGGTTGACCGTGCTCCATCAGCAAAAAGTCCCCGAGCTGAATACGTAGATCAGATTGCTCAAAGGCGGCCCCCGCCCGGCCTGCCACGGCCGCAATGCGCCCCCAGTTGGGGTCATGACCAAAAATGGCACACTTTAGCAGCGAAGACCCCGCGATCGCCTTCGCAACTTGCCGCGCGGCGGCATCATCTGCCGCGCCGCTAACGGTGACTTCGATCAAACAGGTGGCCCCTTCACCATCCCGGGCGATCGCCTTGGCGAGATGATCACACACCGCTGTGAGCATCGCCTCTAGACGATCAGCTGCAGGGCCCGGCTCGGTGATGGCCGGGGTGCGCGACTCACCATTAGCTAGGGCCAGCACACAATCATTGGTACTCGTATCACCATCGACAGTGATCTGGTTAAAACTGTGGGCGATCGCGCGGCTCAGCATTTGCTGCCACAGAGGAGGCGATACCGTGGCATCGCAGGTCACAAAGCCTAGCATGGTCGCCATATTGGGGTGAATCATGCCGGACCCTTTAGCAATGCCCCCCACCCGCACGGGGCGACCGTCCCAGTCCATCTCTAGGGCAATCGATTTAGCCACCAAATCCGTGGTGACGATGGCTTGGGCTGCCGCCTCTGATCCTGTTTCTGATAAAGCTGCCGCCGCCTGGGGCAGATTAGCGACCAAAGCATCCATGTTGATCCGCTGCCCGATCACCCCCGTGGAGGCTACCAATACCGATTCCACTGGCACCTGTAGCGCTTGGGCGGCAGCCTCGCAGGTCGTGATAGCATCTTGCCAGCCTTGGGGGCCGGTGCAGGCATTGGCCTGCCCGGCATTGACCACTATCGCACGGGCCGATGGCCTGGCTTCTAGCCGTTGCCGACAGTAGTCTACACAGGCAGCACGGACCTGGCTCTGGGTATACACGCCTGCGGCGATCGCATCCGTATTAGAAACAATGAGGGCCAGATCTGTAGCCCCCGAGGGTTTTAACCCAGCGGCGATGCCAGCCGCCCGAAATCCTTTCGGCGCGGTAACGCCGCCATCCACGATGTGCCACTCTGCCATGTTGGTTTGTTCTCGGCTGACTGCTCCTGCGAGCCCTGATTATATAGCGTCCCTAGGGAGACCTGGTGTGTCGAGCAGGCAAAATTAATTGGAGCCCTTTTTCTAAAGCGTGGCAGGAGGAAAAGATGATGCGGGCAAGCAGCCAGCCGAGACATGAAATGCAACATTTTCAAGAGCTGAGTTAACGTTTCCATAAACTTTAGTTTCAAGGAATTGATATCCGGTTTTTAGGGCTTATATTAGTAGTCAAGGAGTCAAATACTCCGGTTTCAAATCGAAAGATCAGTTCACGTTAAATAGGAGGTTGATATCGATTTAACGTCTGATTCGGTTTCGTCAACGATAGCAGCATCCAATCAGGTTTTTGATATTTCCTAGAATCAGTTAAAAAGGAAGCTACGCAGCAGACTCAGCTATGCCACACAGCTCTCAACAGGGTCTATGCCGTCTTCATATAGGCTGTTACAATGTTAGGAAATTCCTCAAATTAACCGATCTGGATGCTGCTGTCGCGTTTGTCTAATTGACCTAGTTTTTCTATCAGATATTCGATCACAAAAATTGGGTTTACCAGGCCGCGACAAATGCTAATTAGCCTATCGATTTGCCTCTAATTAAACAGCCTTTTATCTCTGTTGATGGCAGCTAGACTGTTTACATTTTTCATCCAGGCAGAGGCGGCTCAGAGCTTTGCATCCAGCAAAAGCTTGAATTACCATTCTCTGGTTTGGCAAAGTACGACGGTTAAAAGAGCCAAAAGTAGCCTATTCCCATCGTTGTCACAGCTCAACTGGAGGCCAAGGTCGTGACTCATCGGGATGACCACTGCCTGTCCGCTGTCCTCGCCTGAGAGATGCTTTGTAAACGCGATCGCGCCAAACCCTTCGAGCTATTCACATTTGATGAATGAATCGATGGCGCTCTTGCTGCTGCGGGTGACTTTATCGTAGGCATCGGCTATGCCCTATGAGCGATGTCTAGTCTCTACTCTTGCCAGAAACTAGATTGATACTGTCCAGCTTGGGAGTTTCAAGGTTTATAGGGATTTATGATTTTCGGACTGATGCCCCACGGCTACTGCTTTCTGTGGGATATCGGGCTCACATCGCTGCATGTGTTAGCCGATGGAGCGATCGCCGTGGCCTATTTTTCAATTCCAACGGTGATGTACCTTAACCGCGATAGCGTTACGGATGAGATGCAGCCATTGATGTTAATGTTCGCTGCGTTCATTTTGTCCTGCGGTATTGGTCTCGTGTTTGCGGCGGGGAATATTTGGCACGGCAACTACTGGGTCGAAGGTGTTTGGAAAGCGGTGATCGCCGGGATTAGTTTGGCGACGGCTTGGCACCTTAAGGGTGAAATTCCCAACTTTTTAGGGCTGCATCGTCAATTGACCGAGACCCAGATGTTGGCCAATACTGACCCACTCACAGGGCTAGCCAATCGCCGGGGGCTTGAGCAGGCCCTCGAACAGTTATTGCCAGTGCCCCTGACTGCGGCTCAACGGGGACATGTCCTCATGCTGATCGACCTCGACCATTTCAAACAAGTCAATGATCGCTATGGCCACACCACCGGCGATCGCCTCCTACAGTCAGTGGCCCAAACCTTGAGCCGCCACACCCGCTCAACAGACATTGTGGCTCGCCTCGGCGGTGACGAGTTCGCCGTCTTACTCACGGGCTGCTCTTTACCCAAGGGCCACACCATTGCCACAGCAATCCTGCAAGATCTGCGAACCATATCCTTAGAGGATGGCCCGGGGAGTTGCGATCAGCCACCTATGGTGACAGCGAGTATTGGACTCCATCGCCTGGAGTCTAGCCATAAGTCTTTTTTATCCATCTTTCAGCGGGTGGATAAGTTGCTTTACACCAGCAAACAGGCCGGCCGCGATCGCATCACCATTGCGTCATCCGAGGCGACGGGCTGACTGACAATGCTGGGTTAATTGCCAGCGCTAGCCGCTAAGGCTTTGAGGCAGGCGATCGCGGCCGCTGCTTGCGCCTGGGGCACAAATATGTGGTCGTGAAAGTAGGCCGAAATGACATTTGTGCTGATACCCATCGCCGCAAGGGCTTGGGTCACCGTAGCGATCAGCCCAACCGCAGCCAAATTTGAGTGAATGGTCAACGTAATCATCCGGCAAGGATAGGCATAGGGCAGATTGATGCGATCGGCGTCCGCTTGAGCCAGGATTAGCGTTGTGCCCTCTGCTTCTTGAAATTGGCACAGCGGAACGACATTAGTAGGGAGGTCGCTAGCCCGGGCAATGGTTGCAAAAACAAACACTGTTGGCTGCAGTTTCGGCTGCATATTGGCCAACAGCGTTTTTAGATGAATCTCACCGGGGAGAGAAGCCATGCTGACAGAAAAAACCGAGCAAATTATCTAAGGCTGCATTTTCGTGGAGTTAGCCTAGCCGCTCTCGCGGTGAGGCCCATACCCTACGGACTAATAGCTGAACCTAAGGATAATTCTGGACTTTTAATACTTGGAAAGATCAATGCCCGCCTCGCGCGCCATGGCACTGATGCCCTTCTTCTCTAGAGTTTTGATCGCTTTGGTCGACAGGCGCAGCTTAACAAACCGCTTGCCCTGCGGCCACCACACTCGCTTGGACTGAAGGTTTGCTTCTTGGAGCCGCTTAGTGCGACGGTGAGAGTGGGAAATCGCAAACGCGTTGTTAGCCTTTTTACCGGTGAGATCGCAATGACGTGGCATGAGCTTCTCCGAATCAGTCACTTTTATACACAATCACCAATAGTAGCTCAAACTAGTCTTGGCTGTAAATAACAGCGCTGTGGCAATAGGTGGAAATTTGGCGCGGCGATCGCACCGCCAAAACCATACCCTCGCCAAGCGATCGCTATCTCAAAGCCGCTAAACGACGGAGCATCAAATCGGATTAAGGCTCTGTAAATTAAGCCTTCGCTGTGGTCGGCACTGGTCTACTAAGTAGCAATTCTAATTAAGGATGAGAACCAGGCTGGTTTTTAGGTGCATCGATGGTTGGCGGCGATTTTATCCAAGGTGGTGCTCCCTGTGGCATCAGCCAAAATCTTCTCTAAGGTGCAAAGTCATGCTTGATTTTGTTGACATCAGGGGAATAGGGAGCAGGAATTAATCCATGATGTCCAGCGGCCTCGGCAATTTCGTTGGCTTTCTCTAATCGATGAAACCGAGCATTATCTAATTCCGGAGTGAATGCTGGGGGCAAGACGGAACAGAGATGCGCTGCCAACGAGGTGTCAAAGATATCGCCGTGCTTCTGCCGGAGATCATCAACCTAGACTCAGCAGGTTTTCGGACGACTTTCGCGTAGGGGATAGCTGGATAAAGGCGGCAGGGGAGATCTTTGCTGACTGAGATCTCAGCTAATGCGTAGGTCCCCCTCTGAACTTTAATGAATGGGTTTGAGGTGCTGGTCAAACCATTGGAACTGTTCCCAAAGGACATGCTCGATAGTTTCTCTGGCCCGATAGCCATGGTCTTCGAAAGGTAAGAGCACTAAGCGGGTAGTGCCGCCAGAGCCCCTCACCGCCTCGTAAAACACTTCAGACTGAGCGGTGAGCGTCCCCGGATTGGAGTCGGCTTTTCCATGGATGATCAAAATGGGCTCGTCAATCTGGTCGGCAAAGAAAGTCGGCGAGACTTGGATATAAGTCTCTTGAGCTTCAAACAGCGATCGCCGCTCTGCTTGAAAACCAAAGGGTTGATTGGTTTTGTTATAGGACCCACTACGGGCGATGCCGGCTCGGAATAAATCAGTATGGGCCAGTAAGTTGGCGACCATCAACCCGCCATGACTGTGACCGATAATCCCAATCCGCTCGGGGTCAGCAATGCCCATATCAACAGCCTGTTTGACTGCGGCCTCGGCGTCGGCGACCAGTTGGGGCACAAAGGTATCGTAGGCGGTCTCTGGGTCGCCCAGCATTGGCATGGCGGTTTGATCAAGGACGGCGTACCCCTGGAGCAAAAAGAACAAGTGGGAAGCGCCATATAGCCGCATGAACCGCCGATCAGAGCCACTGACTTGGCCGGCGATCGCCCCGTCAGAATATTCCAAAGGATAGGCATAGAGAACTGTGGGCAAAGGCTTTCCCGGTTCGTAATCAGGGGGAACATAGAGATGAAAGCTGAGCGGCACGCCATCGGCTCGCTCATAGCGAACGATTCGTTTTTGAATCTGGCGGAGCTGAGGCGTGGGGTCAGTAAACTGGGTGATGGGTATTCGGGCAGTGATTTGATCAACCTGATCGGCACTTAGTGCTAAAGTTGCCAGGTAATAATTAGGGAAATCAAACGGCGATTCAGAGCGGAGGATAAATTGAGTTTCATCGCCTACGAATCCAACAAAATATTCGTAGCGCTCTGGATCGCAGTGGAATAAACGTTTGGTTTCACCCGTGTCAAGGTCGCGCAAATCCAAAAACGGTCGATCGCCCTGATCTGACGCGCCATCGCCGCTGAAGTAGATGGCGTTGCCCCGCTGTCGCAGCACCCGACGACCGTTAGGTAAGGTTCGTAAGAGTGGTGTACCGGGGTCGCTGTAGCGATCGCTTTCGTTCAGGTCAAACCACTTTCGGGCGGTGCCTTGATCAACATCTAACAGCCAAACATAGCGCCAACGGCGGAGCCGTTCCCATTGGGTCAACATGAGCGTGTGGCCATCAGCACTCCAAGCATGACGCCAGGGTTGAATTCGGTGTTCAGCTTTAAACACAACCTGTGGTGTGGTGTCAAAGGGAGCCGCCAAGCGCAAAAGCTGATCTCGATACGGCACCTCAGCCCTGGGGAAGCCGCCATCTAATGCCTCGACCCAAACGAGGGTATGGGGAGCAGTCGGCTGCCAGACAACCGCTCGGGGCCCTGTCGGGACGCCATGCACTGGCACCGCATCGGCTACGGGGAGAGAGGCGATCGCGGCGACCTTCTCACCCTGAGAATTCCAAACTTCAATCTCACTCGCAAAACGCCACCAAGCAACTTCATAAGACCACGGCTCGACTAAACGCTGTACGAGAAGATAGTCGCCAGAGGGGGAGAATTGGGCCTTGGTATAGGGAGCAGGCTTGCCAATAATCTGACTATCACCGGTCATTGGGTCAAAGAGGACCAGTTCAGATAGCGTGTAGTAATCAAACAGTGCTGCGTCGTGGGCCGTTTCTAGCAGATTACGGGCTTCATAGGTCGACCGGGCAGTGGCACCGGCCCCTTCTAAAATGTCAGGTCCCGTAGGTATCGCAGGGGGAGAGGGAACCGGTCCTCGCTCGGGAAGGCGCCGTAGGAGTAGGCGTTGCTGATCGGGGTGCCAGCTCACGGGATTGCCCAATAGGGGATTCAGGGCCACGCCTTGGACCTCGGTGAGCTCGCCAGCAACTGAGCCGAGCCATAAGCCGATATGATCAGGGTGCTTCACGATCAAGGCAACGCGCTCACCGTCAGCCGTCCATCGAACATCGTGAACCTCAGTATCAGCAGGCCAATTGATCGCTGTAATCAAACCATCTCTGACCCGGATCAGCCGTGGCGTAGTGCCGCCCCGACGATTGTAATGCCCATTCGTTGCTGGATTGACCTGGATGCCTGCGAGTCGGTGCATCGGGGCCGCCAACTCAGCCAAGGTAGGATAAAGAACCAAGTCAGTCAGTAGCAGATGTTCTCCATTTGGAGCCGTCCAGACGCGGGGATAGTGTTGCCCATAGAGCACATCTAAAATCTCTTGAGGCGGTGACTGCCAGCTTGCGGCTGCGCCGAGGGATGCTTCAGTTTTTCCGAGGTTTGCTGTTGTCATGACTATAACCATCGCTAGTGCTAACCACGTGACAAATTTAAATAAGACGGGTCGATTCATCACTCATAAACGAAGTTGTTTTGAAGCTGTCGAGAGCTGAGGCTGCCAGGTCACATGACCAATTGGCTGGATGTTTTAGCCTGCACAGAATAAGCGGCACCAGTAAAAAAATTGTTTTATAGGCATTCTAAAATCCGCTTAGATTTATGAGACTTCAGTGAAGATGCTGGCATAGAAGTTCTGGTTTACACATTCAATCAGTATATTCATTGAGGTTGTATCAACAAAAATTTGATTGCAACTGTGGTTGCCACTGAACACGCTGTCTTCATAGGGAAAGATTTTACGAATGTTTCGATCCAATATTTTAACTGCGGCGACTTTGGGACTTGGTTTTGTAATGGCAGTGGCTCCAGCCAACGCCCAAACCACGATCCTTGACTTTGATACGGGCAACGGTCTTCAGCCTCCAGGTTCCGGTCAGACGATTGGTGGCTCGACCCAACCGTTTACAGATTTCGGTGTCACAATCGAAACCGACAATCCCAATAACAACCCTTTATTGCTGTTCAATAGCAACTGCGGTCCTGATTTTCCCAGCACATCTTGTACCGGAGGTGATCCTGATTTGGCTACTGGACAACCTAGCTTTGGTACTGATCCCCAAGGCAATGTTCTAATCATTCAGGAAAATGATGACCTGACTGATCCCGATGATGATGCTGATGGCGGCACTTTCCAGTTCTCGTTCATTGATCCGGTTGAGTTCTTAAATGCAACAATCCTTGATTTAGATGAAAACGTTGCCCCTATCTTTGAGTTTTCTTTTGAGAGTGGATCTAGTCAAACTGTTAGTGCCAGCAGTGTTGATCTTCTAGGCAGCGAGTCTGGTGACAACTCATTGAGACAGTACAATTTCTCGGGCTTGACTGGAGTGACTGGCCTCAACCTTACCTTGGATGATGTCAGCGGTGCAGTTGCTAGCTTGACTTACGAGCGACCGGAAACTCCCTCTATTCCTGAGCCGATGTCTGCACTGGCTATCTTTACTGTGGGGGCTGTAGCCGCAGGGGCTGCTTCTAAGAAAAAGTCTGCATAACTGTGACTAGTTATTACGAACCGTGATGCAGCAAAGCCCCTAGGTAAAGAACCCAGGGGCTTTTTAAGACAATGCATATCAGCCAGTCTGGATTGGCTTTTGTGAGCTCAATCTAACCCCTTTCGGCGTTCGGGTGCTCGCTGTTAACTAACCTGAGTTCGGATTAAGCCGATGGCGGGAGAACGAAGTCAAGAGTGAATGAGGGCTTCATGGGCTGATGGCAATCGGCAATCAAGCCACAGATGACATTGACCATGAAGTTGGCGGGGCTGCGATGCCTGGAATGCTCAATCTGGGAGGTGTTCTTGAGCTGGTCAATGATGGTTTCGATAATGGCACGCTTGTGGGCCAGCAACTTGTCAGTGAGCCGCATATAGGTAATTTTTCATATTGCGCCTGGGTTTGGCAAAGAACTCGATGCCATAGGTCTCAAATAGCCGTTTTGCCAGCACTTTCGAGACATAGCCCCCGGTCAGCGAAGACCTTGCCATAGAGGGCTTTGAGCACGTCTTCCACGGGCTTGCGGTCGTCGGTATTGCCCGGTGTGATCTGGATATTGAGCAACTCATCCGGCTCATTAACCACCAGATGGAGTTTGAAGCCAAAGAACCCTATAGTGGACCCTAAAAACTGGACAGGTACTTAAGCTCTGACTCACTCGAACCATGATAGGAGTCATTCATGAGCAAAAAACGCCGACAGTACAGTGCAGAATTCAAGGTATTAAATGTCAAGTACAAGGTATTAAATGTCAAGTACATAGAGTTGTCATCCGAGAGACTCGGGCTCATTCTGTCTGGGGAAGAGGTGTATCCTATTTTGAATACACCGTCTCAAATTGGCACAATGCGGGCGTTAATTTGGAAGGCTTATGTCTCCTCCTGAGACTTTACACCAGCTATTTGATGCGGCTGTGGCGGCGGCTCAACCCCACCGCCGCATTCCTCAATTCTTGCCCCCCTGCCCTCCGGGCAAAACCGTAGTGGTAGGTGCTGGTAAATCGGCGGCAGCCATGGCCCAAGCGATTGAGCAGTCATGGACAGGCGAACTCAGTGGAGTTGTTGTTACTCGCTATGGCCACGGTGCTCCAACCCAATTGATCACCGTACTGGAAGCGGCTCATCCCGTCCCTGATGCCAATGGTATGACTGCTGCTGACCAGATTTTGGCTACAGTGGCTTCCTTAGGGGCGGATGATTTAGTGATTTGTCTAATTTCGGGCGGGGGGTCAGCGCTTTTGACCTTACCGCCAGCTGATGTCGGACTTGATATGCTGGTCGAGTTAAACCGGAAGCTGCTCCGGTCGGGGGCCGATATTGGTGAAATGAATGCCGTGCGCAAGAGTTTATCACGTTCTAGCGGGGGGCGGCTGGCGGCGGCGGCTTATCCGGCTCGGGTCGTGACGCTGCTGATTTCAGATGTGCCAGGGGACGATTTGCGCGCGATCGCCTCTGGTCCGACAGTAGGGGATACGGTGACCGCCCAGGAGGCTTTGAACATATTGCAATAATATAACTAGCAAGTCCCGGCAGCGATCAAGGCTTACTTGCAAAAAAACGCTAATCCAGTCATTGCGCCTGGTGACACGCGCCTGTCGACCACGACGAATCATTTGATTGCGGCACCCCAACAGTCCTTAGAAGCTGCGGCCACAACTGCTCGAGCATTGGGCTATACCCCCTTGATTTTAGGCAGTGCCATCGAAGGTGAAGCCCGCCAGGTGGGAACCGTTCATGCTGGCATTGCCCAGCAGATTTGGCAATATGAACAACCGGTCAAGCCTCCGTGTGTCCTAATCTCGGGGGGAGAAACGACGGTTACCGTTACAGGTCAGAGCGGGAAAGGGGGGCGCAATAGTGAATTTCTGCTTTCACTGGCGATCGCACTCAAAGGACAGGCAAAGACTTGGGCGATCGCCTGTGACACTGACGGCATCGACGGTAGCGAGGACAATGCAGGAGCTCTTATCGGTCCAGATATCCTACAACAGGGACGCCAGAAGGGGCTTGATGCAGCCAAGTTTCTGTTGGGGCACGACAGCTACTCTTATTTTCAGGCTGTGGGGGCATTAGTACAAACTGGGCCAACTTTGACGAACGTCAATGATTTTCGAGCCATCTTAATCGATGTCTGAGCCCCCTAAAATATCGCTTTCGCCACCTGTGACGCCGCGGCGACTTGGACTCATCATCGGGAATACTCGGTTGCACTGGGGGCTTTTTGAACATGGCCAACTCCAGACGGTTTGGCATACGCCCCATCTCACTGCGGCCCAAGCTGAGCAGCTAATAGGACGGCGGTTTGCCCTAGACGCTTGGCGGTCTTTGGGCATCGATTTGGCCTTGACTGTAAACCCTTTGGAATGCGTAGATGGGGCAACAGTGTATTGTGCTTCGGTGGTCCCTGCTCAGGCAGCCCACTGGCAAAACTACGACAGCGTTTATCACGTGAGCCTGCAGGATATTTCCCTAGCAAATCTGTATCCAACCTTGGGCATTGATCGAGCACTTAATTTGCTGGGGGCAGGCGATCGCTATGGTTGGCCCTGTTTGATTATCGACGCTGGTACTGCCCTGACCTTTACCGCTGGTCACAGTAACCAATTTATCGGGGGGGCAATATTGCTCGGTCTCGGAGCACAGTTTGCCGCTTTGGGGCAACAAGCAGCGGCTTTGCCCGTAGCTGCTGCGGACGGTGAGTTACCGACACGTTGGGCAGATAATACCCCAACCGCCATTCGCAGTGGTGTCATCCGAGGCGCGATCGCCACCATTCGAGACTTTCTCAATGACTGGCAGCAGGAGTATCCTCATGGCTACGCTGTCTTTACCGGGGGTGACGGCAAGCAGCTTTATCAATGGCTAGAGCCCATCCTAGCCGACGCTCATGCTGGGGTTGATGAGCACTTGGCCTTTCACGGGCTCGGCTGCCTATTGAAAGCACCTGCTAGCCGTTGAGTAGGGTTTGATAGTGCTTGAGACGGTTGTTGGCCTGCTGGTCCTCAGCATACATTTGCTGCAAACGCTCTACCCGGTTTTCCGGATGGGGGTGGGTACTGAAAAATTCTGGCGTCCGGCCCCCGCTATTGAGCTTTTGCATAAAGGTGATAAACCCCCGCTGGTCAAAACCGGCTCGCCCCAAATTTTCGAAACCTAGATCGTCTGCCTCATACTCGGAGCTGCGGCTGTTAGGCAAAAATAGGGCGAGCTGCACACCCAAATTGACTAAGTCATCTTGGGAAACCCCTAAGGCCCCAACAATGCCATTAGCTAGGGCAATCTCCCGCATGCGATTGACTGAGTGGCGACCGACAATGTGACCGATTTCGTGGGCCATTACGCCGGCGAGTTCGGCTTCGCTCTCGGCTTCACGAATCAGACCCGTATTAATGTAGACAAAACCACCTGAGGTCGCAAAGGCATTGACGCTATCGTCAGCCACAATCTGAAAGGTGTATGGAATATCGCTGCGTTCGCTGTGCGTTGCCAAAAGCTGTCCGAGTTGATTGATGTAGCTGACGACTTCCGGATCACGGTTGTAAACCCTTACACCCTGACGTTTCAAGGCTTCGTCGGTTTGGCGACCCAACGCCACTTCTTGTTCATCACTCAGATTAGAGAGCTGAACGTATTGAATGCCGTTAAAGATCAGATCAAAAATATTGATGTCGGCTTTAGAGGGCTGGGGAGTCGCAACGACTAACCCCGCGGCAACGACCATTGCCAATGCTCCATACATCCATCGCTGGCCAAATCTACGTAACAAATTCATAAAGGATTTCATTGGATTTTCCTGCCCCGTGTGCTGCTGCTCCCCATAGGCGTAGGGTGCCTCTTTGGGCGACTTAATTCTCATAGACGTTGAAATTTGCTTTCAAGTTGCCAGTAAAGTGCTTAAATATGACTCTGACGATGGGAGTGTTTCATCCGTCTGATTCAGCACTATGCGATATGTGAAAATTGGCGATCGCGCCTCTGGATCTTGGCATTTGGCCCATTGTCACCACTCATTTGTTGGTAGATTACCCGTTTCACCTGCCTCGTTTGATCTGCTAAAGGTAAGAAAGCATGGCAATTTTAGATTCTAAGGGTCGGCTATTTGGCAAGGTTAGCCTGCTTGATATTGGGGCTGCCCTCGTCATTTTGATGGTGATCGTAGGCATTTTTATCTTTCCAGGTACCGGGGGCTCAGTCGCTCAAGTAGGGGGCAACACAAAGCCTGTGGAAGTTGACATTATGGTGCGAGGGCTGACAGTCTCTGACCCTGAGGGCTTGTTTCAAACACTAAAGGAATCTGAAACCACGAATGTGATTATTCGGAACCAGCCCCACGGCGAGGTCCGTATTAAAGATGTCAAGAAGCTACCGCGCAGCCAAGCTGTGCCGCAGCCGGATGGTACTGTCAAGTCTCTGCCCGATCCGCGTCCGGAGCTGGACTATACCATCGACATGCTGATTACGTTGGCTGACGATGCCCTGATTACTGAAAATGGTCCAGTTGTCGGCAATAGTCCAGTTAAGATTGGTACGCAGATTCAGATTGAGGGCGACCTCTACAACTTTTACACCAGTACGGTCGGGGTACGCATCTTGGAACCGGAAGGTTAAGCTAGAGCGGTTGGATTGGGGCAAACAGACGTGGCTTCAGGTTTTTCCTCAACGGGGCGATCACTCCGTGTACAGCGATGGATTGCCATCTTTTTGATCTCCATGATTTTGCCCCCGTTGTTGATGAGCTTGTCTTGGATTATGCCTGGGGCGATCGCGGTCGTGCAAACGGGGATTTGTCCTCCCACCCCGCCCGATATTCCAGCCCATTCCTGCTCACTCGGTCAATACCTCACCCGCATGACTGTGGGTCTTTGGGCCCTGATGGGGCATCTCATTACCTGGATGTCTTGGTTTGTAGTGAATTTTCTACTATGGGGATTAGGGCTATTTGGCGTAGCCCTCTATCGCAATTTGCGAGCTGACTGACGCTCCAAATAAGAGGTAGCCGAGCCCCATTTTCGATAGAAGTTGGGCTGGGTGTCAGCAGATGGGCTGACTTCTACCAATCTAACCGTTTATTTAGCCTCAGGTAAGCATCCGGTATTGATATTGGAGGTTACTTGAGCGCGCTGACTGACTGCTTGGTCGACTACTTCACCCGAATAATATTGACCTTGTTTAGCACTATCACAACGATTTGCTGATCCGCTGCTGCGGAATTCCCCTGTCGTATTAGCCTATAGTTTGGCCTGTTATCCGTTTCGCATTATGACCTCACCGCTGTCTGTCCCCAACTGGAATCGTCTGGCTGACCAAGCGCTCGCTGGGGAAATCATCAGCCGTGAGGCGGCCCACCAAGTTTTGGAGGCACCTGATATAGAGCTGTTGGCTCAACTGCACGCGGCCTACCGCGTTCGCCACCATCACTGGGGCAACCGAGTTCGACTGCATTTTTTACTCAATGCTCAAAGTGGTCTGTGCCCTGAAGACTGTCATTACTGCTCACAGTCCAAAATTTCAACAGCGGAAATTGATAAGTATCCGCTGATGGCCAAAGAGCGAGTATTGGCCGCAGCTGAACGGGCTCACACGCTCAAGGCGGGTACTTTTTGCATGGTTATTTCAGGGCGATCGCCCAACGAGCCCACCCTTAACCGTATGCTAGAGCTCGTGCGGGCGGTCAAGACCCAGTATCCGATGAAGATTTGTGCCTGCTTGGGGCTGCTAGACGAAGATCAGGTACAGCAGCTAGCCGCGGCAGGAGTTGACCGAGTCAATCACAACCTCAACACCGCAGAAGCGCATCACGAAAATATCTGCACAACCCATACCTTTCAAGATCGTGTCGATACGGTGGCCGCTGTCAAAGCGGCGGGGCTTACGACCTGTTCAGGCGGCATTCTGGGCTTGGGGGAATCAGCGGATGACGTTATTGATTTGGCACTCTCCTTGCGAGAACTTGAAGTGACCAGCGTACCAGTAAACTTTTTGATTCCTATCTCGGGCACCCCTTTTGCTAATCGCGGCGATCTCAATCCGCGCCAATGTCTGCGCGCGCTCTGTCTGTTTCGGCTGTTGCTGCCCAGTCAAGAACTGCGGATTGCCGGTGGACGAGAAGTGCAGTTACGATCGCTCCAACCGCTGGGGCTATATGCGGCAAACTCAATTTTTGTCGGCGACTATCTGACGACACCCGGACAGGCTGCTACGGCAGACTTTGCCATGATTCGCGATGCGGGCTTTGTGCTCGAAGCGCCTGACGGTTCTGTATTAGAGGGCGATCCAACGGCAGATTTGCAGGCGGCGATCGCGTAGTGTAGCAGTGCCTAAGTTTCCTGCCGCGCCAAGTTTTTGTTTGCGCTAATTTACGTCTCAACCCATGACCCATTGGCAACAGGGGGAAACCCTCGAAATTGATATTACCGATCTCAGTAGCGACGGCGACGGCGTTGGTCGCTGGGAAAACCGCGTTGTGTTTGTTCCTAATACGGTGCCGGGCGATCGCGTCCAAGTGCGTTTGGTTTTTGTAAAGCCGGCTTTTGGTCGAGGCCGTCTGCTAGAGGTGATCAAAGCCTCGAGCGATCGCATTCGCCCACCCTGCATCGTGGCTGATAAATGCGGTGGGTGTCAGTGGCAGCCGGTGGCTTATCCCGCTCAACTTGTCGCCAAGCAGCAACAGGTCGTTGATGCCCTAGAGCGCATTGGACAGTTCTCCACCGTTCCGGTCAACTCAATTATCGGGGCAGATGAGCCGCTGACCTATCGCAACAAAGCTACATATCCGCTGCGACAATCTGCCGAAGGCACTGTCAAGGCCGGATATTTTCGTAAGGGCACTCACCAAATCATCAATCTCAATCAGTGCCCTATTCAAGACGATCTCCTCGACAGTCTACTCGCCGAGGTCAAGGGGGACATCCAGGCGCGGGGCTGGTCAATTTACGACGAGACGTCTCGTCAGGGGGCGCTGCGTCATCTGGCGCTCAGGGTAGGCCGCCGAACGGGGCAGTTGTTGTTAACGTTAGTCAGTACCACTTGGGATCTGCCTGACATCGAGACGCAATGTCTAGAGTGGAAGGCCCGATATCCAGACTTAGCGGGGGTATGCATCAACCTCAATCAAAAGTCGGGCAACACAATTTGGGGATCAGAAACTCGCTTTGTCATTGGCGAGCCGTATTTAGAGGAACGGTTTGCCAATCTGATCTTTCACATCTACCCCACGACTTTTTTCCAGGTTTACACCGAGCAGGCCGAGCGGCTGTTAAAGGTCATTTTGGATGAACTACAGCTCCAGGGGACAGAAGTTGTCGTGGACGCCTACTGTGGTATCGGTACGCTGACGCTCCCGTTGGCTCAGCGAGCAAGCTATTGCCTTGGGCTCGAAGTCCAAACCGAAGCGGTCGAAATCGCCATTGAAAATGCCAAATTGAACAACATTCGCAACGTGCGGTTTCAAACGGGTAGCGTCGACAAGTTGCTTCCTCAGGTAACTGGCTCCCTCAAAGATCAGACCCCTGACATTGTGGTGCTCGACCCGCCCCGCAAAGGCTGCGGCGATCGCGTGGTCGACGCTCTGGTGGCACTGCACCCGCAACGCATCGTTTACATGAGCTGCAATCCGGCTACTTTGGCCCGTGACCTCAAGCGGTTGTGCGGTGAGGGCGGCTATCAGCTCCAGCGAGTTCAGCCCGCTGATTTCTTTCCTCAAACTGCTCATGTAGAGTGTGTCGCGTTTCTGGTAGCGTAGGATAGCCCTATTTCAATCGGTTGGTATGAAGTTCAGCGCGATCGCCCAAAGCATCGGGATCACCGAGACCTCGAGCCTCTCATCATTTCCCGAGCGGGATCCTGAGATCACTGGCGTCGCGGCTGTGCAAACCGCCCAGGCCAGTACTTTGAGTTATATTGAGGGGCAAAAATTCAGCCAGTTTGCGGCCAAAACCCAAGCCAGCGCCCTGATTTTGCCCCAAGATGAGACGCTTCAGGCCGAGGCTGATGAACGAGGCATTGCTTGGCTGAGCACTGCCGATCCCCGCTTAGGGTTTGCGCGGGCCATTGGGCTGTTTTATCAGCCATTTCAGCCGGCATTAAGCATTCACCCTACAGCGGTAATTGACCCAACTGCTCAGGTAGGTCAAGACGTGGCGATCGGTGCCTACGCGGTGGTACAAGCCGGAGCCAAAATTGGCGATCGCGTTTGTCTTCATCCCCATGTGGTGGTTTATCCCGACGCCGTAGTGGGCGATCGCACAGTGCTACACGCCAGCTGTGTAATTCACGAACGCACTCAGATTGGAACTGACTGCGTGATTCACAGCGGTGCGGCGATTGGGTCTGAAGGGTTTGGGTTCGTGCCCACAGCAGCAGGGTGGGAAAAAATGGAGCAGTCGGGGATCACCGTGATCGAAGACGGTGTGGAAATTGGCTGCAACTCCACGGTTGATCGTCCGGCGGTGGGCGAAACGCGCATCCGCCGCGGGACCAAGCTCGACAATATGGTGCACATCGCCCACGGCTGCGAAATCGGCGAGGGTGTGGTGATGGCAGCCCAAGTTGGCATGGCTGGCGGCGTCACCGTGGGTAACCGAGTCATCTTGGCGGGGCAGGTGGGCATCTCTAATCAAGCGAAAATTGGAGATGGGGCGATCGCCACGGCCAAAGCCGGCATCCATAGTGATGTGCCCTCCGGGGAAATCGTCACCGGCATCCCAGCTTTACCTCACAAAGTTTTTCTTAAAGCCTCGGCGGTCTTTAGTCGCCTGCCGGAAATGCACCGGCCGCTGAGAAAACTCAGCCGACAGACCAACTCAGCCGGCTCCTAAAGGGTTCGATAATCGTGCAGTTGCGTCCCCTTGCTTTGGCTTTATACAGGGCATTGTCAGCTTGGTCGATGAGCTCATCCGGTGATAGCGATAACTGCGGGATGGCTGATATGCCTCCGGCACTGTAGGTGACGTACTTATCTACCCATGAGCTGTCATGGGGGACTGCGGCCTCTGCCAGCCCTTGACGAATCTTGAAGTCAACGGTGGCTAGCCCCTCTTCGGCGGTATTGGGTAGCAAGACGATGAATTCTTCTCCCCCATATCGAGTGACCAAATCCGTGGGGCGATTTACGGCGTTTTTGATAATCCTGGCAAATTCTTTGAGGCAGACATCGCCGGCTAAATGCCCATAGCGATCGTTATATTGCTTGAACGCATCTAAATCACACAGGAGTAGTCCTAAGGGCTTTTGCTCTCTCAATAGGCGGCCCCATTCTTTCATCAACACAGTTTGAAAATGGTGCCGATTGGCAATGCCTGTCAGGCTATCGGTTTGAGCTGCTTCTTGAAGTTTAGCGTTGGCCATTTCCAATTGTTTGAGCAGTTCTCGCTCACGCAAAACTCGGCTAATGCGATGGATCAGGATATTGAGATTGAAAGGTTTGACAATAAAGTCAGTGACCGGAAAGGCAAAAATGCGATCGACCGATTCCGTATCGTCTAGACCTGTAACCACCAGTACTGGAGGACATTGAGTTCCTAACCTTTCGAACATGATGGAGCAGCATTGGAAGCCGTCGATGTCGGGGAGCATCAGATCTAGCAGTATGAGGTCGATCGCTTCATGCGCCAGAATCTCTAACCCCGTATGGCCGCAGCTAGATGTCAGGACCCGAAAATTTTCTGCAGTCAACGCAACTTCTAGCAGAGTTCGCGAGTCCTCATCGTCTTCAATCACTAAAACCGTCGGCTGCTTAGCTGAGATCATTAAACAATCAGCATCTGACTAAGGAGTAAGATGACACTCCAAACATTTCCTTGAATCGTTTCTACATTATATTTTCTCTGGCCTGATTAAAAGGTTCCATCAATAGGAATGTTCTGTACTCTGTCTGATTTGGTAAATTGCTAAACAGAGCGCTGGTGTCTTTCAGGACTTTCGTGACGAACGGTGCCAGGGCATTCGATTGCTATTGCCCTATCTTCAACTTAACTGTGGCAAGGTTTTGGTTGCAGCTAAGCTCACGTAGTTATTCCACTCTCCTACCCCCAATTGCTCCATTGTTGAAAGTTGGCTCAAAGCGCGATCGCCCCGTGGGGGCATGTAGAATGCGGCAGTAACGCGCTTGTAACTGGGGCAAGATGATGGGTCTGCATTCGGGGATTACAGCAGTTGGGTTGGCACTCCTGCCGGTTGGGTCCATCTTCATTCCCCTTGAACCCCAAAGGACGATCGCGGCAGCTGCGTTGACTTCTCATCATGCTCCCATCGTGTTGGCACAAACCCCATCAACTGCTGCTGCGACCGACCGAGAGCAGCTTGAAACCGGCCTCTATCAGCTGCATCCCGATATTGTGCAGGTGCGTCCGAGTTCCTCCACAGCCTTATACAGCGACGGCACCGAATTTCGGTCTTGGTCACCCGCAATTACCTTACGAGCGGGACTCTCTGTTGCGGATCAACAAGCGATCGCCCTTGCCGCTGCGGCATACGTTATTGATTTTCAACACCAAAAGTCCGGTGCACTGATTCCCCCTAATCCTGACTCGCCGGTTTATGGCGGTATCATTTTGTTTGTTGAAATTGAGGGGGATAGCTATCCGCAGGTTGATTTTGTTAACTTCACTGTCCTCAGTCGCCAGCCGGAAGTGGTGGACATTAGCGTCCGGATTTTGACCGAAGACGCCTATACGGAAACTGCTGTGGCGCGGTTTGCCGACGGTCAGTTCACGCTGACGGCAACCGATCAGCCCGACCCTGCCGAAATGGCCAATGCTTTACTCGATAACGGTCTTACCCAGCTGTATGACGACGATCTAGCCGCTGCAGAAACCGCTTTTGCGTCCGCTCTCAAATTGTTTCGTGAGCTGTCGGATGTGAATGGTGAATATGAGGTGTTGCATGGGTTGGTAGCGATTTATGACCAAACGAATCGAGCCAGCGAGGCTAATGAACTACTGCAACGACAGGCTGTAATTGCGCGATCGCTCGTTGATCCTCTCAAGCTCAGGGCCGTGGCTAAAAAATGGCAATGCCGGGCCGGATGGGGAGCGGCCATCTCGACATATGAAGACGCCTTGGCGCTTTATCAGAAGAATCGTCCCGATGACTTTGATCTCCGCTTACCGCGTAGCGTTCTCGATGAGGAAATCGCCACGCTGGCGGCGATGGCCCAGACCCACATCAAAGCGGGACAGTTGTCGGAGGCGGAGGACGTGCTGAGGACAGCGATCGACCTGCTGGATCAGATTTTCGCCAACGCTCAGGTAAATCGTGAAGATGATGATCTTGAAATCGACGAAGACATTCGCGAAATTACCGAGTGGTATGGTCAGCCGTTTAGCAGCACCAACTTATACCAAATGCTGCAACATGTTCTCCTTCGTCAAGGGCGCCCAGAAGATGCTTTAGTTGCGATCGAACAGGGTCGGACACAGGGCTTGAAAGAACTGCGGGCTATTAAACAACCAGGAGAGCGACTGAGCCCACCTAGCCTAGAAGATATGCAGGCGATCGCCCAACGGCGAAATGCCACATTGGTCACCTATAGCTTTGATACGTTTATCGACAGTTGCGATGGGGCGGCGGCCCCTGCCCATCTACTGACTTGGGTGATAAAACCAACCGGGGAAATTCAGTTTCACACACAGCCGGTAGAGTTATCGGCTTTAGCGACGGTTCCCAGTGATGTGCAAAATCTGGTCCAGGAAACTCGTCTGATATTGGGCGCAAGGGGATTGGAAGTCGTCGCAGCCAACTTTGACGGGACTTCTCGCAGTGTACCGACGGACCGGCCTTACTTGCGGCAACTACATCAGCTGCTGATCGAACCCATTCAGGCTTCGCTCAGCAGTAATCCCCGCGATCAGGTTATTTTTATTCCAGATTTTGTACTGTTCATGGTGCCGTTTGCGGCGCTCCAAGCCCCTGATGGCACATATCTCATTGATCACCACACGCCGCTGACGGCTCCTTCGATTCAGGCCTTATCGTTGACGGCGCAATCGCGGCAGCAATCGTTGGATGCGTCTAGTAATCCCTTAATTGTCGGCAATCCGACCTATGCACCTGTGCAGCGATTCAACCAACCACCACTGAGGTTGCCGGCGCTGCCTGCTGCTGAGCAAGAGGCCCGCCGCATTGCCGAGTTATTGGCCACGGAGCCCCTGATCGGTGATGCCGCCACGAAAACCGACATTCTGCAGCGCTTTGCCAATGCTAGCGTGATGCACTTTGCTACCCATGGGCTGCTAGAAGGACTCACACCATTTGACCTGCCGGGGGCGATCGCTGTTGCTCAAACTGATGGCGGGCAAACTGAGTTCATTGATTTGCCCGGCAATCAACAACCAATCTCCCTCTTTGATTCAGGCCTGATTGACACCAGCGAAATTTTGCTCTTTCGACTGCGGGCAGAGCTCGTAGTGCTAAGTGCCTGCAATACCGGTGGCGGTAACTTAACTGGCGATGGCGTCAATGGCATATCACGGGCTTTTATTGCGTCTGGAGTGCCCAGCGTTGTAGTGTCGCTGTGGTCAGTGCCCGATGCTCCCACCGGAGAGCTCATGGCGACCTTTTATGAAGAATGGTTGGCCGGGAGTGATAAGGCCAGTGCCCTGCGCACAGCCATGCTAACGACGCGGGAAAAATACCCCGAACCGATTAACTGGGCCGCTTTTACGCTGATCGGAGAAGCTGACTAACGTCAATTCCGGTTAAGCAGCGGGTGGCAGCGCCCACTCTAACAGCAAAGCTGGTTGCTTTGGTTGACGGCAATGAGCAATCAGATCGCAGCCGAGATTGACCATAAATTTGGTGGAACTACGATGCCGAGGATGTTCGATCTGCGCAATATTCTTCAGTTGGTCAATCACCGACTCAATGATGGTACGCTTTCTGGCTAGGAGTTTGTCGGTCAACCGCATCAACTTGTTTTTCAGATTCCGCTTGGCTTGGCGAAGAATTCAATCCCCAGTCCTGCAGCGGCTTTTGCGCCAACGGTTGGGAGAGATATCCCCGGTCGGCCAAGACTTTACCAAATCAGCCACTGAGCCAGTCCGCAGCGGGCTTGCGATCGTCGATATTCCCTGCGGTAACGGTGATATTCAACCGACATTCCGCAGGTTGACAGGAATTAATTGAGGAGATGGTACCGGCAGCAAGGCATGCCCATGAGCCGAATAATCTTGCTCCGTTCCTCCAAGAGATTGGTGACTTGCTGACTATTGGTGATCGTCACTAGATGAATGGCCTGAAACTTCTTCAGTATCCACCTAGGGTCGGTTTGGCGGTGGGTCGTTGCTTCTGGTCGAGCACCGCTTCATCGAGTCGTTCCAGTTGTGCCCTCAGCTTTTGTTGTCCCAGGCTATGGATCAGTAAGGTCAGGGCCATCACGAGCGCCAGAGCCTCTAACCGTTGTAGCTTTTTGACAAACACACTGCTGTAAAAAAGGGGGGGCTTTGAGGAAGCGAAAGCCGCGCTCAACCTGCTGTTGGCCTTCGTACTCTTGTAATAAGCGCTCTGCCGGATAGGCCCGTTCATCGAGCACATTGGTGGCCAGGATGAAGCGGCTTTGACGCTGTCGAATCTGGACCTCGAAATTCGGTTGTCGCTCCAGCGTCGCCTGCCATTGAAAGCCGATGGCTGGGAGTTCTTGAGCCGCCGAACGCTTAGGCCGACCGGGCGGGCGCTTTGCGGTAACTGGCATCAGCGCGACCTGCACTAGAGTGTGCCACTGCAAGGCCTTTTCCTGTTTCTCAAAGGCTCGCTTCCACCCTTCTTGTTGAGCCCGCTGTCGACTCTCGACGAGAATCCAGCGCTGCTCGATGCCGCCGTAGGTTTGCTGCTGCTACCATAGTTGATAGCCCTCTCACTAGCAGGGCATGGCCTGCAATTGTTCAATATCACTGGCCACCAACCGCTGGCTGCCCCCAATGTTTGCGGAACCCGGCTGAGCCATTGCAGTGAGCCGACTTGCTGTAAGTTTGGTTCGCCGTAGAAAGCTGCGTCAACGACACACAGACCGGGGGCTTGCCACTGCTGAGCAAACAGCGTCATCAAAGCGGCAAATGTTTGGCTATCGCTCTCGTTACCACTACCTACTTTGAACCACAACGGAATACCACCATCTGCGCTGCAGATAAGGTTCACTAAAAACTGCTTCAACTCGGGTCGATGGTCTCTGGAGTAGTCTCAGCAGATCTCAATGGCTTGCGGCGCTTCCTCCAAGGACTCATACGCACCGTCGAGGGCAAATGAGGTCGAGTCCAGATGCCATTGCTCTACACTGATCCCGAAGATAGTCACCACCTGCATCGCCATCCGGAGAAAAAACGCCGTCGTCCCATACTCGAATAGCCCGTCGAGGATTCGTCCTAAGCGATCCTCGTTAAGGTGCTCGGCTTTGACGCCAGGGTAGTCCTTTCGGTAAGAATATCTAACATCCGCTGGATGCGATCGCTCGCTTCCGGTTGATAGCTGTGAGAGGGTAGTGGTTTACCCGCGTCTGATGTCTTCTCCCTTCCACGTCAGTTCGACGAGTTAAAAGATGGCTTCAGGGAGCGCCGACAAGCCTTTGAACTCTAGGTCTAAGGCGGGTTTCTTCTCTTGATAGGTATAAGCCACCAAGGCCGCCAGAGTATTGACCAGGAAATTGAACGGGCTG
>JBHJHA010000106.1:0-25229 GCA_050331235.1 Leptolyngbyaceae cyanobacterium
TGTCTACGGGAGGTGCGGCCACAAACGCGATGACGAAGCACGCAGTCGCTGCCAGAAGGGTAGGAATCATCAACACGCCGAACCAACCCACATACAGGCGGTTCTCGGTGCTGGTTACCCAACGGCAAAACTGTTCCCACAAGCTGGCGCTGCTGCGCTGCTGGAGAGTAGTTGTCATGATGAAATAATTCCTTTTTCAAGGTGTTATGTACAAACAGAAGTTCAAAAATTTGTGAACATCTGTGTTAGTTATATTAACGAGAGTGCTGAGTTTTGTAAAGCGCCCTCATCTAAAGCTGGTATTAAGAATATGTGGTGGTAATACCTTGAAATCCATGCTGTGTATGAGAAACAGCAGAATGCTTTGAGAGAATGCAACCTGTAGGGAGTCATCATAAAACCATCCTCTGGTAGAGAAAAAGTACATAGTTCAAAATGCTTTGGGGATAATTCCGTTACGTTCTTAAGAAAGCGGATTGCGATTACTCATCGACGATGCCAGTGTTTCTTTCTCCGTCTCCAATTTTGAAGATGACCGACTCGTCCAACTGCGTCACTTACAGTCCAGCACTCACGATTGTTCCTACCTACGAGTGCTTCAATCGCTGTACCTACTGCAACTTTCGCGTTGACCCCTATCAAGACACTTGGCTATCCCTCGCGGATTTACGATCGCGGTTAGATACAGCGCGATCGCAAGAGGTGATTGAGATTTTAGTGATGAGTGGAGAAGTGAATCCGCGCAGTCCTCGCCGTTCTGCCTGGTTTTCACAAATCTATCAAATTTGTGAAATAGCCTTAGAGCAAGGATTTTTGCCCCATACAAATGTCGGACTACTCAGCGTCGCCGAAATGGCTGAGCTCAAAAAGGTCAATGTCTCCATGGGCTTGATGCTGGAGCAACTAACGCCGGCCTTACAACAGGGGGTACATCGGCATGCTCCCAGTAAGCATCCTGAACTGCGGTTAGCCCAGCTAGAACAGGCTGGACGCTTGGGTCTTCCCTTTACGACTGGGCTGCTATTAGGAATTGGGGAAACACCGTGGGATCGGCTAGCGACGTTGGAGGCGATCGCCCAATGCCATAAAAGCTGGGGTCACATACAAGAAGTCATCTTGCAACCCCATCAGCCAGGGGCATCCCAAGTTGAAGGGAGACACCCTTTTGACTCACAGATGCTGATAGATTTTGTGCAAGTCGCAAGGCAGGTTTTACCTGCGGACATTACGTTACAAATTCCGCCTAACCTGGTGGCTGATGAAGCGTCATTGTTAGCAGCGATCGCCTCTGGAGCTCGAGATCTGGGTGGCTTAGGACCACTCGATGAAGTTTTCCCTGATTTTGCACACCCTCACCCTGCCCAATTAAGAACTGTATTAAACAAGGCGGGTTGGCAGCTACAGCCCCGGTTACCCCTTTATCCTCATTACGATGACTGGCTAGATCCATCGCTGCTGGTGGCTGTTGAGCTCTGGCGAAATCGTTTAAACAGTGCGGTCATCAGCACTTGAGCCCTGGATTCCTCTCGGTCTCCCGGGGGCGGGCAGTGAGTCTAGCGCTACAGTCCACTCAGTAAACTTAGGATTGCCCGGGGATTATCCAGTTCACCGACTAGCTTGCGGACGGGGGGCGGGGACACTCGAATCAGCGTCGGAGTTGCTGTAATCTGATCGGTCTCGGCTTGCTCTGGCTGTTGAGAAACATCGATCATTTGCAGTGTGTAGGGATGATATCGAGAACTCTCGAGAACATGCTGTAGCGTTTTAAGAATTCGTTCCGTAAATGCTGACTGCCCGGAGACAAATAGCCGTAAGACAACGCCGTTGCTATCTGAAGAAGGTGAGACATCTGCCTGGGCTAATTCGACGGCATGATGGTTAGATAAATCGATGACTAGGTTGTGTGTTTCCCACAGCTGAGGAAACCGTGAGCGATAGGTCTCCAGCATTGTTAGATTCAAATCACTGGCTGAAGGCTGAAGACGGGTCCACTCCAAATTGCCAAGCTCAAACACTGCGTTGAGTAAGCCCTGGTAGTGGTAGACAAACGGATAGGCTTCGGCGGCAATGTGTTGGGTAGATGTAGAAGTGTGATGCCAGCAGTCGACAGTTGCGGTGAAAGCTGGCACCAAGAAATGAGGAGATTCTGGGAGTCCTAGATGTTCTTGTAGAGCACCGCATAATGTTAAATGCCACTGCGCTCTCTTCTTATAATCACGGCAAAAAACCAAATCCCCCCCTGGCGTAAAGACGGCAATGCCTTTAAACGTTGGGAGGGAATTGGCATTAGCGTTAGTCAGCCGGGGCACTTGCCTAGACACGTCCTCTAAGCATTTGCGCCATCTCATTTTGCCGAGGAGACATCTCCAGAGCTGTCTCCTCAGTGATCCGACCGGCTTCATACAAGGCGTATAACGATTGGTTCATAGTGCACATGCCATCGAAACCGCACTTAGGTATCAGGGCCTCAATCTCGTCCAGATCGCCGCGCATGATGTAATCTTTGATGGCGTCGGTGTTGATCATGATGTCATGAAAGGCTGCCCGTTTGCCGTCCGTTGTACGGCACAGGCCTTGAGCGACCACGGCCACAAGGGACTCAGCAAGGGAAATCCGAACGGGGGTTTGTTGATCCGGCTCGTACAGATTCAAAATCCGTTCAACCGTCTTCACTGCACTATTTGTGTGTAAGGTCCCCATTACTAGGTGGCCAGTTTGAGCGGCCTTGAGCGCCGTATTAACGGTTTCTTTGTCCCGCATTTCACCAACCAGAATAATGTCTGGGTCTTCTCTTAAAGAGGCTTTTAAAGCATTTCTGAATTCCAGGGTATGGCGGCCAACTTCTCGGTGCTTAATCAGAGAGCGACGACTCTGGTGTACAAATTCAATCGGATCCTCAATGGTGATGATGTTCTTCGGCATCTCCTTGTTGATGTAATCCAACATGGCTGCCATCGTGGTCGACTTACCTGAACCGGTCGGACCTGTGACGAGCACTAAGCCTTTGTGATAATGACAAATGTCGCGAAGAACGCTGGGCAGATTGAGCTGCTCCATGGTCAAAATCTTATTGGGAATTAGACGGATAACCATTGCAGGGCCCGTCAGTGAGTCAAAGATATTGATCCGGATCCGTGAAAACTCAAACTGGCCGGCTCCATCAAAGTCAAGAGTCTGCTTAAATTGCTGAACTTCCTCTGGCTTGAGGACTTCTGTAAGCCAGCCATAAAAGATGGGCTCGTCAATGACGGGGTAATCGGTGGTTGTGATTTGACCGCGATCGCGGAATCGAGGCACTTCGCCAACGCCTAAATGAATGTCGGAAAACCCTTTATCAAAGGCTTCACGGGCAATTTTTTCAAGGGTCAGGGAGGGCTTAGCGGCAGCCGCGGGGGGTGGGGGAGCGCTCCGCCCTGGGATCGGCTGTTTCGGAGGAGCGGCGGGGGGCCTACCAGTTGCTGCAGGTCTTCCGGGTGGTGGTGGCGGCGGCATCCGGGAGGGAACCGCAGGCGGGCGTTGAGATTCGGCAGACATAGGACGCTTTCCGTGGGTTTACAAAGGAAGTCACGCGGGCATTGCAAACAGCGTCGCAGATACCCTGAAATAATTGTTCTCTAGCTTTCCCAATTGAGGGCCTTGATTTTCGCCCCAATTCTAGTCTTTGAGTCAATGGACCATCAATGCACCATACTTTTTGTCATTGACCGATCCATGGCTATTTTGGCTGTGATATACTCGTAAAGTTGTCAAAAATCGCACACCTGGGCTTTTGGGTGTCTTTAGTTTAATTAAAGACTGCCAGGTGGAGGTTAAACCCGAAAGGAGTACAATTCAATGCCTGTTGTTTCCCTACCCCAACTGTTAGAGTCCGGGGTTCACTTTGGTCACCAAACTCGACGTTGGAATCCGAAGATGTCACCGTACATCTTTACGTCGCGAAATGGTGTACACATCATCGACCTAGTGCAAACTGCACAGCTCATGGATGAGGCCTTTGCCTACGTTCGTGGTGCTGCAGCCCAAGGTCAGAAATTTTTGTTTATTGGAACAAAGCGTCAGTCAGCGGGCATCATTGCTCAGGAGGCTAGTCGCTGTGGCGCTAATTATGTTAACCAGCGCTGGTTGGGGGGCATGTTGACCAACTGGGAAACTATCAAAACCCGTTGCGATCGCCTCAAAGAACTGGAAAAAATGCAGGAAACTGGCGCATTGGCGCTGCGGCCTAAAAAAGAAGCTGCTGTGCTGCGTCGCGAGTTGGAGAAGCTGCAAAAGTACCTAGGCGGACTCAAGACAATGCGTCGACCCCCTGATGTGGCGCTCATCATTGACACCCGGCGAGAAT
Organism: Leptolyngbyaceae cyanobacterium; assembly: GCA_050331235.1. Taxonomy (GTDB): domain Bacteria; phylum Cyanobacteriota; class Cyanobacteriia; order Phormidesmidales; family Phormidesmidaceae; genus Halomicronema. Next base: position 4,343 of record JBHJHA010000106.1, read on the forward strand.
ACAACGCTGTGCAGGAATGCAAAAAGCTGGATATTCCCATTGTGTCGCTGCTAGATACGAATTGTGATCCAGACGACGTGGATATTCCGATTCCTGCTAACGATGATGCCATTCGCTCCATTAAGCTTATTGTGGGTCGATTGGCGGATGCTATTTACGAAGGCTCCCACGGAAGAGTCGATTCTGGTGAAATCTACGAAGACTATGACGGTGCTGAAGCGGATTTTGCTGATGAAGACGAGATTCCGTCTGCTGATAGTCAGGGTGACTCAGAAGAGTAACTCTGCGATCTCGCTAAAGACCGAAGCGACTTGAGAAGCAACGAGGAAAATATGGCAGATATTTCGGCAAAAATGGTGAAAGAACTGCGCGAGCAAACGGGCGCAGGCATGATGGATTGCAAAAAAGCGCTCACCGAGTCGGGCGGCGACCTAGAAAAAGCTGTCGAATGGCTCCGTCAGAAGGGGATTGCTTCTGCAGCTAAAAAAGAAGGTCGCGTGGCCGCTGAAGGACTAGTGCACAGCTATATCCACACGGGTGGTCGCGTAGGCGTACTGGTTGAAGTCAACTGTGAGACAGATTTTGTGGCTAAGGGTGATGAATTCAAGTCTTTGGCGCAAGATGTGGCGATGCAAATTGTGGCTTGCCCAAATGTCGAATACGTTCGCGTTGACGATATCCCCGAAGAAATCATTTCAAAGGAAAAGGAAATTGAGATGGGGCGCGATGATCTGGCCAACAAGCCAGAAAACATTCGCGAAAAAATTGTTCAAGGGCTAATTGATAAGCGTTTGAAAGAGCTAGCTTTGTTGGATCAGCCATTCATCAAAGACCAAAATATAACAGTTGACGAGCTGATCAAGAAGTTCGTTGCTCAACTGGGTGAAAATATCCAAGTTCGCCGGTTTGCTCGCTTCGTCTTGGGAGAGGGTATTGAGAAGAAAGAAGTTGATTTTGCGGCTGAGGTTGCTGCGCAGGTTGATGCTGCTAAGTAACTGAAGTTGTTCGCAATTCATCGTAGATTGGAGAGTTGAGAAGGCGGGCAAATTTGTCCCGCCTTTTTTGATAACGGTAGAGTTGACATAGTGGTGAACACTTGATGCATAACTGTTTCAGCCTCGTTGCGCTTGGCTCGTGTAGCCTATGTGCTGGCTAGGATAGTAATTTCTTGCAATCTTGATCCCTTTGTGTCAATGACTGAGCTGCTGTATCTGTTGCTATCGGCAAATCATGTCTAGTCGCTAGCTTTGCCCAATGACATCATTTGAGATATCTCATGGCTAGAAGCCTGGAGCAAATTAACACCGAGCTTGCCAAGCTAAGTGCTGCGACCGAAGAAATCGATCAGGAACTGAAGGATCTCTATGGCGAGTATCTTGATGTGCTGAGTAAAGCAGTCAAGCGCCAATTGATCTTGGCGGCTTATCACCTATGCACACAAGCCTATCCGGATGAGTTCTTAACGCTCAAAGTAACGGCACGGGAACAGCTACAAAAGCAGCTGCGGCAAGCAGCCTCTCAAGGCGCTGAGCAGATTAAGCAGCTTGGTACAGTGACAAATTTGTCGGCGTTGACTTCACGTTTAGAGGCGGCAATTGAGTCTGCCGCGCAAGTGGAGTCAGAGGGGAGTGCCGCTGCGGATAACTTCAAAGATGTGGTTGACGAGTCGGCTAATCTGTCTGCTTCAGAGGATGCTGCCTTGCGGAAAGCAGGTGTTGAGGACGAGGATGAAGCTAGTCAACAAGAGATGGCTACGGCGGATGACTCGGAAACAGCCGATAGTTCGGAAGTAGCCTCGGCTATGCTGAAACGTCTCAGTACATCTTTGTCAATATTTTCGATCCTGGGGGCTGAGCCCAATACCCCTGTTAGCTTAGCGAAGCGCCACGTATTGTTGGAACGTCACTTGCGGGCTATCTTGCGGATGCTGTCGGGTTTGGTTAATCAGCTTTTGAAGCGGGTTGATATTTTGCCAGATTTACCGGAAATGGTGATTGCGGCCGCCGCAGATGAAGGCGAATCTGCTGGGCCGAGTATGCCCAACTTGCTGAACGTTTTAGTGGAAATTGGCGACCGCCCCGAGGATGATGATGACGATGACGACAGCGAGGATGCAGATCCTCTGGAGGATGACATTGTCGAGAGAGAAATGACCCACTTAGTGGCGGTGAATCTCCGCTTGGCGGATATTGAATTTGCAGACCCCCATGCGGCGCTGTGGCGGGGACGACTGCAAGAAACCTTGCACAAGCTCAAACAGTTGGGACGGCGCTATCAAAAGCTGCAGCAGGAAAAAGCCCGAGCTGAAGCTGAACATGCCTGGCGAGCTATCTGGTTTGAAGACTAGAGACCTAACGGCCTTGCCACGATTTAGTGGGAGCGATCGCTGCCGGAGCACTCGACGGGGAGAAGCGTGAATAGTTCGAGATCGCAGATTACGGTAGTCTTGGCGATGAGCGCCGACGGCAAAATTGCCGATTATCGGCGTACGGCGGCTCGGTTTTCCTCAACCAACGATTTGCAGCACTTAGAAGCTCAGGTAGCTCGGGCCGATGCAGTGTTGTTTGGTGCTGGGACCTTGCGAGCCTATGGCACCTGCCTCTCGGTGCGGCAGCCAGAGCTATTGGCTCAGCGCTCAGTAAGTCAACAGCCGCCGCAGCCAGTACAAATTGTGTGTTCACAGACGGGCAATCTGGCGACCAATCTTCGCTTTTTTCGGCAGTCGGTCCCGCGCTGGCTGTTGACATCGCCTACCGGTGCCGCTCATTGGCAGGGCCTTGAGGCTAAACGGGGAGACAGATCTCTCTTTCATCGTATTTTGCCAGAGCTGACCGCTACACCTGACTGGCAGCAGCTACTAGGCCGGTTGAAGCAACTAGGACTGCATCGGATTGCCCTGCTGGGCGGAGGGACCCTCGTCGCCTCATTAGCTGAGCAAGGTGTCATTGACGAACTATATCTGACCATTTGTCCGCTGCTAGTTGGAGGCAGTCAGTCGCCGACACCCTTTGATGGTCAAGGTCTATCCGTGACGGCGGCTGTGCCATTGCGATTAGTTGACGTGGTGACCCAGGGAGATGAAGTGTTTTTACACTATCGTCGCTGCCATCACAGCGGGGATTGAATTAGGCTAAGGGAAGTTTTGCGATCGCCCCTCTGTCGTGCTCAATATTTATGGTTCAACAGGCACAGCCCCAATACACCCTCACATGGATTCGCCAGCTCCGCGAAATCCCTCAAGCTGCTTGGGATGAAATGGCCCTTCCTTTGCAAACGCCCTTCTTAGAGTGGGACTGGCTGAACAACATGGAGCGCTCTGGCAGTGTTGTGGCCAATGCCGGCTGGTTGCCCAATCATTTGGTGGTGTGGCGCGATCGCACCTTAGTCGCTGCGGCACCGCTCTATCTCAAAAGCCATAGCTATGGCGAATTCGTGTTTGACCATCAGTGGGCCGAGTTAGCCCAGCGACTGGGGGTGGAATACTATCCCAAGCTATTGGGGATGTCGCCCTTTACCCCAGCCGAAGGCTATCGATTTTTGATTGCTCCGGGTGAAGATGAAAGGCTAGTCACAGAAATGATGGTGGCTGCCATTGATCAGTTTTGCGATCGCAATAATATTTCCGGCTGCCACTTTCTCTATGCCGATCCTGATTGGCGATCGCTGATGGAAGACATCGGCTTTAAGAAGTGGCTCCACCACAGTTACGTGTGGCAGAACGAAAGCTATCAGACCTTTGAGGATTATCTTGGGCGGTTTAACGCGAATCAACGTCGCAACATTAAACGCGAGCGAAAATCCTTGGATAAGGCTGGCTTACGGCTTGAACCTATGACAACAGAGCAGCTCAGTCGCTCACTGTGCTCTCAAATGTATGACTTTTACGCGGATACGTGCGACAAGTTTGGCTGGTGGGGCAGCAAGTATCTGACCCGCAAATTTTTTGAACAGCTTTATCCTGACTATGCCCATCGGTTGGTCCTGTTTGCCGCTTACAGCGATGATTTGGCTGATCCCGTGGGCATGTCCTTTTGTTTGTATAAGGGCGATCGCCTTTATGGTCGCTACTGGGGCTGCCGAGAAGAATACAACAACCTACACTTCAATGCTTGTTACTATCGCCCCATTGAGTGGGCCATTGGTCAGGGTATCACGTTATTTGACCCCGGTGCGGGTGGGCGCCATAAGAAACGGCGGGGCTTTCCAGCGCGGCCCAATTACAGCTTGCACCGATTTTACGCGCCTCGTTTGCAGGCTGTGCTCGACAATTATATCGACGATATCAACGTGGCGGAACAGCGCGAAATTGATGCGGTGAATGCCGATCTGCCTCTCAAAGAGCTGACGTAGACTGCGGCTAGGCCATCCAGCGTAGTTGCTGAGTTTTGACCGGCGAGACAAAGTCACGCTGCTCGGTCTGCGATCGCTGAAACTCTGCTTTGAGCTGGTAATACCACCGCGCGAGCACATCTGAGTCTTTGATCAACCGCAGCACAGACTCATGCTGTAGTCCCGCCTGCTGTTTGATGACGACATCTCGGTCTTGGCCCAAAAAAGTGGGAATGAGGTAGCGCAAAAATGGCTTGAGTACAAAGCCCCAAGGCAAATCCCAATAAAATTCAAAGGTGACATCGGTTTGGTCATCAGTCAGCGGCGTCACCGTTGTCAGATTAACGACCCGATATTTTTCCGTCGTGGTTTCTTCCGTCCTGACACCAGGTAGATAAAAGACAATTTCATTTTCAGGGACACCGCCGATGAGCCAATAGCCACGGGCCATGGTGTCAGGCATTTTGTGCCGTCGCATCGCAAACCCGTAAGGAACCGGATCAAACCACTTGATCTCAGGATTGAGCTGGCTGTCCCGCCACCACCAAGACCGATGCACAAAGGGTGAGTGAGCCGGGTCCATCAGACCCACCACGGCGTGATCGATAAAACAGGGAAAGCGCATAGTGTAAGACATGACGGGTTTGGCATCATCGGCAAAACCAGGGACCCGTGGAATATCAAACTTTGGCGGCTGCGCCTGTTTTGCGTCAGGGTCAGGCATATAAATCCAAATATTGCCTTGCACCTCTTGGACTTGGTAGCGCTGAACGTTGAAACGATTCAAATCAAGTTCCTGATCGGCCATTAGCGAAGGGATCTCAATGCAATGGCCAGACTGGTTAAACCGCCAACCGTGATAACAGCACTGCACGGCCTCACCGTCAAACCAGCCACAGCTTAAGGGCACCGCCCGATGGGGACAAATATCGCGAATGGCGAAGGCTGTTCCAGTATTGGTGCGGCCAAATAAGATCGGCTCATTAAGCAAGGTCTTGGCGAGCATCTGGCCAGGCTTGAGAGCGTGACCGGGCATCGCATGGTACCAAATATTGCGCAGCAAAAACTGATTGTCTACAGAAAACACCATCGCCGAGATTTCAACCGGAAAACGCCAAGTGCTAAGAAATGTATCAGGTCAAGGGCTTAAAATTTGAACTACCGCGGTGACTTCTTACATTTTGAGACTTTTTGAATGGGTTATGGGCGATGGGGGGTGGATGCCATGACCGATGGCTCAAGAGAAATCATATTAAGATGGAAATCCACAAAAATCGGCGATCGCCGACTCATCCCGATTTCATCCATTGATACAAAATCTGTTTTTCTGAATGACACACACACCTACGGTTAACAGCCTGAGCCCGCAACAACTCACTGATCTGGATAATCGGTTATCCCAGCGGTTTATTGAGCTTGATCCCGGTGGCTACTTCTTGATTTTTCTGGATCTCGACAATAGTTTGATTTGTGCTAAACATTTCACTAACGTGATTAACGATAAAGGGTTAGCCTGTGATCCAGAAACGGGCGAACCTCTACCCTGTGAGGGGGGAGTGCAGCGTCAACATTCCTATCTGTATACCGGAAGGACCGCTAAGGAGCTGTGCATCGCCATTTTTGAAGCGAGCGATCGCCCCTGCCCCATCACCATGTTGGATCATGCGGCTTACCTGGGCCGTGAGATGGTCAGGGCTGAGCTGGCCCTGGTCTCAGGTCAAGACTACGTGCAGGACTAGTGCTGGGTCCAAAGCCCGTCACAAGCTGGGTATGAACAAAAAACAAACCGGGTCAGGGAGGCCTCCCTGACCCGGTTTGTCATTGGCCGCACCAGTTCATTGACTAGTCGGCTGACCTAACGCATCCCTAGCCGCCGATAGCCTGATAAATGTAATAGGTCGCCATGGGAATCACCGTTGCTGCAATTAAAAAGCCGACGACGATAATGGTGGCGTTGCCTCGGTTTTCTTCAGTTTCTTCCGCTGAAGCAAAGGTGCTTTCCATCTCAAAGGAGGAAACCTCGGCTGGCGGCCCTGGGTCTGCTTCACCCGAGAGAACAGCGACCAAGCGATCGCTGGCGGCTAGCAATGCTTGATTGTACTTATTACCCTGACGCAGAGGGATGCCCACGGTGTCCGCGACAATGCTGGTGGCAATATCGTCGGAGAGATCAGTCGCTGCGGCCTCACCCACTTTCAAGGCCGCATTGTTAGTGACGTCATCTAGCACTAATAAAGTCTGATTAGCTTGACTTTCAGGATTGGGAAACCATTTGTCCATCAAGGCATCGGCAAAGCTAGCGGGGGTTTCGCCATAGTCGAGGCGGTGAATGGTGACGAACCGGACTTCATTACCGGTTGCTGTCGCCAGTTCCTTCAGTTCAGAGGTGAGTTTGCCTTCGTTTAGGCGGCTGATGAGACCGGCATCGTCAACGATCCAAGTGCTATCCGAGAGCGGCGGCATCTGGTAAACCCCTGTCGCAAAGGCTGGAGCCGCCATCAGCAACGTACAGCAAGTCAAAAAGGCAGTTAAAAGAGAGCCAAGCAGTGGCTTGATGACACGGTGAAGCATGGGAATCAATGTGTGGCAACTGTTCCTTTCACTATACTGGAACGCCTTGTCCTGAGGTCGGCTCCCACGAGAAGGAGAGGTCTCGGAAACGTCTTTGTGGCTAGAACGACAGGGAACGACAACCATCCTTTCGGAGTCTCCCCCTCTATTAAGACTGCTGGAACTGGGCTGAGCCACCATATCAATCAGACTTGATCGACTTCTTGATGAATCCTGACTGACTGCCATGAAGAGAGAAGCGGGCGTTGTGTGATTTGGCTGGGTCACATCAGGTTAAGGGGATCGACATCAATCGTGAGGCTCACCTGAGTTGGGCAGTGATCGAACAGATCGGTCAAGCTCGGGGGGGGCGCCAGCGGGTCACCCTTGAGCAAAATCTGCCAGCGATAGCGTCGGGCCACTCGAAGGATTGGTGCGGGGGCGGGCCCCAAGAGAGTCCACTGGGCCGTTAGTCGAGCGGTCATAAGGTCAGCGATGGTGTGGGCAGCTTGCTCTGCTGCCTGCGGGATAGGACTTGTTAGCCGCAGCAGAATCAGCTGTCCTGCTGGGGGGTAGCTCAAATCCTGTCGATGCTGGGATTCCGTTTCTAAAAAATGCTGGATATTTTGCTGCTTAACAGCTTGAATGACGGGGTTGTCGGGATTATAGGTCTGTAAAATGACGCGACCCTGCTGATCGCCGCGACCGGCACGGCCGGCGACTTGGGTGAGTACTTGAAAAGCGCGCTCATGGGCCCGATAGTCAGCCATATAAAGGAGGCCATCGGCGGCGATGATACCGACCACGGTGACTTGGGGCAAATCAATGCCCTTAGTCAACATTTGGGTGCCGACTAGTAGATCCGCATCGCCGTCGGCAAATCGAGTTAGCAGAGCGCGGTGGGCTCCTTTGGCGCGAGTGGTGTCGCTGTCAAATCGTAGACAACTGAGATGAGGCAGTTCTTGAGCGATCGCCTGCTCGACGCGCTGGGTGCCACTGCCAAACTGTTTGAGATAACGAGAGTCACAGGCCGGGCAGGTAGAGGGGTGGGTTTGGCTAAAGCCGCAGTAGTGGCACCGCAGACGTGCAGTGGCTTGGGGATGAACTTGGTGAAAGGAGAGGGAAACGTCACAATGCGGACACATCATGACGTGACCGCAGGCGCGACAAGAGACAAAGCTACTATGCCCCCGCCGCTGAATAAATAAGATGCCCTGCTCCTGTCGCGACTTCATCTTTTCCAAGGCGGCTTTGAGCGATCGGCTAAAAATTGACCGATTGCCGATTTGGAGCTCTAGCCGCATATCGACGACGGTGACTGGCGGTGCCGATCGCTGGTGAACGCGGTCAGGCAGGGAGAGGTAATGTTGAGAGGGTGCACCCTTGAATGGGGAGGGGGGTGAGACAGTTTCTCCAAGATTGGTAGCCGCCTTGCCGGTGGCAGCGCTGGGTGACTCGGGGGCAGAATGCAGCGAGGCCCAAGTTTCCAAAGCGGGGGTGGCTGATCCTAAAACTACGGGACAGGGCCCACGGGCGGCGCGCCACTGGGCCACGGTGCGAGCGTGGTAGCAGGGCATGGGCTGATCTTGCTTAAAGCTCCCATCATGCTCCTCATCCAAAATAATGATGCCGAGATTTGGCAGGGGGGCAAAAATTGCCGATCGCGTCCCAATCACCACTAATGGCGCTCCTGGCAACATCTGTCGCCAAGCATCATAGCGCTCACCCTCAGAGAGGCCGCTGTGATAAACGTAGACGCGATCGCCAAAGCGCCGCTGAAAACGATCGGTCAACTGTGGCGTGAGGCCAATCTCGGGAACGAGCACTAAGGCGGAATATCCGGCTTGGAGCCGAGGCGCGATCGCCTGCAAATACACTTCAGTTTTGCCAGAGCCGGTCACGCCGTGTAGCAGGTAAACGCCGTATCCAGTTGCCGCATGGAGGGTGGCTAAGGCGGCCTGTTGAGCTGAGGTCAATTGCTTGGGTTGGTCGGGGGCTAGGGCAGGGGTGACGGGCTGCCGCAAAATTTCGCGTTCTTCGATAGCCAAATATCCCTTTTGCGCGAGCGATCGCAGGGTGGTACTGGTAGTGCGGCAATACTGCAGTGCATCTTGCAACCACAGATCGCCGCCCCGCCGCTGCAAGAGTAAAAGCACTTCGCGCTGCCGCTGGGTGATGGCTCGGTCCTCTGCCGCGGGAACGTGGGTGACGGTGACGGCCTGTCGCCGCTTAGGTTTGGGCGGAGTTGGCAAGGCGAGATAGCTCTCCGCCCAATGTCGATCAACCAAGGCTTGAATGCCCCGATAGGCACCGCGACACTTTTGCCGCAGATATTGCCAGGTGTAGTCGCCTTGGGCTGACTGGCGGAGTTGCGCGAGGACACAAGCCGCGTTGGGCGATAAAAACGCTGCCGCATCTGCGGGGATGTTCTCAGGCAAAAGTTTGACCCGTCGTTGCGATCGCCCCAGCAACCCCGGTGGTAAAGCTGTGCGAATGACCTGGATCAGCGGCGTTTGATAATAATCGGCAACCTGCTCTAGCACCTGCCAGTAGGTGGGGGCAAACATTCCAGATGAGATGACCGCGGCCACGGGGCGAATCTGCTGTTGGTCGAGGTCAGGCGGCGGTGTGCTCATTAGCCGAATGGCGATCGCGCCCAACTGCTGCGCCCCAAACGGCACACTCAAAATGTCGCCCACAGCTACGGACAAGTCGGCTGGTACCACATAGGTATAGAGGCCTTGGGCTCCGGCAGAGTCGACGAGGGCGGCTACCCACTTAGTAGATGCGCTTTTAATATCAACCTCACTTGATCTTGTCGGCTTCTAGTGTAGCGATCGCCAAAAAAGATTGGCATTTTTGTGCGATTATCGCTATCCTTGCAAAGCTCTGAAAATCCTTAAGATTTTCGTTGGCTTCCTAACGAAAATGCTGACCGTTTTACAACCAGTAACAATCCTTGTGAAACGTTACACGCTAGTAAAACACCTCAATCCCTTGACCTGGAGATCATTCCACAGCATCAGAAATATTGATTTTCTAAAAAGGGTTGCTATTTTGCCACTAATTCGAGTATAAACGCCTCAAAAGCGAAGGCTTTGGAAGCCTATTATTAACCCCATGGAAGCTTTCTTTATTTCCCCTGAAACCGATTCCGAAACTTTGGCTCATGTCGGCTTGGCTGATGATGAGTTAGTCCCTGCTAATAACGAAGAGCAAACTACTGGTTCATCATCTCAATCTGAAAAAGAGGATGCTTCCTGGAACGAAGATTCTGAGGCGACGGCCCAGTACTCTGTGAGAGAGTCCCTATCGGAGCTCAGTTTGCCGGGGTATCAAAAAACGATCACCGATGATGCGGTGGGTGCATTCTTTAAAGAGATGGCTCGCTATCCATTATTAAAACCCGCTGAAGAGATCGAACTGGCTCGCCAGGTTAGATTTTTAGGCAAGCTAGAAGAATTTAGAGAGAACTGGATCGAGGAAAATGGTAATCCGCCTAATCTGCTAGAAATGTCAGGGGGTATGGGTCTGAGCGAAGCTGAGTTTCGGCACAAACTCCATCAAGGACGAGCTGCCAAGCGTCGAATGATCCGTTCTAACTTGCGTCTAGTTGTTTCTATCGCTAAGCGCTATTTAAATCGAGGGGTACCTTTTCTTGATTTGATCCAGGAGGGAGCCTTAGGTTTAAATCGAGCCACTGAAAAATTTGATCCCGATAAGGGCTACAAATTTTCTACCTATGCTTACTGGTGGATTCGTCAGGGGATCACGCGAACGATCGCGAACGATGCGCGGACGATTCGCCTGCCGATTCATATCGTGGAAAAGCTCAATAAATTAAAGAAGGCCCATCGAGAATTGCGCCGCGATTTGCAACGGAATCCGACCGAGGCAGAGCTGGCTGAAGCGCTCGATATAGCCCCTGATCAGTTGCGGAGTTTGCAACAGGTTCGTCGGCGATCGCTCTCCCTCAATCATCGCGTTGGGAAAGGCGAAGATACCGAATTGATGGAATTGCTCGAAGACGGCAATACCCAGACCCCCGAAGCCAAAATTAGCGAATCAATGATGCGCAAAGAAATCACGGGTGTCTTGTCAGAGGTGCTAACCGAACGGGAAAAGGACATCATCACACTACGCTACGGGTTGACGACCGGCGAAACCCATACGCTGGAAGAGGTGGGCAATATGTTTAATCTCTCTCGCGAGCGCGTACGGCAGATTCAAACTAAGGCGATGCGCAAACTCAGAAGGCCTCAGGTTGCTTCTCGTCTCAAAGGGTGGCTGCGCTAACTCACAACCGGGGTCCGTTTTGCCGTAGTCTCCCTAACAACGCCTGCCGCTGAAAACCTGAATGATGTGGGCATGATTTTTTAGAGGAGGGAGCGGTTTGTGGACTACAAGCAGGATCTCATCACCACAATTCACGATCTGGGCTGTGATATCGAACAGTTAGATAACCACCTGACTGAGGTTAGCCAACTCACGCCCACGGCAGTTTTGATTCCATCTTTGTATGAGGAGTTGGAACGCCCTGCCCTGACCCAGATCCGTGACCAGCTAATGCATTGCCGGTTTGTCAACACAGTGGTCATTAGCCTTTATGCCCAGACCCCTGAAGAATATTCCAAAGCGGTTGACTTTTTTAGTCCGTTGCCGCAGCCCACATACGTACTGTGGGAAAATGGTCCCCGGATTACTGAGCTGTTAGACAAGCTCCAGAGCCTGGGTCTGGACCTGCTACAGCATCGTGGTAAGGGGCGGGCGGTTTGGCTCGGGTTGGGAATTGCCTCTTTGGAGGCAGCGGCGATCGCCCTCCATGACGCAGATATTGTCACCTATGACAAAACCTATCCCCTCAAGCTGTTATTTCCGCTGCTAGAGCGAGAGTTTGGCATTGCTTTTAGTAAGGCCTATTACACTCGCTTGAGCGATCACCCTCGGCGGATGCATGGCCGAGTTACCCGCCTGTTTGTGACTCCCTTGATCACGTCACTGATGGAACTGTTTGGTTACCGCGATTACCTGCGATATCTCAACTCTTACCGCTATCCGCTTTCGGGGGAGTTTGCGCTGACCAGTGATTTGGCCCTTAATACACGCATCCCGGCTGACTGGGGATTAGAAGTGGGATTACTGGCCGAGGTTTACCGCAATGTCGCCCGGAAGCGAATCGCGCAGGTGGACCTGGGAATTTTTGAGCACAAGCATCAAACCCTGGGCATGTCCTCTGAGCAGGGCCTGCAAAAGATGTGCCGAGATATCCTCAAGTCGGTGCTGCGCACGCTGACCGAGACGGAACAGGTGGCGATCTCTCGGGATCATATCCGGGCGTTGGGCGTGAAATTTCGTCGGGAAGCGCAAAATCTCACCCGCCAGTATTTTGTCGATGCTCGCTTTAACAGCATTGAGTACGATCGCCACCATGAAGAAGTCACCTTGGAGCAGTTTGAAAAACTGATTCTCCAAGCAGGGGAAGACTACCTCAACGATGCCACGGGCACACAGATTCCTGATTGGACGCGGGCCTTGGCGGTCATACCGGATTTGCGGGAGCACCTCCGTGACGCAACTGTGGCTGATATGGGCGATGCCCGGGAGCAAAACGAGCAAGATACCTCCAATACGATGCCGTCCCTGACGGTGGTACCGCAGTAGAAGCGGGCGATCAATCTATTCCCTCACCTTGGGGCAAGGGCGATCGTCGGGTGCTGCCATGGAGCAGGCGTCGACTAGGCAAGACGCTTGATAGCAATCCTCAGTGGCTAGTGGCGGTGGGGGAGCCCCAAAGACCATTTCGCAACTGTAGTCTTCAAAGTTGGGCGTCATCGTGAGGGGAATGCCAAAGTCCTGGGTGAAAAAAGTCTGGGTTGGCAGCTTACACATGTTGATACACATGCCGACACAGTGACTTTGCTCTAGGTAGCGACATTTTTGAATGTGGACACCGCTGGCCTGTTCACGGGACTGCCCCTCAGCATCGAGTACGGTGACGGTTTTCACATCGCAAGGCCCTACCAGCCATTCAAATAGAACGGTGGCGAACCAGGCATTGAGCTCACAGACGAGTTGGGTCGGTGAAAACAGATTACGAATGAGCCAGAGCACGGGGGCCGGGACTAGAGACTTGAGCACAACGGCGACAAGGGCCTGCTGCTCTTGGGCATCACGACCCCGCATGATTTTTTGCGATAAATCAACAAAGCCGTCGTACCCGCTGAGGGCAGTTTTTTGGCCGACCGCATTAGCCATCTTGCGGCTAAAGAGACGAATAAAGATGCGGTCAATGAGGGTATCGTGATATTCCGTTCGGGCTTCCCCGGTTTGCATGATGAGCTGGCGATCACCTGATCAATGGTTTGTTTACTCTAGCGCGATCGCTGCTTGCGCCTAAATTTTATAAAGCGGGGCGAAACTGGCCAATTTGGGTGAGTTGATCGGTCTCGACTTGTACAACGACCGCTTCTCCTGACTGGGGAAAAATGTCAGTCAGGCCTGTGATATTGACTTGGTGGGTCACCATGATGATGACTCCGCCCGCATCTGCTTCTGACACCAAATATTCTTTAACTGCGGTGGTCTGAGCCGTACTCGTACTGCGATCTCGAAAGAAAGAATTTAGCTCTGGGTACGCCTCCACCTGACCCACGTCCATGAGCTCAGCCGTCTCCAGGCACCGGCACCATTGGCTAGAGAGGATCTGCCGGACAGCGACACCGCGATCGCGAAAGGCTTGTCCGATCGCCACGGCTTGCTCACGCCCCGCCTCGGACAGATTACGTTGGGTAGAGCAATCTCCGAGCTGAAAGTTTTCGGGATCCCCCGTTCCTGGTGCCAGGGCATGGCGCAGGAGGACGACGTAAAGGGTGTCGGCGGGCTGCTGCAACTGTTGCCAAAGTTCCTCTGGGGTCGATGGTGGAACGGCATCGGTCACAGTCAGGGATGTGGGGGCCGACTCGGGCCTAGTTGGGGGAGTCTCGGCCATGGGCTCGGCGATCGGGGTGGTCTCTTCAGTCGGAGTGGGAGCGGGGGAATCGGCCCCCTCTGGCGACGGGCCACAGCTCAGGAGCCCACATGTGGCTAGCAGCCCTAACAGGAGGCTCGGTAAGCGAGATGCGATTGATCCCATGGCTGAGTCCAAGACACAACAGCTAATGCCTTTTATTTTGACAGGCATTGCCGGTGCCCGGGCAGCTGATGCCGAGAGATTGGTCGAGGGTGTCCGCCGCCGCTAGAGCCACAGCAAAATGCCCAGAATAATGAGCAATCCTGAGAGCAACGACTGAAATCGCTCGGTGTTGAGCTGTTGGTTAATCCGGCTACCGATCGCGATCGCCACCAAAATTCCCGGCAAAGATAACCCATAAAGCTGGAAAACTTTTAGGGTCCAGAGACCGGTAACGGCGTGGCCAAGGCTGATACTGACGCCGGTCGGCAAAAAGTAGCCCAGCAGTGTGGCACGAAATTGACGGGGGGCCCAGCGTCGCATTTCACCATAGATAACGATGGGCGGACCGTTGGTATTGTACGCCCCGCCTAGAATCCCACCGATAAAGCCAAATAGAGCTGCCCAGCGAGTGGTATCAAATCTGATCAGAGGCCACTGACCCAGCCGAAAAATGCCATATCCCACTAACAAACTGCCGAGGCAGCGGGTCATCAGGTCGCTGGGGATTTGGGTAATGAGCCAGACGCCGATGGGGATGCCACAGAGCGTAGAGAGGATCAACCGCCAAGCCGAGGCGAAATCAACTAAGCGCCAATGGCGGATCAAAATGATGCTGGCAATCGTGGGCCCCACTAGGCCAAAGAGTGGAGTCGCGGTGGCGAGCCCTAATAATAGTGTGAGAGGCGGCATGGCGACTAAACCAGCACCAAAACCAAAGGTTGAGGCGATGAGGGTCGCAAGCAACAAGATGAGCGCAGTCAAGAATGATTCGGCCATGAAAGGTCTCTCGATCCCCCAACTATGATGAAAAGATGCATTCAGGACTTGACAGTATGGGTGATATTAATCCCTACCGACTGAAAATTTCACAACTCCGAGCACTCGTGGCGATCGCCGATGCGGGAACTTTTAGTGATGCGGCCCTGCAGCTCGAGTTGTCGCAGTCAGCCGTCAGCCATGCGATCGCGACCCTAGAGGAGGCTTTGGGGGTTGTGCTTCTCAGTCGGGGACGTCAGGGCGCCGCCTTGACCCCCCTGGGTGAATCTGTCACCGCCCAGGGACGACAGATTATGCAATCGCTGGCAACCATTGGTCAGTTGGCTCAGCAGGCTAGAGGGTTACAGCAGGGGACCGTACGTGTCGCGGGGTTTCGCAGCGTGGCGACACACATCATGCCCGAGGTCATTCAGCAGTTTCGGGTGGCGCATCCTAATATCCAAGTCCGCATCGAAGAATTTCAGCATTTCAGCCAGGTTGAGCAGGAAGTGCGCCACGGCAAAGCTGATATTGGCTTTACCTATTTACCTACAACGGATGAATTTTCCGCGTGGGAACTCCTGCACGATCGCTATATCGTGCTGCTGCCCTCCGATAGCGACTACCTGGAAGGCTCCCACAACCTTGCCCGCCTGCGGCAACAACCGCTGATTTTGCCCCCAAAAAATGATGGAGATCGTGACCTGATTGATCAGTTTTTTGCTGCCCATGACCAGCCCTTAGAACCCGCCTACGAAGTACGGGAAGACTCCACAATCTTGAGCATGGTACAGCAAGGACTGGGAGCGACGATCATGGCTCACTTAGCTGCGGAACCCATTCCTCCCCAGCTACAGCAGGTGGAACTGCCCCGTCCCCTAGAGCGGGTGATCGGCGTCATTCAACTGGCAGATGCTCTGCAGCCGCCTCCGGTATACGCATTTATAGACACGCTCCAGCGGGTTTGGCCCCTGTCTCGTCAGGTCGGGGCAGGGCGGAGCTAGATGGCGTCGTCCGCCAGCTTAACTGGTGGAGTTCTAAGATCAGCGCGGATAGATTTAGATAAGTCCCTGTTCCCACTGGTGGAAATGTCCGCTATCCAGGATGATGGAAATATCAACACGGTTTGGGATTAGTGCGCGCAGTATGGAGGCAGAGGCAACCTGGAACACCTTGCCAGAACAGCTGCTGGAGTTAGCCAAGCGGTCAGGTGCAGAAGCGGCAGAAGTGTTTCAGTCGAGCTCATCGGCGCATCCCGTATTTTTTGAGGCCAATCGCCTTAAGCAGCTTGAGAGCAATAATTTAGAAGGAACAGCGTTGCGGCTATGGTATGACGGCCGCCCTGGCATTGCCGTTGCCCACGGCCCAATCGCACCCCAGGCCTTAGTGGATAAGGCGCTGGCCATCAGTCAGCTTAATGATCCAGAAACGATTGAGCTGCGGGAAGGCACGGCTCAGCGGTTTCCCGATGTTGGGCAAGAGGTCTCTATTACCCAGATGGTGGATTGGGGGGATGCGGCGATCGCCCAAATTCGCGATCGCTATCCCGAGGTCATCTGCGAAGCTGAGCTGGAATGTGACATTGAGACTACGCGATTTGTAAACTCTCGCGGGCTGGACTATGGCTACATAGACACCACGCTCAGCGGCTACTTAGGGGTTGAATGGGTGCGCGGGGATGACTTTTTGAGCGTGGGCGATGGCCAGGTCCGGCGGAATGCCCTCGCGCCCGACCAGTTGGCAGAGCAGATTTTACAGCGCTTAGCCTGGGCCGAAAGTAACGTTGCCCCTGCGGTCGGCCGGGTCCCAGTCCTGTTTACGGCCAAAGCCGCCGACATTTTGTGGAGTACGGTGCAGGCTGCCCTCAGTGGCAAGCGAGTTTTAGAAGGGTCGTCTCCCTGGAGCGATCGCATCGGAGAAATCGTCACTTCCAGTGCTCTGACGTTGTATCAAGATCCCGATGTGGGTCCTTTTAGTTGTCCATTTGACGACGAAGGAACCCCGACGCAAAAGCTGGTCTTTATTGACCAGGGAGTGCTGCGACTGTTTTACACTGACCGCACCCTGGGGCAGGAACTGGGCGGGGGGTCCAGTGGCAACGGCTTTCGCCCTGGTTTGGGTAGCGCTCCTACTCCAGGTTTATTCAATACGCTGATCCACCCGGGAGCACTGACCCTAGTAGAGTGCATTCGTCAGCTAGACGATGCGATCGTGGTGGACCAAATCTTAGGCGAGACGGCAGGCATTTCCGGCGACTTTTCGATCAATGTTGACTTAGGATATCGGGTTGTCAAGGGGGAGATTCGCGGTCGGGTAAAAGATACGATGGTCTCGGGTAACGTCTACACAGCCTTGATGAATCTGCGCATTTTAGGCAATGATGCGGATTGGAATGGCGCTTGTTTCACCCCTTCGGTGCTGCTAGAGGGGCTCTCAGTCACCGGACCGCAGTAACGTGTACAGGCTATGTACAGCCTGTGTGTCAGGTAGCTGATGCGTCTGGTCACAAAAGTAGTTACTCTGAATCTGCACCCTGCTATCAGCGACTAAACAGAGTGACAACAGTCCAGCGAATGGGGTCAGGGGCCATGGCGGTTTAGTCCCACAATGCCCGCGATCGCGCAGCCTGTGGTCTGAAAAGGCTGTGTACTTCCTCCATGTTGTTTAGGCATACATCAACATGCTGCGCATTCGGCGCTTGCACAAATTTTTTGGTCCCAAGCGGGTTGCTTTTTTAGAAGCCTGCATCATTGGCGTTGTTTCGGGATTGGCAGCGGTAGCGCTGAAACAAAGTGTTGAAATTCTCACGGAATGGCGTCTGACGAGTACCCTGCCGACTTGGCTACTGTTGCCATCGGTGGGGTTTGTGGGGGGGATTATTTCGGGCTGGCTGTTGGAACGGGTTGCTCCAGAAGCGATTGGCAGCGGCATTCCTAAAGTCAAAGCGGCCTTGGCTTACGTTGATATTCCCTTAAATTTACGGGTGGCCTTAGCAAAGCTGAGCAGCACGATTTTGGCGTTAGGCAGCGGATTGTCGCTTGGTCGCCAGGGCCCAACTGTACAAATTGGAGCTGCCCTGGCTGCTCAGTTGAGCCAGTGGGTGCCGACTTCACCGGAATACCGTCGCCAACTGATTGCTGCTGGGGCAGCGGCGGGATTAGCCGCTGGGTTCAACGCTCCGATCGCCGGCGTCCTCTTTGTGGTAGAGGAGCTCCTCCAAGATTTTTCTAACTTGACGTTGGGAACGGCGATCCTAGCGTCGTTTGTTGGGGCAGTGGTGTCTCGCCTGTTAGGGGGGCAGGGACTCAATCTGAGTAACTATGGCATGTTGCAAACGGGGCTTTCGGTGCAGGATTTGCCCTTTTTAGTACTGCTGGGCATTCTTGCCGGTGTCTTTGGGGGGATCTTTAGCCAAGGGGTTTTTGCCAGCCTGAACTTCTTTCAGCAAATGAAGACGATCAGCCTGCCTCTGCGTATTGGTTTGGCAGGGGGATTGACCGGGTTGGTGGGCATCGTGCTGCCGATCGCCGCCCAAGATAACACCGGGCTGCGGGAATTTTTGGTGACTGGCAGTGCTGCCTGGAGTGTGATCGCGATCGCCTTTGTCGTCAAATTTGCGCTGACGCTCGTGGCCTATGGATCAGGGGCTTCGGGCGGGTTGTTTGCGCCCGCGCTAGTGCTAGGGTCAGCCTTGGGATGTCTGGTCAGTTTTTTGGCGCAGGCCAGCCACGGCTGGTTTGGGCTACCAGTGGATACGTTGGCCAGTAGCAACACAACCACCTATGCCTTGACCGGGATGGGTGCCTTTTTTAGCGCGGTGGCGCGGGGGCCCATTACCGCCATCGTCATTGTTTTTGAGATGACGGCAAATTTTAATCTGGTGCTACCGTTGATGATTGGCTCAGGACTGGCCTACCTCATCAGCGACAAAATCTCGGCGGGGTCGATCTATGACCGGCTGCTGACCTTTCAGGGCATTCAGCTCACGGTGAATCCTTCGGAGGCAAATCCCTGGGCTGATCTGACAGCGGCGGATTTGATGCAGCGCCGAGTTGAGACCCTGTCTGCTACGATGACTATCGCTGAGGCCGTGGAAGCCTTTTCGCGATCGCACCATCGTGGCTTTCCCGTGCTGGCCCAGGGCAAACTGGTGGGCATTGTGACCCAGACCGATTTGGGCGAAAAATCACAAACCACTGCAAGCAGTCGCCTATTGCGGGACATCATGACGCCACATCCGGTGACAGTGACCCCCGAGTCTTCCCTCCCTCACGTGCTCGACCTGCTCAATCGCCTGAAAGTGAGTCGTATTCCAGTGACGGATGGCAACAAGCTGGTCGGCATTATCACGCGAGGAGATATTATCCGTGCGGAGTCTGAGCGTCTGAGCGGCAAAATGACCGAAGCGGGACCCGCCACAACCCCTTCCTGCGGCATTTATCGAATGCGTGCCCCGGCCACTGGTCGGGGCCGGCTACTGGTGCCGCTGAGTGATCCAGAGACGGCACCACTTCTACTAAATATGGCGATCGCGATCGCCCGCCAAGAGCAATACGAGTTGGAATGTATTCACGTGGTTGTGGTTTCTCGGTCGATTCCCCCTGAGGAAGCGGCGGTTGATCTGACGTTTAGTCGGCAGTTGCTGAGTTTGGCCCAGCAGCGAGTCCAAAATTCCAAAGTGCCCTTGCATACGCAGATTCGGGTGGCCCACGACGTCGCCACAACACTGTTAGAAGTCATCAAAAAGCGCCACATTGACAAAGTGCTGCTAGGGTGGCGGCGTCCCAACCATACGCCAGGGCGCCTAGTCGGCAAGGTTGTTGACACGCTGCTACGGCAAGCGCCCTGTCCAGTGATTGTGGTCAAACCTGGACGGGTAGAACAGCTCAACCACTGGCTATTGCCCTCTGCCGGTGGCCCAAACTCTAAGCTGGCCTTGCAGCTCATGCCGGCGTTGATGACCTTGGGTCATAACCCGCAGTTGTCGCTCTGCGCGATCGCTGCCACTGCCGAGCAGCAGCCACAGCTCAAAAAACAACTTTTGCGTCGAGCTACCTTTTTAGAACGGCGTCTTCACGTACCGGTCAAAACTCAAATGACTGTCCATGAAGACGTCGCTATGGCCATTGTCGAACTATGCCACTACCACCAAATCGATGTGATCGTTTTAGGCGCGAGCCGTGAGGGGCTCTTTAGTCATGTGATCAAGGGCAATATTCCTCTGGAGGTGGCGTATCGCAGTTCGGCAACGGTGATTTTAGTGCAGCACAACTCGGTGAATGCTGAGCCAGCGCGTCTATTAAGTCGTGATGAAACCATTGATCCTGTACCCCGGACCTAGGAGCTACTTCTCATGGCAAAATTGCTCCGTTGCCTGCATAGCAAACGTTGCATGACCACAGTATAGATCTCAAAAAAGTAGGCTCATCACTCGCCCCGACCAGCAGTTTGAACCGATTCTTAGAGGCTATGACCTCTGCGAGGTCCAGAACGGCCGCTTGTCCTAGTCGAGGGGGTGTGGAAAATCGAAATCTTCCGCTGATAAGTTAGCTGTGGTGTCGCGCTCATACCACTCATGCGCTACAGAACTCCTGTGCTCGTCTCAAACTTCGGTTTTGAAGGAAAAGTTGGAATTCTTAAAATTTTCTCATAACTCCCTCAGACCCACTTCAGTTCAGCCGCGTTTAGTAGAGATGGTGTTGGTCAAGTACCAAGGCCCATCGAAATTAAAGCTTCGAGATCGCGCCCTCCGGTCATTGCTAGAGGCGAGCTGCTCTAAGTATTGAGCTACTTACACTGCTGTTTTTCTACTGAGTCCCATGCAAATTAAGTATCTAACCGCATTTGTTGCTTCTGCTGTATTGTCTGTTGGTGTTGCGTCTTTGCCGACTGTATTGAGCTCTGCCCAGGCGAATCCTTGTGCGGCAGCCGTTGAAAATCCCTGTGCGGCCAAACCTTGTGCGGCCAAACCATGAGCGGCCAAACCTTGAGAGGCCAATAACTGAGCGGCACAACAAGAAGAGACAAATAAAGATCAGGCAAAAAAATAAGAGAGCGGAAAGTAACAGCAAGAAAAAAAAA
>JBHJHA010000107.1:0-21484 GCA_050331235.1 Leptolyngbyaceae cyanobacterium
AGAAAACCATCGAAATCATCATCAAGAAGGCGGCCTTCTGGAGAGGTGGCATGGCGCTGCTTAACCCGTAAGCGATGGAACCGCACCCTTGAGGCCGCTACAGCCTGGGTGCTAAAACGACCATTTATTATGGCTCAGTTAGGTATTTGTAGCACAGCTAAAATAGTCTGATTGAGGCCGCCGCGATCGCTCTTTTCTTAGATGAGTATTCAATTCTGATACTTAGCGTTCTACCAATCCAGATGGTAGAAGCTTTATGCGCTTCCAGCCTATTGTTGGAAATTTGCAGTAGCCAAATTACGACATTGGAAAGATGGGCTAGAGCACATCATTGACGGTTCACTATTAACGGTTCATTCCTGGCAGTACGCGCAGCCTACACCGGCTTATGCAGTCAAAAATGGCAAACACTACCGGCAGGGTAAGGATCTCCCTTGCTTCCTTATCGAGGGAGGATGGCAAAACTGGGGAACTCTTTCAATCGTCTAAAACGTCATTCATCGCGTACGTTCTACGACAAACGCAACCTGCTCAGTGAGGCGAGAAGACCGTGTAGCAAAAGCCTTGAGATACCCCTGATTATACGTACTTTGCTAATCCCTATGAGAGGCTGAGATCCGTAAATGTACTAGGCTTTCGAAAACATCCGGATACCGACTTCCCATCTCCGAATTGACAATTGGTTTTCTCAGCCTCAATCTGCTTGACCCGCTAGTTGGTAATCTCTATGAGTCTAGTTGCCTGGGATCGGCTCTCGGCCCGCCTTGTCAAGCGAGACGTGCACCGGACCATTGGCCGATTTGGTCGGATACGCCGAGCTTACAGTGTCCTGCAAAGCCGTCGGCAGCGTCACCATGAAACACACCACAAAAGTCGGCTAGCTCCCAATTCAACATCGCTCTTTCCACATGTCTCCGTTTCTCAAAGTACCCAGGACTTGAGAGAACACAGCATCTTTGTAGGTTTAAACCTATCCCAACCCATAGTGGAAGAGATTTATCAGTTTGCTTGCACAAGCCCGCTTTATGAACCAGGCTTTGAGGGAGATTTTTATGCCTCAGAAGTTATCGATGGTTTTTTGTGTAGTGGTCGCCCTACGATGCGAGGGCTGGTTAAAAATCCCTCCCATTGCCTAGCTATTGAAACTATCGCAAAAGATCCAGTATTACTGGAGATCGTTCATAGCTACTTAAAATACTGGCCTACCCAAGTCACTCGACATTTGACCTGGACCTTTGCCTCTAAGCTGCCAATAGATGAACAGCGCGATCGCTTTTTGCCGCTCAATTATCATTACGATGTCGCTGGTTACAACTTTATGTCAGTCTACTTTTATATCACTGACATGGATGAGTTTTCTGGAGCTCATGTAATGATTACTGGGTCCCATGATGACAAACCCTTTCACACTTTATTTGCCCCTTGGTCCGGTAAACAAACGGATGCGGAAATATTAGACCACTATGGAAAAGGTCGGGAGCTGCTAATTGAAGGTAAAGCAGGCTTTGGCTTTGCCCAAGATCCCTCTTGCTTTCATAAGCTATTGCCGCCAATTCGGCAAAACCGCTTGATTTTTCAAATCCGCTATGCCTAGATCGATTGCTCAAGCGTAAGGTTTTAATTGTGATTTTTCCATATAGTTTTTGTTTTTATATGGAATTTTTGTGATTCTTATATAAGGATGTAGTCTGTGCATCCTTGAGTATGGAGTAAGGCGATCTACAGGATTTTTTGATCACTCAGACAGCGAGCATATATGCCGGCTGATAACATCACAACTACCTCTCCAGTTAAGCTTAATTTTCTTGAGGAATGTCTCAAGTCGTCTGTTGCTTGGACCTATGTCGAGGGCCTTTTATGTACTTCAATTTCTCCCAAAAACATCACTCTTGGGCTCGGTGCTAACGCTGAGTATTTTGGCCATCCGCAGTGGGCTACGCAGTATTTTGAAGCTTGCCATCGCGATGCGGCTTTTATTGATCGCTGGCGGTACGCGATCGGCAATTGGAATGGCAAGGTAGTTGTTGACATTGGCTGTGGACCCGGCAATGTGTTTGCCTCGTTAGGGGGGCAACCGGCAGAGCTCATTGGTGTTGATGTCAGCTTTCAGGGGCTCAAGATGGCTGCTAAGTTGGGCTACCAGCCTCTGTTAGCGGATGCGCAGGCACTTCCCCTGCGATCGGCTATTGCCGATGTCGTTGTCATGAATGCCACCCTGCACCATTGCGACGATATGATTGGCGCCCTCTCGGAAGCGGCTCGCCTCGTGAAACCTGGTGGCCGCTTAGTGTGTGACCATGATTTGCAAAAGTCTGCTTGGGACTTTAAGGGCTTGGCTTATGCTCTTTGGCAAGGACGCCTACCACTTTATCGTTTGATGAAGCGCGGTGGTCACGCTTCAACGCGGGAACAGCAATGTGCTCTAGCGGGTGAGGTGCATCATCTTCCCGGTGACGGACTGACGGTTGAGTTTTATCATTCGGTGCTGTCGCGGATGGGATTTACGACCCAGGTGTACCCTCATAATCACAGTTTGGGGGCTGAGATCTTTACAGGGAAAGTGGGTATCGCACCGCTTAAATATCGGCTAGCCCAACGGCTTTCCGGCATTGATCCGACCTCGCAGGCGGGTGCTTTGTCGTTGATGTGTGTAGCTCATCGATCGCTCTGACCAGGCTCGCCCCGACTGAAGAGAACTACACTGAAAGAGGCGTCCATTTTGCTGCGAAGCAGCAACTCCAGGGCCGATGGAGGGCTCTAAATTAGTCGATGGGCCCATATTAAGAGCGATGGATGCTTCGTTCATCTTGGTTGGAGGCAAGGCATATGAGTAGCGCAATTCAACTGGTCATCGAGCCCCATGTGCAAGATCTGGGCGGCTTTGAGGCGCGGCGGTTGTTGCCCAGTGAGCAAACAAAGATGGTGGGGCCGTTCATTTTCTTTGACCATTTAGGTCCGGCTAACTTTCCTCCTGGTAAAGGAATCGATGTACGCCCCCATCCCCATATCAATTTGGCCACCGTTACCTATCTGTTTGACGGAGTGCTCCTCCATCGTGATAGCTTGGGCACGATTCAAGAAATTCGTCCCGGCGCGGTGAACTGGATGATTGCCGGCAAGGGCATTTCGCACTCTGAGCGATCGCCAGATACCGATAGAGCAGTCGCGTCAACCCTTCATGGCATCCAAACTTGGGTCGCTTTACCAGATGATGCGGAAGAGACAGAACCGTCTTTTTCCCACTATGTTGCCGCCGACATTCCCACATGGCAAGTGCAGGGAGTCACTGTCAAATTGATTGCGGGGCAAGCCTATGGTTGTGTTTCCCCTGTCAAGACGTTCTCGTCAATCTTGTACCTTGATCTGCACTTTCCACCTAACAGCCAGTTTTTGTTAGAAACAGACCATCGCGATCGCGCTGTTTACACTGTCACTCCTGGCATCACCGTGGCTGGGCAGGTCATTCCCCAACATCGACTGGTGATTCTCCCTTATGGTCAGGCTATCGCGATCGGCGCTACCGAGCCGGGACGGTGCATCGTCATCGGAGGTGCACCTTTAGGAACTCGCTATAAATGGTGGAATTTTGTCTCCAGCCGCTTGGACCGCATCGAGCAGGCAAAAAAAGACTGGCAGGCCGGTCGCTTTGGTCAAGTTCCCGAAGAAACTGAGTTTATTCCCTTACCCGAAAGCTAGTCGCGGTTGGTCTGACTGATGACGTTCCGTTTTAATCTGCAAGGAGAAGAGTACTGGCACGGATCGCGATCATGAGAATGCAATAGTGAGGTAGGCATGATTGTCATTGTGATGGGGGTCTCTGGCTCGGGCAAAACGACCGTGGGCCAGCACCTCGCCCAAACCATGAACTGCTGCTTTATTGAGGGCGACGAGCTGCATCCAGAGGCCAATGTGGCCAAAATGAGTCGGGGAATTCCGCTTTCTGATAGTGATCGCTGGCCTTGGCTCCATCGCATCCGTCAACGAATTAACAACCTGCAACAGCAGAGGCAGTCTGCTGTGATCTCGTGCTCAGCCCTCAAACAAAGTTATCGGGAAGTTTTACAGGCAGATTGGCCTGAGGTGATTCGGTTTGTCTACCTCAGGGTTAGTTCCCCCACGCTCAAGGCGCGGCTGAAGGAACGTCAGAATCATTTTATGAAAGTCCAAATGCTCGATAGCCAACTGGAAACTTTAGAGGAGCCTGAAAGCGCTATCACTATCGACGTTGATGATTCTACCAACCCGCATCAAGTGGTGACCCAGGTTTATCATCGACTAGCCCAGTATCTACCATCATCCGGTTGCCAGTAACGCTATTTGCTTATTCTTAGCAGCCCCAATAGGGTAAGATTCAAAACCAGACACTCTTTCCGTTTAACTCTTTTCAGCATTGTAGAGATTAGCTCAGCTAGTAGAGCGCTGCCGTCTGAAGGACGTTCGCGCCGCAGAGGTGCGCCCCTGCGCTAATCTATCTAAGACAACCTGGGGAATTAGCTCAGCTGGTAGAGCGCTGCGATCGCACCGCAGAGGTCAGGAGTTCGAATCTCCTATTCTCCATTCCCTTAAAGTCATATACACCAAGGGTTGTATCGCTTATCAATAAAGTGATTCAGAGCTTGGTCGAGTGTCTGACACCAGGAGCGGTTACGCCACTTTCAGCCATTTTGGTTAGAGTTTGGTCAGAGCCGTGACCAATTCTTCAACCTGGTGCCATCCGGTCAGCCACTCGGCGCCCAACCGCTCAGGGGCGTAGGCGCGATCGCCGTTTCACAAAGCGGCATCGATGGTCTGAGCCAGCTTCAGCAAGTTGGGGGGTGCCGGTGGCTTGGCTGGCGGTTTGCTCCTCGCCTTACGTTTGGCCTCATTGCTGGTGAAACCTGGCTGCAGTAAGGCTCTCAGGAAGCTGCCGAGGTTGCGAACTTCTGCCACTTGTGGCTAAGGAATTCCCTGTTATGGAAGAGGTTGTGTTGAAGCGAGATGCTGAGGCAGTCAAGGAGGCTAGAGGAAGGCGATCGCACCACGTGATGAGATTGTCTAGAGCCTCTCGGCTCAAATCAGGAGCCGACGATGACCATTTCACCAACGGGTTCCTTTGCCTCAATGGGCTCGATGGTGATGACAACTTCGGGCGTATTGCCCCACTGATTGACCGGTAGCAACGTAAAAACATTGCCATCTTCATTAGGTAGAAAATCCCCACAGGCAACTTTAACTCCATTCACCCTGGCCCACATGCGGTATGTTTTGCCCTGGGCAGGTGTGGCGACATCGCGCATCACGAGCACAGCAGACTCAGCTTCTGGAGCGATGATCAGGCTACCGCTCGAAGGTATGTCTGGGGCCATGCCCGACATCGCTAGATAGCGATGATCGGGCTGACGCAGTACGCTAACTGCAGCCTCGTAGCGAGAGAGCTGTTGTTGGGTCTGAGGCAATTCGTTTTGGCGAATATTCGCTAAGGTCGCTTGGGCTTGGGTGAGTTGTTCTCGTAGCTCAGTTACTTGCGTCTGAGCCAGGACGAGCTGGCGTTGCAAATGCACTGCCTGGAAGCAGATCCCCACAAATGTCGCAGCGGCGCTGCCCACCACCAGCCAACGAAGCCGTAATGGCCGCGTCAGTCGCTGAGGCTTTATCTGGGCTGTTTTAGCTTGTACGGCGTTTATGATTTGGGCTTTGACCGCTGGTGCGGGCTGTGCGGGGGGAGACGTTAAAGCCAGCAGTGCCAACGCGGTTTGAAGCTGCTGAATCTCAGTCATCAGCTCGGGATTTTCTGCTAAAAGTGCAGCGAGCTGCGCCGCTTCCTCTGGCTGTAGGTTATCTAAAACATAACCGGCCAATAGCTGTTGCCCATCGTGAAGCATTTCAGGGAAATTCACTACTAATTCATCCAATCCTGTAGAAGCTTTCTAAGCTTTAATAAACTTCGCCGAGATTGAGACTTTACAGTTCCAATGGGAATGTTTAGACGTTTTGTAATCTCTGATTGGCTAAGGCCATCATAATAAGCCATTTCTAAAACTAGCCGCTGGCTATCTGGCAGTGCTTTTAATGCGTTAGTAACTTGAACGGAAAGTTCTTCTAAGGAGGCGTTCTCAAATGGAGTATCGCGGCTAGAAGTTTGAGGCTCTTTCAGCCACTGCGTGAGCCGTACCTTGTGAGCGTGGTTGCGCTTGAGTCGATTTAGGACACGCGATCGCGTCATTGTTAGTAAAAAGACTATCATCGAACCCCGCGTCGGATCATAAGATGACTTTTGCCACAACTCCACAAAAATATCTTGGGTGATATCTTCTGCTTCTTGTATATTGCCAAGCATGCGAAGCGCTAATCGATAGACAGCTTCGCCATAGCGCTGATACAAAGTTTCGAGGGCCGATAAAGAACCACTGCGCATTGCCTGAAAAACGTCTGCATCTTCCACGTGAGTCGAGGTGACTTCAGAAGATTTCATCTGCTGAAGATTTTTCATCTTCAATTTGGGCTCCGCTTAATACCTTTCTGTTGTACTTTTGCTGAGTTAGACACTGCAATAGAACATAGTTTTGCTGAAAGTATCAAGCAATAAATGAGAGTGAAATAAGAATTTATCTCCTTGATCTCATCAACTAGAGGGCCACATAAATCAATAGTAAGAAGTCAATTGTCTTTGACCTGTTTCAGCTAGCTGCTAAAGGTAATTAAAGGCGATTGATTGAAGTTCCGAAAAGCAATTTTTCCGAATTTATATATGCACCCTATTGACAGCCTGCACACAAGACTGAGGACAGATGGCAACTCAATACCAATAAACTTTGGGTCTATTGATATTGAGTTGCTAAGTGTAGAGGTTTACGCTGTCAGCGCTCTCTAAACGGCTGAACCGCTATCGAGGCTATTGACGGTCAAGACCATGTCGTTGAAGTCAAAATCGCCAGCATCTTCAAATTGCCAAACATTTCCTTCTCGCTGAATGCGACTGCTGCCAGTCACGCCATCATCGATGGTAATGAGGTTATCGAGATTGCCATTGACCGCTAAAGCTGGTGCGTAGTAAGTGCCCCCCGCTAGGGACAAGGTGAGGCTAGCCGTTGATAAGTTTTCGACAAACAGCTCAGCACCTTCAATTAAGTTGGCTTGAACGGCGGCTTCATACCCTGTCTCACCAGGCGCAAGGCCATCAACTCTACCCGCTGCATCGGTTTCGTAAAAGCCAAGCAGGTTATCAAAGAAAGCTTCTCGACTCAAGGTAAGGTCGGCGGTTACTTCACCGTCAAAGCCAGTGAGATCAATCAACTCTGGCAATGCCTGGGGAGTGGAAGGCGTTTCAGTAATCGTGATGCGCGCAACTTCATATCCTTCGGTGGTGAAGTCAGCATTAGCAAACTGCGCTGCGCTAAGAATACGGCCACCCGAAATGAATCCTTCAGCGAGTTGCACTACACCGTTTTCAAGGGTGCCGGTATCAGGCGCAGATTGCCCAAAAAAGGCGGTCGTCTCGGGCAGTTCATCGTTTACTTCGGAGCCTGCATCCAGCACAGCAGAGCCCAGAATCACAAAATCGGCACCAACAAAATTGCCGGATGCGTCAAAAATTTCGTGGGCCAGTTCGTTCCCGTTGGCAACGAAGAAATCGTTGCTGGGCAGCACCATACTTGCATAGTTGAAATAACGGCTGTCTGAACTGCTGTTATCGACGGTAACTTCAAACTCGACGATTTCACCGGGACCGATTGGAGCAGCACCGATGGTGCCTTGCACGGTGCCAAAGCCGGCTAACTCAAACTCGCTGGCTAGCAGTGTCGTGGCACCGTCTTCGGCGACGCTTTCTAACCCTGGAGATACGGGCCGACCGCGATCATACGTGTCAAAGCCGCCGTCGTGAAAGCCGAACCAAAATGGGGTCAGCGATGTCCCGCTTTCGGGCGCGAGGTTTTCGATAGAGATGGTTAGCTGAGTCATGGATCTGCTGGGATTTGATTAGTTGTATGAATGAGCACTAATCCCCGTAGCAGGTAAGCCCTGCACACCTGAACAAGAGGGCAGCTGGTTCAGAGTGTGCTACCTGTGAAAGGATTCAATAAAGATACAAAGTCAACTTCAAATCGGATTCACTCGTTTGAGATTTATGAAAATTGATTAGCTAGACGTCCCGGCTATCATCAAGGCATCAGAATTGGGCTTTGGGCAATAAAGAGTGTGAGCTCTGATGAGATCCAGACTTATCTCTTTCTATGAGGAATGACCCGTGAAAAGAGTGGCTGTATTCGGTAATGCCGGCGGCGGAAAGTCTACCCTCAGCCAACGCCTGGCTGACTTGACCGGACTGCCCTGGGTGCCGCTTGATGCGATGAAATACCAACCTGGTGGCGGCGAAGTCTCCCAGGCTGAATTTAAAGCTGCCCATGATGCGTTATTGCAGCAAGACCAATGGGTTGTGGATGGCTTCGGCTCTATAGATACGGTCTGGGAATGATTGACAGTTGCCGACCTTTGGTGTTTCTCGATATGCCTGTATGGCGGCACTATTGGTGGGTTACGAAGCGATTTTTGCAAGGGAGGTGGGTGCCGCCGCTGGGCTGGCCAGAGCAGAGTCCGTTGTTGAAAGGAACGCTAAATTCCTACACCATTGTCTGGTTGTGCCATACCAAACTGACTCCTAGATATCGAAAATATGTAGAGCAAGCTCAGGCAACCAAGCTGGTATATCACCTGCGATCGCCCCAGGACATTGCTCAGTTTTACCGAACCCTAGCCGCGCAAACTGATGTTACGGAATCCAGGAGTTGAACCATGGCTCAAGCAACTAAATTTTGGGACAAGATTGCCGAAAAATACGCGAAGCAACCCATCGCCGATGAAGCTGCCTATCAGAAAAAGCTAGCGATCACCCGCGACTACTTAACCCCCGAAATGGAAGTACTGGAAATTGGTTGTGGTACGGGGTCAACGGCTCTCCTCCATGCTCCCTATGTAAAGCACATTCGCGCTGTAGATTTCTCTGCCAATATGATTGCCATTTCCCAGGGCAAAGCCGAGGCCCAAAATATTGGCAATGTGACGTTTGAGCAATCCACTATTGAGGACCTTGACATTCTGGAGCAGAGCCTGGATGGGGTGCTGGCCCTCAGCATTTTGCATTTGTTACGAGATAAGGAAGCCGCGATCGCTGGCGTTTACCAAATGCTTAAGCCTGGTGGCATTTTGGTCACCAGTATGACCTGTCTGGGCGACACTATGGGCTGGTTCAAGCTTGTCGCCCCAATCGGCCGTTTCCTGGGATTTTTTCCCTTTGTTGCTGTGTTTACGATCCAAGAGCTGGTAGACAGCCTGACTCAGACCGGATTTGAATTGGAGCATCAATGGCAACCGGCTCCAGGTAAGGCAGTATTTATAGTGGCAAAAAAGCCAGCCTAAATCATGATGAATCTGGAACTAGATCACGTTTTTATCTTGGTCGAACTAGGAGCCCAAGTTGCCGATCGCTTTCTGGAACTCGGTTTTCAAGAAGGGCCGCGTAATACCCATCCGGGACAGGGGACGGCCAATCGTCGGTTCTACTTTTCTAATGGCATGCTGGAATTTATTTGGCTGCAGGATGCAGAGGAAGCGAGCAATGGCCCCGGTCGAGATCTGGGCTTTTCTGAGCGAGCTGTAGATCCGACCGCATCGCCGTTTGGGGTAATTTTTGTACCCCGCTACGACGCGATCAATCAAGCAATGCCTTTTCCTGGTTGGCATTACCAACCTGCTTACTTTCCACCCCCCAAAGGGTTCCATGTGGGTGCCAATTCTAAAAACTTGAGGGAACCACTCTGTTTCTATTTCCCGTTTTACAATCCGGCCAGATCCCGACCGCAGTCGCCACGTAATTCACACATCGTTACGGAGGTCGTTATCTACACGCCATCAACGGATACGCAAGGTGTCTTAGCGCTGGCTTCGCAGTGCGATCGCCTTTCGATTAAATCTGCTAACGAACATCTCATGGAGATCACGTTAAACGGTCATGCTTTGGGACACATGCAGGACTTTCGACCGGCTATGCCGCTAATTTTGTACAGATAGTCGTGAGACTGCTGCATAGTGACAGCGAGCCACAGTCAGGTTGGACCACGGGCGATCGGCGGATCGCCCATGGCGAAGCCCTGCTTTTCGCAAATCGACAAAAAGGAAGAACAACCCGGTCAGCCATCTAAACCGGGTTGTTCATTTACTCATCATTTGGCGGTGCAAGCGTTACCTAAAGCTGAAACAGTAGAACAATCAGCAACGCCGATGCCAAGCTAGCAAAAGGCGTTCTGACTAGATTCCATAGGTTCCATCGCGGTTCGAAATTCAGGCGGGCAGCCTTTAGTGCTGCTTTATCCATGGCATCAACGTTCAGCGCTTGAAGTCGGTTGTTTAGCGGGACGTTGATCGTAAAGGTGGACAATTGGACACCCAGGATATAAATCACAGGAACTGAGACTAGCAGTAAGCGCTGTGCACCCTCTAGTTGGCCAAAGCCCAATCCAGCCGCAGCTACCGATGCCACTACGGACCCCATCCACACTGCCACAAATAGCGGTTGGTTGTTTTGGATGACACCGTCAATTACCTGAAAGGCTCGGATAAATTCTCGGTCATTCAACGTTTTAATACCAGGCATGACGACTGTGGCAAATGCGAATAAGAAGCCTGCTACGAGGGAGCACAGCAAGGTCGCTATGATCAGAACAATTTGGAAGGTTGGTTCAGTAAACATCGTTTAGGGTCCTTCTTTGAAAAGTCAGCAGTTGGGAGATGACAAAGTATCGGGTTGATCCGTGAGGAGGTTGGGGAGGGAAGCCGCGATCGCGTCGGCTGCTCAGCGGATATCCTCTGGAACGTTGCATTGCACAAAGGAGCAATTTAGTAAGACAAGCTAGGCGTCTGGTGTAGAGATGACTGATCAGAGAGTTGCTTAAGGATGAAATCCGCCACGTCTGCCCGAGAAATTTGCAGGGTGATGTTTCGGTCGGTGCTAGGGAAACTGTGGCGATAGTGACCCGTCCGGGGTCCATCGATAAAGGCACTGGGTCGTACGATAGTCCAGTCTAAGCTGCTGTTTCGCACTAGGGCTTCCTGCCGCTCGTGGTCGGCAAATACCTGGCGCAAGATGAAGCCAAACATGATGTACTTCCAGTAAAAATCGAGGTTGCTCCAGCTATCGCCAGCCCCCAGGGTTGACTGGCAAATTAGTCGGCGCACTCCCACTTTTTCCATTGCCTGGATAATCCGCTGGGTCCCCTCGGAGCGCACCGTGCCGGTCACCTTTTTGCCAGATCCTAGTACACAGACCACGGCGTCTTGCCCCCGGACAGCCTGCTCTACCGCTGAGGCATCCATCACATCCCCTGGGATGAAGCTGAGGTGAGGATGTTGGATGTCAAGCTTGGTCAGATTGCGGGCAAAGGCAGTGACGGTGTGTCCTTGTTCAAGGGCTTGCTGAACGACCTGTCGGCCAACGGTGCCGGTGGCACCAAAAATTACGAGTTTCATGGATTGATTCCTCAATGAAGACATCCTTAGCCTACGGAGGACGACAGGTTGGCGCTTGTCATTTCTTGCGGGTCTGTCACTTTCTTGCGGTGGCTTGTAAAACTCATTGAAGCTGAGTTGAGATTAGTGCCGACTTGACTAGAGTGGAAATCAGGCGTTGGCCGCGATCGCGGTTCTGGCTGTATCCTCATTTCGGCCTAGCCAAAGGCAACATAAACCAGAGCGTTGTACATCCATCACACGCCAGGACCGAAACCGCATCACAACCTCTGATGGTGTGATCTTGAGTCCCTCATGTTCAAACCTAAGACTTGCGCAGCTCGCACTAACGATGACCATAGAGTTTTGAGAGGTGGTGGCCATGGCTTGTTTGCACTTTTTCCAAGTAAGCGCAGAAGAGGTGTCTCCCTGGATGCGGACAATCAACTGTTGGCTAGCACCCAAGGAGTCACCCAGCAAAAACTGGTTATGAGTTGGCTTTTAAGACAACTTGGATACCATGCTTAGGCTTTAAAGCAAGCGAGGTTCGAGGTTCAATCGTCTGATCGGGCACCAAATCTAGCTGAAACTGCTGGGAAATAGTTGCTAATAGTAAGAGTGCTTCCATCATTGCAAAATTCTTACCAATACAGAAACGAGGACCATCATTGAACGGGAAATACACACCACGCGGCAATTGTTTCTCTAGATCATTGGCCCAGCGCTCTGGTTGAAACGTTTCCGGCTCGTCGAAGTAGCGTGGATCACGATGCATAGCCCATTAGCTGCCAATTACAGTTGTCCCCCTGGGAATGATGTATCCATCCAATTCATAATCCTCAGCAGCTTCTCGCGCAAATTCGTGTGCTGGTGGATAAAGTCGCAGAGATTCTTTAAGTACCCAATTTGCGTAAGTTAGCTGCGGCAGATCCGCCTCAGTTGGGGGGCGACCATTCAATACGGTCTTGAGCTCCGCATTAAGCTGTTCGCGCACTTGGGGGTGCCGGGCCAATAGCATCCAGGTCCAAGAGAGCAAGTTGGCAGTGGTTTCATGTCCAGCCACAATAAATGTTGCTGATTCATCCCGCAATTGTTGGTCGGTCATGCGCGTCCCATCATCAGCATCTTCGACCTGCATCAATAACCCCAGTAAATCGTTGCCTGTCAGGCCATTGGCACGTCGGTGATTGATGATGGCATAAACAGCTTCGTCAAAGAGCGCGATCGCATCTTGATATGCTTTATCGATGCTTTCAGCAGACTCAACCGATGCCTGAACCTGTTATTCGCCAATTTCCACTAGGGTCGCTGCAACCGCTACGTCTGTATTGTGATCTAACCAATCCTGAAAGATCTCTAAAACATGGTTGATCCGTTTCGCTGCCTCGTCTTGTACTTCCTGGTTAAAGAGAGTTTTCATCACAATATCGAGGGCGAGTCGCATCATGTCCGCGCTCACATCCCGGACTGTCCCATCTTGCCAATTCTCTAACATGCGCTGAGTGTATTCCACCATCGTATTGGCGTAGGCATCGATATTCTTTTGGCGGAAGATGGGTTGCGCCAGTCGCCGCTGTCGCGCCCAAAAATCCCCTTCACTAGTGAATAAGCCTTTGCCTAGCAAGCCGTCCATCGATTGAGTCTCTTTGTCTTTGATGAACGCACGCGGATATTTCAAGACCTCACTGATGTAGTCAGGGTCGTTTAAGACACAGACCAACTCATCACCCAATTGCAAGGGAACGATACCTTCATACTGTTGGTGGCAACGCTGCAGAAATCCTAAGCGATCTAGACTCATTTCCCGAAGGGCGGTAATGCCATCGGGTCGGGGAAGGGCCATTAAATCTCGGCTCATTTTAAGGTGTCCTAAATTTACAGCACAAAACATGAGCTACACTCATGTCGTGAGTTCAAAAATGAGAAGCCCCCATGTCTATCGGTTCATCAAGAGCTAACGGAATGCGGCGAAAGCCCGTGCAAGCCCGTAGTCAAGAACGGGTTCAGCGAGTTCTAGATGTAGCAGAAGACCTATTTACGACCCAGGGTTACGCTGCCACAACAACCAAGGAAATTGCGGCCCAAGCCCAGATACCGATTGGGTCGCTTTACCAGTTTTTTCCCAACAAAGCGGCCATTGTACAGGCGTTATTTGTGCGTTATAACGATTTGCTTCATCAGCGATTAGCGCTTTCTAATGATGCAGAGCTGCCAAAATTGGCTTTAGCTAATTTTGTGGATAAGTTGACTGATATCAGCATTAATTTCTATTTAGAGAATCCGGGTTATCACAAAATTTATATGGAAGCGCAAGATGCAGCATTTGAACTCAATAAAATCGAGGAAGCTGTAGATGCAAAGCTTGTTCAAGAATTAGTGGTTTTGCTTAAACAGCGAGAGGCTATTCAAGAGGAAGTAAATTATGAAGCGATCGCCTGCGTCTTGATTAATGCAGGTAGCCAGGTAATATGGATGGCTCTTGGCCAAGATCCAGGATTTCAGCAACAGTTATTTGCAGAAATTAAACGATTCTCTTTAAGCTACCTGCAAAGCTATTTTTCATCCGATGTCAAGCCAACCGACCAGATTCATGAGCCTGATTATCAAAAGCCTTAGCCTTGAGTGTGCAATACGGCTCAGATTTTGCTGTTTACCCAGGTAGATAAAGAGTGCTTAACCCACAGCTTGGAAATAATCAACAGTGTCCAATGCCAGTTCAACGTCTAGCTCGACTCAGTGACATTATTTTCGCTGTGGCCATGACCATCCTGGCCATCATTTTTGATCCAGTATCGACGGATGACATATCCTCGGAAACAGCGGCGCAAGTGCTGTGGCAGCAGTTGCCAGGGATAGGAATTTATGCTCTGACATTTGTCACGCTGGGGTTTTACTGGTTCACCCATGTGCATCAGTTAAAGTATTACCAAAAGACTGATTCAATTCATACTTTTCTGACTCTGTTTGCACTCTTATTCGTAGTGCTGCTTACCTATGCCAGCGATCTGTTAGGGGCTTATGAGGGCGTATTTGCCATCAACTTACTTTACAGTTTGGCGGCGATAGGAGTGGGATTTTTTTCCATCGCCGGATGGATCTATGGCACTCAAAACCGGCGATTAGTGGCACCTGATTTGTCTGACGAAACCATTCGCCATCTTCGTCAGGAAAGCTATATTGAGCCCACCATTTATCTACTAGCAATTGGGGCAGGTTGGCTAGTTTCTTGGGGATGGAGCATCACTGTAACACTGGGTTTTCCGATCGCTTTTTTGATTCAGGCAGCGTTATCTCGCCAGCAAACCGAGACCACTGAAGTTGCCTCGGAGTAAAGTCAGTTACTTATGATTCAGGATGATGAGCCTGGTGCTAATACGAGTTACGTGGGGAACGCTCCGAATCAAGCTGCTCGAAGCAGCCTCCCTACCCCAGCTTATTGCCTCGACTAATGCCAATTCTCTGTCATAGTGGTACAGATTTGAAGATCCCCCGCTGTCGCTGCCCCCTTGAAAAAAGGGCTGTGAAGAATCTATGTATAGTCGCGATTCGTAAAAATAGTATAAGTTGTCGCGTAGTGTGAGCGATCGCCGCGTTGCTCTGGACCTTGAGAACTAGGGCGATCGCCCCCTTTGAGAAGTCTTAGGCATTATCTTGAGGCCGCGATACCCCCTGCCATTTAGGGATGTTGCAGCTTTACAAAAAGCCTTCATCTACTTCGCTGTAGATGTAATTGAAGATCTCCTCACCCGTCGCCAAATTCAGCACGACCATGCGCTGGTTACGCCGGTCATACATTACCCGAAAGCGGCCATCGGACCCCACAAACGTGTCTCCCGACGAGCGATATAGCGAACCGTCAAAGTAAAACTGCCCGTCAATCATGGTAACGGCATACTCATTGTCATTAACCCGCGTGATGTACCACTCTGCCGGTGGACCAGTCGCGTAGTCATCAGAGGCGGCTTCACTATTAACGTCAGAGCTACCGATAGTGCCAGTGTATAGATAGTTGTAAAGCTCAGCTCCCGTCTCATTTGAAATGACCGCGACGTTATCACTATCGCCGTAGTAAATCACTCGAATCCCGTGGTCAATCGCCTGATACACCTCGCCATAGGTGCGGTGCATTTCATCTCGGAAGTAAAAATTACCATCCACAATTTGAATGATGATATGGTCTGGTCCCTGGCGGGTCATATATGTGGTGGGTGTTGAGCTACGGGCGATCGACGTCGCACCCGGCACATCATCAAAATCCACCGGTGTGGTGTAGTAGTCGTAGAATGTTTCGCCCGTTTCATCGCTGTAGACCGTGACCCGCCCGGTAGAAGGGATGAGTGTAACGACGAAGCTGCGGTCTTGGCCAATGTAGGAATTTTCACCTGGTCGCAGCGTCGTGTAAATCCGCTGGTTTCCGCTGGTAATTTGAATATCGATACTACCATCCTGGCGCACGGTGGTGTAAGTATCGCCCAGGGGCGTTTGAGCCAACTGGACGGGAGTCAGCAGATTTGCCTGGGCGGGCAGCGTGACGGTGCTGACCGATCCTAAGATGAGCGCTGCAGAAAATAGCGAAAGGGGATATTTCATGATCAAAACGAAACGTTGGTGATGGGAAAGGTGGCTTGTCTACGGGAAACTAAATGGCACTCAACAAACTTAGAAGCCATCGCTGGGAAAGATAATGAAGTCACTACGAACCCAGCCAACGGCACCCGATTCTAAAAACTGTACTTCGCACCAGTTGAGATCGCTGCTTGCGGTGTCGGTATCCTGCACGCATTGCAAAATTTCGATCTGATCGCCGGCTAAGCCGTAGCTCTGTGCGTAGGAATAGATCGTAGGCTCACTGCGTACGTTAATTTGCGAACCGCGATCGTGGGCATACAATGTCCCCACGCGTTGGCCATACTCTTGCACTGGTTCACTACCGTAGGAACTGTTGTAGTCCCAATAGACGTAAAGTTCTGAACCATCGGGAAATTCAAAGCTTTGGCCAGACTCAAAGACGTCTTGATCAATCAGCCCACCATACTGGTCAGTGTATTCGCCGGATTGTCCAGTTGGGGTAAAGTCGTAACGGATGTTATTTACCTGAAACTGGACGCCGATGTACCCTTGCCGTTGGGAGAATGTACAGGTGCTGGATAGGTAGGCGTAAGTTTCGCCAGGAGCATAGAGATCGCAATGGGCAGGGGCGGTATCCGCTTTTGCGTAAGTTGCTAGACCCAAGGGCGCTAAGGTGGCAACCAGAGCGAGGGAAAGGGATCTTTTTTTTATCAAATTTCTGACCATAGTGTTCTTACAGATACTGAGCATCTCATCCAGACAAATCTTTGTACACAACCTAACGCTTAGCAAGAGTCCAATCATTCATCTTCTTCGTCTGCAGGAACGTTGAGCTGGAACTCATCGGATTTAACTGCTTTTTTGAGTTCGCTCACTAAATCGGCACTGAGGCGATAACTGATCAGTTGCCCCCCAAACTCTTCCAAGATTTGCTTGACCGCTGGTACTGACTCAAGATCTGTAATCATGACCAGCATGGAATGGTTATGCTGCAGGGTTTCTGCCATGGCCTTGAGTTTGTCATCTGGGAACCCCACATCAACGAGCGCACTTGATGCCATCACCCCTGTAACAGCACCCATAGCGGGACTTACCACCGGAGTCAGCAAGAGAGTTACCAATCCAGCGGCGGCACCGCGCTTGAGCGAAAACTGTGACCCGCCCAACTGATGACTGAGAACTTCCTTAATTTTGATTTTGCTATCCTCAGTCTTGGTGAGAATTTGAGAATTGCGGCATCACCCCGTCGTAACTTATCTTCCTTAACTCGCTTGAAGGTATTTTTGGCTCCGTCAGGGATGCCAAAAGCAGCCACCATCAGTTGCATCGCTTCAGACATGAGTCTCTCCTAATGTTGGGGTAGAGTTTATCAAATTTGAGCTCGAGGATGACAAGCAGACAGATCACAACAACTCACGATACTGAGTTCAAAAGACTGCAGAACCAAGCCAGATGGCTTATTTGCCTGGAGTATACCAGAGTCAAATCGCATGGAATAGCCTTGCTCTGAGCACTAAAAGCACACAGCGATACGAATTGAGTTTTCAGTAAACCCATCTCGAACTACCAGCGATCGCTTCAAGTCTGAATAGTTGCGGGATACGCAAACACTCCGAGCCCTAAAAACTTCACTGAGATTGAGTTTCGAGGTGGCGACTACGCAGATGGACTAGATTTGGACTAATTTTCTATAGCGCTGCCGTAAGCGGGTGCATGACGGCACTCAGGCCGCTTTGAAGAGGTTAGCAAAGTCTAATACGAATTTGGTTTTGAAATGTTCCACATCAAGTCGCCTGGCATGACATTCCCGCCCAGGAAAAAGCCTCTAACAGGGTATGGCGCAGAGTTAATGAGCGCAGCGAGCCTCGCATTGAAGTCGTGGACTTCAAAAGTTACCAACCCTCCTATGCAGCTCCGGCGGCCTTTATGGCCGGGCCAATCTACGACGGCGCAACGTTTGTGGGCATTTTGGCGGTGCAAATGCCGGTGAATGAAATCAACCAGGTGCTGACGGGGGGGCGGAACTGGGAAAAAGATGGATTGGGCAAGTCTGGCGAGACTTATTTGGTGGGGCGCGATTATTTCATGCGGTCCATCTCGCGGTTCCTCTTTGAAGACAAGGCGGGCTATGAAGCGGCGCTGCGGTCAACTGGGACCCCCGCCCGCACCGTGGAGCTAATTGACCAACTGAACACTTCAATTTTGCTGCAGCGGGTGGAAACGGAAGCGGCGAAGGCGGCGATCGCCGGACAAGAGGGCACCCAAATCACCCAAGACTATCGCGGGGTGCCGGTGCTGAGTTCCTATGCGCCGCTCAACTTGCCGGGGTTGGAGTGGGGCATTTTGTCCGAGCTGGATTTGGCGGAAGCGTATCACCCGGTGTATTCGCTGCAGACGTATCTGCTCATTTCGACGGTGATTTTGATGCTGGTTTTGACTTTTGTGGCCAGCCTCATTGCCGCCAATTTTGTGAAGCCGATTGACACCCTGATTGCCGCCTCTCGTAAAGCCGAGTTGGGACAAGCTGATGCCGCTGTGATGTTTGACTCGACAGATGAATTCAGTGAGCTAGCCAGCATTTTTAATACGGTGGTGCAACGCATGCGCCAGCAAATCAACCGGGTGGAGCAGCAATATGAGGATGCGCAGGATATTTTGCAGCGATTTTTACCGAGTGAAATTATTGTTCGCCTGACCCAAAAAGAATCTTTAATTGCGACTCAAAACCAGCAAGTGACGGTCTTATTCGCCAAGGTGGTGGGGCTGTGGCAACTGCCGGAGTCGGAAACCTCAGCTTCCCTGAATCAACCCTTGACGGAGCTGTTGCTCACCTTTAACCAGGCGGCGCAGCGCAGTGATGTGGAACCCTTTAAGTTTGCCAGCGATCGCTACATTGCCACCTGTGGCTTGACCAAACCCCGGCTCGATCATGAAAAGCGCATGCTCGATTTTGCGCTGAATCTGTTGGATCTGATCCGCACCTTTAACAGCCGTCACCAAACTCGCCTGAGTTTGAGAATTGGCATTCACACGGGGACGGTGGAGACGGCGGTGCTGGGCACTGACCAGTTGAGCTATGACCTGCTCGGCGAACCGGTGGTGATCGCCAGCGGACTGATCGATACGCCGGAAAGCAATCTCATCATTACGACGCCGTTGGTGCGCGATCGCCTCCATGGGTTTTATGACTTTCAGCCGGGCAACGGTTTGGCCCTGGAAAATCGCGCTAAAATCGACACGTGGATACTCCGCAAGGGGGCGCTGACGGACTTGATTGGCGAGCTCACCGGCGACTTATTGGACGAGTTGTCCCCTGAACCCACGGCAACTGCCCCACCATCGGCAGACACCCTGGACAACGGGGCAGCTACCCCCGCTGCTGCCGCCACCGAGGAAGAAACATCGCCCGCAACGGCTCCCGCTGCCACCAGTTCGGCATCATCCCCATTCGATGACCTGGCAGGCGAACTCGGCATTGAGCCCTTTGACCCTTGACCCCGTAAGCCAGCACAACCCGACGCCAAACCCCCGTGGAGACTGCGATGGAATCAATACAAATCATTTGGGCCTGGATTTTACTGGCCGTTTTTCCAATTAGTTCGATCGCGCTGGGCGAACTCGTCTCGCGATTGCGATCGCGGAATCACCCGCTGGCCCCCACGTTTCACAGCCTGCGCGTTTGGGTGTTGCCGCCCCTCGCCATTTTACTGGTCACGCTGAAGCTATTTCAGGTGCCCGCCGACGATATCATCATCCAACTCCTGGCCACCAGCCTCGGCGTCGCGATCGTCTACAGCCTGATTACGTTGGTGAATGGCTTGCTGGTGCCGGGCGATCGCCAGTACGACTGGCAAATCAATGTCCCCAATCTGTTATTTCAAGTGGCGCGCATGGGGGTGGTGCTCGGCATTGCCGCCTATCTATTGGCCACGGTGTGGCAAGTTGATTTGAGTCAGGTGGTTGCTGCTTTGGGGGTTGGCTCTTTGGTGATTGCCCTGGCCTTGCAAGACACCTTGAGCAACCTCGTGTCGGGATTTTTGCTCATTTTTGAGTCTCCTTTCAAGTCGGCGACTGGGTGCGCATCAACGATGTGGAAGGCGAAGTCTTGGAAGTCAACTGGCGGGCCGTGCGGCTCAAAACCCCAGACTAAGACGTGGTAATTATTCCCAATGGCGTGCTGGGCCAAGAAACCATTTATAACTACACGCTGCTCTATCCAATCCATGGCGATCGCATCACCTTCACCTTTTCCAATGAAGAAGCGCCGAATCGCGTGATTCCCGTGCTCCGTGCCGCTGTCCTCTCGGTCGAAGGCATTGAAGCCGACCCCGAACCCGAAGTCCGCCCCCTGCAGTTTGGCGATCATCAGGCGGAGTACGAAGTGCAATACTGCATCGCGGACTTCACAAAGGCCGACACCATTCAGGGCAAGTTTATTACCAACGTCTACTACGCCGCCAAACGCCATCAGCTGAAGCTACCCGTGCCCGCTGAAAAACGCATCGTGTTGCCCCATGACCCCGCCACCGCTCAGGATACCTGCCCAATATCTAGAATGCCCTCGCCGCCCTGCCCATCTTTCGAGTGCTGGATGAAACAGTGCTCAACACCTTGGCCCAGCAGGCCGCGATCAAATATTACGGCGCGGATGAAACCATTGTGGAAGTGGGGGACTTTGATGAAGGCGTCGGCATTTTGCTGAAGGGACAGGTGGTGCTCGCCAGCCCCGGCCCTGACGGCAGCGCCTGCGTGATTACGTATCTGGAGGCGGGCGACCTGTTTGGTGAAATGGCCCTGCTGCCCAATGAACCGAGCCTGGTTTCCGTGACGGCGCTGCAGGATATTGAACTGGTGGTGTTGAGCGGCGATGCGGTCTTCAACGTTGCCCAGCAACACTCTAACTTTGCGTTGGAAATGACTCGCTTTATTGATGAGCGCAAGAAAATGATTCAGCGGTCAACCCAGTCAAATCTCGGCACCCTAGCCGCTGACTCGTCCCAGACGGCTAACCTCACCGCGACCAACTAAGTTCTAAAGTAGTGAATCTGTGGTGAGTGATTGCCACTATCGGAATACACCTCAAAGGCAAAATTTCTGTTCAGGGGAAGGATCTTCAAAAATGCCCAATAGAGATCAGCTTGAATTGCTTTTCCAGGGAGCAGAAGTATGGAATCTTTGGAGAGAGCAGAATCCTGAGGTTGAAATAGATCTTAGTGATGCTTCACTACATCGTACGGAACTGTATAAAGTGAACTTGAAGGGGGCCAATCTTAAAGGAGTTCATTTCTATCGAACTATTTTGAGAGAAGCCAATTTATCTGGTGCAAATCTTCAAAATTCTACTTTTGATGGAGCATTTCTCTATGACGCTAACCTTGAAAAGGCAGATTTATCAGGAAGTATCCTCTGAGGAGATTTAATTCATAGAGCAGATTTG
>JBHJHA010000108.1:0-13154 GCA_050331235.1 Leptolyngbyaceae cyanobacterium
CGATTGGCTTCGGATGTGGGGCTTGACGCTGATGTGACTCAGTACTGGAACCGCATTCAAGGCAAGGTCCACCCTACTTTCCGGGCAACCTATGACCGTAGCGGGGCAGCGGCTAGCTAGGCGGGCTGTGACTGTACTACTATGCAAGCATGAAAAAGAGGGGGCAGCTGCCCCCTCTTTTTCATGCTTGCAAAGTAGAGCTGATTTATCCCCTCCTCTAGTAAGCTATTCCTGCTCAGGTAAAATTAAGCAGCCTGTTTGCGACGCAGTCTCAATGAGCTGAGAGCGCCAATGGCTAAAACGCCTAAAACAGAAGCGGGTTCAGGTACTTTTTCGACTGTCAGGCTAGTCATCGTCCAGCCCGAGTTTTCTTCGATTGCTGTAAAGCGAAAGCGATCGCCGAACAAATCATTAGAATCATTAGTGGCGCTTTCAAATAGGAAGGGTGACTCCCCTTTGGGAACATCGAGCCCATTTGCTTGCCACACTAAACCGCCATCATTTCTAACCTGAACAAAAAACTTTTCAGTCTCTTCACCAGGTTGAAATGCTCTCAAGAAAGTAGCGCTCACAAGTTAGATTTCCTGGGAGAAGCCAAAAATTAAGCTTTCGTTGCCAGGGTCGGCTCCATCAACTGTACCTGCACTGCCATCCGTATTCTCATCACTCTTCACTGCTAAACCTGCCCGGTTGTAGCGGACTTGACCGTTAGCCCCGTTGCCCTCACGGCCTCGAACAAAGACTTCCAAGGGGTTGCCTGTAGAGGTCAGGAGTGGCTTATCGTTATTCGGGGTAAAATACAGCCTCTGTCCTTCGCCATAGGTCGTACCCCAGCCATCTTGAAAACCATATTCGCCTTTGTAATCTTTAGTCTCGTCAGGACTACCGAACGGCTTGAAGTCGTAAGTGAGTGTTCCAGCTGCAGCAGCGCCTACTGACATACCGCCAGAAATAGAGGCGACCGCAACAGCAAGCAGACTCTTGGTGAAAAAGTTCATAGTGTTACCCGTAAATTTGCTGAGTATTTCACCTGATTCCTGTAAGTAAAGTAACGAGTTTTCACTGGAACTACTGTAGTCAAGCGGTTGATTTATCGCATCTTCAAAAAGGCCGTAATATCCATCTCATCAAGTTTGTTTGAAAAGTCCTGAAGATATCTCCAACCAAAACTCATAGATATCTTGAGGGAAACTTTAAGAATCCCTGTCGAAAGGTCGTTTGGACTGATAGGCTTAAACCCTTTTAGCGCAGGCATCGTTTATATTGTTGGTTCATATGCCAGCATTTTTTCTTAAGATAGTTTGCTGCCTTGTCAATAGCGTAAGTTGGGTTATTGTCAATTTACCGACACTTTATATATCCCCTGGTAAGACGTCTACGCGAGCAAACTTGAGGCCAGTGACTCCTTGCAAAGGTTCGACATCACCCTGTGTGATCGCAGTGCCGATCCATCCTTCTCGCTGGAGATATCGCAAATATTCCTGATATTCCTTCCACTCTTCATCGGTGGAATACACCAAGGTTAAACAACCGGGCTGAGTAATGCGATCGTGGGTTTCGGCATCTAGGGCCTTGTCAATACGTTTTTTGACAATTTCATACCGGGTATCGCGGGTGCCGCGGACATCGAACAGACGCTCAGTATTTTCGTCGTGGGTAATGTCAACAGTGCAGTCTTGTACGAGTACCAGATGGGTAATATCCATATCGGTTGCATGTTTTGCTTTGAGGCGAAAGCCGGTACGTGCACAGTCGCACACTGCCCTGAGTTGCTCATACCGCAAGCTCCGTAAGTGAAATGGCGAGAACCGAGAATCGATGGAGCTACCGGCATAAATCATGTGATCAATCCCATCGGTCGACTCGATGTCACAGTAGTGGGGGGAAACCTGCTGCATCGTGTGTTGCCATCGCTGCCAAGTATCACGCAGCGACAGGTTAATATTCTGTACTGTTTTGTCGTAAACTGATCGCGCGGTATAGACACAGCCATGATTGCGGTCCTTTGCAGCTTCGTAGGTCGCAATTGCCTGACTGACCGCTTCGCCACAGGTGGCAAAATAATCAAAATGGACTTCCAAATTGTCCTGGAGATATCGCAGCAGGGTGATCTCCGCATCAACAGTGACTCCCTGCTGAAGCTGCCCAATTTTTTCTAACAGATCATCATGGAACTGCTCTGCAAAGGCATGGTTAACGGTATGGCAAACGGCATTGGCGATCGCCAATGCCAGGCGAAACTGTGCTAGCAAATCTTGCTGAATGGCCCGATTGCGTTCATTAGAAGAACCGCGGATATCCGAAATGCCATATAGCGGATAGACATCACTGAATGTAATGGGCGCAGGGGGCAGGCCCAGGCTACGGCGCTCGGCTTCTTCTTCAAACCGCCAACGGACGGAGGCATGAATATGCATAAACCGCTCGTTGACGCTTTGCCGCATGGCAAATGTCAGAGCGGGGATTAGCGTTTCGCCATTG
Organism: Leptolyngbyaceae cyanobacterium; assembly: GCA_050331235.1. GTDB lineage: Bacteria > Cyanobacteriota > Cyanobacteriia > Phormidesmidales > Phormidesmidaceae > Halomicronema. The sequence continues at coordinate 2,482 of JBHJHA010000108.1, forward strand.
TGTTCGTCAATAGCATCGAAGGCATCTGGTTGGTCACTCATCAGTCCCACCGCCCCCAAAAGCTGTGGTCCTGTCTGCAGGCGCACTGATTTCACCACCAATGGCAAGATTAGCAGCGACTTTGCCCCGCGGTCTCGTAGCAAATGCTCGCAGGCAGAAAAGTCAGGGGCGCTGAGATCACTCAGATTGAGTACTTTGCCCTGGGTCGCTGATTGGCATAAAACCGATCGCTGGAGGCAATCTGCCGGTAAAGGATGGTTAGACCATTCTGGCTGGTCAAGATCGAGATATAGCGCGGCATTGCCCCCTTCTGCAGTCAAAATTAAACTGTCGGTGGCGCGAAAGAGACGTCTTAGCAGCGTATTCGCCTGGCGAAAGCGATGCGATTGTAGAATCGATTCGCGATCAAGTAGCAGATGCACCAATCGCTGGGTGATTTCTCGACTGCTGACATCCATCCCCTCAACGAGGACGATGCCGCTGGCCCGGTAGGTCTGAGGATTGAGCTTTTGCACCACTCGCTGTAAAGGGGAGGTGGCATCATGAAGCTGCTGTAGAATTGCCGCCGAATCGGGCACCTCAGTCCAGCACTCGTCTAGGGCTGCTCTCACTGAGGCATCAAGGGACAGCAAACGCACCTGATCGCTACTCACAGTGAACTCAACAAACCGTTCGCGATCGCCCCGCAAAGGCGTCACTGAGATGATCAGCGGCTCATGGAGCCAGCGAGACGGCAACAGCCCTGATTGCTGATAATGATCTGCCAAAATGGCATTCAATACATGCCGCCGAATCCGCTCTCGCACCCAGAGCTGATCTGCCTCCGATAGCCGCTGTAGTACTACATCACCCAAGGTCGGGGGGGTGTCAATCATGCCTACTAGGTGGCGAAAGCGATTGCTGGTCCACTCAATGCGGTGGTTAGATAAATCGATGGCAGCAACCAAAAGGCGGCTGTGCTGCTCCAACACTGACCACCAGCTTGGGATTTGGCTAGACGGTGATGGAGCGGCCAATGCTGCCTTGGTTACGGCAGGCGGAGGGCTCGCTATCTTCGTCGAAGGGAACTGCGGCGACGGGGCATCAGTCATCGTGTGGTCCTCGCGATCATCAATCCGGGCTGATGCAGTGAATCCGCGATCGCCCGTAGCAGTTGGTTGATTGGTTTCGAACTGAGCGTTGAGTAGAGTCCCCTGATGCACCTCGCCCCCTTCGCCTGTCGCAAATTCACTTGAAATGCTTCAGGCTATTGCCCCGCTTTTCCAGAAACCCGCATCGAATTAGTGCAGTAGCCAACGGCGACAACCCTTTACAATGGAAACTCTGAAAATTTAAGCAAACTGTGGCAAGGTTCCTTCCATTTTGCCCTAAGTAATGACGTCCCTTTCTGCTCACTGGTAGCAATTCACCTATGTTTGAAGCCCTTTCTGAACGTTTTGACGCGGCCTGGAAAAAGCTCCGGGGGCAAGACAAGATTAGTGAAGCCAACATTCAGGAGGCTCTGAAAGATGTCCGCCGGGCGCTACTAGAGGCGGATGTCAATCTCCAGGTGGTCAAAAATTTTATTGCTGAGGTCCAGAGTCAGGCCCTCGGTGCAGAGGTGATTTCTGGCGTTAATCCTGGTCAGCAATTCATCAAGATTGTGAACGAGGAGATGACCAAGTTGATGGGGGAAACAAATGCCCCTTTAGCCAAGGCTGAGACAGCGCCAACGGTCATCCTAATGGCGGGTTTGCAGGGTACAGGTAAAACGACGGCCTCGGCCAAGCTGGCCCTACACCTTCGGAAAGAGTCGCGATCGGCCATGATGGTGGCAACGGATGTTTATCGTCCTGCCGCTGTTGACCAGCTCATTACCCTGGGTAAACAAATTGACATCCCTGTATTTGACCTAGGCACTGACGCCAATCCCGTTGACATTGCTCGCCAAGGGATCGCCAAAGCCAAGGAAGACGGCGTTGACACCGTAATTGTCGATACGGCCGGTCGCCTACAAATTGACCCCAAGATGATGGCCGAGCTGGCCCAAATCAAAGCGGCCATTCACCCCGATGAGGTTTTGCTCGTTGTAGATGCTATGACGGGGCAAGAAGCGGCTAACCTGACGCGGACCTTTCATGATGAAATTGGCATTACCGGAGCCATTCTCACCAAGATGGATGGCGATGCTCGTGGGGGCGCAGCGCTATCCGTGCGGCAGATTTCGGGCAAGCCAATCAAATTTATCGGGGTGGGCGAAAAAGTTGAGGCGCTACAGCCCTTTTATCCCGATCGCATGGCCTCCCGCATTCTAGGCATGGGCGATGTCCTCACGCTGGTTGAAAAGGCTCAGGAAGCGGTTGATTTTGCCGATGCTGAAAAACTACAGAACAAAATCCTTGAAGCCAAGTTTGACTTTGATGACTTTCTCAAGCAAACGCGGTTGATGAAAAATATGGGCTCCCTCGGCGGCATCATGAAGATGATTCCTGGCATGGCGGGCAAAATTTCTGACGACCAATTACAAGAGGGGGAAACCCAGTTACGCCGAGTTGAAGCCATGATCAACTCCATGACTAAAGATGAGCGCAAAAATCCAGAGTTGCTTTCGGGCTCCCCCAGTCGTCGTCGCCGCATCGCCAGAGGAGCCGGTTATCAAGACCGAGACGTTAGCAAACTGGTCAGCGATTTTCAGAAAATGCGCAGCATGATGCAGCAGATGGGCTCTGGTCAAATGGGGATGCCCGGCATGGGGGGTGGTTTTCCAGGCATGGGTGGCGGCTTCCCAGGCATGGGCGGCGGGATGCCTGGTATGGGTGGCGGAGCTCAGCCCGGTTTTCGTGGCTATCCGGGCATGGGCGGCGGCAAAAAGAAAAAGAAAAAAGGCAAGAAGAAGAAAGGCTTTGGCGACCTCTAATTAAGTTTTCTAAGAGGCGTAGGGCTGATCGTGTCATCCCTCGCCTAGGACAACTCAGTAACTTTTCTCAGATGAAGGCCTCTACTCACCTGACCCCAGCCGAAAACGAGGCTCAATCGGACAACGCAGAAAAAGTAAAAGGAATATCTGTACCAGCGGGCATGGGTAAAACCAATTAGGCGCCCCCTTGCTTAGTGGGTGATGAGTTGCTGGGATTCCCTTCAGCATCTAGCGATCGCAGGGCTGCGAGCACTTCTGCCAGCAAATTGTAAGAGCCGCCTGCCATGTTTTCTTCCGCTGCGACCTGTAGTTCCTGAGCATCGTATTCCCACTGCCGAAGCACTTCTACTTTTTGCTCAGAAGTCAGTTCATCTGTGGTGCTCACCGCAGCGGGCGACTCAAAAACGCTGGCCGGATTGAGTTTGGCTTGTTCAAAATCCATAACTATTTCGAGAAGATTGCTGCAGCTAATTTAACTTGTTTTGTTAGAACAGGGGGCTGCCAAGGTCTCTGATGATTCACCTTGGCTGGGTATTGATGGTAAGCGGCAGTCAGGTTGGGACCTATGCGATCGCCAAATCGTTGGTGCCGCGCTCCTCGAACCCGGCATCTCATAAATCTCTGCTGGATAAAACTTATCCCAGTTTCACCCAACTTTATCCAGGCTGCTGGGCGCTCTAGGACGATTCAACGGCAAGCTTATGCTGCTGCTCTCAGGCCAATACGGCCGTATCCCCGTACTATTTGTTTGCAACAGCGTTAGCCAGGTAGAGATGACCGATCCGCCGGAAAATTATTTTCTCTCAGCGCTTGATTAAAGTGAAAAGGTAGCCACAGTTAGCAACTATCATGCCCACTTTTTTATCCACCGTTTTGCCCCTCATTTTGTTTGCCTGGTCAATATTTATCGTTCTCAGCCAATTTGTTGGTCAATAGGGGTGTGCTGGTCTGGTGGCAATTAAGCATTCAGGGTTGCCTGTAGCTCTTCCTCTTTAGCTCGAAAGCCCACCAGCACGGCTTGGCCATTTTTGACAAACAGTGGACGCTTTAGCAGCATGGCATTCTCAGCAAAGGCCTCTATCCACTGTTCATCGCTCCAAGACTTCTTTTCTTCACCGATCGCGCGATAGGCTTGACCGGAGGTATTGCGCATTGGTTTGGAGCCCAAGGCTGCCACCCAGTCGGCAATCATCTCTCGGGTTGGGGGAGCCGTTTTGGTGTTAATGAAGTCGTAGGCGACGTCGTTGCTCTCCAGCCAGGCAGAGGCCTTTTTGCAGGTGCCGCAGTTGGGAATACCGTAAACCTCGAGTGTCATAAGTCTGTCGTCAATGGATTTCGATAGCAGCGTAGCAAATCCCCTCCCCCCCTGACCGAGGATTGCGGCGGGATTATTTGTGGTAGCTGCTGCCTTGTAAAATCGTTTTGGCCCGATAGAGCTGCTCTAGCAAGAGGAGTCGAGCCACTTCATGGGGAAAGGTCATGGGCGACAAGCTTAAATGATGACTGGCCGAGCACTTTACCGCTGGACTCAATCCCGTCGCACCGCCAATCACGAAAACTAAGCTGCCTGAGTCAGCGGTTCTAAAGAAATCGGCAAACTGAGTAGAACTGTAGGTTCGGCCTTCTTCCATGAGCGCAATCAGGCGATCGCGGCTAGTAACTTTAGCCAAGATTTGGTCGCCTTCCTTATCCGGAGTCGTATCTTTTAGTTCAACAATTTCTAGCTCTGGCAAACGCTGGCGATAAACTTCAAGACCTTCACGAATCCAGCCTTTTTTTACCTTGCCGACGGCAATCAGCGTAATTTTTGGAAAACTGGTCATGGTCACCCTATCCATTCTTTTAAAACTGGGGATGAGGCTGGACCCGACTGGTTAACGACTCACCAGTTGAGCTGCTGGCTGGCTTGAATCAGTTTGGGATGTACCCACCAAAAGCCCAGGATAAACAGGCAGATGCCCACGTAGGCGGGCCGCAGAAATTCTTGCCACTTAAGCTGTTGCCGCCCCTGGATTACCGCCAGGAAGGGAACCACCGAAGTCCGTTCCTTAACGGCGACAAAGGCCTCACCATAGCGAGACTGCCAACGGCGATCGCCATGCCACACCGCAAACAAGTGATGGGCAATAAGACCCGCGGAAGTCACAATCATAAAGGTCGTGCCGAGCCAGAGGGTATGGGCAATGCACCAAATTACCTGCCCTACCATCTGTGGATGGCGAGTAATCCGGATAATGCCAGTTTCGTAGAGGTGCACTTCCGGCTTCTCGATAGCAGCGATTTCTAACAGGTTAAACGTGGCGGGATAGAGAAAAATGAATGAGATGGCTGAAACAATCCAGACACCGGTAAAGACTCCCGGCACTCCTTGCACATTCCACAGACGCAGACCGTCGTAGCGATGCACGATGAAGTAAATGATGAGCACGCTGGCTAGGGGAATGCTCACTAAGGCAAACAGCACCCGGTAAGCTCGAGCACCCATGAGCGCCTCGCCCCGCGGCCGCAGACTGGCCAAGCCACTGTGGGCGATCGCAAACAATATCAGCAGACCCGTCATGATGCCATGACTGGGCGTTAACCAAGATAACAATGTCATCGTGTTATCAACGCTACGGCTAAGTCGTCAGAGCGCTTCATCCCCGGTATGGCCACATGGCGCTAACTGGAAAAAAGCGAAACCTCTCTATCCTAAAGGCTTACGGCAAAATTAGGGCAATGCTAACGGCCATGATCGCGCCAATGGTGGTATTCACGATATTGACGATTTCGTTGGTCAACCAGTCGAAGTTTTCCTGCAACGTGGCCCCAATGACACTCTCTAGGTTCGTGGCGACGAACGCAGCGACCAAACAGATGACGACACCTAAAGGCGAAATCAGCCCCACGCTCCAACCAACCGTGGCAATGACGGCGGTTCCCACGACTCCGGCCAAGGTGCCCTCCAGACTGACGGCCCCCTCGGTGCCAGCGGGTACGGGCTGTAGGGTCGTAATCAAAAAAGTTCGTTTGCCATAGGCCTTGCCCACTTCACTCGCGGTGGTATCTGACAATTTGGTGGCAAAGCTCGCTACATAGCCCAGCGCAAACAGTGCCTTCCATACGTCTGAGTTGTCGGTTAGTAGATAGTCAGCCGCTAATCCCCCCAGAGCGCAAAGGGTCGCGGTCAGGGCGGAGCCCCACACGTTTTCCGGTCCGCGAACGCCAGAGCGTTTTTCAGCGATTCCAGCAGCCTCTTTTTCCGCCATGCCGATGCGCGTGACAGCCGACCCCAGCAGAAAATACACCATAACCACGGCGTAGCCCCGCCAGCCCAAACAGCCCCAGACCAAAACGCCGAGCACCCAAGCGTGTAAATATCCCATGGGCGTTAGTAACTTTTTGGGAAGCCACCAGGCGATCGCCAGCAGTCCAGTATTGAGGGCGATCGCCACAAGCCAAGGCATGACAAGAGGAGACATGGCAATAGAAGAGAGGGGTAATGGCTGTCTCCAGCATGGGACGAACCGCCAGAGCCGTCAATCAAGTTGATGATGTTGCTGGTTGCGATAAGGGCACTGGCTCATCAAAGCGTATACGAATGTGCAGACAATTCCGCTGATCAGCAGTGCGTAGATAGTCCACAATGTCGGCCACCCGATACATGATACGGAGACCTCGGCCGCCCTCAGAGTCAGCATTAGTGGTTTTGAGCTTGTGGTCTAACATCGCTTGAAAATCAAACCCAGGCCCGAAATCCCAGATTTTCATATCTAAATATTCATCCGTGACCGTGACCGCAATCTCGACGGGCGTCTCTGGGGGGAGTCCCTTATGGGCATGACGGACGGCATTGGTAAAGCCTTCAATCAGGGCGAGCTGACACTGCAGCCAATCTTCTTGGGGAATGGGCAGCGTGTGAAAGCCATCGAACCAAGACAGCACCCCCTTGAGGGCTTGGGGATCTGTTTCACTTTTATAAGTACTCTGCTTGAGAATATTCAAGGGTCTCAATATCGCTGAACGCGAGAGTCTTTCACATGTTATCGAGTAGTCAACGGTTGGACTCAAAAAACACGCGATTTATCTAAAAAATCTTAGAGCTTGCTGAGTCGATCAACTACTTCCAAGTTGCCCGAAAACGAACTAATCAAATCATCTAAGTGAAAGTTCGTAGGCCGACGGCTGTGAGGGAAGGCTCTTCCCTGGGCTCAAGCGCTGCGGAGGGCCACAATGGGGTCAAGTTTGGCGGCTTGACGCGCCGGAAAGACCCCAAAAAATAAGCCGATGCCGCCTGAGACGCCGACGGCCGTGGCGATCGCCACCCCAGATACCCCTGCTTCAAATGGGGTCAACGTACTGATCAGCACAATGCCGCTGATCCCTAAGCCAGTGCCCACCAGGCCACCCGCGATGGATAAGATAATGGCCTCAATTAAAAACTGGGTCAAAATGTCCTGTTGGGATGCTCCGACTGCTTTTCTGAGGCCAATCTCCTGGGTTCGCTCCCGCACGGACACCAGCATGATATTCATAATGCCGATGCCGCCGACGAGCAAAGAAATACCGGCGATCGCCGCCAACATCACTGTCAAAGCGCTGGTAATCGTTTCAGCGATGTCGAGGAGGGTATCTTGACTTTGGATAAAGAAGTCATCTTCGCCCCGGATGTCATGGCGGAGCCGCAAGAGGTTGGTGATTTGAAAGGCGGCGGTACCCATGGTTTCACGGGTGTCGGTCGAAACTGAGATGAACGATACCTCAATGCCATAGGGGGACTGTCGCCGCCCTACCAACCGGCTGGCCTGGGTAGTAATGGGGACAATCACCGCGTCATCGTAGTCAAGCCCTAGGTTAGAACCCTTTTGGGCCATCACGCCCACGATTTCAAAACTGGTGCCCTTCACTCGAATCGACTGGCCCACGGGTAAGGTATCGTCAAACAGCCGTTCTGCCAGAGTGGCCCCGAGCACCGCGACTTGACTGCGGCGATTGAGATCAAGCTCAGAAATAAACCGCCCCTGACTCATCTCAAAGCTGCGGACTTTCAAAAACTGCTCGTTTGTCCCAACCACACTGGTGTTGGCATTGCGATTGCGAAAAGTTACCAAGCTGCGCAAGCTAAATTCAGGGGCAACGCCGACAACGGACGGTACCTGCTCAGCGATCGCCCGCGCATCGGCCACTACGAGCGTTCGCGGTATCTCTAAACCGCCGAGTTCCCGTGTTTCTCGGTTACCCGGAGCGATAAACAGGACATTGGGACCTAGCGCCTGCAGTTGATCGTTGACATAGCGCTGGGCTCCTTCACCGATGCCCACCATGTCAATGACCGACGCATTGCCAATCACGATGCCCAACATCGTCAAGCTACTGCGAAGCTTATTTGCCGTCAGGGTTTTGACAGCCATCCGCAAACTCTCGGCCACATCCATACAATTGGCTACCCTACTCAAAGTCTTATCTTCAGGAAAACATATCTACACCGGTTTGGGGGGCAAGGCGCTGGACCCGCATCCTGGACCCGCATCCTGGACCCGCATCAGTGGATACCGCGTGGGATGAATCACTGAATTTTCTTTCCTCAGAGATGAATAATCTTTACTGGTCAAAAAAAGCCTGGGGAAGTCTGATACGGTACTGGCATTTGTTCTCCAATGGCTAGCCCTGTCCCTATGACCGGTCCGCTCAGTGTCTAGCCCGACTTAACGCACAGGAAGCAACTCCTATGACTGATTTTCTCGACTGCTTGAAGCACAAATACGCCTATGTTGCGATTGGCGAGTTTAAGCCAGGATGTTTCGCCGAGGCTCGTCAACTTTATGAAAAGGCTGTTTCGACTTACAGCGATGGCTTTAACGGGGCTTACCTGCTCCAAGAACCCGGCAGCGATCGCGGCATTGCTATCATCCTGTGGGAAAATCCCGGCAACATGACTGAGCACAGCAATCAAATCTACGACGAGGCGCTCAGCAAAATATCCCATCTCTTTGCCGAGCCTCCCAAAACAGGGTTTTACGAAGTTTGCAGCGAAATCATGCCCCTACTGGCTGGGACTTTGGCCTCAGCGCAAAACTAAACGGCTGACGAGTGTCCTTCTCTCAACGGGATGTCCAATGGGTCCTGTTTTAGAGACCGATAGCCTAAGGGAGCACAATGGCTTGCTATCGTGAAAGAGGTGAACGTGCTGCTGAGTGACTTCCGCAGTGAAGTCAAAGCGAACACGACTTACTGCGACCTGCTTGGCTATCCTGCCCTTAGATTTATGGCTGAAAATTCCCCCACTGAAACTCCAGATCTGGAAGCGTCGGACTCGGATGCACCACTGACGACGCCAGGGTTTGAGGAACCCAAACCGAGCTATGTCAAGCTCGCCATGCGAAATATGGTTCGTAAGGGCGGCAAGTCAATTTTTCACTTTACGCTGACCGTCGTGGCGCTGATGGGGATTTTGGTGGGGCTGTCTTATTTGACCCGGTAATCATGTCTCGAACTGAGTTAACCGTTGAGGTCGAGGTATTGGGGCGCAGCCTGGGTCAGGTCAGCGCGATCGCCCCGCCAGCGACCTGGCAACGCTGGGTACAGATCTGGCTACAGGCGCTCTCGCCGACGCTGTCACCGATTCAGGCCTACGAGTTAAGTCTCCAGTTCACGACTGATGCCGATATAGCAGTCCTCAATGGCGATTATCGGCAGCAAGATCGTCCGACCGATGTGCTCTCGTTTGCCGGACTCGACGATGCGCCATGGCTGCCTGACGTGTTGGCCCAGATTCCGTATAACTTGGGGGACATTGTTATCTCCGTTGAAACTGCCCAACGGCAGTGCGAAACCCACGGCCACTCGCTGCAGGCGGAATTGGCCTGGCTCGCCGCCCATGGACTGTTGCATTTGCTGGGGTGGGATCACCCAGACGAGTTACAACTGCAAGCGATGTGGCAGCAGCAGCGATCGCTCTTAGCCAGTGTGGGGATTGATCTCACAGATTCGGCTTATCGCAAAGATGCTTGATGGTAATAGTTCTCCGGCATTGATACGTGGATAGTCGAGAGGAACTCGGGCAGGCATTGTCCAGTTTTGGAGAGCAGCCTGGTCCTATCGAGTCGCTCCCCACCGATGGTTGAAAAAACCGCGATAAGCAGATGTAACGGTGTAAGTCCTGTTATGCTATTGCTGCCAAAATACTCACCGGCGATGATGGCCTTAGCAGCGGGCTAGCGAGCCCGACTTTTCAGTCTGATGCGTCGATAGTCCTTGCTTTATGCCGACTCCTTCATCTATTCCTGATTCTCAACCGGTCACTTCACCTCCTCCATCGGCAGGCCCGTCGGAGCGTCCTCAGGCCTATCAAGTCGCTCACAACTTAACCTCTAGCTTTTTATATGCTTGGCAGGGAATTTACTATGGGTTGCGTACCCAGCGCAATTTTCGGATTCACACCCTGGCCACCCTCCTTGTCATCAGTTTGGGGATAACGCTGCATTTGCCCCGAGTTGATATTGCTGTGCTGGGGCTTACCTGCGGCGCTGTTATGGCGCTGGAGTTGGTAAATACCGCCCTAGAAGCAGTCGTTGATTTGACCGTTCAGCAGAGCTTCCATGAACTCGCTAAAATTGCAAAAGACTGTGCTGCTGGGGCCGTTTTTGTCGCTGCAATCACCGCTGTTCTAGTCGGCCTTTGCCTACTGATTCCCCCTTTGTACGTTGCTCTACAGCCTTTTCTCGCTAGATAGGATCTTTCATGACATCATTGTTGTAATCTATAACTACGACAGCTTTACTTTCAACCTAGTTCAGTA
>JBHJHA010000109.1:0-27181 GCA_050331235.1 Leptolyngbyaceae cyanobacterium
GTGCTAATAGTATCAAGCTAGTTAATGCAACTTCCGTCTTCTGCATTCACAAGTAATATATCTCTTTCTTGAACATCAATAATATCCTATTTAGAGGTTTGTTCCTGAGTCAGAGAGCCGATTGTCTCAAGTTCAATTACCTTTTTCACGCCTAAGTACAAATCTCCTGAAACTTGTGTATCGGGGTCATCGACAAAATACAAATATCCAGAATACTTTTTCGTCTCTTCATTCATGTTTCAGCACTTAATTTCCAAAGCTACTTATATAGGGGTTGACGGATCAAAAAAGTAATCCTTCACGAGCCAATAGCTCAATATTTTATACATTTACAAAATACACCATCGTTTCATCTTATCCAAAACAATAAAGGCTCAAATGATAAAACAGATTAACTGAAATACGTGAAGCGATGCTACGAGGCGAACTTGAACCGCCGACACGGAGGTTTTCAGTGCCTCGACTCACTCAAACACGAATGGTGGCGGCCTGAAGCAAACATTCATGGCTTCTAAAGTGGAAAATGCACCCCAAAATCATCCTGACATCGGATGTCAACCCATATACGGTAAACATCTGATGCGGGAGCAATGACAGTAAGGTATTTAGAACTCAAAGAAAGAGCAAAGCTGTACGCTTTCTTTCTTTCTTCTATCAAGAAAATTCCTGCCAATTTCAGAATCGTTCCATCGAACAAAATAGCTTCATGAACTTTAGACCTTTCGTGAAATTTGAAAATCTTGGTTCGGGAGTGCAGGACGATACGAGGAATCGACATAAATAAATGACGAAAACATCCATAGGTATGAACTCGGCAGATATTCTTAGACGTAACCAAACTTCCAGAAAACTCAATCAAAGCATTCCCGAAGCGTAGCTATAAGGAACGCTGAGATACTTTGAAAAACAGATTGGCTACTGCAGCGCCGATAGTTCTACTACCAAATCGCCGCTTTGTCCTTGAACCTAAGGTTCTCACCATGCGAACAAAACAACTACAGAAGCTGAAAAGATGCCAGGAGGCGGGCTTGAACCGCCGACACGAGGATTTTCAGTCCTCTGCTCTACCAGCTGAGCTATCCCGGCTTAAGCGCTCAATCTCAAGCGCTTGATTAACATAACAGACAAAATGAACCAACGGCAAGCATTTTTTGAAATCCTTGGAGACAAAGTAAAATCGGGGCGATCGCTCCCGTACGCAGCGCTTCAACCCCGATTTTCCCATCACCTACTTACTCCACTGGCCGCAGGCGATCGACCTTTAGCACAAACTGGCCTGTGCCCTGTCCTGCATAAGAGCGGACCCGCACCGTGTAGGTGCCGGACTGAGTAATGCGGGCAAACAACAGCGAGTTCGTAGTGCCGTCGGGGCCGTCATCATTTTCCCCCACGGTCGTGCCATCGGGGCCGAGCAGCGTGACCAACGTGTCAAACTCTTCAGAAATCAGGTCAATCGCCACCTGGTCACCATCTTCCAGTACTACGGTATAGTCCCTTGCAAAGCCCCCGACCCCAGTGGGGATGTCGCTTTCAGACAGGGAGTCAGTGATTTCGCGAGTGGCGGGCATAGCAATGGGGGAATAAACCGGATTTTGGGCTGGGGCTGGGGCGGTCGAGAGACCCAGCGCACCAGCGATCGCCACGGGCATCCAAGCAAGGGAAGAAACGGCACGAGATAACTTCATAGAGCTGTGATTGGGAAGATTTCGAGGATATTATGGCTCAGGTTTGCCCGTTTGCTGCGATAACTCCCAATCGAGATCATTTTTTAGAGTTTGGGCTGTGGCACATCTGGTCGATAATAGTCATCCTTGCCAGGATTTTGAGCACCGCCCTCGGGATTGATGCAGCCCGGTTTATCCACATATTTACAAACACGGGCCCAGAGCCGTGCCCGCGTCCCTGGAGGCCCTGCAGAAAACTGGACGCGATCGCCCCCCACCACGCCCACCATGATTTTGACTCCACAGACTGGACAGGTTTGAGTATTCATGACCACATCATCAAAAATCGCTGCTGTTCATCATCTCAAGTTTTAGGTCCTGGTTGCCAAAGTCGTCACCTGTTGTAATTCCTCTCGTGACGATGTCCTGGTCAGGAATGCTCCAACCGCCAGCGGTTTCCGCCTCTTTGATCACGGCATCCTATGATCAGAGGGATATTTTGGGTGACAATAGCAGCAGGTTAATCGCAAGGAACGCCCATGCCAGAGGAACCCATCCCCCCCGAAGAGTCAATGTCTTCGGAGCCGTCATCTGCACCGACTGAGCCTGAGTGGACAGATGACAACAGCTACCAAACCCTAGACAATTCGGCTGATGCTGATGCTTCCGTGGGGCAGGACACCGATTCGCGGCCCAGTGATGAATGGGGGGCAGCGTCTTTAGCCTGGGAAGAGGAACTGTCAGAACCGCCTGAAACCCCGCCGCAGCCAACCACCACTCGGGAAGCCCTCGCGTGGATCCAACCGGCGTGGCAACGGTTTCAACGATTTTGGCTGCGGCTGTTAGTCGGCGTACGCAATCGGATTCCAGCAGCGGCAAAGCTGTCTAACTCCGTTTTGAGCGCGATTCTAATTGGTGTTTTGGTTCTCTTGTTGATTGTCATCAATAGCCTGCGTCAACCAGCCAGTGCCAGTTTGGATGAGCCTCGCTCGACAACGGCACCGGCCCAAAACGTCCCTGCTGCAACCAGCCCAGCCGAACCGTTGCCCGTCGTTGAGCCGGCACCTGCCAGCGACGTGGAGCCCGCCTCGGAACCGCCAACGAGCGATCGCATCGCTCAAATCCAAGTGCAACTGACTGATAGCGAAATTTTGAATGCCCAGCGGGTGATTGACTCGGTGCAGGCTGATTTTAACCGCAATGCCGTCACCCTCAACTTAAACGGTGACTGGTATCGCCTCTCTAATTATGACCGTCGCCAGTTGGCAAATGCCCTGAGGCAGCGCTCTGAAAAACTGGATTTTTCCAGTCTGCAAATGCAGGATACCGAAGGCAGACTCGTGGCGCGATCACCGGTTGTCGGTGACGCGATGGTGATCTTGCTCAACGAACCACCGCCAGAGGTACCATTACCCGAGCGGCCCCGCTACCGTATTTTGGTGGATCGTTGAGGCCCATGGGCGGCATAAAATTAAGGCTGAGCAACTCTGACGCCTCTCGGGCTAGCGGCAACCAGACCTTTTCCCCATATACCTTTTGGCAGAGTTTTGCTGAAACATCATTTAGGAGAGAAACATCCCAAATATTAGCTTCAGCCCAGTTGAGATGACGTCTGGCGTGGCTTCCTCAAAGGACTGCCGCCAAGGCCCAGCCGTCCTACAATTTTCATGAATTACTGAGCCGGGCGACTAGGCGAAACTGGATCAACCATGTCGAGTTGATTGAGACCCCAAACTAGCCCAATGGATAACAGCCCACCAATGGCTAGCCCACCGACCAATAGGCCAATCATTAGATTGCGCAACCAACGCTTGTCAGCCTCAATCTGCGATCGCTTTTCAGGCGAAAGGTCAACTACCGACTCCTGAGGTTGCCAATCGGGATCAGGATTGCGAAACTCAGCCTCAACATCATTGGCATCGGGCAGAGGATCAGCGTTGGGATTATGAAATGGCGGCTGTTGCATAGGTCAGGGGGGTCCAGTCTGAGTGGTGCTTCCAGTGTAATAACAGATCTGCCTGAGCGACCTTAGGGCAAGGCGAGCGATCGCATAGCGTAAGAATCTGCTTCCTCGGTCTTGATCTAATCATCGGCAAAGCCGACTTGAAAGCCGGCACCAGTCCACAGCACCTTGACCATTGAGCCAGCGGCGATCTCGGTGATGCCGATGGGAACCACGGCTAATCCCTGGGTGCCAGTTAGATTCATTAAGTTGCCGGAGCTATGGCTACCTTGAGACAGGGTGAACTCTAATCCGGACGAGCTGGTATGCAACTGGCCCCACAAATAGGTTTCGCGCTTGCCCCCAGCTTTCAAGTCTTGCCGCGATCGCGCCATCAAAAATGGTGCAGGCCAGTTATCTCGACGTCCCGATAGCTTGCGGATTGCTGGAGCTACAAATCGCCAAAAACTAACCACAGCCGATACGGGGTTGCCCGGCAGGCCAAAATAGAGCTGTGACTTATGGCGGTTTGGCATCACAGCAACCGTGAGCGGTTTTCCCGGTTTGACCGCCACAGAGCGAATCTCTAAGGTGGCCCCCAGGTCAGTCAAAATCTGATCCACGTAGTCATAATCCCCCACCGAAACGCCCCCCGAGGACAGCACCATATCGGCCGTCGCCAATGCTTCTTTGATGGCTCCCTGCAAAGCTTCTGGCTGGTCAGGCACAATGCCTTGCGGTAGCGGTACTGCCCCCATTTGCTGCACCAAAGCAGCCAGCGCGAACTGATTAGAATCAACAATTTGCCCTGGTTGAAGGGTCGTCCCTGGAGCTACCAGCTCATTACCCGTTGAGAGGATGGCAATGCGCGGCTGGCGATAGACCTGCACCTGTGACCGCTGGGCCGCGGCCAAAATGGCCACATCCATCGGATTGACTAGGGTACCTACGGAAAGTAATCGCTCGCCAATCCGTTGATAGCTGCCCTGGGCGCGCACAAAGGCTCGCGGCTGACCGGAGGCAAATATTTTGACGCGATCGCCCTGCCGTTGCGTTTCCTCTTGCATAACAACAGTGTCTGCTCCGGCGGGCATCATCGCGCCGGTAAAAATCCGCGCCGTTTGTCCAGGTGCCAGCGTTTGTTGAGGAGCCTGACCCGCCGCAATCTCTTCAACGATGGTGAGTTCTGCCGGGGTCGCAGCTGTCGCCTGATCAATGTCGGCGTGCAGTACCGCATAACCATCCATGGCCGAATTGTCCCAATAGGGGAAATCGACGGGGCTGACCACCGACTCGGATAGAACCCGACCCAAGGCATCGGCCAATGCCACTGTTTCGCAGTCGCGGCGAGAGTCTAGCGGTATCACCAGATCGAGAATTTGTGCTTCAGCGGTATCTGCAGGAACCATAGATGTCCTTAGAAATCCCCTCCGATATCCTAACGGGAAACGACCGCATCAGCCGTTTGAAAACGCCCTTACTGATACCGCAGAAATTGAGTTACTCGGCATCGCCAACTGCATGACGGAGACCCGTAGCTGGCTATGATCTGGCCAATGAGGCTGACGAATCCAGGCGAAATTATTCTGGCAGGCTACCACGATGAAACTGGGAACATGGTCGGGCTGCTGCTTGAGCCTGACGGCAATTCCTGGACGCAAAACTAACGACGGCATTTTGCACCTCAGCCAAGTTATGGATATCAGGATTCTATCGCGAGAATAGTTGTTTTGTACTATTTTTGATCTGCATCAAGCCGGGTTGGCTCGGGCAATGGGACAAAGCACTTGCTTGCTGCTGCCCTGCTCAAACATGGGTTTTTGCCTTCTGCTCTGCGTTGCGAGACCTAAGTAGAGGCCCATAGATACTCCCACAACGTCTCAAAAATGTCGGGTTTTCCTTATGAAGCCTTCAACCGTTGTCTCTGCCAAGCTCCTGAACCTACCGCTAGATAGACGCTGCTGGCCCACCGAAAACCTACAGTTGGAGGGCGTTGAATCCGTCGTCGGGAGCTCCTTGATAAAGGGAGTCTGCTTTGGCTTAGTCTTAACCTTGATGGGGGTTAATGCAGAGAGTTGTTGCTGGGAGCTAAGTGATGAGTACCTATACCAATGATGAGATTAAGGCGATTGTGTCAGCACCGATGAACGTCGGCATGGCGATCGCTCTGGTGGATATGGGCATCATCTCCACTGCAATTGAGGCGGCTGCTATGACCAAAGCCATTGCCGGAGCTGCTAAAGAGTACCCAAACAACTCCATCATTCAGGCGGCATTTTCTGAGGAGTCGCTGAAGCAGACCAAAATCGATAAACCGGATGTTGACCCCGAAGGTATCAACTCTGGAGCCTACATTGATCAGGCGATCGCTGAGGCCCAAAACGTGATTGCGCAACTGACTGACAAAGCCCCCGAGTCAGAAGTGGCGGAGTATAAGCAATTCATCTATGACTGCGGTGAAACAGTGGCCCAAGCTGCCGGCAGTGGACTGTTTGGCACCGGCGCTAAGGTGAGTGAGGCCGAAGCGGCTACTTTGACTAAGCTCAAAACTGCGCTGGCAATCTGAGGCCAGTCAAACGATATCTCTCTGGCTACGCAGATGGCGAAAGCGGCCATTGCTGACCCCGATAACTCATTTTTGATTGTTGATCGACCTTTATCTGAGGATGCTCTGATGTCTGTCACCCCCTGGTTAAAACGGGTTCTCCCTATCGTTGTAGCGGCTGTGTTGGCCTTGACGGCTTGCAGTTCATCGCCACCTTCTAAGTACGACGCCGTACAGCAAGAAACCACCGGCAGTGGCGCGCCGGCGGCGGTAGAAAAAGGGGCGGAAAAGGGCGGTACCTTTAATCAGTTTTTTCCTGAGTCTGAAGGCGAATTCAAGGTCGTTCCCTCCCAGGAGAAAAAAGGATTTGCCGAGTATAAGCTCAAGCGCGATGGCGAAACCTTAGCAATGCTCACTATCAACGACACCATCAGTCTACCGGCGGCGGCCAAAAAGTATGAGGCGGCGAGTCAAACCATTGCCGGATATCCTTCCGTTGAGCAGGGCAGCACTGCTACCGGTTTGCTAGTCAGCGATCGCTACCAAGTCAAGGTCCTCTCGCGCAGCGACTCCTTTACGGCTGCGGATCGAGCCGCTTGGCTGGAGAAATTTGACTTGCAGGGATTGGCTCAGCTAGAGGCTAATACGAAGGCTTTTCGCCGGGCCCAAGGCCAGCGATCGGGGCAACCTGCTAGCACTATTCCCAGTTTGGAACCCAAGACTACCCCTTCGTTACGACCCCAACCAGCCGGCTAGTCAGACAGCCTCCTTAACCATTGACGACCCCTATTGATATTGTCGGAGCGCTTTATGAGCACCAAAATTTACGAAAAAGTCGACAACTTACCAGACAGCGGTCTGACCGTCAGAGCGCTGAAGACCTTGGACGTTTTTTTGCCAGGGCAGTGGGAAAATCTGACCGGGTTTGACCACACCATTAAACAGGTGACGGGCGAAACCGACCCGGCCATGGTGCAAGCCATTGGTGAACGCGCGATCGCCCTTTTTAACGACAAGTCTCAGGGGTATCAGCGGGCTCTTTGGATGTATGAAAGTGTCGATAAGGCCTCTGGGTTATTGGGCACAGCGGCGATCGCCAACCGCATTGGGCAGGACACGTTTTTAGGATTTCTCAAAAATGTCACCCCTAAGCCGGAAAAAGCTCAGACGATTGATTTGTCGGTGAAGCTGGTTACCGAAGTCGTGGCGTTTTGCCATATCAACGGCATCCCCGGAGACAGCCTAGGCGACTTTTTGTCCGCTTTGGGTGACTACAGTGGCGAGTCACTCATGCGCATGGCAGCTTTGGTTTCTTTTGACGGGGTCGTTCCCCTGGGGGCTGATTTCAGCACTAAGGTGTTGAATGGCATCAAAGGGATGGGAGCCTCTGATTTGGAGCACAATAAAACCTTCAAAGGAGTCGAAAAAGAGATTCCGGGTAATAGCTCTAAAGACAAACTGTCGTTTATCACTGAGAGCTTTGAGTCTACGCGCGGCTGGATGGATAATTTTGTCAACAAAAACAACATCACTCAAAGCGGTGTCGTTGATAAAATCGCGGGCTTTATGGAGGGCTCCAAAAGTAGACTCGACTACTTGGGCGCAATGCTTGATGTCACTGTGAAATATTACGAGCATACTGGGGTCCAAACCTTGGCGCGACGACTGATTGAGCGAGCAGTGGCAGAGCTTTAAGCGGCACAATGCACACATTGCTGTTGCGATCACGGCCTTCGCGATTGGTTTCAAATTTTTGCGGCGATCGCAGTGCTGGAGCCTCGCCCAAGGCTCTATCTTTATCTGGAGAGCAACCCCGACTGATTTGGTCAGCTCTCTGGAGCGGCATTGGCCTCTGTATCTATTTTGTTGACCGGTCCCCTTGAGGCGCAAAGCGAATGCCTCGCGGCAAAAGCATTGGTGTCGGCCGGCTCTCCTTGCTGGTACAGCCGTGCCAAATGTCATCGAACCGCAATTGTGACGAGCCTAACTGAGGCCGTTGATACAGCCCAGTGGGGAATCCTTTTATAATGTATTCAAGAAACAACGGGGTGGAGAAATGACTTCTCTACCCCGTTGCCATCGGAATTGTTTTAAGTCTAGATTGCCGACTGACCCGAAAGACTGTCTCAAATCCTTGAGACGTTGGGGCCGAATAGGCTTCATTGGTCCCGTATCTGTCAGTCGAGACGGTCAACTTTGAACTCATCGAGGGTGATACCCATGCGCACGGCTTATTTACTTGTTTCCCACGGCAGCACTGATCCGCGGCATCAGTTGGCGCTAGCCCGTCTAGCTCGTGGCGTGAGGCAGCACCTTGGCAGACTTTGTCGTAGCCAAGATATGCCATTCAACCTGCCAATGCAAAATTTTGAACATTCTGTTGACCGCTTATTGGAGACAACATCGGCGTTGTCAGCCGGCATTCCTCGGTGGGCTCGGTGTCAACCCCAGGGGGATTACTCAGATTTGCCGATTGTGGGCACGGCGACGCTTGAAGCCGCCGCACTCTCTCTAGCAGAGCAACTTGTGAACTTTGCTCGCACCGTGATCAATCAAGACGTGCAGCAAATCGTTGTAGTTCCCCTATTTCTCCTCGCGGGTGTTCATGTCAAGGAAGATTTGCCCGCTGAACTGGCCTCGGCTCAACCCCAGCTACCAGCGGGCCTACAGATTAAATGCTTGTCGCATCTGGGCAGCCAGGAGACCTTTAAGCAGTTTGTGGCAACTCGGCTCAATCGCACCCGGGCGGATCGCTGTGTGCTGCTGGCCCATGGCAGCCGACGCGCCAAAGGCAATCAAGCGATGCAGCAGTTGGGGCGGCGGTCTAACTGTCATGTAGCATTTTGGGCAGTGGCCCCAGACCTTGAGTCTCAGGTGGCCGAGCTCATGCAGCAAGGATGCCAGCATATTGCGATCGCGCCGTTTTTCCTGTTTCCAGGCAGCATTACCGATGCCATCATTCGACGTACCGAGCAGCTTGCGGAGCATTTGCCCAAGCTGTCGCTACGGCTATTGTCCCCCATTGGCCTCAGCAGTGACCTGAGCAAAGTGGTCGCCGACATCGCGATCGCGGCTACTTCTCAGCCATTGGTCACCCGGTATCCTTTGACCCAAGCAGTAGCAAAAAACAGCATCTCCGCTTAATATTTTTTTAATGTTTTTGGTTCCCGATTGGAACACGTGAGCCGGCAAGACTCAGAGGATGATTGAATGACAGATATCGGTCAACATTTTCAGCTTCCCGCTCTACCAGGCAAGGTCTATCTGGTTGGTGCGGGTCCCGGTGATCCGGGTCTGTTTACCCTCAAGGGAAAATCGCTGCTGGAAGCTGCCGACGTCGTGGTGTATGACGCCCTAGTGAGTCCGGCGATCTTAGCAATGAGCAATCCAAAGGCTAAGCTCCTGCCAGCGGGTAAACGTCGAGGCTACCATTCCCTTGCTCAATCAGAAATTACCCAGCTATTGCTTGAGCAAGCGCATCAATACTCGACGGTCGTGCGGCTCAAGGGTGGCGACCCGTTTGTATTTGGCCGTGGTGGTGAGGAAATGAGCGACCTGGTAGATGCGGGCATTGCTGTTGAGGTCGTTCCAGGTATTACCTCAGGGGTCGCCGTTCCCGCCTATGCCGGCATTCCGGTCACTCACCGCAACCTCAGCTCTAGCGTGACCTTTGTCACTGGGCATGAGGCCGCTGGTAAATATCGCCCAGATGTCAATTGGGCTGCGATCGCCCGAGGGTCTGAGACCATTGTGATTTACATGGGGGTCCATAATCTCCCTAACATCGTCAAGGCCTTGACGACATCTGGTTTGTCAGCCGATACGCCGATTGCCCTGATCCGCTGGGGGACGCGCTCGGAACAGGCGGAGCTGGTGGCAACCCTGGCCACGATTGAAGATGAGATGACGACAACCGGGTTTGCGGCCCCCGCGATCGCGATCGTGGGGGATGTGGTTACCATGCGCGATAAATTGGCAGCCTGCCAACCAGCCGTCGTAAGCCATTCCGTGTTGCCTGCCTTTGCCGGGGTGAAAGTACCGAACTCACCGGGGGTATCCACTCCCGAAGCACTTGCTAGGATAGAGAAAACATGACGCTCACTGGCTAGAGCGGTTGGTCTCTGTTCAGCCATGTTTGCCGCCGGCCAGCGACTTGATCCAACATCCAGTGCAGCGACCTTAAGATTTCAGGTAGACTGCACTTTGTTGTTTTAGCCAGGTCTCCGACTACCTACCGGGACAACTGGACGGACTGCCGGAGCGCTCATGCGCTAATTTTTTCTGACATACTGATACTTTGACCTATATGACTGCCACCATCCCAGTAGAAAAAAAGAAATTAAAAACCCCCCCCTTAGATATTCACACGCTGGGCGATAAGGTGCTGCGCCAACCCGCCAAGCGCGTTGCCAAAGTGGATGGCAGTATGCGTGACTTGGCCTATGACATGCTCAAAACCATGTATAGCTCTGACGGCATTGGCTTAGCAGCGCCTCAAGTCGCGGTGAATAAACAGCTTATTGTGGTCGATACCGATCCTGAAAATGCCGCAGCGCCTCCCCTAATTCTGATCAATCCCAAAGTGATTCGCAGCAGTCAGGAAGTTTGCACTGACCAAGAGGGTTGTCTCAGCATTCCTGGGGTCTATTTGGATGTCGTGCGTCCTGTGGCAATCGAAGTCAGCTTTAAAGATGAAAATGGTCGTCCGCAAAAGCTACAGGCTTCGGAACTACTGGCTCGCTGCATCTTACATGAAATGGATCACCTCACGGGTGTCATGTTTGTTGATCGGGTGAGCAATCAGATTGCCTTGAACCAGGAACTTCAGAAGAACGGCTTTTCGGCTCGAGACGTCAAGGCGATCGCCTAATAAACCTTGCACTCTGCCCCCTATCAGCGGTAGATAAAAAGGACTGCAGTCTAGGAGAGTGGCAACTGTGTGGACGCCAAAAAGCGGTTTACTTCTGTTATGTTCTTGTCTTGCGGCTATTTCGGCTGTTGCAGCAGTCTTTGAGCTGTCAACAGGGGAGCCCGACTGGGGCTTTGGGCCAACAAGTCTGTTGATTGGCGTTGCCGTACCGTTGGTGGGCGTCTTCTTTTACGCGGCAGTACGTGACGCGAGAGCTAACATGTAGAGCTTGTCAGCTCTTAGTCTGTACCGCAAAATAGTCGGCAGGCTGACACTGCGTCAGATTGGGGCCAGGCATAGATGCTCCCCCGCTCGTCACAAAGCTGATTTTTGGGCTGATTGTTAATTGCTGTCAGCCCAAAGGTCGTGAAGACCATAGATGTTGTAGGGACTGCAACATTACGAACGTTCACTCTGCGAAATATCTTTCAAGCAGCGGTATGCTTTCTGCCTAGGAGCTAGCGCGCCAATCACATGCATGTGCTTTTCCAACTCCGCCGAGCTTGGCAAAAAAACTCGAATTCCAATCTCTTGCACGCTTCTTA
This sequence comes from Leptolyngbyaceae cyanobacterium, assembly GCA_050331235.1. Taxonomy (GTDB): domain Bacteria; phylum Cyanobacteriota; class Cyanobacteriia; order Phormidesmidales; family Phormidesmidaceae; genus Halomicronema. The sequence continues at coordinate 11,606 of JBHJHA010000109.1, forward strand.
GCCCAAGAGATTAGGAAGGCGCTTGGAGCGCGAAAATCGACCCAAGCGTGCATGATACGGATCCTCAAAAGATTGTGGTATCGGACATCCACCCATACCACACCAATAAGTGGGCATCCCGGAAAATCGGCTGGCCGGTAGCAACAAGCTGACTTCTGCTCAAAGTTGGCAGGTTGCGTGCGACGGAAGCCCACTCTTGATCGCTACGACCCCTATCTAACCATAGTAAGCAACGGCTGAGTGGCTTGGGATGCCTTCAGCTTGCTCTGCGCCTTCATTTTTGCTCCCCAGGTTGTGTGACTTTAGCGTTTTGCACGTTCAAAGCGAATCAACCTTCTCAGGACTAACTCCTAATCAGGCTTCGTCAACGAAATTCTCCAAGGGTCAATGTATCAAGTAATACTGATGCATTTTGTGAGTTGTATGGCCAAATTACAGACAAAAAACCGTGAACTCAAAACTCTGGCCATAGAAAAACTGTGTTGGCTAGAATTTTTCGTTTAAAGATTTTACCGGGAAGCCTGGCTTTAACGCGGGCTTTACCGTGTTTTTACCCAATCGCGCATTTTGTATGTGATTTTACAGATATCTCTCGTTTAGGCGTTTCTCAATCGCGATCGCCTATTTTGTTGTGCCATTGAGCAGCCGTTCCGCGTGCTTAATCGCTTTTGAGACGTTTCGCCGCGATCAAAATATCTTCAGTTGGAGTCTTTATGACGACTAATATTTTCGACGAAGTTGTCCCGTCTAGTGTGCTTACGTCACTAGTATTTAATGAAGTGCTACCAGACCCCAACAGTAGCAGCAACAACTTCGACACTGACGGAGACGGCACTGCCGAAACCGGAGACGAGTTCGTTGAACTCTACAACACGACCAGCAACGCTCTGGATATCAGCGGCCTGCAATTTTGGGATGCTGGTAATAATAACTATTTCACTATTCCCGACGGTACTACACTCGGACCCAACAGTTTTGTGGTGCTAGTTTCCGATGTGTCTGATGGCTCGTTGCCTACGGTTGAAGCTGGAAGTCAAGCATTTTCTGCTAGCAGTGGTTTATCTGGAATCATCAACAACGGTGGCGATAATTTAGTTGTTTACGATCCCGCGACGGATGGATACATTCAGGCCGTTTACAACGGCGATGGAGCCGATACCCCGACCGTTGACTACGACGGCTTTTCTGCCACTGCCAATCTTTTTGGGACGATTCAAGATCTGGGCAACGATACGGATGGGATTTCCCTGGCGCTCAGTCCTGATGGCGATACGTCAAATCCGGTCCAGCACAACACCATTGGCGATGGTGACGTATTGGCTTCCCCGGGCGCAGCCAACGACGGTGCTGACAATGGCGGCGGTGGTGGCCCTAATACCAACGTTGTCATCAACGAAGTCGATGCCGACACGCCTGGCAATGACAGTGCCGAGTTTATCGAGCTTTATGACGGTGGTGTAGGCAACACCGCTCTGGATGGGTTGGTAGTGGTCTTCTTCAACGGCAGCGACGATGCCTCCTACGAAGTGTTTGACTTGGATGGTTTTAGTACTGACGCCGATGGTTTCTTCGTCTTAGGTAATCCCGGTGTCGCCAATGTTGATTTAACGTTCGATCCTGGTAGCTCTGGAGCTTTGCAGAATGGGGCCGATGCTGTTGCGATCTATCAGGGCGATGCGGCTGACTTCCCGAACGATACGCCTGTGACGACCAATAATCTGCTAGATGCGATCGCCTACGACACCAATGATAGTGATGCCTCCGGTTTGCTGACGGGCTTGGGCCTCACCACTCAGTTCAACGAAGACGCCAACAACGATAAAGATAACGAATCCAACAGCCGCGTACCCGATGGGGCCGACTCCTTTGCGGCGCAAGCCCCAACCCCAGGCACGCCCAATCAGCCCCCGGCAGTCTTGATCTCAATCTATGACATCCAAGGGGGGGGAGATGACTTTACCTCTCCTGAATATGCGTCACCGCTGCTAGGCCAGCAAGTGACTACCGAAGGTGTTGTCACTGCGATCGCCTCCAACGGTGTTTACATTCAAGACGTGCTTGGCGACGACAATGACGATACCTCCGACGGCATCTTTGTTTTCACGGGAGACAGCCAGACAGTAATTCCCACTACAACAATTGGCGATTTGGTTGAGGTCAGCGGCACGGTTGATGAATTCTTCCAGGCAACTCAACTCGACATGGTTTCGGCTTTTAGAATCACCGGCACCGGCTCCATTGCTCCGGTTGTGCTAGGTGTCGACCGCAGCGCTCCAACTGAAATCGTCGACGACGCCAATTCGACGGAGTATGACGTCACCCGCGATGGCCGTGACTTCTACGAAAGCCTAGAGGGCATGCTGGTAACGTTGCCAGATGCCGTTGCTGTCAGCCTGACCCGAACCTTTGCTAACGGCACCGATGGAGAGTTTTACGCGATCGCCGAACAGGGGACCGGTACGACTGGGGCCAACGCGCGGGGCGGCATCACCATCTCAGAAGACACCAGCGCCAATAACCCCATCGGCGCCGACCTCAACCCTGAGCGTCTTCAAATTGACAACGATCTGGCTACCGACAGTTTCCCTGTTGTGGAGGTGGGCGATCTGTTTGGCGACATTACTGGCGTGATCAACTACAGTTTCAACGACTATGCCATCTCGCCGCTAGCGCCCGTGGAAGCCATTTCCACAAATAATCTCAGCCCAGAGACGACTAACCTAGCGGGGACTGCCGACCAGCTCACGGTGGCCACCTTCAATGTACTGAACCTTGACCCCGGCGACCCTGCCGCCAAGTTTGACGCGCTGGGCGGCCAGATTGCCAACAACCTCCAGGCTCCCGACATCATTGCTCTGCAAGAAGTCCAGGACAACAACGGGTCGACCAATAACGGCGTTACAGATGCTAATCAAACGCTGCAGGCTCTGGTAGATGCGATCGCGACGGCCGGAGGCCCCGCCTATAAGTTTATCGACAACACCTTCATCACCAATAACGCTAGCGGCGGCCAGCCGGGGGCAAACATTCGGGTGGCTTTTCTCTACCGTAGTGACCGTGTTGATCTAGTTGAAAATTCAGTCCGGCCGATTGGGGACCAAAACCCCGGCAGCCCCTTCAACGGCGCTCGACTGCCGCTGGCAGCGGACTTCACCTTTGGCAGTGAAACCGTCACTGTTATTGGCAATCACTTCTCCTCCAAAGGCGGCAGTGATCCACTCTTTGGCGACGAGCAGCCCCCGGCTAACGGTAGCATTGACGAGCGCATTGCCCAGGCGAATGCGGTCAACGACTTCATCAGCGCTGAACTCGCTGGCAATCCTAATGCCAAGATCATTACCCTCGGCGATTTCAACGAATTCCAGTTCTTTGAGCCGCTAGAGATTTTGGAACAAAATCTGACTAATTTGACCGAAACCCTTCCCGAAACCGAGCGCTACACCTTCAACTTCGAAGGCAATGCCCAAGCTCTTGACCATGTGCTGGTGACCAGCAATTTGGCTGAGATTGCTGAATACGACATCGTTCACGTTAACAGCGAGTTTGCCGATGCCCCCAGTGACCACGATCCTGCCATTGTTCGGTTAAGTCTTGATAGCCCCAACAGTGCGCCAATCTCGGTAGACGACGAAGCCACTACTGGAGGTGAGGATACTATCAATATCGCTGTTCTCACTAATGACAGCGACCCTGATGGCGATGATATTGCCATTGAGTCCTTTGACGACAGCGCAACTAGCGGACTTGTCACCGATAACGGTGATGGCACCTTTGACTATGATCCGAACGGATTCTTTGCTTACCTAGCCGCGGGCGAGACGGCAACCGATACCTTTGGCTACACCCTCTCTGATGGCGAGTTGACCGATTCTGCCGAGGTCACCATCACCATTGAAGGGCCTAACGAAGTTACGAACTCGGGTATGGCGTTTAGCTTTAACACAGGCACCAACGGCGGCGCTAACCGCTTTGGTTTCGATGGCGACTCGTTCTTTGTTTCCGGTCAGGGCGTTCGAGGCAGACCCAAGTTTGACGACTTCGACGATCTGTTAGTCGTTGCGGCTGAGCTCTATGACGGTGTTCTCGAGAGAAGCGGCACTATTAACGATCAGCGCCTGCCTAGTGGGAATGGACCAAACAACATCAACGTCAACGACAATAACGAAGTCACCATTGGCGGCCGTGGCATTGGGGGATCGTATCGGATTCAGTTTGAGAACACACAGGAGGCTGAAACCTTTGAGGCATTTGTTGAGCGCATTCTCAACGAGATTGACGAGAACGATGCTGTTGCCACTGACCCAGATGACTTCCGTTTTGATGCTCTCACCGGCGGCTCTGACGTCCGCATCTTCTTTGATGATGTGAATGATGAGTTTGGCTTCACCACTGACGCGGGTGCTACCCAATCCCGATTTAATACCCTTGAGGTCTTCGTTGAGAGCTTAGCGACCAACGTTTTTGGCGGTAGCCAGCAACGCGATGGCAACTTCAACGCGATGCGTATCGCAGAGGGCCGGACGCCCAACGTCCGCGCCAATGGTAATGATGACGTTATTATCAGCGGTCAAAGTGTCGGTGGTCGGTTCTCCTTTAGCTTTGGCAATGGCAATGAGGCCGGCTTGTTTGCCGATGCGATCGGTGAGCTCCTTAGTAGCATTGACGAAGCCAATGCGATCGCAGTTGGCGATATGTAATCATCATTGCGGCTGTGGGGCCATCGGCTGAATCTTCAACCGTGGGCCTAGTAATTTTACTCAGGATCGCCTCGCAGACTATGCGGGGCGATTTTTGTTTGGCTAGCTATCGACCTTAGCAACTGCAGAATTCGTCAAGGGCGCTAATCGTTCATACAAATCAAAACTCACAATTAAGAAAAATTGCGATCGCTAATATGATTGGGAACAAGCCAGCCAGCCGATGTTTATATCATTAAAAATATCTATGCCTTCCGACTCTCCAGAACTGCAAACCACTGGGCCGGTGACCTCTCAAAATAGTACCGCTGATCTCTCCAAGACTTCAATCGAAGCTGCCACTCAAAACGGCAAGCCACCACGTCTGAGCGAGTCTGTTCCAACGTCTGCTTCACGCTCCCCCAACCACTGGCTCAATAAGATTTTTAGCCTTGATTATTTTGACAAGATCTGGGTTCCCATCCTGACTGGATTAGGGGCTGTGCTGCTGACTACTTGGTTTAACGAGCAAGCCAGTCAGCGACAGCGAGAAACCTCTCAAAACCTCACCCATCAAGCGATTTTTGAGAGTTACATTACCAAAGTCAATGACATGTATTTAAACGAAGCGGTCATTGCAGATCCACTGGTTGCCGAGGCGAAGAATGCTGATTTCTCCATCGCCGAACGTAACCTGATCTACGGTATTACGTTGCCAATTCTCAGAGATCTGACTCAGGATCAAGATCGTAAAGCCAGGCTGATCTTGTTTTTATATCGGATGAAGCTGATTGATACAGGGGTGAAAAACTTCGGCGAACCGGCTTTGATCAACCCATTAAACCGCGCTGATCTAAAAGACGCCAATTTCAAAGGCTACAACTTAGTCGGAATCAACTTCACTGGCGCTGATTTACGGGGAGCAAACTTTATAGGAGCACATTTAGACCAGGCATTTTTAGCCTATGCGGACCTCTCTCCCAGCGAGCCCACAACCGAGCCAGGCTGGTTAACGACTACTTTGCGAACTCTCTTTCGGCGCCAATCATTGCGATCGCTTCCAGCCGATTTGACTGACGCAAGACTAGTTAAGGCGAACCTGTCCCAAGCCATTTTGACCAATGCTGACCTGACTAGGACTGACCTGAGCCAGGCTGATTTGTCCCGCGCTGACTTGACCAAGGCCAATTTGACTGGCGCCAATTTAGCCGAGGCTAATTTGACAGAGGTCAACCTTACAGGCGCGACCGTTACAGAGGCACAGTTGCGGGATGCAACACTTTGTCAAACCGTGCTGGCCTCAGGGGAAACGTCTGATCGAGATTGTGCCGAGGCACCGTGAGGCACTAGTGGGGCTAAAATCTGGCATCAAGACCCAAATGGCTGCAGTACGCCAACCAGACTGGACAAAGCCTGATTGCCGCAAGCAACTGCTTCAGCGATCGCCCAACGCGCTAAAGAGAATTTGGTCAGTTTCCAACAGGTCATTGCTGGGCAGCCAATTTTGAATGTGGTTCACCAGCTCGATGTTAAAGCAGCCAACCTGGCAAATATCCTTGGGCGTGGCGTGACTCACGAGTAGCTTGAGGGAGCGTACCTACCCTGTCTTGATGAGCCTTATGTCCATAACCAACAACCCGGCGATTGTCCAGCTTGACAACATTGGCGTGGCCTATCCAGATGGTAATGTGGCGCTTGAATCGATATCGCTACAGCTCTATCGGGGGGAGTTCGCCGTTGTTTTAGGGGCCTCGGGAGCCGGTAAATCTACGCTGCTGCGAACGATTAATTGGCTCACCCCACCTAGCCGAGGGACGTTATGGGTCAGGGGCCTGGGCGACGGCATAGGTCAGGGGCTGCACCCATTAAACGGTGGCGACACCGTGCGATCGCACCGTAGGCAAACCGGCATGATCTTTCAACAGCACCAGCTGATTGAGCGTCAGTCAGCTCTCCAAAATGTGCTCATGGGTCGGCTTGCCAACTATTCTTTCTGGCGCAGCCTGCTGCCTTTACCCCAGTCCGACCAGCGGCTCGCCATTGATTGTCTGCGGCGGGTGGGCCTGATTGATAAGGCCCTCACCCCCGTCAAAAATCTCAGCGGCGGCCAAAAACAGCGGGTGGGCATTGCCAGGGCCCTGGCCCAACAGCCCCGGCTAATCCTGGCTGATGAACCGATTGCGAGTCTCGATCCTGCTAGCGCCCATGGGGTGTTAGCGCTGCTGCGCACCATCTGTAAAACCGATGGCATTGCAGCGCTTTTAAGTCTACATCAGGTAGATTTTGCGATGGAGTATGGCGATCGCATTATCGGCTTGGCCCAGGGACGTGTCATTTTTGATGCGCCTCCCACCGAGGTGGGTGATCGTGACTTAGAGCAGATTTATCATCAGGCGCCAGGTCGAGCCCCTTTAGAACGGTCTGACGAAAAATTAGCACCTTCCTTTGCTCAGTCTTTGCAGCCTGATTTGAGGGAGGCCAAAGGTAAGTCGTCCCACCTCAAGCCACCGAGCTTCAGAATAGTGTCAGGTCGGGTTAAGCAATCTCAAAAGCAATTAGTCATTAAGGCAGCGGTTTCCTGGGGGCAGCGGATTTCCCCGTCTTGGTAGCGGCTAGATTCCACTCAGTCGAGGTGTTCTAGACCCAACCCGCCCGTTTTGTCCCCTCCTTGGAGGGGACAAAGTTACTGGTGCAGCCAAAATCCTCATCTCGACTTAGGTTTCAGATAGCTACACCGATTTTTGGGTTAGATTGATTCAGATTCATCAGGACTTAGGCCGTTGCATCGAATTCTGGCCCCTTAATCCCCAAATCTGGGGAAATTGGATGTTACTTTCCCCCCAAACCGGAGGATGTGCAAGGGGCCGAGCGTCAGTCCTGTTCGTCATACATCGCCAATCAGCGACTTTCAGAGCACCAGAGCATCATGTTTGAACTTAGGGTAAAACGAAGTTTCTCCAGTATCGTTTTAATCGGCCTAGCCGCGATCTCGGGCTGTCATCGTTCGTCTACTGTAGACGCCCCGGCCGACGGCGCATCGGATCAAGCAGTCACCAATGGCGATCCTGCCAAGCTAGTTGTGGCCTTACTGCCCGACGAAAACGCCGCTGCCATTGTGCAAGACAATGAAGGACTATCCAACTATCTCGCCGACATCCTTGATAAAGAGATCGAGCTCGTCGTCACCACCGATTACTCTTCCATGATTGAAGCGGCCCGCAATGGGCGCATTGATCTTGCCTACTTCGGCCCCCTTTCCTATGTGCTGGCTAAAACTAAAAGCGACATCGAGCCCTTCGCCGCCCGACTCAAAGACGGCTCAACCACCTATACCTCTGTCATTATTGGCAACGCCGAAGCGGGCATCGATGAATTTGCTGATATCGCAGGCCAAACCGTGGCCTTTGGGGATCCAGCCTCCACCTCCAGCCGCCTGTTTCCTGAGCTGACCTTGGCCCAAGCCGATCTCACAGTCGGCGAAGACTATGAAGCGGTTTTCCTCGGTGCCCATGATGCGGTCGCCCTAGCAGTCCAAAACGGGAATGCTCAAGCGGGCGGACTCAGCCGCCCCATTTTCGATTCCTTAGTGGCGGCAGGCACCCTCGACCCGACCCAGGTGGTTGTAATTGCCGAGTCGGAGCCAATTACCCAGTATCCCTGGACCTTGCGTTCAGATTTAAGCCCTGAGCTAAAAGCCGATATTCGCTCTGCCTTTCTCAACCTGGATGATGAGACCATTCTCGCGCCCTTTAAAGCCGATGGCTTTGCTGAAATGACGGATGAGGACTACGACGGTATCCGCAAAGCCGGCGAGCGGTTAGGCCTCGACCTGGGCGAATTTGTTCAGTAATGCGTCTCGCCCTATGAACATGACCAAAGACCCTATTGCTGATGAGTCTCTCCATCGTCTGCTGCGTCAATACCAACGGGGATGGACGCGGCAATTAGTGCGGCTCCTCCTGTTGAGCAGCCTGATCGGCATCAGTTTTGTGGTGGTGGATCTGTTAGAGCTTGAGCGATTGGTTGAGGGTATCCCGGCGATTGCCCAGCTCCTAGGGGAAATGCTGCCTCCAGATTTCAGCCGCTGGCGCCAGTGGATTAGGCCCATCGTTGAAACGCTGGCCATGAGTATTGCGGGCACTGCGATCGCGGTCGGTCTCTCCTTCCCGCTGTGCTTTTTGGCGGCTCGCAATACGACTCCGCACCCGGTACTCTTTCACCTGACGCGGATAATCTTGAATATCGCTCGGGCCATTCCGGAACTCATTCTCGGGATGATTTTGGTTGCGGCGGTAGGGTTTGGCAAACTGCCGGGGACGCTAGCATTAGGTCTACATTCTGTGGGCATGGTGGGCAAATTTTTTGCGGAGACTATTGAGCTGAGCGATCCGGCTCCTGTGGAAGCGGCACGTTCCGTTGGGGCCACCGAACCCCAGGTAATTATCCACAGCGTATTGCCCCAGGTGTTTCCGCAGATGGCTGATGTGACCTTTTACCGATGGGAATACAATTTTCGGGCGTCGATGGTCTTAGGGGCAGTCGGGGCCGGAGGCATTGGCCTGGAAATCATTAGTGCCCTGAGAATTTTGCAATATCAGCAAGTTGCGGCACTGCTGATTGTGGTTTTAGTGATGGTGACCCTGGTCGATGGCTTGAGTAGCTATTGGAGAAAGGGTTTGGTCAAGTGAGGAGAGTATCGGTGGGAGCGGGCCCAAATTTGTGTCCATTTGTGGTTCCGCCGCACAGTCTGACATCGCCCTCTGAGTCCTATGCTGACCGCATCGAGGGGGCGTCAGCCAGGGCAGGCTTCAGACTTTTTTAGCATGGGTTGCCACGATTCGCAGCAATATGGTGTAGATTGATCGGGAACGATAATCATTCTCTACTTATCGCACTCCTGTCTGCGGTAGCCAAAGGAGGATCGGCTATGCCTAAACAGAATTTTCAAACCACATTTCAGCGCACTGCCTGGATGACCGTAGGGGCGATCGCCCTGAGTCTGGGCAGTTGTGCTGCCCCCTCGACTCCCAACGAAGTTGAATCTTCGGATGTTCCAGAGGCCGAGGTAGCCGCTGCGCCCGAAGACGCGTTACAGGTGGTGACGACCATTCTCCCCATCACGCAGTTCACTACAGCCGTGGCTGGTGATCGCGCGGAAGTGGTGCAACTGCTGCCAACAAACGTCGGTCCCCACGAATATCAGGCTAAGCCAGGGGATGTTCAGGCGATCGCCAATGCTGATTTGCTGGTCAAAAATGGCCTGGAAATGGAGTTTTTCCTGGACGACATGGTCGAGAATGCGGGAAATGCTGAGTTGGTAATCATTGATTCCAGTGAAGGAATTACAACTTTGGCGGGTGCAGGTGACCACGGTCACGACCATGCCAAGGAAGATAGCCACGACCACGCGGAGGGTGAAGAGCATGATCATGCGGAAGGTGAAGCCCATGACCACGATCATGACCATGCTGAGGGCGAGGCCCATGCGGAAGGCGACGGGCACGACCACGCTGGAGAGGACGCTCACGGACATGCCCATGGTGAATTTGACCCGCACGTTTGGCTAGACCCCAAACGGGCGATCGAGCAGGTAGAGAATATTCGCGATGGCTTGATTGCGGCTGATCCAGAAGGTGAGGCTGAGTACACTGCCAACGCAGAGGCCTTTATTGCCGAACTACAGGACCTGGATGCGGATATTAGCGAAAAGCTAGCTCCCTTTGAGGGGCAGACCTTTGTAGTGTTTCATGACTTTGCCGGTTACTTTGCCGACAGCTACGGACTGCAATCCGAATATTTGGTGGGAATCCCGGAAGAAAATCCTTCACCGGAGGATGTCAAGCGGGTGATGGAAACAGTTCAGGCTCAGGGACTGAAGACCATCATGACCGAACCCCAGGCCAGCCAAGAATCCTTTGATGCGATCGCGGGTGATTTGGGTATCAACGTTAGTGTATTTGACCCCGTTGCTACTGGTGATGCTGCTGCAACCCAACCCGACTACTACCTCACCACCATGCGCCAAAACGCTGATAATCTCGTGGTGAGCTTTGACACGGGCAATCAGTCCTGGTTGCCCCACATGCTGCCCCAACCAATCGCGATGGTGCCGCAGCATGTGGGGCGGCGGTTTTGAGTCATGAGTTCCTTGGGGCGATCGGGAGTCAGTATTTGAACGATCCGGTTTTAGTCGTGCAGGGATTAACGGTGTATCGCGGGGAGCATCCAGCGGTACAAGAAGTTTCGTTTGCGGTACCGGCAGGCACCGATACTGCGATTATTGGTCCTAACGGAGCGGGAAAAAGTACCTTAATCCAGGCGGTGTTGGGGATTTTGCCCCATCAAGCTGGGCAGGTTTCCGTGCTCGGTCAGGTCTTGTCAGATAGCGGGCACCTACCCCCAGCGGTGCGACAGCAGATCGCCTATCTACCCCAAAGCTTTTTGTTTGATCGTCGCATTCCCATCACTGTGTCGGAATTGGTGGGTTTGGGTTGGGATCGTATTGGGCCACAACTGCCCTGGGTCGGGGGCCGAGCGCGTCGCCAGGCGGTACGTGCGGCGCTGACTCGGGTGGAAGCCTGGCATCTGCGCGAGCAGCTGGTGAGCAGTTTGTCTGGCGGAGAGACTAAACGGGTCTTACTCGCGTATTGTCTGGTGCGTCCCCGTTCTCTGTTGATTCTCGATGAGGCTCCGGCGGGACTCGATGTTCGGGGAGAGTCGGAGTTTTATCAGTTGCTTTATCAATTCAAGCAAGAGCAGGGCTGGGCTATTTTGCAGATTTCCCACGACCTGGATATGGTCCGTCGTAGTTGCGATCGCGTCCTTTGCATTAACCGCCGACTCCTGTGCCAGGGACCGCCCGACCATGCCCTCGCCCCCGAGCAGTTGGCCCTGGCTTACGGGCCAGATTTCGTGCGCTATCACCATACCTGTCACCTGCCTCATCATCATGATCATTGACGCTGAAATCGCCCGCGTGCTCGAACTGTTTCAACTGCCCTTTATGCAGCGGGCGCTGATGGGCGGCGTGTTGACTGGCCTGATGGGGGGGCTACTGGGTAGTTTCACGATTCTGCGGCAGCTTTCCTTCTTTAGCGATGCCCTGGGAGAGTCGGCCCTCCTGGGTATTGGCATGGGTTTACTGCTAGGGTTAGATCCGGCCTGGGTGCTGCTGCCCTTTGCCGTGGTGTTTGCCCTCGGGGTGGCCTACTTTTTGGAGCGAACTCACCTCTGGACCGATGCCCTGCTGAATATCGTGTGTTCTTCCTCCTTGGCCTTAGGCATCATTTTGCTGAGCTTTCGTGATGAATACCAGGGGGGCATCAACAACCTGCTGTTTGGCGATATTCTGGCAGTAAGAACCACCGACTTGATTTTCAGCACCATCCTGTTGGGGATATGCGTTGGGTTTATTGGTTTAACGCTGCGATCGCAAATTCTCTTGACCCTCCACGAACCGATGGCGATGGCTCGGGGGGTCAACGTCTCGGCCCAGCGTACCGCCTTCATTGTTCTCCTTTCTCTGGTGGTGGGTATCTCCATCAAAGCGATTGGGGTGCTACTGATCAGCGCCTTTATCGTTATTCCTGCCAGTGCCGCTCGCCTGCTCAGCCGTCAATTTACCCACTACATTCTCATCTCCGCGGGGTTAGGGGCCATCAGTGCGGTCATCGGCATGCTCCTGTCGGCGCTGTTTGACCTCCCCTCTGGTCCTAGTATTGTCGCTGTGCAATTGGGAACTTTTCTGCTGGCTACTCTGATTCCTGCCGCCCGTGCGATCGCGCCATAATCCAATACACGGTAATGTGCTACTTCATATCAAGTCTGGTAGTAAAGCCATAAATTTAGCGTTAGAGTGAATCCACAGCCATAACCGAAAAAGTCCTGAGACGCTGTCGACTGTTGCCACCTGAACATCAGGATTACTACGGATGTTCAGGTGGCAACAGTTACTCAAATTTACGCAATATGTCAGGAAAATGCTGATTTTACACTTGTTTCTGATTGATATAGCTCTTGTTTTTGACTAGTGGGAACACTGTCTGTGAACTCAAAGAAACCTTCTTTGCTTGAGCCAGAACACTTCAACAGTTGAAAGAGAATGAAGTCAGACCAGTCTACCCATCAGTGCTTTAAACTGCCGCTGCAGATGCTCTTAATTGTGCCGTTTGTCGTGCAAATATTTGCAGTCGTGGGGACAGTGGGCTATCTCTCTTTCCGCAATAGCCGTCAGGCAATTGACAATCTAGCTGACTCCCTAATCGATAAAACCAATACTTCTGTTGCCGATCACCTAGAGAGCTATCTCTCTGTGCCCCATCGCCTCAATCGCATCAATGCCGATGCTATTCGTACGGGCGTCTTAGATGTCAACGATCCAGAGCAGGTTACCCAGTTTTTTTGGAGCCAGATGCAGGCCTATGACCTGACCTATATTGGCTACGGTCTCACCGACGGCAACGGAGCTGGGGCGGCAAAGTACGACGGTGAGACTGTAACTGTAGAAGAATGGGGGAGTGAATTACCCGACAACGTGGTTAGTTACGCCACCGATAACCAGGGCAGGCGGACAGGCGTGAATGCCACTTGGAGTTACGACCTTTTTAGCGAAGCCTGGTACACTCAGCCGATCGCAGCAGGTAAACCAACCTGGTCTAAGATTTACGTCTGGGCGTCATCCGGCGATACCCCTTACATCTCAGCTTCCGCTGGGCGCCCTGTTTACAATGCCAACAATCAGCTGTTAGGCATGGTTGCCGTCGATATCCACCTGTTGAAACTGAGTGATTTTTTACAGGATATGGATATCAGTCCTTCCGGTCAAATTTTCATCATGGATCGCGAGGGTATGCTGATCGCAAATTCTGGTGATTATCCTCCATTTAGGGGCCAAGGCGAAGATATTCAGCGCATAGATGTGTTGGAAAGTGCTGACCCTGTCGTCCAGGAGGTGGGCCTAGCGCTGCGGAACGAGGCTGAAAACTGGCAGCAAGTCACCACCAGCCAAGCACTGAAGTTAGACCTGCAAGGGGAGCAAAACTATGTGCGGATGGAGCCCTGGCAGGATGAGTATGGGCTTGACTGGGTAGTTGTGACCGTCGTGCCTGAGTCTGACTTTATGGCGGAGATTAATGCTAATACCCGCATGACTATTTTGCTCTGTATCGGGGCTCTGACCATTGCCACGGTATTAGGCATTTACACGTCTCGGCGCATCACGCAACCAATCTGGAAGCTGAGTCAAGCTAGTCAGACGCTGGCGGCGTCTGCTCGCGATCGCTTTACCACCCACAGCCATACGGCTACGGCAGAGCCCCAAACGCCCCTAAATATTAATCTTGACCAGGCCGGTATTCGTGAATTAGATGCGCTGGCTGATTCTTTTACTCAAATGGCGCAACAGCTCCAGGAAACCTTTGGGGAATTAGAAACGCTAAATGAGGAACTAGAAGATCGAGTAGAATTGCGCACGCAAGAACTTAAGACGGCCCTGCGAGAGCTACACCAGACCCAAGCTCAGATGCTGCAAAGTGAAAAAATGTCAGCTTTGGGGCAGATGGTAGCGGGCATTGCCCATGAGATCAACAACCCCATCAACTTTATCTTTGGCAACCTCAGCCATGCCCAGACTTACGTTAGTGATTTACTAGAACTACTGGAACTGTATCAACAAAAGCAGGCCGACTCCGATCCAGAGATTGATGACTTGGCCGACTTGATTGATCTCGACTTTTTGGCTGAAGACCTGCCTAAATTAATTCGCTCGATGCGGGTCGGTTCTGATCGCATTCGTGAAATCGTAATGTCTTTGCGCAACTTCTCACGGCTAGATGAGGCGGAAGTCAAAGAAGCTAACATTCACGATGGCATTGATAGCACCTTAATGATTTTGCGCCATCGCACCAAGGCCAAACCGGATCAACCCGCGATAGAAATCATTAAGGATTACGACACGCTGCCGCCGGTGGAGTGTTATCCCGGCCAGCTTAATCAGGTGCTGATGAACATTCTCTCGAATGCGATTGATGCTTTGGAAGCGGGGGTGGCTTCGGCAAGGACTGCCGAGGGCGATGCCAACACTGCCGTTGAGCCGCCGGTCATTAGTATTCAAACTCGCCAGACCAACGATGACTCAGTGATCATCACTATTCAAGATAATGGCCCGGGGGTTCCGGCAGAGATTGGTGATCGCCTATTTGAGCCTTTCTTTACGACTAAGCCAGTGGGCAAGGGCACCGGCATGGGGATGGCCATTAGCTACGACATTATTGTCCACCGGCATCACGGGTATTTGACTTACACTTCAAAGCCTGGAGTAGGCACTGAATTTGTCATCGAAATTCCTATCTACCAGGCCCAATTTTCCCCAAAGCAGCAGGCTGTTGCCACTAAAGAGGCTTAGGGCCACGATCTGTTGCCACCGAAGGTCGCGCGATCGCTCTAGGCGGAGTAATACCAAACAAATCGAGGATCCCCCACTGTCACCGCCTCCTCTAAGGGGATAAAAGGAGCTAATTCACCATCTTGATTTTGCTGCCCACCTTTTGCCAGGAGAGTTGGGGGATCGCTCTAGCAAATGCATCTGTAATCCAGCTTCAGAGAATTGGCACAACGTCAGCTAGCCCGCTTTCATTACTCTTGATGGAGAAATACTAAGCCCGGATGCTCTCGGCCTGCTCAGCGGCTGACACACGACTTGGCATGTTCTGAAGAAAGAAAAAGAGCTGTGGGTTTGCCGTGCTAGAAACGCTGCATGCGTAAACGTCAGTTCGACGAGTTAAAAGATGGCTTCAGGGAGCGCCGACAAGCCTTTGAACTCTAGGTCTAAGGCGGGTTTCTTCTCTTGATAGGTATAAGCCACCAAGGCCGCCAGAGTATTGACCAGGAAATTGAACGGGCT
>JBHJHA010000110.1:0-9049 GCA_050331235.1 Leptolyngbyaceae cyanobacterium
GGTGAGATTGACCTCACCGCTGTGGATTAAGGCGATGACCATCCACAGACAGGTGGTGAGGTGAGCTGTGTGAGCCCAAGGACAAGCTTGACCTAACCAGGTGTGCAGGGCGTTGTAGAGGCGGGAGTTTTTTTCACAGCAATCCAGGGTTATGAGTGGTATCTAGATCTTAGAATGCTGGCTCCCACCTACATTCTTTAGGCCCTCAACGCTCCGCCGATAAACCGTTTCAAGCATTTTGCTGACAACTTTTGTCAGTCAATCAGCTAGTACACTCGGTCTCTTTTTAGGGGTCGCCGAGCCCATTCCGCTCCAAATTTCGGGCCGTAAGTGAACTTAGCAACTGGCACTGAGAGCGTTTCAGGAAGTTGGGGGATCGCCCCAATCAAGGCATTTTGGAGCCCTGATACTGAGCCATTTGTTCCCAGGTGCCCGTGCCAAATTCCTTTTCATATTCCCGCGCAATCCAGTCACCCCGTTTGCCGAGTCGCTTCGCACTGCGGTGCAAATATTCTAGAAATGCTTGCTTTTGCTCCCAGCTGGGGCGACGCCCAAAAATGGAACCGAGGCACCAAGCTGGTTTAGCTGTTCGCCCCGTGTGCTCAAAAAAGTGGTGGTCAGCCAATGTCACCGCATAACCACTTTTGAAGATACGCCGGCGGTGACCATGAAAAATTTCGATCAGGGTCGGAATATCGCGAATGGTATGGGCCTGCTCACGGGAATAAATCTGCACCATGTCTTCGAGATTTACCGGGCGCTCAGAAATCCACTGGTGCTCACACTCAGGGCACCGGACAATGAAGCTCAGCACCATGCGTCCGCAGTTGGGGCAGGCTTTCATGGGGGGTGGGTTGCCGCCACCGCTACCGTCTTTGCGCAGAGGCAGACGATATTCGTCGATGTCTTCGGGAAAGCCCAACCGTTCCAAATTGCCTGCTTGGTCAAGGATAATGCCGCAAGCTTTACCCGTTTGCGGCGAGATACGCATTACCCGGCCAATCTGCTGAATATGGAGTGCACTAGATTGGGTCGGTCGCAGCATCAAGCCCACTTCGACGCTGGGTTCATCAAAGCCAATGCTGATCACATTGCAGGAGGTAAGCACCAAAATCCGCTCGTCTCGCAGGTCGGCATACATGCGTTGGCGCTCTTTGATGGGTGTCCCTCCCTCCACCGTGTCGGCCGAAATGCCGGCTTGACGGAACGCTTCGGCCACGTGGCGCGCATGTTCAATATCGACGCAAAAGGCAATTGTTCGTTTACCTCGCACCAAACGCTGCCACTCTTGTACGATTTTTTTGACGAGTTCGGGGCGATCGCACGCATTTTTCAACCCCGCTTCGTCATAGTCACCGCGAACGGTTTTCACTTCTTTGAGGTCAGCGACCCCATCTGGCGGCATACTGAAATACTTCATCTGCGAGAGAAAGCCCATTGCTTGGAGATCAGCGGGCGGTGGGGCCGACACCAGCGTATCGAGGTGTTCGCCGAGCTGGTCTTTGCCGAGGCGCTCGGGCGTGGCCGTCATTGCCAAATGCACCGACTGAGGATGGGTTTTATACAAAACAGACTTACCGACCCGGCTGAACAGTGTCGTATGGGCTTCGTCATAAAAGATCACGTCCGCGGGCCATTGGCGCCACCATTTCCGCTGGGCCATCGTTTGCACGCTGGCGATTTGAATCGGGGCTTCGCGATCTTCCTCCCACCCAGCCTTGATGAAGCCACAGTGCAGCCCGAAGGCCTTCATCTTTTCGTAGGTTTGGCCTACCAAGACGTCTAAATGTACGAGAAACATTAACCGTTTGCCAGCTGCCTCAGCATGGGCACAGATTTGACCGCTGATGATGGTCTTGCCCGCGCCAGTGCCCGCAATGATGGCAATTTTGGTATGTCCCTCATTGATTTTGCGATATAGATCGTTAATCAACTCGACTTGGTAAGGGCGCAGTTTGGGCGGTTGGAGGCGGGGAGACATACAGCCGAAGAAAAGAAGGAGCGATCGCTGTTCCATGATAAATCAGTACTATGCCGGTGCTGCCGCGCAGCGAGTATTTGTTGCGTTGGGGTTGCAGCGCCGCGACCCATCCCCCAGTAAAATCGCCGCTTTCCCCTATGACCAAAACCGAACGACAAAAAATGTTGGCCAATGAGCCCTATTTAGACAGCGATGCTGAGCTAACAGCCCTTCGATTAGTGGCAGCGCGGCACTTACATACGTTTAATCACTCCGCCCCCGATGATTACCGGCAGCGAACGGAGACCCTACAACAGCTGTTGGGCAAAATTGGCCAGCGCTGTGAAATTTATCCGCCGTTTCACTGTGATTACGGCGAGCACATCAGCTTGGGCGACAATGTTTACATCAACGTGCATTGCACAATTTTGGACTGCAATCGGGTGACCATTGGCGACAATGTATTGATTGCGCCCAACGTTCAGATCTACACGGCTTATCACTCCACCGATCCGCAAGTGCGCCTCACTGAGGTCGAACTGGCCGCCCCCATCACCATCGGCCACAATGTGTGGCTCGGGGGTGGCGTCATCGTTTGTCCGGGTGTCACCATCGGGCCCCACACCACTATTGGCGCCGGCAGCGTGGTGACCCGAGCCATCCCTGCCAACGTGGTTGCCGTGGGTAATCCCTGTCGGGCGATCCGCTCGGTTTAGGGGCCGTAGTAACACTTGGGCGCATTCAGCGCCGGCGGTTCGCGGACAGGGGGTGGGTCTGGGGTGCTGGGTACAAGGTCTAGAGTCAGGTCGGTTTTGACAACCGGAAGACCGCCATCGTGTCGAGTCGTCTGCCTCCATTGTGGGGATTAGAGAGAACTGGAATCGAGGCTTTCTGCTTCTCCTGGGGTCTGTGGTAAGTGGAGCCCACACTCCTGTTTCAGACCTCGAAAGCGGGTGTCGCGATCGCTCTCATCGTCGGCAGTCAGGGGCCGACTCGAATGCCAATCCCCTACGGAGACATACCCTTTGTCAAAGAGGGGATGGTAAGGCAAATCGTAGGCGGTTAGATATTGGTAGACATCCCTCGCTGTCCAGTTGAGAATGGGCGAGATTTTATAGATCTCCTGCTGCTGAGTCACCACATCCAGGGTTTTGCGATGTTCGGTCTGATCGGCTCGGAGTCCCGCTAGCCAAGCCGTCGCATCCAACTCGCGCAGGGCCCGCTGCATGGGCTCTACCTTCCGAATTTTGTCGTACTGGTTAAACGCCTCCACTTCTTGGCTGGCCCACAATTTGCCATAGAGGGCTTCCATGCGAGCTGGGCTCATGGGCGACTGATATACCTTGAGGTTGAGATTGAGCCGCTGGGTCATGGCCTCGGCAAAATGGTATGTCTCTGTCGGTAAATAGCCTGTATCAACCCAAATAACGGGAATATCAGGTACCACCTGAGTGACTAAATGCAGCATCACCGCTGACTGAATACCAAAGCTCGTACTCATGACCAAGCCCTGGCTAAAGGTGTCACGGGCCCAAGCCACAATTTGCTTGGCGTCTTTGCTATCTAGGTCAGTCTCTAGCGTTTGGTTCGCTTGCTTGAGATCAATCATGCGTCGGAAAATTGCTGGCTCCCCGCTAGGGCTTTGGCAAGTGTACGACGGATTGGGGAAATTCGCGCGCCCGAGCGAGGCCGCAGTGGCAATCTAATCTTACAGCCGAGGTTTAGTATCACCTCAGTGGAAGGATTCGAGTCAGATACAAGCGTCCCTCGAAAATGCGATCGCCTAAGGTTTCAGCTTTTTAGTGTTATCCACCAGGCTTTTGACAAATTTATGGAGCCGCTCGGCTAGCTTTTCATCCACGAGCTGGCCTTGGTCATCAAAGGCCTGCCAAGCTTGACCAATTGCCACCTGTTCAGGAATCACCCAGGCATGGACCCACCGAGAGATCGTCCGCAAATCGTTCAGCGCGTTGCTATTGGCCTGGCCCCCTAAGACGCTAATCGCGCCGACCACCTTGCCCGCTAAATGCTCAAAGCTCATCAAATCGAGGGTATTTTTGAGCACGCCGCTGACGCTGCCGTGATACTCCGGAGTCGCCAAAATCAGCCCATCAGCCTCTTTGACCGCTTGGCGCAGGACCTTAACATCGGGATAGTCAGGATAGCCGTCGTTGCCATCGCAAAAGGGCAGCTTCATTTCTCGCAGGTCGAGGATGGTCACCTCAGCTCCTAGGTCTTTAGCGGTTTGGGCTGCGATCGCCAATGCCTGATGACTGTGCGATGCTGCACGTAGACTGCCTGCAATTCCGACCAATTTCACCATAACCATAATTAGGACCTTTATTTTTGATTGAACAAAGTCATAACGATTATGAGTTGATTCTAGCACGCCTTTTAGAAACGCGGGATTCAATCTTCAGGTGCTGCCATAGCCACGTTGGGGCGTCGCACGCAGCGATGCTTTTCGGTCCTAGGCGGGCAGATTAACAACGATATGTTGTCAACTCCCTATGACCGATGCAAGCTTTTCTCAAATTGTGCGGCATGTTGGCCTTGGGCTACTCTGCCATCTTCTTGATTGTCGGCAGTGTCAATGTCGTTTTTGATCTGAACGTCGCGTTTAAGGTGGCTGGTTCAGCCGAGCCGCTACCCACAGACTTTGTCGGCGTTTTAGGGCTCACTCTCTTGAGCACCATCATTGGCGCGCTCCTTTACGCGCTGGGCAGTCTCAAGACTATGCTCAAGCTCATGCGTCAATATCGCTGGCCAGTGCTAGGAGGGCTTGTGGTCTTCGGAGTTGCGATCGCTCTTTGGGTCGCTTCCATCTTGCCTCCTCTACGCTTAGAAATGGCATTAAACAGCGGCAACTCAGCGCAAGCCCAGACACTTTTACAAAAGCACGACTATTCAACTGAAGTCCTCAGCCATAATCTGTACTGGGCCTTAGAATCAGAAGACTTTGACAGCGCTCATATAATGCTGGAGCATGGGGCCGACATCAACCAGCAGCGGGGCGAGTTTGAAGTTTCTTTATTGCATTCTGCTGTCGTACATTTTCCGGCCTCGGCAACGCCATTTCTGCTCGCCAATGGTATCGACGTCAATGCTAAAAATACCTTAGGCAATAATGCTTTACATGGTTTGCTGACCAGCCGCGCCAGCTTTAGGGAGACTACGGAAGCCGAAATTTTCGACTTAGTGCGACAACTGACTGAAGCCGGTATTGATATTCAGACGCCTTCATCCACCGAGCGCACCCCACTAGAAATTGCCCAGGAAAAAGGCTACAACGACATCGCTGCCTATCTGAAAGCCACTGAATGATGCTGTTTTGAGATAACCGTCGCGGCCCAAGGAGGCAAGAAACAATTTTGATCACAGCTGGGGTTTTGGCAAGTTCCGCTAATTAAATTGGAAACAATAGCGGAGCACGATCCCTCCCGGTAACGACTACCCGTTTTACAGTTGAGTTGTAGAGCGGGCAGTCTGCTCAACGGGAATCTCAATGATGAATTGGGTGCCCGCCGGAGAAGACTCACACCAAATCTTGCCTCGGTGCTTTTCCGTAATAATTTGATGGCTAATCGATAATCCCAAGCCCGTCCCCTTACCCACTGGCTTAGTAGTGAAGAAGGGATCAAACAACCGTGAGCGCTCCTATTCAGAAATACCGGGGCCGTTATCCGCGATCTCAATTTGAACCCGGTCTGGTCCGCACAGTTGAGTTGCGATCGTAATTGTGCCAGCGGGGCTCTCAGTCGTCTGGGTGGGCTGAGCCGCTTCTTCTAACGCATCAATCCCATTTGCCAAAAGATTCATAAAGACTTGGTTGAGCTGACCAGGATAACAATCAACCCTAGGCAACTGACCATATTGCTTGATAATCTCAATGCTCGACCGATGGGGCTGGGCCTTGAGACGGTGCGCCAGTAGCAACAGTGTATTGTCAATCCCTTCGTGTAAATCGACCGTCTTAAAATCGGCTTCATCCAAGCGGGAAAAATTGCGCAGTGACAAGACAATTTGCCGAATGCGATCTGTTCCTAGTTTCATTGATCGCAGTGACCTGCCCAAATCTTCCTTGACGAAATCAAGCTCCATGTCATCGATAAGTGCCTGCAGCTCTGGTGGAGGATGAGGAAAATGATGTTGGTAAGCATTGATCACCTGCAACAGGTCTTGAGCGTAATGGTCGATATGGGTGACGTTGCCGTGAATAAAGTTGATCGGATTGTTAATCTCATGGGCTACCCCAGCCACGAGCTGGCCTAACCCAGACATTTTCTCAGTTTGCACAAGCTGTATCTGAGTTTGCCTGAGTTCCACAAAGGCTTCCTGTAACCGCTCATTTTGATGGGTCAGGGCAGTTTCTGATTGGCGTAATGCGGCCTCGGTTTGTTGTTGCTTTTCTACCGTAATCTGCAACGCCCGGTTCGAGCTTTTGGTTTCTTGATATGTGTAAATGTAATCAAGGATCAAGCCGGTCAACGGCACAAGATAAGCGATAATTTTGAGAAAGTGCGCAATGTTGAAGTCATTATCAAATAATGCCGTAGAGCCAAAAGCCATGTGCATTTGAGTAGCAATATTTGGCACTACACCAATCACTAGAGCATAGGAAAATAAGCTGGGATAGGTGCGATAAAACCGTGGATAAATCAGAACGCCAGCAACCACATAAAGTACCAACGGAATAACATCCCAGGGTCGCGTAATCAGCGAGGTTGGGAACATCGTCTGGGGCAAGGAGTTGCTAGTGGCACAGGCTCGGATAATCCCGTAGGCTAATAACCCGAAGACGAGACTCACAATAGTTACAAAAGCCGCTTTGTTTTTCTGCATTGTCCACCGCGGACTGAGCAGTAAACTCACCCCCATCATGGTGAGTACAGCGTTGAGCAAGCGACACAGGGCCCAGGTAAACGGAATCAAGTTGCGGTTATCGGCGACTGCTTCGACTAGGCGATCGGCGGCTAGCGTATGAAAGGCATCCATCATGCCTGCGCAAAACAGCGTGACGCCAATGATAGGGGTTGTGATGTCTTGCGTAATGTAGAAATGTGCGAAGGCCAGAACTACCGTGAAAATCGCGGCACAAAATGCGCTCCATTCCAGAATGGTGTGCAGGTAGCTACCCGCTAACGCTTGGTGCACGGCCTCGGTAAGTTGAAAATCATCGAGGCCCGAGTTGACCAGTTCATCTAGAGAATGGGTTGCCGTTCCAAAGTCAATCCCCAGCACATTGAGACCAAACGGCAAGAGACAAATCAAGACTATTGCTAGCACAAGCAAGTCAGGCAACTTAGCCTGATGCTCATCGGCGGGGGAGATTTTCAATAGCTGATTAGAAAGCATGTAAAAGACTTCCTGCTTCGGAGATAGTTTCAGATGCCAGACAACGTGGCGATATCTGGTAGTTGAGAGATAGTTTTCCCAAGCATTTTTCTGAGATAACACGCCCTCGGCTAGCTCAAGCTAGTGGCTCAGGCTATTTTTTGTCTCAGTAGAATCGCTTATTTTCATGCTGAGGTTACGATTTTCAACAAATTTCCAACAAAACTGATTGGCACAGTCGAATCACAGGGGGCGAACTCATCAAAAACAAATAAAAATGTATGAAAATACACTTTTGGTAAAGTATTGATCGAAGCCAGTCTCCCCAAGTACGCAATCAAACATTATGGTGAGATAGCTTTTATTTGCTTCCTTGTTGGAGCGTTGCCGCAACTTTTTTATTTTAAGATTATTTTTTGGGACTGCTTAATTTCATTTTTTTTATTATTTGCAGTACATATAGTTCATCGGCTTTGCATTAAATATTATCTAAGAGAAATAATTCCGATTCTTGTAACCAAAAGCCTTTTCTTGGGTAAAGAATACCAGATGACTTATACACCGCTCAACAATTAACTTTTTCCAGTCAATTCCTCATAAGTTACCCGACGCCCTGCCATTTCACGCATAGCGGCTAGAAACCGCTCTTCATCACTGCCCTTGCGGTAGTTGAATCGGAATCCCTGCTCGTCCAAGTAACGGAATAAGTGAAACGGCTCAACGCTAACGTAAGTACCTTTCAGTGACCGCTTAAGCAGCGTCCAGAAGTTCTCAATGCCGTTGGTCGTGATTTGACCGTCCACATATTTGATGGCGTGGTCAATCACCAGACGTGCATAGTCAGCGCCTAGATCGTCGTACCCTTTGTGGCCATCGGTATAAAGGGTAGAACCTTTCTCTACGGTTGATTCAATCTCTTTCTTCAGAGTCTTGCGGTCAGTGCTGCTAATGACTTTGGCAGTTACTTTGCTGCGCTGTCCATCACTGCCCCGCTGTAGAGCACCCAAGACGATGGTCTTACCAGATGGCCCTCTACCTTGAATCTTTTTTGCGCGTTGGCTGGCGTGCATATTTTCTGCCTTCTGCCCCACGTAGGTTTCATCGGCTTCAACTTCACCGGAAAGCTTTTCGAAAGTACCTGTGGTCATAGCTAGGCGAATGCGATGCATAAGGAACCATGCTGATTTTTGAGTGATACCCAAACTACGGCCAACCTCATAAGAAGAAATGCCGTTCTTTGCATTGCAAACCAACCACATAGCGATCGCCCACTAATCTAGCCCTAGAGGGCTATCCTCCATGATGGTTCCGGTCTTAATAGTGAACTGCTTGCGACAATCTTTCTCTTTGCACTGCCACTTCTTGCGGGATTTAATAAACCCAATTCGATCACTGCTACACACAGGGCACTTTTGCGAGCTATCAGGCCAACGCATATTAGTGAAAAACTCAAAGGCGCGATCTTTATCCGAAAAGTAAACAACCGCCTCCTGTAAAGTTGTCGGAGCTTTAACCTGAGACACTTGAAACGCCCTCTCCGCCTACATTTACCATTTTAAGGGGTGAAATTTGATGCGTCAAGCATATTAATGCCATACTTATCAAGTCCTAGTACACGTGAGTTCGACGAGCAGAAGTGAGTAAGAAAAAAGCTGAGACTGAATTTGACGAATTCTATGCTCAGCTATGAACACCACTTTATCCGAAGTCTCTCGCCTGGATGTGACGCAGATTTTCTGGGAAGTTGATGACTTC
>JBHJHA010000111.1:0-18354 GCA_050331235.1 Leptolyngbyaceae cyanobacterium
TTGTTTTGAAGATCTCAGGTTCAAAGTGCTTGGAGATAGGGAACCATCGCGAGCCTAGAGTTTGACAAAAGGGTAAAACGTTCGCTGTTTGGCTATGCAAAACAGTGTCCTCACTCACCAGACCAAATTCACATCTCGCCAAGTCAACTTAAACTAGCCGGCCCTCTACCTGATCCCCAGATCATCAACCTGTTGCCTTACCCCGCTACGGTATAAGCCAAACCAGCCATTACAGAACCGAGAAACGCAAACGCGAGATAAGCGACAAAAATGGGGCGACGAGCGAGGGCAAAAACGGCAATCATCGCCGGAATACTGGTCGCGCCACCGGCAAGCAAAAAGGCCATGCCGGCACCGGGGGACATCCCCTGTTGGACCAGTCCTTCAACTAGGGGGAGGGCCGCATAGCCGTTGAGGTAAGCGGGGATACCTACCAGAGCAGCGAGGCCGATGGACAGTAAACCGCCATCCCCCGCGATCGCCTGAATCCAGGCATTGGGCACGTATACCATCATCAAACTCTCTAATACAAAGGCTAGAGTCAGCCACTTGCCCAGAAACCAGGCATTTTTGCTAGCTCCTTGCCAAAACTTTTGCTGACGCTCTGACTCACGCCAAAATCGCCAGACTACAGGCTTAGGACTGCGGACGCGGCTACCTCCACACCCTCCGTTGCCCACACCTTCGCGCAGGGGAGCCTGAAAAGCTCGGGCAAACCATCCGGAGCCCATGAGAGCCCAAGTGCCAACCCCCCCCAGCAAACCAATCCCAAAAGCTGCCAGAGCTTTGAAGATGGCAAACTGCAATCCCAAGGTCCCGATAGTCAGAACAAACATGGAGGGATCCATCAATGGGGACGAGAGCCAAAAGGCCATGACCGCCGCCACGGGCACGCCCATTGAAAGCAACGCTGCAATCAACGGAATCACGCCACAGGAACAAAAGGGGGAGAATGCCCCAAACAGCGCCGCCACAGGAATCATAACCGCCAGCTTACCCTGAAAGGCTTTGGCAATCAGGTTGTCAGCACCGCTAGCGGAGGCATAAGCCGCGATACCGATGGACAGCAAGAGAAACGGGGCAACTTCCCAAATATTTTTGAGGGTAAAGCGGAGGCTAGCCGAAGCTTGCGCCGGAACTAAACCCATGAGCAACAGAAAAATTAGAGCGATCGCGAGGGCCACCCCGTCGAACTGCCGCACACTCCGGTTGAATCGTGTCAATACACTAGAGGCCATAGCAAATACGTCCTTTATTTAGACAATTATCGAAATAAATATCAAAATTTTTTCGCCTTCTATTCACAGCAATCGGTTTCCGTGTGAGCTGCACTGACAGTTGAGATTTCTAAGTCTGTCATTGCTACCACTTGATTGCGCGTACAACACTCCTCAAATAAGAAGTCGATCAGAGACCTCAGCGATTCCGACCGAACGCTATACCAAATCCATTGACGGTCTTTTTGAGCCGAGACAATGCCCACCTGGCGCAATTTTTCGAGATGGTGGGAAAGGGTTGGAGCTGACACCTTCAGTTCTTTCTGGATTTCTCCAGCGGGCAGTCCTCGGGGATGAGCCGACAGCAACAGGCGCACAATGGTCAACCGCGAGGGCTGCCCTAGGGCGGCAAATGCAGCGGCGATCGCCTCCGTAGAGCGTCTTTCAAATTCAGCCGTTTCCATATTTAGACAATATTCGAAATACATGTATTCGTCAACTGTGCTGAGCAGAGGATGGGGCGATCGCACCGCCAGTGAGTCTGGCGACTGCCCTTCGGCTCCCCCTGGCAAAGCAGGGCTTAATGAAGCTGCTTTGACCAGGCTTGAGCCGCCATTTGGGTCGGATCCCAAGGACTACTCAGCGGCGGTGTGTAGCTCAAGTCCAGATCGCTGAGCTGTTCGATGGTCATGCGATGGAAAATTGCCGTGGCAAAGATATCAATCCGCTTCGCCACTTCTCCTTGATAATGGCCAATGATTTGGGCTCCCAGGAGCTGCTGTGTGCGAGCATCGCCTGTCACTCGAATGCGGATAGAATGAGCACCGGGATAGTAAACCTTGTGATCCCAAGTTTCAAATTCAACGGTAATGGGAGCGTGTCCGGCCTCTATTGCCTCTGCTTCTCGCAGTCCAGTGCGACCAATCGCCAGGTCAAAGACTTTAACCACCTGAGTGCCAAGGGTACCAACAAAGGTGCGCATCCCTCCAATAGCATTCTCACCGGCGATGCGACCCTGTTTATGGGCCGTTGTGCCTAACGGCAAATAGACCGGCTTTTGCAAAAGCTGATGCCAGGTTTCAACACAGTCGCCAGCGGCGTAAATGTGGGGTACTGAAGTTGCCATCTGCTGGTTGACTTGAATGGCGTTAGCAGTTCCCAGTTGGGCTCCTGCCGTTTGCGCCAACGCCGTTGCCGGCATTGCACCGACGGCGACAAGGACCAAATCTGCGATCGCGGCAAAATCCGACGTTCCCGTGACCTGGAGCTGCTCCTCAGAAAGCTCGATACGCTCCACAGCAATTCCCGTGTGGACAGTCACCCCATGGCGCTGTAACTCGTCAGCAACGCGATCGCCAAAGCTAGGGTGGACGGTTTTGAGTACCGTCGACGAATGCTCAACCAGCGTCACCTGAAGACCTCTGAGGGTCAGGGCATCGGCCATCTCCAAACCAATGTAACCACCACCGACCACGATGGCAGACTGCGGTTGTTTGGCCGTGAGGTGTTGATGCACCCGAAAGCTGTCCTCCATCCACCGCAGAAAATACACGCCTGGCAACTCTAAGCCTGCAATGTCAGGACGCCGCGAGACAGCTCCAGTGCCAAGAATCAGTTGGTCGTAGGAGACAGTGACTTCACTCCCGTTGGCATCTAGGGCCGTCACCGTTTGCTGGGTCGCATCAATGCGGGTTGCCCAGTGATTGGTCAGGAGATGAATGCCAGCACTGAGAAGGTCGTCTTGGGTACGATGGGCCAAGTCCCGCCAATCGCCAACTTCGCCACTGAGGTAAAACGGCAGTCCACAGATGCTGAAATTGGGATACTCATCCCCCAGCATTACTGTTGTCTTCACGCTGGGCGCCAGTTCTCGAATTCTCAAAGCGGCACTCATGCCGGCATCACTGCCACCGATGATCAGCACATGGGCAACATCTTGGGTGATTTTAGAAGTTGTCACAGGAACCTACCAAAATTCTAGGATTGACGATGTCGAGCCTTCTGAAATTGAGGCACGTAGTTTCGCTTAAGCGCGGTGGCAAGGGCCTCTGCTCATACCTGTTGGCCCCTATCGGGCCTCTGTCCCCACGGCACTAAACAAGCTGCCGCAAGTATGGCGATGGGACCGCGATCGCCCTAACAGTGAATGAGTAGCATTTCGCCTGCCCTGGTGGCGGCCACCACTCGCGCCATCAGTTCTGCCCACTTCCATAGAATCAGGCAGTCTTTCACCGGGAACCGGGAGGCCCTCTGTAGACATACCGCGAATTCTGGCTGCCGTCAGCAACACGGTAATTTTCAACCGCGTTAGTTCGGCAGTCTCTAGCAAACAAACCAGACGCTCTCCACCACAATCTTCGCGTAGGCGGCCAAATCAGTCGACCAGTCACATCGTCAGATGACCTCAGTTTCGTTGACTGGCAAGCAGGACAACGGCGATCGCGGCAGATTCTGAAATGGGGACCGGGTTCAGAGGCGATCGCCTCGGCTCCGCCACTGGTTAAGCCACTGGCGACTCTACCGTCAACTTAGCAATCAAAGCCTCGACACGTTCTTTGACTTCATCGCGGACCCGAGGAAAAATCTCCGGTTGTTCAGCGGGATCGTCCAGCTGCCAGTCATCGAAGTACTCGCAGGTCAACCATTCAGGAGGCAAATTGACGCCACAGCCACAGAGAGAAATGACGGCGTCAAAGTTTTCCGGCTGAAACTCACTCAGGGCATTGGACGTTTGATCGCTAATATCGATGCCAATATCTTTCATAGTGGCGATCGCCTCTGGCCGCACCGCACTCGCCTCTAGCCCCGAACTTTTCACCTCAATTTTGCCCGCGCCCAAGGTTTTAGCAAACCCCTCCGCCATTTGGGAGCGAGAGGAATTTTTCTTACAGACAAACATGACTCGCTTCATCAGAGTTATCTCCTTTATCAATGATCAGTTGGTACACGCACCAGCGGCACGGCTTCGACGGCCATCAGTCCCCAGATCAAACCAAATCGCAGCCGTTGCGATCGCTCAATGCGATATTCCGCTAAAGCCAATAGGTCATGCAGTTCGGCTTCGGTGTAGCAATTTTTGTGGGCTGGGTCGAGCCAGCCCAGCACCCAGTCACAGAGGCGGCAGACCCAAAAGTCGCGGCACCAATCTAAGATCACCACACGACCACTGGGCTTGAGCATCCGCTGCATCTCAGCTAAGGCTAACTGGGGAGCATCAAAATAGTGAAACGCATTGGCACAGATGACCCAGTCAAACTCCCCAGACTGCCAAGGGAGCGCGGTCGCCGAGGCCACTTGAAAGCTCACTGTGGGTAGGTCAGCACATTTTTGCTGGGCGATCGCCAGCATTTCACTAGAAAAATCAACGCCGCTAATGGCTAAGTCAGGATGCCGGGTCACCAGACGGCGCTCAAGCTCTCCCGTCCCGCAAGCAACATCTAAGACGTGATCGCCAGTGTTCACTGGCACCCAGTCCAGCAAAAAAGACAGCGTGTTGTGGATGTAAAAGCGCCAGCGCTGATCATAAATGGCTGCCCAGCGATCATATTGCTGTTGGACTAGGCCTTCCATGCGTCAACCCAACGGTTTTGCACAGCGGGGATCGGTCAGCGTTGCTTTCTCAGGTTCACGGGGAAACCAAAAAGCTGTTTTCTTACAAACTTCTACCAGCATGAGCATGACCGGCACCTCAATTAATACACCGACTACGGTGGCGAGGGCCGCCCCTGAGTTAAGCCCGAACAATGTCACCGCCGTGGCGATCGCCACCTCAAAGTGATTGCTTGCCCCAATCAAGGCTGCCGGAGCCGCATCTTCGTAAAACATCCCTAACTTTTGGGCCGCCACATAGGTGATGAGAAAGATGAAGTTCGTCTGGAGGAGAAGCGGTACTGCAATCAGCAAAATATGCAGCGGATTGCGCACAATCAGGTCACCCTTGAAAGCAAAAAGCAACACCAGGGTAGTTAGTAGCGCAATCACCGAAACTGGACTGAGATATTTGAGAAAAACATGATCAAACCAGTCACGGCCTTTGTTTCGCAAAATCCACGTGCGCGATATGGCCCCTGCCAGCAACGGCAGACCCACATAAATTAGCACCGATAAAACGATCGTTTCCCACGGCACCGATAAATTGTTAGCGGCCAACAACCACCGACCGAGGGGCGCGTATAAAAACAACATAGCCAGCGAATTGATCGCCACCATGACTAGCGTATGGCCCTGATTGCTAAAGGACAGATACCCCCACATCAAGACCATTGCAGTACAGGGCGCAATGCCCAGCAAAATACAGCCGGCGATGTAAGAATCTGCCAGGGTAACCTCAACACCGCGAATCATTTCCGTGCCGCTCAGCCAGGACCGAAACAACCCACCCAAAAAGAACTGCGCAAACACCACCATCGTAAAAGGCTTAATTAGCCAGTTCACAACGAGGGTCAATACCACCGGCCTCGGGGTCTGGGCGGCCTTCTTGGCCTGAGAGAAATCGATTTTCACCATGATGGGGTACATCATGAAAAAGAGACAGATGGCGATAGGAATCGACACCTGATAGAGGCTCATGGCATCGAGAGTTACGGCAACTTGGGGAAAGACACGCCCCAAGATAATGCCAGCCACAATACAAAGGGCAACCCATACGGTCAGATAGCGCTCAAAAAAGCTCAGCTGCCCCCCCGCTTGTACGGCTTTTGAATTACTTTCTATGCCAGATGACATTAGTTATCCTCAAGGTTCTTCAAAGGTTGGTGAGTACGGCATCAAAACCGCTTCGTCTTTCGCAAGAGTTCGGCAATGGTGAGATCAGGTTGCGGCGTTCCGTCAAAGGCAGTACCCACCTCGCCCTCCTGGAAGTTGACCCAGGCAATGTGATAACCCTCTTCTGGAAGCGGTACATAGCCGACATCATCTACTAGAGCAGGGGCACTCTCGAGATAAAACTGAACAAACTCTCTCACCGCAGGATTTTGCTGTGCCGACTCTAGGTTGACATAGATAAAGAGCGGACGCGCCAGGGGATGGTATTGCGCCTGCTCAACATTCTCAGTGGTGGGTGCCACAGGGCCATCGCCACCATCGATCGCTAAGGCCTTGAGGCTATCTTGATTCTCGTCGTAGTAGGCTAGGCCAAAATAACCCAGTGCATTTGGGTTCTCGGCCACACCGGCCGCTAGGATATCGTCATCTTCACTCGCCACAAAATCGCTGCGAGTATCACTACCAACCACGACTTCGGCAAAGTAGTCATAGGTCCCCGAGTCTAGACCGGGGCCATACAGTTCGATGGGCTCAGCAGGCCAACTGGAGCGCACCTGGTTCCATTGGGTAACGTTTCCCTGGGCAGCAGGCTCCCAAAGGGTCTTCAACTCTTCAATCGTGACGTCTTCAGCCCAGGTATTCTCAGCGTTCACAACGACGGTCAGCGCATCAAAGGCGATCGGCAATTCGTAATACCGAATGTCTGCCTCATCACAGGCAGCAATCTCATCTTCCACAATGGGTCGGGAGGCATTACTGATGTCCGTTTCCCCAGCGCAAAACTTTTCGAAGCCTCCTCCTGTACCGGAAAAGTCAACATTAATGTCGACCGGGTTTTCAGCAGCAGCGTTATACGCCTCCGAGATTGCTTGTGTAATTGGAAAAACTGTACTCGAACCATCAATGCGAATGGGTGCTCGCTGCTGAGCTGCCTCCGGATCAGAACAGCCTGTCGCCATACATGCCAGCCCCATCACCACCGCCGGCAAAAAGGTAATTTTCTTCATGGCTTTGCTCCTGGTTGCCCAAAAGGATCAAATTGATCACATGGCGAATATGCAAAACATTTCAACTGAAGTTGAAATAATAGCAGGTCAAAGAAGCCATTCGGCCCCGTCCATCAAGGAGGGTTGGACATGGCTCCCAGGTCTCTCGACATATCAGCCATTACAAGATCATCATACCTCCATCATTTCAATCTTGATTAATTTGTCAAGAGGATTGTAATTTGCGACACCTTATAATTCGCAACGGCTGGCACAGACCAGTCTTTTACTTACAGAAGGTTAAATACCCTAAAGGTTAATTACTTTGGGGGCTGTAAAACACGTCCAAGCAAGCCACAGGATGGGAGATTTTCCATCAAGCTGGCTTGATACTCAAAATAAGGCTGAGGATTATTGACTATCTGGCGGGCACGCACGAGCCGGTAACCGAGGGCTGTAGCATCGGAAATCAGACAAATACTCTTCCAGTTCTACTAACCGAGATAGATTGAGACGATAATAAATCCAGCGGCCTTGCTGATGCGATCGCACCAAGCCGGCATTTTTCAACGCTTTGAGATGAAAAGAGAGCTTAGACTGGGCGACATTGAGGCGATCGCACAGGTCACACACACACATTTCTTGCTCTCTCAGCAACTCAATGACTTCAACGCGCAGCGGCTCAGACAGCGCCTTGAAGATAGCGATCATTTCAACAGAGGTACCAGACAGCAAGGGTGACATTCAGCCTGAGATTTATCAACAGAATATGTGCAGTTTAACAACGGGATTTGAGTCCCGTCTGCCCACCTCATCTGAAATGGCCTAGTCGCTGAGGGGCTAGGAGGCTTCCCGTACCTTCAACTAACAAACCCCCAGGTTGGCTTAACAACCAACCTGGGGGCAACAAACGACGGTCAGACCTTATCATCAAGCGGTTCCTTCAAGACCTAGCTGACCGCCAACAAAACCACCCTAGGCAGCCACCACAATTTGAGGGATGGCTTAATGGCTGTGGTGGTGATGCCCATGGCCATGATGATGATCATGTTCGTGAGCATGACTATGGGGTTGGGCCTGAGCATGAGCGATCGCCAGTTCCGGGTTGACCGAGAGCGCATCTTCGTCCAAAAGATCACGAATCTGGTCGTGGGCCCACCCAGCAACCATCTCTAAAAATGCGGGATGATCGTTGACACAGGGCATTTGGATGAAGCTGACATCCTTATGCTTTGTGCGCACATTTTCAATAATGTGTTCCACATCCAACAGGGTCTCGTGATTTTCTGTCGCAAAGCCAATGGGCATAAAGACTAATGCCTTGGCACCTAAATCGATCAAGTTTTGCGCCGCCAGTTTGGCATTCGGCTGAGTCCACTTAATCAAAGGAGTTTGGTGATTGAGCCAGCCGACGGAGATCAGCGGATAGCGATAAATCAGCCGCTCACGCACGCGCTCATACAAAATCTGGCTCTCATCAATTCCAGAGGTAAACCCTTTAGCCTCAAATGGACAGCCGTGATTCATCAGCACAATGCCAATTTGGGAGGGTAGGTATGCATTCGCCAATTCACTGGCGATTTTCTCTTCTACCATCCGCTCCATGAGGTCAAGGTAGGCGGGCTGATCAAAGAAAGAAGGAATATATCGCACCCCTTTGACCCAGTGCTCACCCCCATCACTGAGCTGGGCCAGCGCATGATTCACCTGCTCAACGGCAATGCCACTGGTAAAAATGGAGTCCACCACTAGTAAGGGATAGATCAACAGCTTAGTAAAGCCTTCGGCTTTGACCTGCTCGAGCACTTGGTCCGGCAGAAACGGCTTGCAAAAGTTAAACGCTTTGAAGACTTTGACGCGATCGCCCCAATGGTCCTGGAGCGATTTTTCAATTCCCGCCCGCTGCTTTTCAAAAATCGCGTTGTGGGGAGAAATGAACTTGTCATGTTGATGGCTCCACTCGTGCAGGTCGAACATCGCCAGCAGTTTAGCCATCGGTGGATATACCCATGTTGGCACAGGGGCAAACTTGGCCGTCAATAGATTCAAAGCTTGTTCATTGTAGTTAGCGAAATCGTCGTAGCTTTCGACTTCGCCATACCCCATCAACAGTACCGCTACCCGGTCATGACCAGAGGCAGAATGCATTGTGGGAGATTGAAAATTTTCCTGAATGTTTTGAGTGGTAGTAACCAAAACTGTTCCTCGATGACGCGTGACTGGTCGTTAGATAGATTTAGCGATTGAACTGACAGAGAAACTGCGCAGCCTTCCATTCTTACGCTAACATCCCCCTAGGGGGGATAACACTAACCTCGGCAGAATCGTTGCACTCCCTCAAATCGCTAGCCGCTCACATACTGAATCGACAACCACCCAAGCAAGCTCAAAGACTCCGTTGCGAGTCCCCTTTATTATCAAGAGCTATTTCCAAAACCAGTCAAGTTAATAGAAATTTTTTAGCAACCCGCTACATTATTTTGCCATCGAAGAAATTATCGGCATGCATCATCCCTCCCCATCTATCCCTATCGCACCCCATCGAGTGGCAAAAACGCTGCACAGCAGTTACCCCTGGTTATTTATCAGATCGCGCGTATCCGAATTTTGTGAAACTTTTTTTTGGAATCCGCGATCGACCTGGATCGGAGCACTCTTGGGCGTTTCGCTGGTTTCGCTGCCAGTATTTTTAGAGGCCCCCATAGTGCGAGTTGCGCCCTGGCTTGGGGTGGCGATGACCGGCCTATGGATTTGGCTCGGCAACCGTCTCAGCCGTCATCTGCCCACCGCCTTTGCCGGCGACCTCTTGATAGGGTTGAGCTGGAGTTGGCTGGCTGGTGCCATTTACTGGGGGTGGTTTCGGTGGGAGCCCCTATGGCATTTACCCATTGAGTCAATCGGCTTGCCCGTGGCGCTATGGGGCTTATATCGTGGTCGTCGTAAAGTCGGGCATTGGTTTTACCTAGGGTCACTATTAGGCACAGCCATTACCGATTTGTACTTTTACTGCACAGATTTACTGCCTTATTGGCGGCAGCTGATGCTAGCCTCCCCGGATCAGGCACTTAATATCATTCGCACAGCGTTTGTACACATTCAGACCGTTGAGGGGTTAGGCATTGCCACGGTCTGTGCAGGATGGCTGCTGGTACTGGCCTGGTGGGGGTGGCGGTCATCCCAGCGACATTTTTGGGTCTTTAGCGGCACGCTCATCGGCACGCTATTGGTCGATAGCTTATTTCTTGGGTTAGCCCTTTAAACCAACGCGAAATGGTGGAGGCTACCAGCATCAGCAGCTGCCCAATTATCAACTTGGGGTATGCTCGCTCCCTGGGGACACCGCGACCCAGCCTGAACCTACAGAGCTACAGGCTTAGTGCTACGGTAGAGAGAGCTATGTCGGAGGATGGATATCTTTTTTTTATCTTCTTCATAGGATATGTGTTTACGAATAATTCAATAATTATTAACAAATAGTTACAATGAAGGCATAACGTTCAACTCCTACTTAGTGAGATGACATCTATTGTGTTTGGTAATTTGCCCGTTCCTGGCCAAAGTGGCGACCGTGTGGTCAGTAAAGCCGTCACTGCTGCTATTTCTGCGCTGTTTAAGCAGACAGAAAAGCTAGAGGCGATCGTTCGGGCTGAGCCGGTAGCTAAGCTGCTACAGGGCAGTGTCGACGGGTTTGATTTTTTAGGCCAGGGGCTGCTGATGTATAGCGGTCTGAGAGTTGAGTCGATGGAGTTTTACGTCCAGTCAGTCTCCATTGACTTTGGTGCGATCTTCAAAGGCAAGGTCAAGCTCAAGCAGCCAACCCAAGCCAACATGCGCATTGTTTTGACTGAGGAAGATCTCAACGCCTCTTTCAATACGCCCTTTCTGATCAACAAGATGGAGCAGCTACAGTTTGAAGGCAAGCCCCTCCATTTTGAACAAACTAGCCTTGAGGTAGCCGGCGATCGCCTACTGAAATTTTCCAGTCAAGTCCGAGTTGGCGACTCAGATACGATTACTCCGGTTAGCTTCACGACCCATATCGATGTCCAAGAGCGCCGCAAAATCCAGTTTACCAATGTCGATTACAGCGATAGCGCTGCTGGTGAAAAGCTCAGCGTTGCTATTGTCAATCATCTCAATGACCTACTCGACCTAGATAAGTTTGCTCTCGATGGGATGCAGCTCCGGGTCGACCAGCTCCGTCTGCGCAATCAGAAGCTGACACTTTACGGCATTGCTAACATCACCGATTTCCCCCGACGGAATGCAGCGGCGGTGGCAGCGTGAACGGCTTGACTCTCTTAAACAATGTCGGGATCACTGTCCAACGGCTTTCCAGTACAATGAAATTAGCGCTATTGCAGAGCCTTCAGCGGCAAGCTCTGACAAGCTTTGTAGAGCAACCAGTACTGTGGCAATAACGGGATGGACTCAAACTCGACACTCAATCAACTCAAAGCTGCCCTCCCCCAGGGACAATTGCCCTCTAGCTATCGGGTTTATTTCAAAAACACCCTTATCGCCCTTTGCCACGCCTTAGAAGACCATATTCTGAAAAGCGCAGCTCAGTTTCCAGAGCAACAGCCCTTGGTACTGGTGACCTTTCAAGAGGGCAAATGGTATCTGCAGGAAGCTGATCGATATCTGGAGATCGCCCAACATTCATCCGAGGTGGCGATCTCCGCCTGTGCTGACAGTGGTTTTGAGACCCATCCAACCAGCAAGCTTGATAACGTTTCCCTCATAGAGCTTGACCCAGCCGATAGCTTGGTTAATGAGTGGAACCTAATTATTGTGGCTCCGGGCTACACCGCAATGGTGCTGTGCCATGAGCTTTCACCAGAGGAGTATCAGGCAGATACCCAGCCCCGCAATGATGTTGAGCGGAAGTTTTACGGACTGTGGACCTTTGACCGCGTGGCTGTCGAGGCCGCTGCTTCGATCCTCATCGAGCGGATGCGGCCCTATGATGAGGCATTAGCAGGTCGCCTACAAAACCTACAGCAGCAAATGACGGCCTCGCCCGACACGGTACCAGTTGACTTGACCAGTGTTGTTTCTCGTATTGTGAATTATTTGCAGGATAGCCAAGAGCACTTAATCACTGCCAATCGCCAAGCCCGGGAGCTCTGGGAGCTCGAAGGCCACGCTCTGAGGGTCAATCGCAATATGACAGCCAACAAGCTGCAGGCTTTTTTACGGATGGCCCAGCGCGTTGATGAGCGGGATCAAGAAAATCCTCTTGCTTCTTTGCAAGTTGCAGCATTGGCTGAAACACTCGGCCAAGTTTTAGATTTGCCAACAATTCGACTGCGGCGATTACGGTTGGCTGGGCTACTGTTTCGCATTGGTTTAGCAGAAGCCCCGATTGAGGTGTTTCAGCAGCCAGCGAGTCAACTTAGAGAATCTGAGCTCGTCACCTGGAACAATCGGGCCTATTTAGGCGGACAACTGTTAGCGGCCATGGCCGAACTGGAGCCCGTTCGTGTCATCGTGAGCCATCAACTCGAAAATTGGGATGGCAGTGGCCGACCGGAAGGGCTGCGGGGAGAAGCGATTCCCCTGGAGTCGCGAATTCTACGAC
This sequence comes from Leptolyngbyaceae cyanobacterium, assembly GCA_050331235.1. GTDB lineage: Bacteria > Cyanobacteriota > Cyanobacteriia > Phormidesmidales > Phormidesmidaceae > Halomicronema. The sequence continues at coordinate 12,552 of JBHJHA010000111.1, forward strand.
TGGTTGCCCATTTTCAGGAATTGACTCAGCCGCGGGGCGATCGCCCCGAGTTGAGCCCCACTGATGCCCTGGCAAAGTGCGAGCAGCACAGCGGAACTCGCTTTGACCCGACTTTGTTAGAGCATTTGACTACAGTGGTGCGCTTGACAGAGATTGGCATGATGAAGCTGCCAGATCGTCCTAGCCAACTACCCAAGGTCTGGCTGGAAGAGTCGTTAACTCCTATCAACTAAGCCGTTAAGTCCTGTCGTTATGAACCCATCTACTGCTACTTCATCCTTAGATCTTGCGGAGATTCGCGCCGGTCGTCAAAAGACACTTGAGGGAGCAATTTTATCTGGGCAAGACTTATCAGGGGTTGACCTCAGCAATGCTAACTTTGAGCGGGCAAATCTCGCCGGTAGCAATTTGGCTGGAGCCAATCTCAAAGGCTGTAGCCTCCGCTGTAATCTTCGTGGAGCTAATTTGGGCGGGGCTAATCTCACGAATGCTGATTTTCGCAATGCCGAGCTTCAAGGGGTCACCTTTATTGAGGCACAGTTTCATCAAACCAGCTTTTCTGGGGCTTTTTTAGCCGGTGTCACGTTAAGTCAGGCTGATTTGGCAGGAGCCGATTTTCGTGGGGCTGACCTGCGCGGGGCTGACCTGCGTGGGGCTAATTTGCAGCAGGCCGATCTGAGCTATGCCAATTTGGCTGGAGCTAACCTGTCGCAAGCCAATTTAGAGGAAGCCAACTTAGAAGGCGCGATCGCCCGAGGTGCCAACTTTACCGAGGCCAATCTGCTGTGTATCGAAGGAGAAGATGCTACCTGGGATGGAGCGTGCTTTGACGGTGCCGCGAGTGCAGGCAGTATTTTAGCTAACATAAATAACAGTTAAGTGCACGGTCTTTGTTGTGAACCTCCCATCCTTTATCTGGTTATGGCGTATTGCCGCTTGGTCGATGGGGCTAGCGGTCTTTCTCTTCATTTGCCTCGCCATCATTGGGGGATGGCTTCGATATCAGCGATTAGCTGGTGAACTGGCACCAGCCATTAATAGCCAGTCAGCGTATCGGCCAGCATTGCGCCGGGTGCACTTCAGTATGGGGATTTTGCTGGTACTAACTGTTTTATTACTGCTGGCCATCGGGATTGTTGGCACCTTAGGCCATTTCGGCAGTTTAGGACATTCCCTTCACTTACCTGCCGGACTTACAGTAGTTGCTCTGACCGGCATCTCTGCTTGGTCAGCAACTCAGATCAATCATCCGCAGACGCCCTGGGCGCGATCGTTGCATTTGATTGCCAACGGTTTACTATTGGTAGCGCTTGCGCTGGTCACTTGGTCAGGTTGGGCTGTGGTCCAAAAATATTTACCTTAAATTCTTTTATTGAACAGTCAGGTTTACTAACGAAATCCAACAAGCGCTTTGGGGGCCAATTTCAAAGCATTGGGGCAAGCCTCTGCTGATTCCTCACGTAACCCATAGGGCTCACTTTTGGACGGGAGTGTTAGTTTGAGTGCGTTCAGTTCTTACCCAATCAGACTGTGGCTTGACCAAAAACTTCAAATACAGCGGGATCTTCCACAGCAGATACCCCACAAATGACACCAAGCTGCTCAAGGGAATCTCTCTACGGGCAAAGCGGAACCAAGCCGCGCCAATCGCGACGAACATCAGTGCCCCTGACACAACAGAAATCGTTGTCGGCCACCAGCTCAGGCCAAAGCTACCCGTAGCGGCCGTTAGCCCAGACGCCAAGGTCCACAGTATTACCAGTAGCGTTAGCGGCGGAATAGCGAGATCTAACCCTAAGGCAAGCAAATCGAGCCTTCCTTGCTTGAAGCTCTGAAAAAGTAACTGGGGCACATAGTCCTGCAATACTTTTAGGTGACCATGCTCCCAGCGGGTTCTTTGGCCCGTTGCAGCGGTATTGCTATCTGGTAGCTGGCCCAACACCTTGACCGTGGGATCAAATATCGGAGCATACCCGGCGATCGCGAGATCTAGGCCCAGCTTCATATCTTCAACAATGTGACCGCTCGCCACGTCCACTGAGGTCAAGACAGACCAAGGAAAAGCCATCCCCGTGCCAAAGAGCAGACTAGGCAAGCCGAGTTTTAGATAGCCGAGGGGACGTACCCAGTTCTTGACCATAATGGCAAAGGCTGAAATCAGCGCCTTAGCGCTGCGCTGTTGTGGCGTATCAAACAAGTAAAGCGCCTGCACAGGACGTCCGGTCTGGAGGGCTTGAGCTGCGAGCATAAGGAGCGACCCCTGCGTCACCAAGCAGTCAGCATCCATCATAATCACGACGTCAGGCTGTTGAGCCGCCAGGGACTGAATTCCAAAGTCAAGGGCGTAGCCTTTGCCCCGTCGATGGGCGTCCTGACGTTCTAGCACCTGGGCCCCAGTGGCCCGAGCGACTGCTGCCGTATCGTCAGTGCAGTTGTCGGCAATCACCAGGAGTTTGTCTTGCGGGCGGAGCTGTTGCTGAATGCCTTGGAGCACCGGACTGATAGTCGTCGCCTCATTGTGAGCCGGCATCAACACAGTAATACGAGCCGTCTTTGGCAGAGAAGGGACCTCAGCCCTGGGCGTCGGCATTAAGACAGCCGCCAGACACTCCACAACTAAAGTCATCGTAGGAATGGCGATCGCAATTGCCAACAGCAGCAGTGCACTCTGAACGATAGGTAGCAGCATAACCACTTTAAATATGTCGCGACGAACCAAGCGTTGGTGAATAAAACGCTGATCTATCAAGACTTATAGCGCCTTGGATGTGTCCTGATTTTAATCAGAAGCTGCATAAATTTACTGACCCTAGCCTCAGACTTTACAGGAGCTTTACTCGATATCGCCCAAATTAAAATCGCTGCGGCCGTACTGAACAGCCCCCCGGGAAACATGTAGCGGCTGGGTGGCGCGATCGCCCGCGCCACTATGGGACTTGGCCCCGGCCCCGCAGCCAGTTCCCCCATAGAATGGCTGGACTATCGCACAATAGACCTATCGGTTCTTATCATCTTTGTACCCATGGCTCCTTCATCGGCATCTTCTGATCGCCTATCGCCCAACTTTTGGGAAAGTCGGTATCAAGCAGGGACAACACGCTGGGACCTGGGACAGGCTTCCCCACCCCTGACTCACCTCCTGCAGCAGCCCGACGCACCCCCTCCCGGCAAAGCGATCGTGTTGGGATGTGGCCGGGGGCATGATGCCGTGTTCTTAGCTCAGCAGGGCTTTGATGTTGTGGGGGTCGACTATGCACCGTCGGCGATCGCGGCGGCGACCCAAGCAGCTGCAGCCGCCCAAGTACAAGCGGAGTTCTGGCAGCGCAACATCTTTGAACTACTGCCTGAATATGCTGAGCAGTTTGACTACGTCGTCGAGCACACCTGCTTTTGTGCCTTAGAACCGGCACTGCGCGATCGTTATATCGACCTCGTCCATAACTTGCTGAAAGCTGACGGTCAGTACATTGCAGTCTTTTTCACCCATGGCCGGACTGGGGGACCGCCTTATGGCATTCAGCCGGCGACACTAAAACAGCTCTTTAGCCAACAGTTTGAGATTCTACAGTTGGAGCCCGCTCAGCATTCTGTTCCCTCTCGTCAAAACGAAGAACACATTGGCGTCTTTCAAAAACAGGAAGCAACCTATTGAGGCGGATTGGTTGACGGAGAACAGCATCACCCTACTGCTCAATCACCAATCTCGAGAGGCTAGTGCCAGGGTAGTATACGCCTAGGATTTGCTCATAGCGATAACCCTGCACCGCATGATCTTTGGCCCCGTGTTGACTCATGCCTTGGCCACCGTGGGCTTCCTGCACGATTTGGTCAGAGGCGGCATAGAGCGATTCAACAATGCCGCCTTGATAGCTAATGAACTCCCCCGCCGTCTCAGTCACCGCCAATTGAGTATTGGCAGTCTCCAGGTTGATTCCCTTATAGGCTTGAAAGCGCTGCGTATTGTCCAAATCGTAGTAATCGCTAGCGGGTCGCACATGGTGGGTCAAGGCATAGGAGCGGGCCGCTACCGCCTGTGCCTTCAGCGCCTCTAAGGGCCAGTGGTGATACATTTCACTGCCTACGACGCTAGACAAATAGTCTCCTAGCCGTACAAAGTTTACCGCAATGAGTTGGCCCCCGTCGTTGTAAATGAGTACCCGTCCTTTAAACCAGCCATTTTTAACAAATACATAGCCACCCTGCTCGGCTTCTAACCAAACGGCTCCAGAGAGTTGGCAGTCACCAAAGCTAATCCCCGCAGCAGTGGGATAGGCAGTCAAACTCGTTTGGGCCGGCAAATCGCAGTGGGTAGAACCATCGGTATTAATCACCCAGCCTGAGGCGCTAGATCCCACTGTTAGCGCAGCAACGTTGCGGGCTACGGCGACGCGCATCTCTAGTACGTTGTCGATTACGTCTTCACTGACTGTCACTGTTGCGGGAGAGGCTGAGGGCTGCGTAGTCAGGGTGGGCGCTGCTGTAGCAGCACTCTGGGGAGAGGTGGTAGCACCTGAAGACGTAGCGGCGGCTGTCGACTGTGCAGGCTCCGGTACCGTTGCGGCTTGACTTTCTTGCTGCGATCGCTCGATGCGGTACAAGTCCACCACGGCTTGGCGAACGACCCCGGTGCTGCGCCACAGACTGTCTTCGACTACCTGATGCTCGTGACTGGCAGAAAACGGCAGCGCTCGCACCATGAGAGCACCTGACAACAGTGCGCCACTGGCAAACGTCAGCCGCCGCAGCGGTAGTCGAGGTTCTCGATTGCATAACCGCTGTATGCGCAGCCACTCTTGTTGAAACTGCAACGCCATAACGATTGTCCAATGATTACAAGCTGACCCAAATAACACCCTCTATTCTGGCATAATTTAATCGCATTGTGGGGCAACTTGGCCAACTCATCTGAGCAACGCTTGGGTGACTAAGCGCAAATCAAGTGTCATCGGCGCATCTGGATGAATCCGTAAAGGGGGCAGTGGGTCAGGAACTGTCCCTGTGAGCAGTGGTGAACACTGTGACCGAAGTCGTGATCGTGCCATACCGGGAGCATCAGGGAGGGATAAATCCGCAGGACGAGGAACCTGTGGATCATATTTCACCCCTCCGAGAAAACGCGACTGCCAAGTATCGATCACTTCAAACCACAAAGGCACCTGGGGCGAAAAGGGAGGTGATGGTGTAGACCCCAGTCCCCGAGTCCGAAATCTGACCGCCCCCACGTAGTCACCGGCGACCCCAGTTGATCGCAGCGGTACCGGATGGCCATTGCATAAAATGATGTAGCGACTGGCTAAGGTGCCGGGGTGAGGCGTCTCGCCGACGGCCCCCGTCAGAAATAGCTGTAATCGCTCCATCGAACTGTCAATCAGCCGCAATGCGCCCTGATGACTGACATCGCCCATCACTGGGCATGGTTCCAATGCGGTCCGGATTTCCAAAGCATGCCCCGGATTATCTGACAAGGAAAGCTTGGCATGTTGCGGGAAGCGACGCAGCAGCAAAGGGGCAAACCAATCCAGTTCAAAAGCGTAGCCGGCGGTTTTCAACTCTTTAAGCACCGCTTGAAAATCTTGAATGAGATAGTGGGGCATCAACCAGCGATCGCGCAGCTCCGGGCCCCAGCGAATGAGCGGCTTAGTGTAGGGCTGTTGCCAAAACCGGTAGTCCACTAAGGTAAAGGACAGAGGAAAATAAACCCATCTACTATTTCCAGAGGTCTAGCCGCGATGGCGATAGAAATGACCTGCCCCACCTGCGGCTCCCACGACATCTCCAAGAACGGTACGACCCGCAGAGGCAA
>JBHJHA010000112.1:0-3733 GCA_050331235.1 Leptolyngbyaceae cyanobacterium
ACGACGACCCAGCACTTATTGTCGCAGCTGCATACCCAGTCACCCCCCGCAACACAGGAATAATCTTGCACCCGACGACTCGATTCTGAATCCACTTACCATCTGCACAACCATGGCAAACGAGATTGAACTACAGGTCAATGGTGAAGGCACCACCTGTGCGGCCCATACGCGGCTGCCTGACTACCTCGCTCAAATCGGCATGAATCCCCGCCTCGTTGCTGTGGAGTATAACGGAGAGATTTTGCACCGCCAATTTTGGGAAGAAACCTATTTACAGGCGGGCGATCGCTTGGAAATCGTCACCATCGTGGGAGGCGGATAAGTTGCCCACAGCCTCTGCAGGCTAGGACAAAACAGCTTCAGCCATAGTTCTCAGGCCGGAGAATTTCTATTGATGCGATTGTATCTGCCGGGTCAGATGCCCTAGCTCGGGCAAAATCAGCCGTTCCATCGCTAACTCTACCGCCTTGGAAGATCCCGGCATCGAAAAGATCAGCACTGATTGATAAACGCCGGCGATCGCTCGAGACGCCATGGCTCGCGAGCCGATTTGGTCGTAGCTCAGCATTCTAAATAGCTCACCAAAGCCCGGGAGGGACTTCGTCAAAAGCTTAGAAATGGCTTCATAGGTCGTATCTCGAGGGGCAATCCCCGTGCCACCGTTGACCAAGATCACATCCAAGTCAAGAGTTGCAACCCAGTCAATAAGTTGTTGACGAATCTGGGTTGGCTCATCTTTGTGAATGGTATAAGCAACGACCTGATGCTGAGCCTGCGTCAGACTTGAGCGAATCAGCGGCCCGCTTTTGTCAGTCTCGGCGGTCCGGGTATCGCTGACGGTTAAAATCGCCGCCCGGACCACCACGGCACCAGCATCAGGATGGGGCTGTGACATGGCAGGTTAGCTCTTAGTAAAGCCCAGCCCGTTTTGCTCAGCGTAGCGACTCATAAAGCGCATGAAGCGATCCCACTCCATCTGATCTTTCATTACATACAGCGCTTCAATGCCTGCTGGCTTACCATCAAGAAACTTGCCCTTAACTTCGCGGGTAACGAGTTCACCTTCTTCATCAACGAGGTACATGCCGGTGATCTCAACGCCGTCATCCTCTGAGAAAGCCTTGGGATTTTCGAAATAAAAGGTAGCGGTCCCGTCGCGACCGTCGGGGGCGCGGGTAAGACGCACATCAGGAATGACTTCTTCAACAACACCGCGAGCAAATTCAATATGGGCCATGGATCAACAATCGCAACTTCATAATCTTAAGCCCCCATACTCTCACTTGTCGGGAAACTTTGGATCTATCCCCTGTGAGAAGTTGTGGAAAAGGCAACTGACGCTATCGGTTTATTTCCCCCAACTTGGAAAATTCAGATCGCCGCAGGTTTTCTAGTATTAACCGGAAAAAGCAGTTGCGATTGCCCCTTCCCTAGGAATTCGCGATCGCAACTCTAATGATTTCATAAATAGTCCGTAGAACTCTATTTAGCGGCCCCCAACCGGCGAATGGTCATTATCTCGCTAGAGTCGAGTTCAGTACCGTTAAGTGTCGCTTTTTCAATCCGATAGACTCCACCAGCGCTGATTTCAATATCACCGATCAGCGCCACGGACGAAGCGTCGCACGTATAGTTAAGGCGCTTACCGTCAAATGCGAGGGTTGCACCTTCGCCAGCAAATTCACAAATGGTGCCATCGACTAGCTTGATCTCTTCAATCAAAAACCGAATCTCTTGGCTCTCAACGATGGCATCGCGATCAAAGTTTTCGGGTCCTTCGCGATCAACGGTCATGTAAGCGCCGTCGATCATGACTTCACCTCGTAAGCCCCGATCATCGCCGCAGTCATAGGTGATGGGATCGCCCAAATCCCGAGCTCGAGGCTCAGGTCCCACATATCGACACACGCGGCGATCAGGCAAAACGATGCGAGCAGGGGTGTCGGGGTTGGCGATCGCCAGTCGAGTGGGCGCAGCCTGAGAGCTGGCCGTTACCAATACCGACAGATTCACCAGGGCTGAAGCGCCTAACACCGCGTATTTCATCCTCATTCCTCAAAAACTGAACCCAACTGACCATATCGGAGCTCAACTAGTAGGAGCAGAAATATTCGAGATATCTTTACGATTCGCGGGGGAACGATTGTTGGGAAGCCGGCTTAGCGCACCGCGAGTCCACCCCGCCTCGATGCGCTATTGGGCTTTGGAATTGCTGGCCTCATCTCTAGCGGCTTGAATGCCAGCTTCGATATCGTCCAGTGTTTTCACGACCAGCCGTTTGGCCTGCAGTTCCCATCCCCACTTTTGAACTTGAAAGGCCATGTAAAAGCCAATGCCCGTAGCAATAATGTCGAGGGGTTGGCGAAACGAAATGCCAATCAATAATCCCAGCCCGCCAATGCCCCAAAAGGGTAGGGCAACTGCTTGACGATTCCCTTCGACTAGCTGCGCTACAAAATTGGAAGGAATCTCGGCTTCTACCTGGTCGCGGATGGCCTGTTGCTCCTTGTAGGGGACGGCAAAGCTGAACTTTCGTCTGAGTTTTTCAATTTTTCTGGCTTCAGTGCTGTACTGGGTCAGCTCATCTTCTGCCATGCGAATGAGTTGTTCAGCTTTTTCCATAGGGCGACTTAGGGGAAAGGACGTGTTTTCATCCTACGCCAGTCTTTCCCCAAATCAGCCCGTGACTGACCGTAGACCAGCGTTAGCACACGGAAACGCTTTTTGAGCTGTGAAGATTTAAAAGCACAGGCTTTCGGATGACGACATGACCTATGCCCAGTTTTAGAAAAAGCGACGCAATGAGATCGCCCTTGGCACTTTAGCTAAAGTGCCGCTAGAGCTAAAGTGCCAAGGGCGATCTCAGCCTGCTACGGTATCTGGGCTGGACTAGTTTATGACAGCTATCGTGATGGTGAGCGTCTCAGAGCCTGTTTGGCCAAATCCGGTTGGACGGTACGTGACTCGTGGCAGCATCGTGGCATTCATTTGGAAGATTTTGGTTGGGAGATTGCACTCGGCGACCAACGCGTCAGAGTTGACGTTTACGATGATAGCGTTCGCAACTGTCGCTCCCGAGTTTTAGGTATCCAGTTGATGACCGATTAGCTTGAGGAGACCAACGCTTACCTGACCTTTAATGAGCCTGAGATCATCCGTCTCTTGGGGGCAAGTCTCCTTATCGGGCTGAGGCTGCCATTCATAATCTAGAGGCGATCGTGGACTGGGTCCAAGCCCATCCCGAGACACTCCAATCTCGGAACCGGTAGTCCACTATGGCAAAAGATAGAGACAAACAAGCTCCCCGACTGTTTACAAAGGCATCGGAGCGAGGGTGATAGCCATGACCTGCCCCCCCCTGCGGCTCCCACGACCTCTCCAAGAACGGCAGCCCCGCAGGGGCAAGCAAAACGACAAGTGCCGAGACTGTGGGCGTCAGTTTGTTGAAGACCTGCAGTGACAGCCAAAAGCGAAAGACACTTTGGGCCTAGTCAACGACGCCTATGCCAAGGTCGCCCGAACCGCGTCAGTCGTCTCCCAGGCCAAAGGTCAGCTGACGGTACAAATGGATGAGTTGTCGTCATTTGTTAACACCAAAGGCAACAGACACTGGGTGCAGTTGGCAATGGATGCCGACACCCGGGAAATTTATCGGTGGTTATATCGGTGACAGTTTGAGAGCATCCAACCCGGCAGCCATGGCAATCGCTACCGGCGGTCTACCGACAAT
>JBHJHA010000113.1:0-23267 GCA_050331235.1 Leptolyngbyaceae cyanobacterium
CATCCAACCCGGCAGCCATGGCAATCGCTACCGGCGGTCTACCGACAATATGCCAAGGTCAACACGGAGTACTGGGAGGCCGACGAAACGGTCATGCCTCGCAAGCGTCACTTCGCTATCGGCAAAGAGAGTGGGTTAACAAGCTATCGCGAACGCCTGAACAACACGATTTGGCAGCGGATATCGCGGCTAGTGAGAAAGACGCTGTCGTTTTCCAAGAAAGTAGAGAATCATATCGGTGTCATCTGGACGTTCATTACTTCCTGCTATTGCCTCCGTCCTTTACTAAAAAGCACGACCCAAAAGCTAATCATTAATGATTAGCTCGGCCTAGATTCGCTATTGTTTAGCCTTTGGAGTTTTGAGAGACTAGTTCTTAGGTCGACGAGAGGCGGCAAACGTACCCCCCAACATTCCTAAAGACAATAGAGATAGACCAACGGGTTCAGGTACAGACTGACTAGGAGCTTCGTAACCAGTCTTGATTTGGTAAGCCAATTTGCTGTTGGTGGGAATCGAGCTTCCAGTCCAAGAGAACGTTGACTGCCCCGTCAGGGTAAAAGCACTGCTGAAATCAGTGATCTTGATGTAATCAATAGTGTCGCCATCTTCCGAACGCACAGTACCGGTGTAGGTTTTGCCATCAATCATCAGATTGCTGAGTTCGGTAACACTACCATCGTTGTTCGAACGGGTTCGAATGTAGAGGGCATTGATACCGGTGGTCAAATCATCAACACCAAAAGCGTTTAATGGGTTTCCATCAACTGTGTAGGACACGCTGCCGGCCCCGTCATAAGACACTTCAAAGTCAACGGGTACGCCATTCTGCCAGGCAAACTGACCTTGAGCCGCCGGTGGGCCACCGGGTCCGGGCGGCTCAACTTCGAGAATGGCGAATTCATAAGTTCCATTGAGCCGGCCATTACCGCTGCGGCTTTCCACGATGAAGTCTTCGCTAAAGGTGCCGTCGTCAATGAGCTGATTAAAGTCTGTATCGCTCAGTCCCGGTAAAGGTTGAAAGGAAACTGCCATCGCCGCGTCGGCCAATAGCGTCATAGCAACAGCCGTAGCTAGCCCGAAGGTCAGATGTAGACTTTTCATAACAAGTAGATTCACGTACAAGTCTTTTTGAAGTCTAAGAATGGTGGCAGCGTCTACACCGCTCTACGTCGAGCTCTTGCGACAATCTTTACTAAATAATAGTGACTATGAAGTTATGGGAAACCTGAACACCCCAAAACTCAAAATATCCTCAGTAGAGTTCGCCAGAAAGTAGCGGCAGCAGCAACGTCACGAAGTAGTACACAATGGGCGCGGTAAACACGTAGCTGTCGGTGCGATCAAGGATGCCGCCGTGGCCGGGAATCAGATCGCCCGAATCTTTGACCCCAGCATCGCGCTTCATCAACGACTCAGTGAGGTCGCCCAGTAAGCTAGTAATACCGATCAAGGCACCCAACGCGCCTCCGGAAATGGGACTCAGGGGCCAGCCTAGGAGGAATGAGCCGACTAACCCGACCAGGATGCTGGCTGACATCCCAGAGACAGCACCTTCAACGGTTTTCTTAGGACTGATGTTAGAAAGGGGCGTTTTACCCAAAAATCGACCGACCAAATAAGCGCCGATATCAGCGGCGCAGATACAGCCAAAGGCCAGTAGTGTAGCGGTGAGGCCCGGCGGTAGCATCGTGACATCAACCGGCCACGTGGGCCAAAATCCCTCTAGCGGTAAAGTGCTGGCAGAGGCCAAATCTCGCAGACGAATCCAATAGCTCGGTAAGTACACGCCATAGAATAAACCTAAAATTGAAGCTGCCACATCGGCGATCGTGGCAAACTTTGGCTGAAAAAGTAGATAGAAACAGATAAACGTGCCCCCCAACGGCAATATAGCGTTGGCCAATGGCGGAGATACGTGGGCGCATACCAACAGCAGTTGGCTGACCAGCAGTGTTGTTTTCGCTGCGGGCAAAATTCCCTTTGCCTGAACCAGTTGGAAGATTTCTCGCTGTCCGAGGAACACGATTACGCCAAGAGCAGCGGTAAAATACCACCCCCCCAGCACCACAATGAGGAAGGCGAACAGGATGGCAACGAGGGCGCTAATCGTTCTGGTCAAGGGAAACTCACGGCTAATGCAATGGGACAAAAAGAGAATTGAGGCTGAAGATCAACGTTGAAGCGGTGATCTTCGGGCTAAGAAAATTTCTAAGTCGCGAAAGTTTCTTTGGCTCTCGAGTTAATGATAGTAAACCGAAGATGAAAGTTCGTGCCACTGCGGGCAGAGGGTGAAACATCTACAGGTAGGAACCCGATGAATTCGGCCTCATAAAGGCGATCGCCGCAACAGGTGAGAATGCTGTCACAATCCTCCCGCTAAGCCCCCATCGCGGCAGCGGGCAACTCACTGTTTTGCAGGGGCTGACGAGAAAGCATAGCATCCGAGTTTACGTCTATTTGAATACGATTTGATCCAAAGGATTTACACATCGTCGGTGAAAATGATCACAATGGTGAGGGATACTTGAAACTAGGTCCAGATTGAAAGACTATCCAGATTTATGCATAAGACTCAAGATCTGCACGTTGTCGAGACACGCCCGCTCGCGAGTCCTGCGCTGATTCACCATGAGTTGCCGTTAACAGAAACCGCCGCAGTGCTGGTAACGGAGACTCGCGATCGCATTCGCAACATCCTCTACAACGAAGATCGACGGCTCCTGGTTATCGTAGGCCCTTGCTCAGTACATGATGTCGATGCCGCTCTAGAGTATGGCCAGCGGCTCGCCACCCTTCGAGACGAGCTGTCTGACTCGCTGGAAGTTGTGATGCGGGTTTATTTTGAAAAACCCCGCACCAACATTGGTTGGAAAGGCCTGATTAATGATCCCCATTTGGATAATAGCTACGACATCAATACTGGTTTGCGTTTGGCCCGCAAGCTGCTGCTTGATTTGGCCCACATCGGTCTACCGGCGGCCACTGAGCTGCTAGACCCGATTACGCCGCAATATATCGCCGACATCATTTCATGGACAGCAATTGGCGCTCGCACCACAGAAAGTCAGACCCATCGCGAGATGGCCTCCGGACTGTCGATGCCCATCGGATTTAAGAACAATACTGATGGCAGCTTAATGGCCGCCATGAATGCCATGGTGGCGGCTAGTGGCTCGCACCACTTTCTGGGCATCACCCATCACGGGCTGGCCAGCATTGTCACTACCACGGGCAACCCCGATGGTCATCTGGTACTGCGGGGAGGCAAGCATGGGCCCAACTACAACGAGACTTTCGTTCAAGAAGCGGCAAAAGAGCTGGCGGAGCTAGGCCTCAATCCCCGCATGATGGTGGATTGCAGCCATGCCAACTCCCAAAAAGACCACCGTAAACAGCTGGTCGTGCTAGAAAACATTGCCCAGCAGGTTAAGGCCGGCAGTCGGCATGTTTTGGGCGTGATGATTGAAAGTCATTTGGTTGAGGGAAAGCAACCGATTCCCACTGACCTATCTCAGCTTAAGTACGGGCAGAGTATCACGGATGCCTGTGTCAGCTTTGATCAGACGGCAGACATGCTGAGAAAACTGGCTGTGGCGATCGCACCCTCCTTGCCAGCCTCAGCGACTTAGCTTTCCAGTCTTCGGCACGACGACTAGTTGCCAACCTTGTGAACCCGCAGTTCCCATCAAGTCGGAACTGCAGGCTTATTCTTCTTCGCCGTAGGTGTAACGCGCTAGGATCGATACTAACTCGGCATGATTGATCGGTTTACTCAGATGGTGTTGCATACCGGCAGCCAGGCAGCGATCGCGATCTTGCGGTCGAGCCAAAGCTGTCATCGCCACAATGGGAATGTCTTGCCACTGCGGCTGTTCACGAATTTGTTGGGTCAGCTCTAGCCCATTAAGCCCCGGTAGCTGAATATCCATTAGGATCAATGCCGGACGGTGCTCATTGAGCCAGATCAAAGCCTCTTGACCACTGGCCGCATGGTGAACCTGGTAGCCCCAATGGGTCAGCATGTGCTCTAGCAACAACGCATTGATGGGGTTATCTTCGACGACTAAAATTGGCTCCGATAAAGAGGGTGCAGAGGCTTTCGCGATCGTCATGGCCGTTGGCAAGGTCGCCTCTTCAACGGTCGCGGCACCATCGCAAGTAGTTACCGCGTGGCAGTTCACCGGAAGATGCAGCGTAAACTCGCTGCCTTGCCCCACCTGTGACTGCACTGAAACATCACCGCCATGTAGGCGAGTTAACTTTTGGGTCAGGGCCAATCCGAGACCAGTACCCTCATATTGTTTAGACAGGGAGCCTTCTAGCTGTTGGAAGGGCTGAAACAGTGCTGGCAGTTGATCAGCAGCAATACCGATGCCCTGGTCCCACACGGTGAGATCAATAAAGGCCTCCTTATGGGTAGCGCAGACGCCGATTTCACTGCCTTTAGGGGTAAATTTAATCGCATTGGACAACAAGTTGAGCAACATCTGCCGCACGCGAATTTCGTCCGCGGTCAACATCGGTAGATCATCGGCAACTTCACAATGAACGGTCAAGTTCTTCATAGCGGCCTGGGTTTCCACCATTTTAATGACGTCTTTGCATAGGGCAGCCACATGAATCTCTGAAACCCGCAGGTCCATCTGCCCTGCTTCCACCTTGGACAGATCCAACACTTCATTGATGAGGCTCAGCAGATGCTCTCCACTTTGATGAATTTGATTCACATAGAGCTGTTGCCGCTCATTAAGCTCGCCATAGACCGACTGACTCAGCAGAGTCGAAAATCCCAAAATTGAGGTCATCGGAGTCCGCAATTCGTGGGACATGTTGGCGAGAAATTCTGACTTCAACCGATTGGCGCGGGCGAGCTCTAGGTTTTTAGCGGCTAGTTCCGCCTCGATCTGTTCTTGCTGGGTCATATCCCGCAGGATGATGGAGACCGCGATCGCCGTATCGGCCTCATCTTCACCGTAGACCGGACTAATCGACACCAAAGCGGTAAAGGGATGCTGGTCATAGCGCTGGCAAACGATCTGACCGCTCCATCCGGCCCCCGTGGCCTGCTCCAAAAGCCATTTCACCTGATCGGCCTTAGGAAAAAAGATGCCAATATTAACTCCGGTGAGCCGCGAAGCCGGCCAGCAAAATAAGCGCTGGGTCGCTAAATTGGCATATTGAATGTTGCCTTCTAGGTCGGTGATGATGGCGCTGTCGTGGGCGGAATCCAGCGCCTTGGAAAACATTTTGAGCTGGGCTTCGACCCGCTTGCGCTCGGTGATATCACGACCGATACCCAAAGCTCCCACCAGTTGCCCAGAGCGATACAGCAGACGGCCATTAACCTCAATAAAGACGCGATCGCCCGATTTGGTCAGCACCGCAAACTCATAGTCTCGCAGCTCCCCCGTCGTCAGCAGCTGAGTAAAGACCGCGAGGGTTGGCTGCTGATACTCTGGTGCCACAATGTCTAAATAGGAGTGCCCCACCACGTCATCCAGGCTGTCTGCCCCGATGAGCTGCAATCCATAAGAATTAACAAACGTAAAAGTCCCCGTCAAATCAAGGGTATAGACAATGTCGGAAGCCGCTTCGACATAGGCACGAAACAGGTTATCGGACTCAGAATCGAAGGCATCGACTTTAGTAGCGGAAGAAATCATTGGCCTATTTGCGCCCTCTACAGCGAGTGGTGAATCTCAAATTGCATATCGACAGCTAGGCTCCCTAGATGGCGTAATCCTATAGACGCTTGCGCTGAGTCAACTCCAAACTGCCTGTTTTAACTTTTCACAACAAAAGAATTAAAATCAGGGATTTTTCGTAGAGATACTGGCAAAATACGCGACAAGTGACTGTAAGCGTATCGCTTAATACTTGCTACGAACGCTGGTACGGTGAAACTGCACAAAAAATTGAGAGTTGAAGCGTTGGAACTTGGCCTGCACGGGATATCAATCCCAAGGCACCCTAGCCCTATTAGAGCAAATTTATTGTTAGCTGTGCGACGCCGCACAGTTAGGTCACATCAGGGACAGTAGCATCGCTCTTTCAGTTCTAGAAGAGGGCTCTGACATATTCCCGTCGCATCCGGGCGATGGCGTCAATCGAGATCCCCTTGGGACAGACGGCTTGGCATTCTCCATGGTTAGAGCAGTCACCAAAGCCCTCCGCCGCCATCTGTTGCGACATCGCTTGGACCCGCTGCCGGCGCTCAACTTGTCCCTGGGGGACGAGTGCCAAGTGGGCCACTTTAGCCGCAGTAAATAGCGCTGCGGAGGCGTTGGGACAAGCCGCCACACAAGCGCCACAACCAATGCAGGCAGCATAGTCGAAGGCTAGGTCAGCATCGGCTTTGGCAATCGGAATGGCATTGGCCTCAGGGGCGGAACCTGTCTTGACGGAGACGTATCCGCCCGCCGCCACAATGCGATCAAATGCGGAGCGATCAACGACTAAATCTTGTACTACGGGAAACGCTCGAGCTCGCCAAGGCTCAACCGTCAGCGTAGCCCCATCGGCAAACTCCCGCAGGTAAAGCTGGCAAGCTGCTGTCTGAGCCTGCGGTCCATGGGCTTGGCCATCGATCATCACGCCACAGGAGCCACAGATGCCCTCACGACAGTCATGGTCAAACTCAATGGGTACCTCACCTTGTAGGCTCAATTGCTCATTGAGTACATCCAGCAGCTCTAAAAACGACATATCCGGATGAGCCCGATCAACTTGGTATGACTCGAATTGTCCAGCCTGGGTTGGGCCGGCCTGTCGCCACACATTTAGGTAAAGCTTCATGGAGTAAACAAAACAGAGTAAGGCTTTTCTACCAGTGTAGAAAGGTGATCACAAAATACTGGCTAACCTTTCAAAATGTTGCATTTGCGAGGTTCCCCAAGCCCCTGATCCCTAACCTTTTCGGTTGCCAGGCTATGGACCGGCATAGGCGCTGAATGTTTCATATTTTCCAGCCTCCGTCATGCACCAAACTATTCCCGTTCTAGACCTTCAGGACTTTTTGTATGGCTCTTCCTCCGCTAGGCGGGCCTTTGTTGAGCAGCTAGGCCAGGCATTAGAAACCATTGGCTTTTTTGCTTTGACTAAGCATGGCATCGAGGACACGCTGATCCAAGCTGGATATGCCACCGCGGCCCAAGTTTTTGCGTTACCAGCCAAGGTGAAATCGACCTATGAAGATTTGACCCTAAATGGTCAGCGGGGGTTTACGGCCTTTGGTCGTGAACATGCCAAAGATTCCCCCCATGCCGATCTCAAAGAGTTTTGGCATGTGGGACCAGATCATCTGATGCCTGCAAATCTGTGGCCACAGGAAGTTCCAGACTTTGCTCCAACCCTGCTGGCTTTATTTGCTCAACTGCACAGCTGTGCCGAAACTTTGTTAGAGGCCTGCGCGATGTATCTAGGGCTGCCGGACTCTTTTTTGGCTTCAGCGATCGCTGATAGCCCGACTCTATTGCGGGTACTCCACTATCCCCCAGTGCCTGAGGGGCTACCAGCCAAGCAACTTAGAGCCGCTGCCCACGAAGACATTAATCTGATTACGCTGTTGTGTGAGGCTACGGCTACGGGTTTAGAGCTCCTGCAGGCCGATGGCACCTGGCTACCCGTCGCGGCCATCCCTGGGCAAATCATTGTTGACACGGGAGACATGCTGCAAAATCTGACCAATGGCCTCTTCAAAAGCACCACCCATCGGGTGATGAATCCGACCAACGATCGCGATCGCCGTTTCTCCCTTCCGTTTTTCGTCCATCCCCGCCCTGAGGTGGATCTGTCGCCCTTACCCAGTTGCATCCAGCGCACAGGAGGCCAGGAAAAGTTTCCCTGCTTAACCGCCGGTGAATATTTAATGCAGCGTTTGCAAGAGATCGGCCTCGCCTAAATGGGCGAGGTGATTATTCCTTGCACCCAGTCGGGGCACAGATGCTCTGATCACAGATGTTTACTTTACAAACAATCAAACGCTCAGCAGGCCCTTACATTCACTCTTAGAATGGGGTCGAGTTGCTGTTGACGGATGTATGGTCAACTGTTCAGCCGGATTGACGTTCATTTCTTCGCTCGTTGAATGGTTATCACTTCACCGTCGTTGCTAACAGCCCACCAGTTTTTGCAAGGCGTTTGTTGGCCCCCAACTGCTGAGACCACCACATTTGCGCCACTGTGGCCAACGCCCCAAGTAGGTGCCGCGATGGATGATCTTTGGCGCATTTTACAGGTCTTGCAGGCTCCAGATAGCGGCTGGCCAGCAGAGGTCCCACAAACCGCAGAGACTTTATTGCCTTATGTGGGCGACGAAATCGATGAATTAGCCGAGGCGTTAGCACTGATTGGTGGCGTGCCCACGGGCTCATCCGCTCCCCAGCTCCTGGCAGCGATGAGTGCTGCCTGGCTCTGGGCGATCGCAGCAAGCACCCCAATCGCCATGGGACTGCTCGAAGGCGTCGCCGCCAGTAGCCGCGATCGACCAGCGGCCCATGGAGTGCGTTTAGTCCCTTTGCTAGAAATTCATACCCACGATAGCCATTATTCCTTAGACTTGGCAGCTCAAAGCTGGACCGAGGCCACCTCAGAGTTTGCCCCTGCAGCGCTGATTGAGCTGGTTGATGAGCCGATAGCACCGATGGCTAGCGCCGCCGATTGGCAAACTCATATCGAAACGGCAAGCAGTCAGTTATTCCCCAGTTTGCAAACTTGGTACGCAGGCTGTGCCATTCAGCTACAGCTACCAGGCCGCTCCCGCTGTACTGCCCAAGTGCAATTAGCCCTGAAGCTGGTGCCCCTAACCTTGCCAATGGTGGCGCTCGATTCACCAACTGATGCCGGTGGAGTTGATCGGCTCGATATTGAGACCAAAGTGGCTGGGGGCCCCACCAGCCGCGTTTGGACAGCAGGCCCCTTACAGCAAGCGGTGGAGACATTGACAACCACCACTGTCGAGTTCGCTTCTCCCTGCCTCTGGCCTTTGGATACCGAGATCACCTTTCAAGATGCATCGGCCTTAGAGGCTGCCAACCGCGCCGCTAGGGTGACTGATCTATGTCGCCGAGTGAGCTGTAATGATGGGTCGTCATCCGCTCTCACCCTTTTGGAACGGGTGATGAACGCCTTGGCCGAGCCGTCGACACCAAACCAGCCCTGGTGGCCAGGGGCCACGCTGCCCCTGGCGGATGTTTGCCGTCAGGTCAAGTGGCTTTGGCTGCGTGCAGGGTATGAGCAAGTGCCCATGATGTCGGGGATCGCTGGACGCTGTCTCCGCTCAGAAGCTGGGTGGCAAGCGGGAACCGTTGCCTGTAGCGGCTATCTCAGTTGGCAACCGCCCCCTGAAGACAGCGCGATGCTCGATGTGCTTACGGGGGAGTGGGGGACGGCTGACGCTTATCTGCGCTCCACTGATGTTGTGGAGGTCGCCACAGGTTTAGCCCCCACCCAACCCCTTTGGACAGTGGCAGAGTTGACCGCCCGAATGACCGAGACGATTAAGGCGCGATCGCCCCTGCTAGCCATGCTCATGACCGGCGCCAAGGTCGCTGTCAGTTCTCCCCACGAGGCCCTGTTTCCAGAACTCAAACCCGGTCTGCAGACGCTATGGTTTCGACTGGTGCTGACCTTTCGAGCATCGCCGCCATAACCTAAGCGATCGCGCTTAGCCATCACCGAGGGCATCCCTGATGTACGCAGCGGGATCCCTCGCTATCCCCAGAGTCGGTTGGCTTCCTAGATTTATTGATTCAGAATTTATTGATTCAGACTGCCGATGATTTATCTCTATGCGCTTTGCCCCAATTTGCTAGATCCCCCACAGTTCCCGGCTGGCATCGGCTCCAAGGCCGTTGAGCTGCTAACAGTGGACCAAGTGGGCGCGATTATCGAGCGTGATATTGACGTGGCTCAGCTCAAAACAGACGATGCTCGGCTGATGGACGCTGTGCTGGCCCACGATCGCGTGCTGGGATATTGCTTTGACCAAATGCCGCTGCTGCCGCTGCGATTTGGGACTCAGTTCAAAGACGTAGCCTCCATCCAAGCGTTTCTCCAGGCTCAGGGCCAGGTCTACGCCCATAAGCTAGAAACCCTTAAAGCCAAAGCCGAGTATCTCCTCAAGCTGAGCCCTAAGCTGCCAGAAATCCCCCCAGTTTCGACTGAGCTTAAGGGACGCGATTACTTCTTGGCGAAAAAGGCACGATTGCAGGCGCAAACTGCCGCCGCCGAGCAACAGGCCGCCGAGCTTCAGGAGTTTTTAGCCAGCTTAGAGGCTGCCGGCATTCCCTTGGTGCAGAGTCCGCCCCAGGGCACCGAGGAAAGGCTTCATATATTGCTAACGCGGGAGCGGGAGGCAACGCAATCCCTCGTCGAGCTGTGGCAGGAAAAGCTATCAACCTGGCAGCTAGAGCACAGTGACCCACTACCGCCTTACCACTTTGCCAGTTAGCGATCCTTAGCCGTGCAGACGATGACTTTAACCGAACAATACCTAGACCTGATCAACTGCCAGCTCCCGCAAGCCGCTCAGCGAGGCCGCTACCCCGTGCGGTTTAACCACTGCTTTGCCCGCATCATTTTAGACAGCCTGTTTCAGGATGCTTGGTACCATCATCTGGACAAACCGGCCTATCGTCACCTCACAGAGGCGCAGCTGCAGCGGGCGATCGCCCTAGGGCAAAAATTTCTTCGTGACCCACAGGCTTGTTTCTTGGCAAATCAGGCAAGCCTGAGCTATCGCCAACGGACTCACTCTGAACGGTGAGAGGATCGCCGCGTCGGGCCTGATTTCCGCCAAAACAGGGCAAACAAATTGGGCTCGTTTTGCATCGCGGCGTGCTCTCGCTGGTGCTGTTGGACCAGTCGCTCATGCTGGTCGTAGTAGGCATCTAGCGCTACGCGATACTGCTGCTCATGTCTAAACTCAAAACTGAGTTGATGCAGCTCCAGCACTTCTGAAACTTCCTGGGGGGTCGGCTCATACCGGCGGAGCAGGTGTTCAAACACGATGGCGCAATTTCCATGGACTTATGGAATAGGGTAGCAGGGGAATCGGGGGTGCGAAAATCCTTCCCCTGTTCGCCCCGGAGTGGCCAAGCTCTCCACCGAGCCAACACTTATCGGACAAACATGAACAAATCGCCACAAAGGGAAATATGCCCCAAAAATCCAGGTAAAAAGGAGAGTGGCGATCGCGTTCCGTCCAGCTGTAATTTAGGGTGATCCAATGGCCAAGAAAGATCCATACATCGAATTTCTCAAGGAAGATTTTGACGATTTGTTTGGGCAGCTAGAGTTGACCCCAGTGCAGCGCAAGTTTCTGAACTCTCGATGGCTGGATCAGGTGTTGTGGATGGAGAAAAAAGCCAATCTCTGTCGCGATCGCCACTATCGTTTGAGACTGTCCGCCATCATCTTGGGGGTGATTGTGCCGATTTTGATCGGCATCAACGTGAACAACACCCAACTACGACAGGTCAAGGAGTACGTCACGATCAGCCTAAGCGCGATCGTCGCGGTGAGTGCCGCGGTCGAAGAATTCTTTCACTACGGGGAGCGATGGTATCACTACCGCCGCACGGTCGAATCGCTCAAAACCTATGGCTGGCAGTTTTCTCAACTGAGCGGGCGCTATGCCAAATACGCCAAACACAGTGCCGCCTTTCCTGATTTTGCCAATCAGGTCGAAGAGGTAATCCAGCGGGATGTGGAAGTTTACGTCACCCAGGTCGCCAAGTCAGAAGAAGAGAACAATCAACAGGCGGGGGCAGTGGTGGCAATGGCCGGCATCGATGTCAACGAGAGCGACGGTGACGACGAGGTCCATTAACTCACGGTTTGTTGAGTAGTCGGTTAGCGATGTATCCGAGCCCCGCGATAGCGGATTTCCCGCTTGAGGGCGGCCTGCTGGGCAAAGTTGGGCATGTCGCCGGCGTGGCCCATGAGCATCAGCGTGTCGCCCTGGGTCAGATAAAGGTTGTGGGCCGGATGCACGATCACCTCACCGGTTGCCCGCCGCAGCGCCACAATGATGAAGGTGCCCTTGCCGCGCACCTCAACGTCGCCAATGGTGCCCCCGACTAGGGAGGGCTGAATGGGCATTTCTTGAATTTGAATGTCGAGCTCTGCCAGCAGCTCATTGAGGCTGGTTTGACCATCGGGCTTTGCCAAAAAGTCCACCGCGGAGGGATTGGTAATCACATGGGCCATGCGACTAGCGCTAATCGTCGCCGGTAGCACCACATGGTCAGCACCTGCTAAGCGCAGTTTTTTCTCAGTAGAGGGAATTTCGCCCCGCGCTACGATTATCAAATCCGGGTTAATTTCCCGTGCTGTCAGCGTGATGAAGACATTGGCCGCATCATCAGGTAGCACCGTGGCCAACGTTTTTGCCGTTTTAATTTGGACGGCTTCTAAGTTGGTCTCATCGGTGGCGTTGCCGAGATACATCAGGTAGCCCTGCTCACGAGCTAGCTCAACGCGATCGGGGGCATTATCAATCACGACGAAAGGCTGATGGGCCCCTTTTAACTGGCGAGCCACCATTTGCCCAATGCGACCAAAACCACAGATGACTACGTGGTCTTCGAGCTGCTCGATATCTTTGTTCATCCGTTTTACGTCCAGAAGCTTGCGAATTTCGCCTTCGGTGATGAGCTGTACAAAACCGGAGACGGTGTAGGCCACTGACAACACCCCAGCGATAATCACCAAAATGGTGAATACTTTAAGCGTTGTCGAGGTTAGCGGCTGCACTTCGCCATAGCCCACCCCAAAGATTGTGATTACCACCATGTAAATGGCGTCAAGCAGAGTCCAGCCGGCGATAACATAACCCGTAACCGCAATGACGACTGTCAATACAAAGGTGAAGATGCCAGTGGCAATCCGTTGAAATGAGGTTTGCATCGGGATGACTCAAGCTCTGCTTATCCTAGGTGACAACGCTTGGATCAAAACGCTACCAGCGATACGATCGCCCTCTTAGATTTTGAGCTCCATCGCTCCCTGACGGTAACTGCCACAGCGGCAGTACAACCTCCGTTGCCCTCGACCTGACACCCAGCCCCGAGAACCGAGAACCGACCTCAACTCCATTGGCATCTCACCGTAGCCATGCCCGGACGGAAGTTTCACAAAGACATCACACCAGCGTAATAGGGCTGTCACATCAACTGTCTACTCTGATAACTGTTAGACAAGGACACTTCTCTTTAGACAGCGAGTACAGCCATGAGAGACTCATTGACCCCCTCCTCTTCATCCTCACACCCTGCTCGGTGGGCGCAGCGCACTGGGCAGTCCCTCTTATTAATGCTGGTGGGGGCGGGCCTCGCCACCGCTGGCACCGGCGCCTTGCAAGCCATGCAGCCTCGGCTTGATGGCGCGTTTACCCAGGCTCAAGCCCCCGCTGAAACCAACACGGCGATCGCCCCCTCCGCAGTAGCCCCCGACTCCTCTAGTTTTGTTGCGGGCATTGTGCAAGAGGCGGGCCAAGCCGTGGTTCGCATCGACGCATCTCGAACGGTCACGAGCCAAGTCCCAGAAGCCTTTCAAAATCCCTTTTTCCGAGAGTTCTTTGGCGACGTGCCAGAATCTCAGCAGCGGGTCGAGCAGGGCGTCGGGTCGGGCTTCATCGTGTCGGAAGCCGGCACCATCTTTACCAATGCCCACGTAGTCGATGGGGCTGATACCGTACAAGTCACCCTGAAAGATGGCCGCGTAGTGGAAGGACGCGTGGTGGGGACTGACCCACTCACCGACGTCGCTGTCATCGATATTGATGCGGATAACTTACCCACCGTGCCGCTGAGTGACTCTAACCAACTGCAGCCTGGTGAATGGGCGATCGCGATCGGTACCCCCCTCGGCCTCGACAACACTGTCACCGTGGGCATCGTCAGTGCCACAGGCCGCACCAGCGGGCAAATTGGCGTCGCTGACAAACGCGTCGATTTCATTCAAACCGATGCCGCGATCAATCCCGGTAACTCTGGTGGCCCGCTGCTCAATGAGCGCGGCGAGGTCATCGGGATGAACACCGCTATCATTCAAAATGCCCAGGGCATTGGCTTTGCCATTCCGATCAACGATGTGGGGCGCATTGCCGATCAGCTAGTCGCCACTGGCCGGGTCGAACATCCCTACATCGGCATTCGCATGGTCAAGCTCACGGAGCAGACCAAAGCGGCGATCGCAGCACAAACGGATCTCAACGTTCGTGACGAAGAGGGCATCCTCATCGTTGATGTCGTGCGCAACTCCCCCGCCGCTAAAGCTGGCCTACAGCAGGGGGATGTTTTGGTCTCGGTAGACGGTCAACCTGTGACCGAAGCGGCAGCAGTCCAAGACTTGGTTGAAGCCAATGGCGTTGGCGCTGACTTGTCACTGCAGGTAAGTCGAAACGGTACAGTTGAAACCATTTCCCTCCGCCCGGAAGCCTTGCCCACGAACTAGCTTTTCCCCACGATAGTCACCTGAAAGCAGGGAACGTCATAGCGACGTTCCCTTTTTTATAGCTTCATTTTGTCCAGGTCCTAGGGCAGTTTAAAAAGATCTGTCGAATCGGTCTAGTTCAGGCATACTGATAAACAGATGAAGCCCGATGTCACTTCACACTGCCCCCAACGCCCCATCCGGACGGGAAAGAGCAACGCCATGTTGGACTTAATGAAGCTGGCCCAGCAAATGCAGGGCATTAGCCATCACCTGCGGGAAGAGGCGGAAGCCGCTGGGCGACGGGTCAAAATCGCCACTCAATTGATGCAACAGGCACAAGCTCGACAGCCAGAACTGGTTGATCAATGGCAAGCGTGGCGCGATCGCATTCCCTTTGCCGTGGCCCGTCCTACAGAGCCCCTGGATACCCGCTGGGCCATTGCCGGAGCGCCTCCCGCCCACACCGTGCTAGCCACAGACGGATCGCAAATTTCCCCCAGCCACCATGAAATCGCCTACTGCTATTTGCTCAACGTGGGGCGCGTGGTCTTGCACTATGGCCAGAGTCGCTTTCCCCTGTTAGACAGTCTGCCCGAGGTAATTTATCGCCCGGAGGATCTCTATCTCTCTCGACAATGGGGCATTCGCACGGAGGAATGGATGGGCCATCGCCGCACCGTCGCCGAGGCCGAGATGCTGGCCGAACTGGCGTTAGAGGCCCAGTCGGAAATTGCCGACGAGGGGCAACGGCCCATGCTCGCCCTGACGGATGGCTCTTTAATCTACTGGTTTTTGGAAGACCTGCCCCAGGCGGCCCGCGATCGCCTATTGCCACCAATTCTTCAGGCTTGGGATCGCTTACAAACAGCTCGCATTCCCCTTTTCGGCTACATCAGTGCCTCCCGGAGTGGAGAAGCGCTCAACTTTTTGCGTTTACAGAGCTGCCCCTTTAGCGAACCCAATTGCCTTAGCTATTGTGCCGAAGATCGCGATCGTGCCCCTTGTCAGGTATTCACTCCCCTGCGAGATGTCGCCCTCAGCACCACCCAGCTCGCACCGGGGGAGCGCGGCCCACTGTGGCAAAGCTCCGTCAATATCTTGGCCGATTATGGCCCCCACACGATTTACTTTTGCTACGTAAATGTCGGGGCCGAAATCGCTCGGGTGGAAATGCCGGAATGGGTGGCGCTAAACCCAGCGCTGCGGGACTCCGCTTTAGAAATGGTAATCACCCAAGTGCAAAAAGGCTATGGTTACCCCATTGCCCTAGCCGAAGCCCACAACCAGGCGGTCGTTCGGGGCGGCGATCGCACCCGGTTTTTTGCTTTGCTTGAGCGGGAAATGATTCGTGCTGGCTTACAAAACGTCTCTACCTCATTCAAGGAGGCGCGCAAGCGGGGCAGTATTGCCTAGCGATCGCCGGGAGTTTACCCGGTTTACCTTAGCAGTTGCGCATAGCGAGCTTGGATGTCAGAGATTGCAAACAGCGCCTTGAAATTGAGCCCCTGGGATTGATAAAACTCACCGCCGCCCTGCTGACGGTCTACCAGTGCCAACACAGTATCAACGGAGTAGCCAGCTTGGCGCAGCCGCTCAACGGCTTTCCAGGCTGACTGTCCTGTTGTCACCACATCTTCAAGGACAACTACCGACGCCCCCTGGGGCAGGGAGGGGCCTTCAATATAAGCCTGGGTGCCGTGACCCTTGGCTTCTTTGCGGATGATGAGCGGGGTGATGCAGCGATCGCCATAGGCTGCCACTAGGCTGACGCTGCTGACCATCGGGTCGGCCCCCAGGGTGAGGCCAGCGACGGCCACCGTCTCAGGGGGCAATTGCGCCAACAGCAACCGCCCTACCATTACTCCGCCTGCGGCGTGGAGCGTCACTTGTTTGCCATTGATGTAGTAAGAACTTTTTTGCCCTGACGAGAGGGTAAAGTCGCCCTCTTTATAAGCCACCTGACAAAACAAGTCGAGTAGGCGATCTCGCACATCCGGCAGCGGCAGTGTGATCAGAGACAAAATAGGTATCGCTTTATTAGAAGTCATAGAAAAAATCAAGAAAGAATGCGCCGCTTTTTGAGAACTGCGCTATAAATGACATGCGAACAGGCGTATTCGATTGCAGACTCAACGGTTAGAGTTGCAATCCAGTGTACGTCTCAGCCGGTTGATCGAGGGCAGCGAGTCCCGATTCTGAGTGGGTTCTTTGATTCCGTGGAGTGAGGAAAGCGCAATGGCAAACTTTTTAGTCCGTACCCTAACCGCAACTGCAGCAGCCGTTTCCGCAATCGCGATTGCAGCGGTGGCGCAAGCGGACGAGCCCCCCACCGCTGAGTCAGCGTACATTCCTGACGCGGTCAACGAGATTTTCTTTAGCCACGGCGGTTCCTACAATATCAACCGCTCCCTAGGTGGGCAGCTCGGCACCATGTTTGGAGTTGGCGGCTATCCCGAAGAGAACATCATGAAAGATGGCTATGCCGTTTTTGATGCTTACAACTATTTACTGCTCCAGCAGACTCAGCTTGATCCCACGATCCGCGTCCCTGACCTAGTGAACCCCTACACCACCTCGGTCCAGTTCTTACCCGCCGCGCCCGACGCGTCGCTTTCTGGCAGTGAGTTTATCTTTGAATAGGAACCAGCTGCTCACCTTGCCCACGCCTCCATTTGGATGAATTCTATCTCTAGCGCGATCGCACTCGGCAGCAACTTGGGAGATTCTCTCGGGATTTTGCAGGGGGCGATCGCTGAGTTGGAGCAGCACCATGCAATCACATTAGTGAGGTGCTCTCGGCTATATCGCACCTCGCCAGTGGGACCACCCCAGCCAGATTACCTCAACGCCTGTGCCGTTCTCCAGAGTGGCTTGCCTCCAGATCAGCTTTTAGAACTATTGCTGGCCATCGAGGTCAACTTTGGCCGAGTGCGGCAGGAGCGCTGGGGTCCCCGGCGGCTCGACCTGGACCTATTGCTGTTTGGTCAGCAGGTTATTGCTACACCAACGCTACAAGTTCCCCATCCTCGCATGTGGGAGCGAGCATTTGTGCTGGTGCCCTTGGCAGAAATTGCCTCCGACTGGTCCGATCCCATTTCCGGTCGAACCGTCGCCGATTTTAGAGCCGCCATTGCTGATCAAGAAGTCGTGCCCTTAGTGGACGTCCCACTCCTGGGAAAATCAAGAAATTCTGAGCATATGGTAGGCTGAGTGGCATCATTTTTGAGGCAGCATGGGTGCACGATGCCTTCGGCTAACCGTTCGCTCGCCGCCCTTTTCACGCTTAGAGATGCAGTATGCCCTTTGGTAACGAACCCCCTCAACTTTTGAGTCAACGTCTACTCGTCAAGGGACGTAAATTCGACTTTGAGATCAACAGTCTGCGGCTACCCAACAAATCCGAAGGTGAGTGGGAATGTATTCGTCACCCCGGCGGGGCGTTGGCCATTCCCCTTACGGCAGATGGCAAGCTGGTTTTGATGCGGCAATATCGATTTGCCGTGCAGGGGCGACTGCTGGAGTTTCCCGCGGGGACGGTTGAAATTGACGAAACCCCGTTGCAAACCATTCAGCGAGAAATTCAAGAAGAAGTGGGCTACGAAGCCAAAACCTGGCAGTCCTTGGGCAGCTTCCCCCTAGCGCCAGGCTATTCCGATGAGTTTATCTATGCGTTTTTAGCTACCGAGCTCCAAACGATCGAGCAGCCCCCCGCAGGAGATGCGGACGAGGATATCGAGGTGGTGTATCTCACCCCTGAGGAATTTGAGCAGGCGGTCCTCCACGGCGAAGGGGTCGACGCCAAGTCGATCGCCAGCTACTTTATAGCCAAGCCCCAGTTGCCTGGTTAGCCATAGTCAACGGACACCCAAATCAGCCCCGATGCGGTGGGCACAGGCAACACCAGAAAAGGCCACTGCGTTGAGTCCTTGCCCGGGAAACGTACTGTCGCCCACGCAATAAAGCCCTGGCACCGACGTCCGGTTGAAAGGCATCCCCAACAGTCCCCAGAGTTGGCGGCGCGGCATGGGGCCGTAGGTCCCGTCAACCCGGCCTAAAAACCGCCGATGGGTACGCGGCGTCCCAATGGAGCAGTGTTCAATGGCGGTTTCTAGTCCCGGAAAAATTCTAGCCAAACGCTGATCGAGTTGCTGGGCCAGAGCTTGCTTGTGCTGTTCATAATCACGGGGCGATCGCCCTGCCCAGTCAGCCATCCAGCTCGGCGTAAAGGCATGCAAAATATGGCGTTGGGGCGGGGCTAGACCGCTATCCATTAGCGTGGGAATGGACAAAAATAGCGTGCCGCCTGCAGCTTCCAGATCAGCCCAGTCATCGAGCAAAATTTGGTGGCAGTCGGTGTTCGCGGGGATGATGTTAGCACGAACCCCGAGGTGCAAGCTCAAAAAGCTCGGGGCCTGGGCGTACCGCTTCTGCCAAAGCTGCTCACTTTGGGGCGGTTCCTCTGCGAGTAAGTGATTGAAAGTGTCCCAGCGGGTGGCATTGGAGACAATGCGATCGCCGGTGTACCGTTCTCCTGTGGCAAGCTCTACCCCCACCGCTCGTCCGTTTTGGGTCACGATGCGAGTCACCCGCGACCGATATTGTAGATAGCCGCCGGCCTGGGTGAATCCGGTGGTGAGGGCCGCAGCGATCTGCCCGACGCCCCCCTGGGGGTAGTTGACTCCACCGTAATGGCGATCGCTAAACACCATGCCGGCATTAATCAGAGGCGTTTTCGCTGCAGGCACCACCGACCAGCAATAGCACTCCATATCAATAAATCGCCGCAACTCCGGGTCGCGCAGATAGCGCTTCGCCAGCCCCCCGACGTTGGCCGGGAGGTAGCGAGCCAGCCCCAAACAGGCGAGGGGATGCTGGGCAAAGACCCGCGCCACATAGCGGGGCGCTTCGAGGGAGCGCAACTCAATGGCATTCAGACAGTTGAACACGCCCCAGCAGGTATCGTAAAAGCGGCGAATGCCTGCTCGTTCGTGGGGAAAGCGATCGCCCAGTTCCGTGAGAAAGGCTTCGTAGTCACGGTGTACGCGCACGTCGAGCCCTCGAGGTAGACGGTAATGGACCTGCACCGGGTCGGGTACGGTCTCGATACTCTGGCCCACCGCTGCGAGGGCCCGGGTGAGCAAGTTGGTGGTGCCCCGCTGCCCAAACCCAAAAATCATTGAGGCACCCACGTCAAATCGATAGCCATCGCGGTCAAAGTAGCCGGCACTGCCCCCCGGAATCAGGTAGCGCTCTAGCACCAGCGGACGCACGCCCCTAGCCGCCAACTGAGTAGCGGTGACTAAGCCGCCGATGCCAGCGCCAATCACAATCACGTCAAAATGGCTGCCATCGGGCCAGCGTGAAGGAGGAGCAGTCGTGGCCGTTGACATCATGGCGATCGCAATCCAAACAAGCAGTTGCAAATGATTATAAATAGTTGAAGTCATCAATCCAGGTCAAACGCTGCCCCAGTTCATCATGATCCGAGAAATCCCGTTCCCGCTTGAACTCGGCACTCAGCGCCCCGTCCAATACCAGTCCTCTGAATCAAAGTCACACATATTAAACTCATCTCCCACCTCCCTTTTATAGGAGCAGTTCCATACGGCGGCTGAGCAGCCCCCTTTCCAAAGGGGCAGCGATAGCAGGAGATCTTCGAGCTGTAGTGATATTTTGCAGAAGTGGGATAAAACCCTGCACCTAGGACCTAGGACCTAAAACCTGTCCTCCGGCAAACCAGTGCCAGTCGGACAGAATTGCCGCCCCGAACATCGCATCCTTCATCAACGGAGTATGATATTCCAGACCTTTGCGCCCCATTGACTTATGGCCCTGCAACTCCGTGTCTACGTTCCGCCCCATCCTCTAGTCAAACATTGGTTAGGGGTAGCCCGCGATCAAAATACGCCGGCAGCACTCTTTCGCACAGCGATGACGGAGTTGGGGCGGTGGCTCACCTACGAGGCCTCCCGGGAATGGTTGCCGACCTTTGAAACCACGGTGGAGACGCCCTTATCTCCTTGCCCAGCCACCTTTGTAAATCCTGACATACCAATGATTATTGTGCCGATTTTACGAGCGGGCCTCGCGCTCATGGAGGGGGCGCAGTCCGTTTTGCCGCTAGCCTCGGTCTACCACATTGGCTTCGTGCGCAACGAAGAAACTTTAGAAGCAAGCTGCTACCTCAACAAGCTGCCAGATCAATTTAAGGAACAGACACGCGTGCTCATCAGTGAACCCATGTTGGCCACCGGGGGTACGATGCTGGCCGCCATGGGCGAATTGGTCAATCGAGGCGTCCAGCCCGAATTTGTTCGGATTGTTGCCGTTGTGGCTTCGCCCACAGCCCTCCAAAAACTCGCTGAGACTTATCCCGCGCTCACCATCTACACGGCAATTATTGACAAGGGGCTCAACGAAAATGGATATATCGTGCCGGGTCTGGGGGATGCGGGCGATCGCACCTTTGGCACTTAACGACATACATCGGATCGGCCGTCTCCAAAGCCGCCCCAATGCCAGTAGACTGTTGACACAGTGACCCCTTCAGACAAATTCTGTAATTTCCCATGAGTCAACAAGATACTTTTGGCAGCGGCTTCTTTCTCGGCACTCTGTTTGGGGGCGTTGTCGGCGGCATTGTGGGCGCGGTTGTAGCCTCGCGGGTGCGGCAGGAGCCGACCACTGATGAGAGCTTTAGCTTCTCCGGCGCTACCGATAGCGAGGGCAATGTTTTGCCGCCTACGGACGAAGAAATGGAACAGGCCCGCCGAGGGCTAGAAGAAAAAATTGCCCAGCTCAATTCGGCCATTGACGATGTGCGGCATCGGTTGGGCACCCCCAATGGTCAAGGACATCCCCCTAGCGATCAAAACTGATGGCTGACAAAGCTGAAGTAGGCAAAATTCTCGGCAAGGCCACAACTGGGCGAGGCAATGACACGCCCATACAAGCTGGAGCAAGACAGCACTGTCGCTGCTGATCGCAGCTCAGTTGGGCCAGCCCTGGACGCAGCGATGGTGCCGTTGCGGGTCTGAGGACGAGTCGCCAATTAGGCAGCTGGCTGAGGCTGAGGCTTGCCAGCAATCCAATCAAAATCAATTTCAGTGAGATAGTCAACCACCCAATTCGCCCGGCGCTGAATCATCCGATAGGGATGACAGTGAGCCACCCCAACCACTGGGATACCGGCAGCCTTAGCGCCAGCAATGCCGGGATACCAACCCTCTACCGCTAGGCACTCAGTGGGCTGGAGATGGAGATCAGGGAAACGGTCGTTCAGGCGGGCGATCGCAATCTCGTATCCCCGGGGGGAAGGTTTTTCCTCTGCAATGGACACATCCTCAGCCGTCACTAACACAGTAAAGGAGTCTGCCAGCTGAGTTTGCGCTAAGACCCACTCCACCTCGGCCTGGGCCGTTGACGTCACCAAGGCTACCGGCATGGCGGCCACCTTGGCCTGATACAGCAAATCTTCGAGCCCGGGGTAAATCGGCAGTTTTGACAGATTCTCTAACTTGGCTAAATAACCGCTAACCAGTTTGTCTAACAGCTGCGTGAGTTGGGCATCAGTGGTCACCCGACCGCGCCGTGATAGCAGCCGATCAAGGCAGGCGCGATCGCTCCGTTCAGCGCACATTTCAAAATATTCTTCGGGATTGGGGCGTAGGTTTTCAGCAATTAAAATCTCATCCATCAGGTTGGCCTTGAGCCGGGTGTCCTTGATCACCACACCGTTAAAGTCGAGGAATAAGGCTTTGAGCACCATAGTGACAAACTAAGCGGCAAATGAAATGCTGTTTTGCAGTCTAGCCCACTCCGAGGGGTGGAGTGGGCCCCGCAATGTGATAACTAGCGCGATCGCCGAGGGATGAAGACCATGGAAAGTCGACTGGCAAGACTGTTTGGCGGGGGCCTCGGCCTCACAGCGAGTCTCAGCTGCTTACCTGCGGTAGCGCTGTGTCCAGCGGATCTGCCTCAGCGGCTCGCGGCCATATCGGTACGCCCTGAGCTTTCTGGGGCCCGGTTGGGCGTGCAGGTAGAAACGCTATCGGGAACTGTTGTGTACAGTCAGGAAGGCGATCGCTTCTTTGTGCCCGCCTCAACGCTCAAGCTATTAACCACGGCGGCGGCCCTGACTGTGCTTGGTCCGGACCATACGCTACCAACCACCATCATGGGAGCGTCAACTGCCACTGGCCGCACGGCCCTGACTGTCGTCGGTGGAGGCGACCCGACCATTAGCACGGCGAGTCTCGATGCCCTGGCCCAGCAGCTAGCACCGTATGATCTGAGCCTAGTGGAAGTGCTCTACGGTGATGAGTCGGCCCTTCCAGGGGCGATCGTCAATCCCCATTGGGAATGGGAAGACGTCCAGGCCGGCTATGGGGCGCCGGTGAATGCCCTGATTTTGAACGAGAACGAAATCGGGCTGACGCTGGTTCCCCAACAAGTCGGGCAGCCGTTGCAGGTGGTTTGGGATGAGCCTGCTTACGGTGAGGATTGGGCAATTGACAATACCAGTCGCACGGTGGAACCCAACGAAGCTGAGTTTGTCAGGGTTGGTCGAGAGTTGGGGCGCCCAACCCTGCGCGTCGGGGGGCAGTTGATTGCCGGAGCCGAGCCAGAAACCGCCGCCATTGCCGAACCAAATCCGGGACTAGCCTTTTTGGCTGCCCTTCAGGCGGCGCTCGCGACCCAAGGTATCAGGGTCCAACAAACCCACTTATCGCCCCCCCCGGGGGGGGGGGGCTGGGAGAGCTTGGGGGCGAGGGGAGCCCCGGCGTAGGGAGGGAGAAGGATAGCCACGAACCAAGATAGAAGAT
>JBHJHA010000114.1:0-19615 GCA_050331235.1 Leptolyngbyaceae cyanobacterium
ATCTTCGTTTTGATATGCTTTTACGTCGGTGAGTCGGTCGGAGAGCGATGGGGGCACATCGGCATCTCCATTGTTCGTCGATCCCGTTTCTTCGGGTCGGTCATCTACCGTATCCAGCTCATCCACCTCTAGTTCCACCGAGGCATCGGTAAGATCAACTAGGGAGGGGTCCGCAGGGGGGGCTGGCTCAGCTGGGGGCGGTTCCATCGGCAGCTTTGGGTCCTCGGTGTTGGGCCCGTCCGCAGGGTCAGTGCGGTCGTCGGCTGCGGCCTTTTGCCCATCCGGCGATAGCACAGCTACCTCCATCGCGGTGCTAGTCGGGGGTGGCGGCTCATATGAAAGCTCATCAGCCGGTTCAGTCAAGGTGTAAGGGATGGCCAGCACCAAGCCGTGGGCTGCCAGCGACAGTCCGAGTAGCAGGCCAAAGGTTCCCCGATGGGAAACACTTTGGGGCTTAGCCAAGTGCCAATCCAATCGTTTCAACTGAGTTGCTCAACTCAATACACAGCGTCTGATAACGGAAGCTAATGTCCAACGGGCGATCGCCCGCCCTATCTTAACCATCCTTAGCGCCTCTACCAAGATAGCGGTCGCATTGACTAGGAGCTGCCCCGACAGACAGTTATTGCAGTGACCTTCGTCCCAAAGGTGGAGTTAGGACTTACCATAGCGATGGCTTATGACCAACGAGAACTCTTCTTGACATGACAGAATTGTCGGCAGACAAAACTACGGCTGCCAGCAATTTGACTAACCTCGTTAATCCAGGGTGAAACTATGTCTCGGCGCGAAGACTTGACCTTGCTGCTTTCAGGAGGGGTGCTGACCTTGTTAGCACTGGCGGTCGTGACGCTGGAGGCTCGCTTCTCATCTTCTCTAGAGGCTGTGCCAGAGGAGCCCATGGCTCGTTTGCTTACCGATCCATTTTTGCAGCAGCCGACGGAAAATTCAGTCCGGGTCGTTTGGTTTACTGAGTTTGCCGGTCAGCGTCACACCGTAATTTACAGTCTACAGTCCGATAGTTTGCTCACGGGTAGCGCGGCACAGTCCGTTGCGGCGACGAGTCGTCAGTTGACCCGACTCCGCGAAGATCGGGACTCTAACCTCCCTCAAACATCATCCCCAGAGGTGCCAACGCCCCGCTTAGTTTGGCGACATGAAGCGATCGTCACCGGACTACCGCCTGGCCAGCGCCTGCCCTATCGCGTAGAGAGCGTGAACGATGACGGGACGGTGATCGGTAGCGATCGCTTCAGCTTAGCGGCGGCTCCTTTACGCGAGGCGCCACTCAAAATATTGCTAACTTCCGACCACCAGGCTAAGCCAATGACAGCAGCCAATCTCCAGAAGGTCGAAGAAACAGTGGGTCAGGTAGATGCGGTATTTATGGCTGGTGATTTGGTTAATGTCCCAGATCGCGCGTCAGAGTGGTTTGATGATGCGGCGGGGGCGGCATTTTTTCCGGCGTTGCAAGGTCGCGCCAATTACCGTTTGCCCCCTAAAGGGCGCGGTCGTCGCTATCGAGGGGGGCAACTCATTCAACATGCGCCGCTATTTCCCGCGATCGGTAATCACGAAGTGATGGGACGCTTTTCGTCGGTCACGCCCCTTAACGAGCAGTTTAATGACCCGGTGCCCCGTTCGGCTGCGATCGAGCAGTATGAGCTTCGCCCTGATCTCTTTAATCCCAATAATGATCCCGCGGTGCGGCAACAGTGGATTATCAATCATTCATTCAACACCGACACCTACGACGAGCTCTTTACTCTGCCGCAGAGTGATGTCCCCGGAGCAGAGCCAACTAGCCATTTTTATGCGACCACCTTCGGTAATGTTCGGCTGATATCGCTGTTTGTCACCAATATCTGGCGGCGCCCGGGGGTGCAGCCAGATATTCAGGGCCGCTTTCAGGAGCGATCGCCCGATTTAGGTCGGCCAGCCAACTGGGGGCACGGTCAGCATATCTTTGAGCCTATTCGTTCTGGCAGCCCCCAATACCAATGGCTACAAACTGAGCTCGCCAGCGAAGATTTTCAGCAGGCGCGCTACACAGTGGTGATGCTGCATCATCCCGCCCACAGTCTAGGAGACAACGTGATTCCGCCGTTTACTGACCCGATCAGGCTGTATGATCGCCACCCCGACGGCACCTTACGCGCCGTTCGTTACGAATATCCGATTCAGGACGATTATATTATTCGTGATCTAGTGCCGCTGCTCGAGGCTGCTGGAGTCGATCTCGTGCTCTATGGCCACTCTCATCTATGGAATCGCTTTGTCAGTGCGACGGGGATGCACTTTCTCGAGACTTCGAATGTGGGCAACACCTACGGGGCTTTCTGGCAGGGCGAGCAACAGCGAAATGTTCCCCCGGCAAAACCCAGTGCAAACTTCGACAGCTATCAACCGGCTTACTATACTGCCCAAGGTGACCCGAATGGGCTAGAGCCGATTGTCCCGACCTTGGCCCCCCTGATTGGCGAAGATGGGCAACCCTTACCTTACCTCGCTAGTAACGAAGTCACCGCCTTTAGCATCTTTGAAACGGCTACGGGGACGGTGTCTAGCTATTATTTCGATACCCGCAAGCCTAATTCTGAGGTGATCA
Organism: Leptolyngbyaceae cyanobacterium; assembly: GCA_050331235.1. GTDB lineage: Bacteria > Cyanobacteriota > Cyanobacteriia > Phormidesmidales > Phormidesmidaceae > Halomicronema. The sequence goes on from JBHJHA010000114.1 coordinate 2,609, forward strand.
AATTTGACGAGTTTACTCTGAATAACACTGAGGTCTTGCCATAATGCTGGCTTTCTATCGACTTTTGGACTCAGAGCTCTTGCAAAGGCACTTACTTAGCTCACTTGACCTAGCAGCTCTAAAATAGAACAGATTGGCAACTCATCAAAAACAACGTAAAGATGCTCAGACTGCCGACGGCAAACATGACCGATCGCAGAAGTGGAATATCGAGAATGTAAAACACACTGTAAAGTGAACGGGCGATCACGTAGGCGATCGCCGCACTGAGTGCTAGCTGCGATGCTTGACCAGTGACATAGGCCATCAACGCAGCGGGGGCAAACAGCGCAAAGGATTCAAAGCTGTTTTGATGGGCCCAGTTAGCCCGCTGAGCATAGGGCGGCATCTTATCGGTCATCATGCGGGGAGCCGACATGTCATACCCTAGCTGCAATCGGGCGATCCCTACCAGCAAAAATGGGACATAGACCAAAACAGCACCAATCACGACACACACCAGCAATGTACCCGGCATCGGTAATTGTGAGAAAAGAGCCATAGCAGCCGTGGATAAGGATTAGTCGAAATAAAAGAGCGTAACGATTTTGCGCTGATCTTCAGCGTCTTCACAAGTGCGCAAAAGCGTATGGCTGTCGTGAAAGGCAAAACAGATCAACTGCTGACAGCGGGATACAATCTCCTGGTTGCAGATTGCACTAGCTTCTGCCAGCGATAGAGTATCGTTGTTGGAGTTTTCTACCAAGTGCATAACCTGGCTGAGCTGGTCTTTAGACTCACGGGGTTGCTTTGACAAGCTCTGGGGCAAGATTACTGTGAGCAGATTAGGATCACCCTTGAGTGCGCCACGAATAGCTGCCGAATTGGTACCGGTGGCTCCCGATGTCAGAATGCGGTTTCCTCCAACGACCAAAGCGTAGGTCATCAGCTCAATCAGTTGCTGATGGGTGATAGGCACATGGCGCGAACCCAAAATTGCAATCCGTTTTGACCCCGACTGCTGAATAGCAGCCAGCTCTTGTAAAAAAACATCTACCTTGGAAGATTCCAAAGGGGCATCGATAGACTGACTCAACGGCGATACACAAATACGTGAACGCGCCCATTGTATCAGTCAAGGGAAAAAAGTCAGCTATGGGGTGCGATCGCGGGCCGTTCTAACTCCATCAAGCCGACCAAACGTTCCATATTCAAGTGAGTGGTGAGGTGCTCTTTAATCAGCGGGACTTTATCAGGATTGTTCAGCGGTAAACGCCCAAACAACATTTCAATGCGTTCAACTGTGGTTAGCGTATCCGTCGCCACCGATAGAATCGGCACTTCCTTGTCGCGAGCCAAATCGATTACGTCTTTGGCGGGCGCGAGCTGCCCTGTCAAAATGAGGCAGTGGGTAGAGGTTTCGAGGGCGGCAATTTGCAGGTCACGGCGATCTCCACCCGTGACCACCGCTTGATGGGTGCCTTGGCCAAAAAAGCGAAGAGCGGAGTTGACATTCATTGCGCCGATTTTGAGACTCTCGACCACCAAATCTAAATGATCACTGCTACAGAGGACTTCAGCATCGAGATAGCGCACCAACTCCGAAACTCGAATTCCCTGTAAAAATGGCAACGACGGCAAGACTCCAATGACTGGAATCCCCAAATGCTCTAAGTAAGGAGCGATGGTTTCGTCAATTAGCTGCGCTTCTGACTCGCCAACTTCATTGAGCACAACCCCGATCAGAGCTGACCCTAATCGCTTTTGCGCCGCGATTAGTTGATCGATCATGCCCAAGGTATTGGCCTGCATCACGAGCAAAACTTGCGCATCGAGGGCGATCGCCATCTCCGGCAATGACAGATGAAACAGCGCCCCCTCCTCCAGGGTTGACGGTCCCTCGATCAGGACAATGTCGCCACTGACCTGCTGCCAATAGGCTTCAAGATTTTCGCTGAGCTGAGAAGTGGCCTGCTGCTGCAGCCGATTCATCCAAGTTTTGCTGTCTAAGCTTAAGAGGTTGGGACACTGCTGCTCGGGCGTCAAGCTGAGGGCTTGGGGAATAAATGTCAAGTCACCATCAGCATCGTCCAAGCCATAGCCAAACGTATCAATGGAGGACAGCGGCTTGCCCCAACCGACTCGAAACCCCATCGCTTGTAGCTGGCTACCAATGGCAATTGAAAGTGTCGATTTGCCACTGTAGGCTACCGTCGAGCCGATAATCAGATGTTTAGCTACTTGGGGCACTCCTCTCGCTCCTTACTCGTAAAGTCTATATTTGGACTGCCCCTCCCATTCTGCCATCACTTGCCGACTAGAACTGTGTCACCCTAATCATCCAGACGCAAAAGCTTCCGATAAAAAGACTTAGAAAAATCGGCGGGCCGCTGGTGCCGCAATGCCACAACGACATCAAATAAAAAGTCAACATACTCGAATGTTGCCATCGTAATCTCGTAGCTCAGATCGGCATCATCATCAAACTGTAAGCGACACCGTGTGAGGTCGGCAGGCAACGTCGAAACATTCCATGTAGCGATAAAAGGAATACTGTTTCCCTCTTCAATAGCTCGCTCACCTTCCAAGTTGCCTCGCTTGTAGAGGCCGATCGCATAGGGCAGTGCATTGCGTTTTGTACCCTGGTAGTACGGCAAATAAACGCCGATTTCGGCTTTATTCACCGGTTTTATCTCATCAAAAGTCAGTGACATAGTGCTGTAGGAATCAGGTGACTTGATCAACGGGAGGAAACACTGATGCATACGCTTCCTCAGCCAATAGCATGCCCAAAAGTTGAGTCTGTGCCCTCAGTGATAGCACAACACCAAAATATCGGAAGTGCGTCTCTGGCGGTCGCGGTGGGTCGCACTGACAGATAAAGTTGGCGGTCAGTTGCGGCGGCGGTACCGGATACCGATCACCCGGGCGCAGGTGCAGAGCGATAACATTCGTCGCCAAGACTCGGCCCATCATTGGCTTCTACCGATTTACCCTAGTCAGCCTCGAGGGCTGGACAGTCTGTGGTTTTGTTAGGCTGAAGGCTCTTCCGCATTTTGACAGGTGGATGTAAGGCAACCGTGGCTATGGCCTATTGATTCGCTGTAGGGTAATGTCTTGAAAGTATGTCGGAATGTAAATGACTATGCCAAATTTGATTAGTTGGGGTTAGGCCGCTACGAAGATGGTTAATCAACAATATTATTAAATTATTAAGCAGTTCGAAGTAAGGGCGGAGAAAGTATGTTCGGTGGGGCCAAAAGCAGCTCGGTAAACTTATCTCCTCTAGCGCCTGATGACTTTCATCGGTATGAGCGGCGACGACTCAAGGCCGCAATTGCCCTGGCTGGGGTTTGGGCCTTTACCGCTTTGCTGCACTTAGTAGTCTGGGGTCAGTGGCTCGTTTATGGATGCATGCTCGCCATCGGAGTACACCTCTTACGGCTTATCTGCTGTCATCCCCAGCGGATTCCCGAGCCATTGCCAAGCTGGCAAGATACCCTAGCGAGCGAGCGTCAAACAATCGACCGGGAGCAATGGCCTACGGTCTCGATTTTGGTGGCCGCGAAAAACGAGGTCAGTGTGATTGAGCGGTTAGCGACATCCCTGATGGAAATTGATTATCCTGCTGACCGGTTCGATATCTGGCTCATCGATGACAATAGTACCGATGGCACCAGCCAAGTTATGGATCGGCTGGCCCAAGACAATAACAACCTCCGAGTGATTCACCGAGATGCTACAGCGGTGGGTGGCAAATCTGGTGCTCTCAATCAGGTCTGGCCTCTGACTGATAGCTCGTTATTACTCGTGTTTGATGCAGATGCTCAAATTCCGGCTGACTGCCTACGACGGGCAGTGCCACGGTTTCAAGACGCACAAGTTGGTGCGGTGCAGTTGCGCAAGGCGATCGCTAACAGCACGCAAAACTTTTGGACCCGGGCTCAAGTTGCTGAGATGGCCTTTGATGCTTACTGTCAATATAAGCGCATTGCCTTGAACGGTATCGGTGAATTGCGGGGCAACGGCCAGTTTGTGCGGCGCTCCGCCTTAGAGCAGCTAGGTGGATGGACTGAAGAAACCATTACCGATGATTTAGATTTAACGCTCAAGCTCCACGTCAACGGTTGGGACGTTGCTTTTATGATGACGCCCTCTGTACAGGAAGAAGGGGTCACTCGAGCGATTTCGCTATGGCATCAACGTAATCGCTGGGCCGAAGGTGGCTATCAGCGATATTTGGACTATTGGCGACTCATCGTCCCACAGCGGTTGGGATGGTCCAAGGCTTTTGACCTATTGGTCTTTTGGATAATTCAGTATGGCTTGCCTACGGCCGCTTTCCCAGACTTTGCCTTGGCGATCGCCCGCAATCGCCCACCCATGTTAGTGCCGCTGTCAAGCATTGCTATCCTTTATGCCACGGTTGGCATGGCTCGGGGGCTCAGCAGTACCCAGAGTGCTTCCCCGTTTTCAATACTTGTCCAAACCATCCGGGGCATGGTCTATATGACCCACTGGATGCTAATCATTGCCACTGTGACGTTTCGCATGGCAATCCGGCCCAAGCGATTGAGATGGGTGAAAACTCAGCATGGCCACCCGGCCCAGTCTCCAGTCGTGGAAGCTGAAATTACGTCCTAAACCGGATTTGTAACCTAACTAGCCTTGCCAAAACTCTGTTGCCCCTTCTGCATCGAGGAACTGCTTGAGCTCAGTTTTGTAAGCCTCGAGGTATTCAGAGAAGGTCAGTTCAGTCAAATCTAAGGATGCTTCACTAGATTGCCCTTCCAATACATCAGCAACGATGTCGTTGGATGCCGGCGTAAAGTGGCTGCCATCGTAAGTATTTTCAGGATTCAGCGTCATCTCTGAGGGCACTGAGAAGTCATACATGCCGTCATATATTTGCGAAACCCGGTAGAAGCCTTCCAGAGCACAGTCCAAAATGCCCCGGTTGTAAGTTTCGTTCACCACTGACCAAGCTGCTCGCGGCGGGACAAATCCGATGATGGTGGAGTCAGGAAAAACGTCCTGAATTGCGCGATACCGTTCGACTTTAGTCAAATCGCACTCTTGCGGTGATGCAATGGGATAAAACTCAGGATTGAATTTCGGAGCGTCGGCAAATTCTTGGGTCTCAAAATCTGTATCGTAGTAATTGGCACTGTCTGGGCTCATACCTAGCAAGGTCAACAATGAAAAGGTTAAAACATTGGATGAAAAGTAGGCGTGAAACGGCGATTTGGTCGCATTCTCGCCGAAATCTTGATCATTCGTTGTGTTATCGGTGAATTTAACAAAGTTGAACTCGTCGACGCCGACGTAAATCACCTCCGGTTCTAAGCCTTGCTCTTTAATGAACTCGGCCGCCCTAATGAAGTCTTCAGCCCAACCCCCTTTAAATGAATAGTTGTAGCAGTTGTGTGCTTCAAACTGATCTGCGTTTAATGCCACTACTCGAGAACTTCCTAAGATCACGCAGTCGTAAGTTGCTGGGCCGTTCTTTAAAAATTGGTTGGTCTTAGAAATACGCTCGTTGAAAGCAAAATTTTTCTTGGTAAGCTGATTCCCTTGGTGATACCACAGTGGATCAACGGCCCAGTTGAGAAGACCGATGCTCCCTAATAGGCTAAAGCAGGTGGCGCCAAAAATCGTGAAACTAAACTTGCTGGCTGGCTTTTGGTTGGAAGACTGTGGTTGCTCCGCTTGCTCCAGAGGCTCACTTTTCTGGGTTGGGTAAGCCAAACCGAACGAAGGCAAAAATCTTCTAAAAAAAGTTTTGGTATTCATCAGTCTTCAATTCACTCTAGAGGTAGCATTCACGATCGCTAGAAAAATGCTTTTAACAGGCCTAAAACTGGAAGTACAGGAATTCAGAAACACGATTGAAACAGAGAAAGCTTACAGCAGCCATGAGTCCCATTACTGCACTCCAAGCTTTATTAGGCCGCCAGCCAAACAGAGCTTGGAGGCGTTCGTTCCAGAGGATGGTTTTCTGATCTCTAGGCTGCTGTAGAGTCGGGCTGTACTTACCCATTAGCTGATAAATGTTGGGGCTGATGCAGGTAAAGGTCAACAGTAGGATAATGCCAAACGTGGAATATTTCTGACTGATGCCAACGTTTACCGTAAATCCATCAAACGTAATGCCAAAATCGCGCAAAAATCCTAGATAGGGTTCGATAAAGCCAGCCAGTTGAATTCCGCGGAAGCCAAACATTGATTGCACGATAGCCCACGCTGAAGAAATAGAACTAGCTCTGAAGAAAACCCACGCTACAACCACTGCCAAGAAGGTCAATAGCCAACCAGTTCCCCTAAGGAAAAAGCCATCCTGCTTCATATCATGTCCCATTCGCTTGCGGAGCGATCGGTAGCCGTGATTACAAACGAGATAGCTACCATGCAAAAAACCCCACAAAACAAATTGCCAACCAGCCCCATGCCAAAGTCCGCCGAGCAGCATCGTAATCATGAGGTTGGTGTACCGACGGAAGTCGCCCAAACGGCTCCCCCCTAGGGGAATGTATAAGTAATCTCTCAGAAAATTTGACAGCGTGATGTGCCAGCGACGCCAAAAATCAACGATACTGATCGCCTGGTATGGGGAGTTGAAATTCAAAGGAAGCTTCACACCCAGCATATAGGCCGCACCGATCGCCATGTCGGAGTATCCTGAAAAATCGAAATAGAGCTGAATTGTATAGGCTAAAGCCCCGACCCAGGCTTCTGAAAAAGTTAGATTGACGCCCTGAGCACTTGCGTTGAAGGCTAGATTTGCAAAGGTGGACATGCTGTCCGCAATGACTGCCTTCTTGAAAAGGCCAATGGTGAAAACTGAAAGTCCAATCGCCAGGGCTGACTGACTAAAGTGATTAGCCCTTTCTTGAGTTAACTGCGGCATCATATCCTTGTGATGCACAATTGGCCCTGCAATTAGCTGGGGAAAAAAGGTTACGAAGAGCGCGTACTTCAGAAAGTTGTATTCTTCGGTTTCCCCGATGTAGGCATCTACTAAGTAAGCAATCTGCTGAAAGGTGAAGAACGAAATGCCAAGGGGCAAAATAACTTCCAGCAACGGGAGATCGGAACCAGAAACAAAATTAATATTGCTAATAAAAAAGTCGGCATACTTGTAATAGGCAATTAGCAGTAGGTTGGCGGTAATTCCAACTGCTAGAAAAAGCTGCTTTTTACGCTTTTGCGTCGACTGGGTTCGAGCGATGATCTCGCCCCAAAAATAATTGAAGATAACAGAAATAAGTATAATTGGCAGATTCCAGGGATTCCACCAGCTGTAAAAGAACAACGAAGCCAGGACCAGCCAAACTAGCCCTAACGAAGAAAACTTGGAAAACTTACTTTTACTGAGGAGGTAATAACCTAGGATAGTGATTGGCAGAAATGCCAGGATAAACTCGAACGAATTAAACAGCATTCATGCTCCCTGCAGTCCAGCGGTATATTGATTTAATTGTTTCGAATATAAAGCGCACTCAAACATTACTTTTGTCTCCTAGGCGACGGCAACTCTCAGCTCTGAACTATACGTAATCTTTAAATTTGCGGATGGAAATCAGCGGTCTTCATGAAATTTCTATCGTGCTGTCCCAGAATCTACGGTGAGATTGCCTGTATGAGTGCGTGTTTCTGCGCTGATTGACCTCAAGTACCGAGTTCAAGAGGGGGAAGCGGAGTTTTCTTGAGCGGGCATGAAGCAGGGTTTTGTGGGCAGTTCGATATTAAAGATTTATCCAAGTTATTTTGCTCAACTGAGTAATAGGCGTTGGATTGTTAGCTTCAAGTCTGTTTATGGGTGCGGACAGTGGTCACCTAAGCTGTGAACGAACAGTTCAGTCATTGTGGGACAGTCACCGTTGACTCATAATGAGTTGGTCAACTGGGAAGATGAAGGCACCCGTTTACGAATAGGGGATGACAGCTTTTAAGTTGAGTCAGTATGGATGATCAGGGAGCGGCTTTAAGGTTTCGAACGCTGGGGTAGGGATTCCCTCTATCTGCTCGATGCTCTTGGTGAGAGCCGCTAATCTATCCGTTGAACTTAACGTTGGGATTGTTTCAACCAAGCTTTTGATATATCTGGATGGTTCTTTGAGCTAACTTTTGCCAGTCGTAGCGCGCTTGGACCTTTTGTTTACCTGCTATGCCCATTTTCTTGGAGAGTGCTGGTTGCGTGAGGAGTTGGATGAGGTGATGGGCAATCGTTGGAGGGTCTTGTGTAACCAAAAAACCATCAACGCCGTGGTCAATCACGTTGGCAACGGCTGCAATGTTACAGCCGACAACCGGTTTAGCAAAGCTCCAGGCTTCTGTGTACACGCCTCCAAAGCTTTCCTGCGAAGAGGGAACACACAGTACATCACAAGCTGCCAGAGCATCGGTTTTTTCCTGTAGCGAAACTGTTCCTAATCGATGGATGCGGCGATCGCGAAACTCTGCAAACACTGACTCCGAGCCCTTGACTGCGGGACCGATAAAGACGAATTCAGCATCGGGACATTGCTGCCAAATTTGTTGGGTTGCTATGAGTAACTGCTGAAAACCCTTATAGGGGTAATGCTGGCCCAAAAACAGAACAGCCGGACCCCGGATTCCGTGAGTATTGATAAATTTAGTCGGATTCGCCCGCTCGGCAAGTACGGGGCCGACGCCGGTGACAAAGATTTTGGCCGGGTCGACCCCCAAGGCTATCAATACCTGCTTTTCGCTCTGGGTCAGGGCTATCAAGGCGTCCGCTTGGCAATACAGTTTGTTGTACTCTCTATAACGCCAACCTGTCCATCGAGGATGATGCACTGGCGTCATAACAAAGGGAATGTCTCGCTGACGTGCTACTTGGCAGGAAGCATAGGTCAATCCCTCGCGGCCGATCCGCACGTTATGAATGAGATCGGCCTTTTGAGTATGAGCATCAAGGGATGACTGAAAAACTTGGGCTACCGGAGGCAAGGCTACAGACATGAAGGGATAGTAAACCGCGACCCAGGGCAGCATCTTAAACTTTTGCGTCCAGGTCACACCCAGACGGTGTACCGGAATATTGTCGATGATATAGTGGCGATCGCGGCGGGGTGCAGTCAGAGTCGTGCCTAATAGCCAATCAGTACGATGCATATCCCAACAAGTGGCCACTTGGATAGAATGCTCTGGCTGTAGCTGTTGAGCTAGAAAATGCTGATGCAATTGTGCACCACCAACGTTGGGAGGATAGGCAGTCAGGGTATACAAAAGATTCATCGCAAATTTAGCGGGCTGACCTTGGTAAGGGTTTGCCGGGTTGCTTATTGTGGATAAAGTCCCAAAATCCTTGACATCGACCTGTCGCATTACGGGGAGATGTCAAAAACAGAATTGGAATTTTAACCAATAGATAGGTGCAATAGATTAAAAAGCCTAAAGTTGTAGCATGTTTACTCAGACACAATAAGCGTCCGTATGTGTAGTGGTGAAACAGAAAGCGCGAGTTTTTGCCCGTGATCGCAGAAATTTGATGCGTTACAATTTCCCGATTAACGACTGCAATTTTATAACCTTTTTTAGCGTACCTAATACAGAAATCAACATCTTCAAGATATAGAAAATAATCGGTATCAAATCTAGGCATCTCTTTGAATTGTGCCAGGTTAATAACCATGCTGCATCCAGAAACCCAATCAGTCGCTGTCAGATTTTCATCAGTGTCAAGAGCCACATACTTTGATAACTTATGCCCGACGTAACCAGTCCATTTATTGAACCCACCGTAGCCAAACCATTTATTGCCGGAACTATCGACGATTTGTGTGCCCAATATTGCTAATTCAGGATTTCTATATAGGCAACGCAATAAGAACTGATCAGCTTGTGGATGTATCGCTGTATCAGGATTAATCAACCAAATCAATGCCGCAGGATCAAGTCTTTTAATATGCTGAATGCCTAAATTACAGGCTGCGCCAAAACCAATATTATCTCCTGAATTAAAGACGCTTACCCAGTCGTCTTCTAAATTATCGATATCTCTGTCATTTTCAGAGTTATTGATAATAATAATTCTGAAGCTAGTCTCGACGTTCGCTCTAATTGACTTGATTAGCGACTTAATAAATTGAGTGGAGTAGTAATTGACAACAAGGAAGTACAGCATTTGAATTTTGTATTCATATATTATTTTTCTGCTTTAATCTATAAACTATCCTGCTATCTTTTTCTACCCAAAATAGTATCTGTTTTATGCTTAATCTGACGGACGATGCTTAAGGGTAGCAGCGATCGCATCACTGTAATGACTAGCAAACTCAGATACGTCTTTAGAAACAAGACTATCCCCATGCTTCCGTGAATGGTTTTGCAATAGAACCAGTAAGCCGGGGGATAAACGCTACTTTTTGGCGATCCCAGCATTTTCCAGCGGTTCATCATCGGAATAGGGCTGTCTGTCCATCCTTTCTCTAAGGGATTGAACGGACAAACGGCGGTGGCATTGCCTAAGATGGCAATGTAAAAACCCGCTTGCTTGGCTCGCCAAGTGTAGATTACATCTGCCCAGGTTTGGGGGGTTTTTTGGTAAGTCGGGTAGCCAATTGCATCTATCACTCCTCGAGAAAAGCAAACTAAGTTGCCACTGCAAACGTCGCATTCAACAACGTTATCCGCAGCTGCATGCAAAAATTTGAGTGACAATTCTGCAGCTTTGCGACCGCCATAGGTAGGCGCGGTCATGGAGTTATCTTCATAGCATTGTGCTGTCACGATCTGATTAGGGTTACCCAAGCAAACAGATAACATTTTGGAAATGGTATCCCGTGAAGGTATTGTATCGTCGTTCAACCAAACAAAATATTCAGCTCCCTTTTGGTAGGCGTGTTTCATACCTTTAGCGATCGCCCCCGCCCACCAGAGATTTCCAGTGCCCTTCAGCACTGTGACGGTTGGGAAGTGAGTACGTACTGATATAGATGTGCCATCTATGCTGCCATCATCAACGACAATAACGCGATATTGCTCTAAATCACCGATTTCTCGAAGGTTTCCTAAACAAGCTAAAGTTGTTTCTCGGCGATTGTAAACAGGAATAATAATATAAGCTTTCAACAATGAGTACTTTGCCATGCGCTTATTCTGACTACTCTGGAAAATAGACTGCTTTTCCTTTTATCGCTCAACTTGTTGTTGAGTTAGATTGCCAAACTTGAGTTTTTTCAGAACCTGGTATTTCCATCGGTGAAGACGTGTGCGAATATTTTGCTCTAGCGGAAAGTAAGGTAAAGGAATTCCATGGCATAGGAGCTGTTGCTTGCTTCGATTAATCTCATACAAATATTTTTGGTATATTTCCATTCCACGGGAGTTTATCCGATAGTTGTAGTACAACTGAGCTTGGGTTGGAGAGATCAGCTTGAATCCGTGAAAATGAAAAAATACTGGATGCGTGGTTCCTGGCTTTAAACTGAAATAATTGACATTCCAAGGAGCTAATGTTTTTTCTGGATTTTGCACGATTTGGACTTCCTCACTAAATAGCTTAGGCCAAAGGTCTAAGTATTTCTGATCACCAAACTTTCCATCTTCGAGTCGATTAAAGCACCAATCAATACACTTTTCTTGCCACCAGTTAAGGACCCTGCGAGCGGCTTCTGTTCGACGGGCACACAAAAACTGCACACAGAATCGGCCATTGGTAGCAGTTTGATCATATTTAGGGGCATAGCCATGCTCAGTGATCAAAATGTGACGATCTCGGCAAAACTCATCTAGCAAAAAGCTGGGACGATCGAGAAAATACAGATCGGCATCTAGGTAAGTAACCCTATGAACAGAGGGATCTCGAGCAAAGACACTAGTGAAAGTAAATGGCGTAAGCGTCCAACAATATTCGCCTCGGGTTCTTTGGGGTTTGACGCTCAAAAGTTCCGGCGTTTCGATATCTCGCAGAGGAATTAAACTGACCTGAGGTAATGCTAACTGGCGCAGTGATATTTCCACTGCTTCATCGATACACACTATCCAGAGATGGAACGGTAATGCGTGCTGCATCAACGATCGGTGTAAGGCCATCCCTAAGGGCAAATAATTGCTATCAAATAGAGTGCAAAAATGCTCTACCTCAGAATTAGAAATCATTTACAGCCTCAATGACACATTCAACATCGCGATCGCTCATCTGAGGATGACAGGGAATTGAGAGGCACTGCTGAGCATAGCGTTCCGACACAACGAGGCCTTGTGGATCACGGTGGATATCATGACAGGGGGGCTGCCGATGGATCGGAACTGGATAGTGGCAAAGAGAAGCAATCTCCCGACTTTTGAGGTGCTGCATCAGGCGATCGCGCTCGGCACATTTGAGTACAAATAAATGGTAAACATGATTTTCAGGAGCGATAGGTGGAGCCAGCAATTCAATATTAGGATTTTGGATGTCGGCAAAATATCTCTGGGCAATTTCGCAGCGGCGGTGGGTAAACTTTTCTAACCAGGCCAATCGGACCGTTAGCAAGGCTGCTTGTAATTCATCCAGGCGACTATTTAGACCAATCTCATCATGGTGGTAACGTTCACTTTGTCCATAATTACGGAGTACTTTGGCCTGATGCGCGATCGCAGCTTGATTAGTCACTATGATTCCGGCATCGCCAACGGCACCTAGATTCTTTGTCGGATAAAAGCTGTAAGCACCCCACGCCCCTAGGCTGCCCGCTCGTTGCCCTTGCCAGCTCGCCAAATGGGCCTGAGCACAGTCTTCAAACAGATAAATATTTTCCGCATTAGCTAATGCCTGCCATTTCCCAAGGGAACGCATCTGTCCATATAGATGAACGAGTAAGATACCTTTGGTCTGTGGCGACAGGCACCGCTGCACGCTTTCAAAATCGAGTAGTGCCGTGGTGGCGTCGATGTCAGCCAAAACTGGGATGGCACCCGCTCGGAAAATTGCTAAGACCGTAGCGAATGCGGTCATCGGCGTCGTGATGACTTCATCACCAGGGCCAACATTCAATGCCCGCAACCCAATTTCAATGGCATCCATGCCGTTGCCGACACCAATACCAAAATCAACGCCGCAGCATTGAGCCCAGCGACTTTCAAACTGTTCGACTTCGCGACCCAATACATACCAACCTGATCGCATAACTTGTTCACAAGCTACCAGTTCCTCCTGCTTCAAAGCTTCTGGTTCTGCCTTGAAGTCATTCATTAAAATCATCAGACTCTACCAGTAGTGCGATCGGTACTCATCATAAAATCTCAAACTGCGCTGTAATCCTTCCGCCAAAGAAACTTGAGGATGCCATCCCAACACCCGCTGAGCTTTTGAGAAATTGCTGTAATAGTCGCCAATATCAATTGCTTTAAGATCAGTCGGAAAGGGCACAATTTCATATTTCCCCCGAGGCCATAGCTCAACCATCATTTGTGCAAGGTTCTTAAGGTTGATGTGCTCTACACTCCCCAGATTGAAAACTTCGCCGTCGGCATCCTCCGATATCGCTGCCAAAAGTAGTGCATTCACAACATCATCTACGTAATTGAAATCCCGTAGCTGTGTCCCGTCTCCGTAGACCAGAATTGGTTTGCCTTCAATCAAGTTGCGGATCCAAATACCTAAAAAGGTCTGACGAGCATCTTTGACCCTCATCCGCGGGCCGTAGGTATTCGTCAGTCTCAAAGCGCAGGCACGAATGTTGTACACATTGCTGTAAAGCAGGTGATACCATTCACCAGCCAACTTGTTAATCCCATTTACATCTACAGGTCGGGTCGGATGTCGCTCGTCGACAGGTAGATAATCAGGTTTGCCATAAAGTTGACGAGTGCTGGCAAATACCACTTTGATTGCTGGGTTGTGATGTCGGCAAGCTTCAAGAATTGACAGTTGGGCCGAGGCGTTAATAGCTAAATCTGTATGGGGATCTTGCATCGAGTCTAAGTGACTCGTTTGCCCAGCTAGGTTGAATAGATAATCTTTTTCTTGAATCAAATACTTCATCGCGTGGGGATCACGTACATCCGCAATATTAACGGTAACGCGGCCCTTAATGCCTTCTACGTTGAAAGGATTTCCACCATATTGAGGTATCAGGCTATCTAGTAGAGTTACATGCGCCCCTAAAGCAACGAGCCTCATCGCTAATGAAGAACCAATAAATCCTAGTCCCCCAGTAATTAGAGCACGCTTTTTCTTGAGATTTGCAAAACCTTCTTCAGACATCGGTTTTATGAACTGTTTTTGCAGATAAGACAACATTATCAAGATAAAAGTCTTCGTTTCTAGGCGTCACCAAGTAAAGGAATTGCCCTATCAGATTTATAGGTCCAATCAGTAACATTAAGACTAAAACCTTAAGTTTAGAGCTTTTAATATTTACAACCTTGAAAATATATGCTCCAAACATCTGAAAAATAGCTCTAATGTCTGCAATGCTTTTTTGATGGCGAATGACCTCGAAGCCATTTCTTTCCAGTAAATCTATTAGACCAAACGAGGAATATCGAGCATAATCATTGGGCTGCTCATGCTCATCCCAGCAGAATGGTACTGTGATCAAAAGTTTTCCATTAAGTCGTAAAATCCGATGAACCTCTGCCAAAAACCTTTCAGGCTTGAAAACATGTTCAAGGACTTGATTGATAATTACTGCATCAAATGATTCCCTTGGGAAGGGAAATCTCTCACCATCATAAAAATAATCAGCCTTTTTGTGTTCTCTATTCTCAGGAGTATCTAATTCAAGGCCGAAATAGCTGTCTGTATTGAATAAGCCCTGGTATGGTTTCTGACCGCAACCCACATCTAAAACATCCCCAGATATTTCGCTGGAAAAATTTTGAATATGAAAGAACAATCCTTTTCGTGCGAAGAAAAAGGGGTTGACTATCAGACCTAACCAGCTAGGCTGAAATTGTTCTTTGTAAATGCGTTTCTTTATCGTTTCAATAAGCATTTTTCAGTTGAAGATAAAATCCCTTGAATATAGATGGAAGATTTGCTTTATCCATTGACTCAAAATCGAAAATCAGTTCATATTTTTCCAATAGAATACTTAGGAACTTTGTTTCGCTTAAAAACCAAGCTGGGTAACTGGCAGGATAAATGTCAGGGGGGACTTTTTGTATAGTGAGGCGATCTCTACCACCCCTTGAAAAAGCCGTCCTGTCAAATATGATCTGCTCAATTTTATAGTCAATAATTTTTTCTAAAAAGTTATAGGGTGATTCAAGGTACTGAACAACAGAAGAAAGAAGCAAAAGATGAGGCGATTTTTCCTGTAGGCACTCATCAATACTGAAATAGAATTTTAAACTCTCATCCTCAAAGTGCGATTGCCCGCATTCCACAAAATGAGGTTGTTCAACAATACTCCATTGCAAGGAGTGAAGCACTGACAGGACATCACGGCATTGATAATAGGAACTGCCTAGCGCTCCTCCAAAGTCCAGAACACTGAGCCGCCCATCATACTTAAGGGCAGTTTGCAGTAGTCCAGCCAAGATCGGGAAGGAATACTGAACTTGGCCAAAGATAACGGAATCTCTCTCATAGACGGCTTCTCCTCGTTGGACTGCCAAACTGGCTGCTTTTACCTTTTCAAAAATGGCTGTTTGGTCATACCCAGATGATGCAGCACAAGCTTCTTGCCAGGTAGGAAAGTCGCCGAAGAAGCCATATTTTTGCTTCCATAATTTGTAAGAGCTGACCACTATAGGTGGGAGTATCTGTCTGGCACCGGCTCTAAGCAAATTCTTTGCCATAAACTTTTAGTTATGCTAGATGAATTACACAATTTGGCCTCAAACTGTCTAGCGCTGAAATGGAAGATAAAAAAGCGTACTTATCATTCTTTTTGCTTGCACGTAATGATGCTTCATCCTTTTTCTGTTGTCCTCAAGTTTGTTTGTCTGATAGAAATAGTCCTTGATGATATCGCGAGCCGTTTCAGATTGCTCTACGGCAATTTGAGTTGCCCCGATAGGGCTTGAGCTAATTGACACATCGTATTGACCACTAAATAGTGTGTGTGTACCAGAAGCATCATTACCAATGTTGTGGACCAACGATCTGCCAGGATATAAAGTTAGTTTATTCTCTAAAAAAGCTGAGGCATGCCAACGAATGGCCCAGGAGTCATTCAAGCCTTTGATTTGGTCCCTCAGCATTTTGGAGAATGAAAATGCCCCATCTAAGTCGAACTCTGACAATAAGTGATATTTTGTAAGCTGCTGGAGTAAGTATGCTCCGTCAGGGTTAAAATGTGACCATCCTCGACGCCAAGTTGCCCATCCCCAGCAATCAGCTCCTCTTAAAAAGAAAGTTTCTGGAAGAGCCGTTTGAACCGGATAAGTATATCCATGGATGCTGATAACGCGATCGTCTTTTTGATAAAAATTCAATGCTTTATTCATATACTGAAGAAAAAATTGAGACGTTACCATATCGTCTTCTAAAACGATTATCTGCTCAAATTTTTCTAGCTGTTCAGAAACACCGGTAATGATAGAGTTTGACAGTCCAAGATTTTTTTCTCTCTCAATGACTTTCACGTCCCCAAAGCCAATGCAAGTTCTAGCAACTTGTCTTGAATCATCTATAGATTGGCGATCTGAGCTTTGCTTAGGACCATCGCAATATATAATCAGCTGAGTATTTTGAGCACCATGATTTTGAGCCAGTGCGGCTAATGTTCTACTTAAGTGAACGGGTCTATTAAAGGCAAATAGAACTACTGGATGATGAGTCATTTACAAGGGCTTACTCTTATCTCTAGGGAATAAGCTGTGGAGGACTGAAAATAAGCGCTTCTCTATAAGCCTCGAAAATTCATCAGGGTATGAATTCTGAGTGGGGTCAGTATAGAGAGTGTCAGCATCCGGAAGGTTTTCCAGAGGCTTTTGTTTGATAGGCAAGATATATAGCCGGCAAAAGCATAGGCTACGACTGTTGCGATCGCCGCCCCAATCCCCCCGTTAGTAGGAATAAGTATAGTATTAAAGACAATTTTAATTAAGCAGCCAATAAAAATACAC
>JBHJHA010000115.1:0-21400 GCA_050331235.1 Leptolyngbyaceae cyanobacterium
GCTCTATAGCATAATAGTCAGCGAGCCAGTTGTCGATTTCCGCTCCCCCCAGGTTCTCCCCCGCTTTAGCCAGCACCTTAGCCCGCTGGGGCTGCTGCGCCGTCGACTCCGCTAGGGACTTGTTGCCCCACCGCAGAATGAATCCGAGGGGTTTGCGTTGGGGGGCGATCGCCAGCTCCACCAGCGAAAAATCCAGCGTCCCTCCCCCAAAATCCACTACCAGCACCGTCTCTTCTTGCTGAATGCCGTACCCCAAAGCCGCTGCAGTGGGCTCGTCCAACATTCGCACCTGGGACAAGTTCAACGCTTCACAGGTCTGCCCCAGCCAGTGGCGATAGACCTCAAAGCTGTCCACAGGCACCGTAAATATCACCGCATCCAATGCCTCCTGACGCTGCAGCGTCGTGATGACATCGGTGAGAAACCACTGGCCAATTTGCTCAAACGATATCTCGTGGCCATCCAGCTCTGGCAAGAAGCCCTGGATTGGGGTGCCTATACCGCGCTTAAAGTTACGAAAAAAGCGCTGGTCACTGCTGATATCTAGCCCCCGATCGCGCACCTGCTGACCGACTTTCACCGTCCCCGCCGCCGCATCTTTGACATACACCAGCGACGGCACCAGCGGCGGATTGTTCCCCAACTGCTGGGCTCGCTCAGGAATGGCGACAACCGCTGGCTGCTGTGTTGCGGCATTCCACCGCGTGACCACGGTATTGCTCGTCCCAAAGTCGATGGCAAAGGTCATGTTATCCGGTTCGTAACGCTGAGCAGATCTTCTATTAACTCACCCCCTCGGGTGTGGATCAAGTCTGCTCGGAAGGTGGAAGAATGCGATCGCAAAAAAACAGCGTCCCCGACGATACACAGAGCGGAATGGTCAATAAGTTCATCAAGGGAATGCTGATCAGAAAAAAACACGTCACAGCAAAGCTGCCGCTAGCGGGCAAACTACGAAAAATCAGACTCAGCTTGCGGCGAAACTTAAGCCGCCGGCGCTCATGGGGAGCATCCAGCATGTCTAAACACACCAGCAGTGAGGCCAAAGCTACGCCCCCGCCAGTTGCGATCGCCGGGCCCACCCCCGGAATGAAATTGCAGAGTAGTAACGGCAGGCCAATGACCACCAACAGTAACAGCTTCTTCAGCTCAAACAATACGGCTCGCCAAATGTCGATAAAAATCGCCGCTGGCCCCATCGACTCAGGAGCCTCCAGCTTGCCCGCCCGTAAAATCTCAATCTTCTCAGAGAGCTGACCGTAAAACGGCGACCCCAAAATGCCGCCAAATTGCAGTAGCAAGAAGCCCAGCAACATTAGCAGCAAGAGAATTAGCCCGCCCTGAATCACTGGACTTAAAACCTGCACCGTTGTATCGAGCCAAGCCGGCTCTAACCAATTCATTAGCCGCTGGGTCCAGTTGCGAATCAGTTGGCGGCCCCACCAAATGCCAACGGAATACAGCGCAATGCCCAGGATTATGTTGATCGCTAGGGGCATAACGACATAGGGCCAGAGCGAAGGGTGCCGCAAAAATAGCCTTAGCGCCCGCAGCGGATAGGTAAAGCCCATCACAATACCTGGCACACCCCCACCTCGGGGACGCAACCGTTGGCTGGCATCAAGTCTTTCCATAAAGCCTGAAGGTCTAACTCACGGTGGGTGCCCCTTTATCTTGCCGCGCGATCGCCAGCCTACCACAGAGATTTCATCCTGATGGTGGTGGGGTTTGCCGAAGAGAGGAGTAGCTGTACTTAATGCACAAACCTATGCCAGCGCTTCTTCTGGGTTCCCTGACTGCCACCCTGACGCTTCTGATGCCAGCCCTGCCAGTGGCCATGACCACTGATGTAACTGTGCCTCAGTTCACCGAGAACAACCTCGTCAGTGGCCGCTATGTCCATCGCCGCTATACTGGCGGCACTGGTCGCCGCGAGATCTTGTCATGAACGCTTGCCCATTCTTTTTAGGCGGCGTTGGCTTTGCTGGTTGAACCGTTGCCAGTAAGTTGCCCCATCCCTGCCTACCGGCTTTTCCCGCATCCGAACTGCCTACAGCTTTGACCACATGGTAGGATTAGCTACCGTCTTACGGTTTGTTGCTTGAGCGGATAGCGAGCCAGTGATCCTCAGGTTTGGCTAAACGAGTGAGCTAGCAGGCCACCATTTACGCCGCTGAGGGCACCACGAGTCGAATGCGCTTTGCCAAAATTTTGATTGCCAATCGCGGGGAAATCGCACTCCGAATTCTCCGCACCTGCGAAGAGATGGGGATCGCTACTGTCGCCGTGCATTCCACTGTGGATCGTCATGCGCTACATGTGCAGCTGGCCGACGAATCGGTCTGTATTGGGGAAGCGCTGAGCAGCAAGAGCTATTTGAATATTCCCAATATTATTGCCGCGGCCCTGACCCGAGGTGTTGAGGCCATTCATCCTGGCTATGGTTTCCTCGCAGAAAATGCCCGCTTTGCAGAGATTTGTGCCGACCACAACCTTGCTTTTATTGGCCCTACCCCAGAGTCGATGTTGGCCATGGGGGACAAATCCACGGCTAAGGAAACTATGCAGCGGGTGGGGGTGCCGACCATTCCCGGCAGTGATGGATTGCTTAAAAGCGACCTGGAAGCGAAAAACATCGCTGATCGCATTGGCTATCCCGTCATGATTAAAGCTACAGCGGGGGGTGGAGGCCGCGGCATGCGGCTGGTCAAACAGCCCGATGAACTGAGGAAACTCTTCCTTGCTGCTCAAGGGGAAGCCGAAGCCGCCTTTGGCAATCCCGGCGTGTACATGGAGAAATTTGTCGAGAAGCCGCGCCACGTTGA
This sequence comes from Leptolyngbyaceae cyanobacterium, assembly GCA_050331235.1. Lineage (GTDB taxonomy): Bacteria > Cyanobacteriota > Cyanobacteriia > Phormidesmidales > Phormidesmidaceae > Halomicronema. Next base: position 2,826 of record JBHJHA010000115.1, read on the forward strand.
ATTTCAAATTTTGGCTGACGGCCACGGCATCGTTGTTCATCTGGGCGAGCGCGACTGCTCCATCCAGCGCCGGCACCAAAAACTGTTAGAAGAAGCCCCCAGTCCTGCCCTGACTCCTGATCTGCGGCAGAAAATGGGGGATGCCGCTGTTCGAGCGGCTCAATCGATTAACTATATTGGCGCTGGCACGGTGGAGTTTCTGGTGGATGCTTACGGTAACTTCTACTTCATGGAGATGAATACCCGCATTCAGGTGGAGCATCCGGTCACTGAAATGGTCACCGGGCTTGACCTTATTGCTGAGCAAATTCGCATCGCCCAAGGCGATCGCCTGTTAGTCACTCAGGACCAGATCAAGCTGCGGGGACACGCTATCGAATGCCGTATTAATGCTGAAGATCCGAAACACAACTTTCGACCTGCCCCTGGCCGCATCAACGGCTATCTACCCCCCGGTGGTCCCGGTGTTCGCATTGACTCCCACGTTTACACCGACTACGAAATCCCGCCTTACTACGATTCTCTGGTGGGCAAACTCATTGTTTGGGGGCCCGATCGCCCCACCGCTATTCTGCGAATGAAGCGGGCTCTGCGGGAATGCGCCATTACGGGGCTGCCGACCACGATTCCCTTTCATCAGATGGTGCTAGAGCACCCACAGTTTTTGTCCGGCGAGGTGTACACCAACTTCGTTAATCAACTGCTGAATATTTAGTGCCAGCATACCCGGCATAAATGATGGAGAGCTACTGTCCCTTCGCGGACTTTAAGGTAGAGCGGTGGTTAGTTGCCTTGGACTGGAATCTGGAGGATGAACTCGGTTCCCTCGCCAAGGGTTGACTCCACCGAGATTTTACCGCCATGTTTTTCCACGACAATCTGCTGGGCGATCGCCAATCCCATTCCTGTGCCCCGCCCCACGGCTTTAGTAGTGAATAAATTGTGGAACACTTTCTCTTGAACCTCTGCGGTCATCCCCACCCCATTATCGCGAATCTTGATGATGGCCCACTGTCCGTCGGACGAAAGCGCCGTCGAGATGTTGATGCAATTAGGATGCGCTTTGATTTCTGAAAATTGCTTACCTTGGTTAGCTTCATCCAAAGCATCGATCGCATTCGATAGCAAGTTCATGAATACCTGGTTGAGCTGTCCAGGAAAGCATTCTACCGGGGGCAATTCACTGTAATCGACGGCGACTTGAATAGCTGGTCGTTGGTCGTTCGCTTTGAGCCGATGCTGCAAAATTAAAATCGTGCTGTCGATACCCGTTGATAAATCAAACCCGGTTTTGGATTCGGTGTCGGCTCGGGAAAAGATCCGCAAGCTGTGGCTAATTTCCTGAATGCGGTTGGCTGCCTCCTGCATCGACTGCAGCAGCTTGGGCCAATCCTCCCGCAGATACTCTAGATCGATCGCCTCGATGGTCTCAGCAACCTGAGCTGGTGGCTCAGGTAGTTCCCCTTGATACTGGTCTAACAAAGCCAGCAAATCATCGGCATATTCCGCTGCCGGGCGCAAATTGCCAATAATGCAGCCAACGGGATTATTAATTTCATGGGCGATCCCCGACACTAAATTACCTAGCGCTGACATCTTTTCCTGCTGCACTAGTTGAAGTTGGGACTGCTGCAGTTGCTGTAGGGCGCACTTCAGCTCAAATTTTTGTTGTGTTAGCTTTTCGTTCAGCTCCTTTAGGGCTAGATCGGCTTCGATCCGTTCCGTGATGTCTTGATAGGTGCCCAATATGCCAATAATGTTGCCGCTGGCGTCGTGCAGTGGAGCTTTATTCGTTTCCACCCAAGACTGTCGTCCATCACTTTTGAGTTGGGGCTCGATAATGCCAAATTCGGGGGTGCCAGATCCCATGATCCGGCGATCGCACGCACGAAAAAAGTCTGATTCTTCCTGTTTCCACGGCATATCGTAATCGGTTTTGCCGATCAGTTCGTGGGGTGAGGACATTCCAGCATCTTCGGCAAAGTTGCGATTACAGCCTAAGTAAACTAAATTGCGGTCCTTCCAAAAAATTTTCTCTGGCAGCGTATCCATGACTATTTGCAAAAGCTGCTGAGAGGCTTTGAGTTCAGTTTCCACCTGCTCACGGCGGCGGCTTTCCTCGTCATGGGCCTGCTTGAGTGACTCATTCTCTAGTTTTGATTGCTGGAGGGCCAGCGCCAGCCGAGCGATCTCCTCCTGCACAGGTGTTTTTGCATCATCCAAACTGGGCATATCAACCTCGGCTCAGGAACTGACTAAAAATAAGAGATGTGTATAAAGTTCCCTAAACTATGTAAATGACCAACAACTAATGGCACCAATTGGTAGTTGGGCCAGAGACCGGTTAGCGAAAGCTCCCACTGCTCGACTTTTCTGAAAGTAGAAAAAATAGATTTGATGAGTTGCAAACTGGGAGCTGGCTCTAGCTGCTGGTTAAGCAGGGCAACCCAAACTCCTCGCACCCAATTTGGTGCATTCAAGCCCATAACCGGTTTTTTGTGAATTGTGAGCAGCCCAATCGCGGCGATTAGCACGATCGCTCAAGGAAAAGCGATCGCCTATTTAGGGAGCGCTAGTCCTATTAAGCAAATTTAAGAAAGATGGGTAAACGCTACACTTCTTCCCCTCGCCGTGAAAGTTTCAATTCCCTGACTGCAAAATAGTGATCATAAGGCTTGATGAGGTTGCCCCCATTCCTACGCTTGAGTTCTTTGGTGATGGGCTGACTGGCTGATCTCAAGGCCGCTATTACTGGGATTTATTTTTTATTATGCTTTCTCAACACGATTCATCTCGCTACGCCTGGACTCCTTGGTTGCTCGCGATCGCGGGATTTTGGCTTAGCAGCAACTTGCTCCTCGATTGTTTAGTCATGCCTGTGATGTATGTCTCTGGCATGGGGGGCGAGGCCGACTTTGCCACGGCTGGGTATTCCCTATTTTGGACCTTCAATCGGATCGAGTTGCTTTGTGCGGCGGCACTTTTGACTGGCGCTTTAGCCTTACGTCATCGTCCTCGGGAGTTTGAAATTTGCCAAGGCGGCAGCCGCTGCCGGTGGGCAATTGTCTGTGCTGTCAGTTTGCTTGGTCTCACCCTGGTAGATACTTATCTATTGGCCCCGACCATGAGCGGCATGGCCTTTACGCTAGAGGCGTCGACCCGGGCGGCGCTGACCCCCGTAATGACCGGCATGCATAGCCTCTATTGGCTGACAGAAGCTGGCAAACTGGTTGCCCTCGGTCTACTTGCTCGCCTCTGTCTCACGGATATTCGTCCACTCGCCATGGGGACTAGCCGCGTGCTGTCCTCCCGTGGTTAGCGCGGGTTTCTGAGCGGCATGGGGCAGCTCTACCCATACCGACATCTGCTTTTTGCTTTAGTGTTCTAGCCCTCCACTGGTGGCCAGTCTTTTATCTCAGAAGGCTGGCTTTTTTCATTGCATTTGGCCACAAAAAAAACTCAAACTCGTCAACCTCATCTATGCCATGTTGGTAAAGCTGACCTATCATTAGCGCCATTGGCTTTGCGACACGCCGGCAGCTCAGCGGAGGAACTACCTATGAAATTGTCACCCACCATTGCCCTGCTTGGGGCAGCAGCTATCTGGGGAGCCTATCCTGTCTACAGTTTTGCCCAGGAGCCCGAATCGCCTGAAGCCGTCACCGCTCCTGAAGACTTGGGGCCGTCGGCAAATGAGTTTTACACCAACGGTGTGGGCCTATTTGAAGCCGAGGATTATAACGGGGCGATCGCCGCTTTTGATGAGGCTATTCGTCTCAATCCTAATTTTGCGGAAGCCTATCTCTATCGCGGCGCTGCCTATAAAGCGTTAGAAGATCTCGATGATGCGTTGCTGAACCTCAACCAGGCGATCGCCCTCGATTCACAATTGGGCCGAGCCTATCTACTACGAGCTGAAATCAACTACGAGTTGGGGAATGCCCAGCAGGCCCTTAGTGATGCTCAACTGGCTTTAGCCCTCGATCCTTCCCTCGGGGATGCTCGACTGTATGAGGGCCTCGTGGCGCTGCAAGACGGCAATACGCAGAAGGCTATCAGCGATTTCACCGCAGCGATTGAGCAAGATCCGGAAGACCTGCCCGCCTACTTGCTGCGCGGCTTTGCCCATGACCAAGAAGAAAACTACTTTGAGGCGATCGCTGACTTTACCTACGTCATCGACAACGACAGTGATAACGCAATTGCCTACATAGGTCGTGGCGCAGCTTACTACCACGAAGGCGATTTGCGTGATGCGGAAGCTGACCTTAGCCGGGCTCTGGAGATTAATGAAGATCTGCCCTATGCTTACTACAACCGCAGCTTCATTTATACTGCTCAAAATCGGGTCAATCTCGCCATTGACGACCTTGACCAAGCCATTGCGCTACAGCCTAGCTTTCCCCGCGCCTATCTAAACCGAGGGCTGTTGCTCGCTCGCCAAGGCAACCAGGCAGCAGCACTGAGCGACTTCGACCGGGCCCTCGACCAAGATCCTGAACTGGCCGAAGCGTTGGTTGGCCGCGCTGACGTCGAACTGACTCGGGGCCGCGAAGACGCCGCCGTAGAAGATTACACCCGCGCCCTAGAACTTACTCCCAATAGCGCTGTTGTCTACAAACTTCGCGGGGATGCTTACCTCGCCGATGGCAATACCGCAGCGGCCTTAGCAGATTACAACCAGGCCATCAATCTAGCGCCCGACTACGCCGAAGCCTATGCTGCCCGGGCTGAAGTTTATAACGATGTCGGCGACTCCCAGCGGGCCTTTGACGACTATTCCCTCGTGATCTCCCTCGAAGATGATGAGGTCGATCCGGATGTGTTGTACAAGCGGGGTCTGGTGCGGATGCGCTTGGGAGACTCCGCAGGAGCCCGGGCCGACCTACAGCAAGCCGCCGATCGCTACTTAGAAACTGGCCAGTCCGATGGCTATCGCGAGACCGTTATTTATTTGCGCCAGCTCTAGGAGAATTCTAACCACTTCCCATGCGGCATCTTTTACCATGGCTCAAACGTAGCTTTTTATGGAGCCTCACCTGCACATTGGTATTGGGGATTTGGCTATGGCCTCTTACCAGTGCGCAGGCGAGCATCCACGTCTATCGCGAGCGGCCAGGGCAGGTGACAGTACGATCGCGCCTAAGTCTGCGCGACTATCAAGATCGGGCCTGGCAGGTAATCGCCTTTAAGCGCACCCAGGGCACGGCCTTGCAGGGGTACTACCTTAGACTGGTGGGATTTCCCGGCTCTATGCCGGTTGATCGCCAGCAACCCCTGACGCTCATGGCCCCGACTGGGCAAAGCTGGCAGTTATCCTGGGCAGTTGATCCACAAGCTAAATCCTTGCCCGAAACGGTGGGTCAGTTTGATCTGCAACCCTTGCTCTCGGACATTAAGCGCGCGCTACCGTTAGAGGCGCAGTTGCCTCTCGTAGAAGCTGAACCCGCCGAAATGGCGATCGCCCCCTTTATTGTGCAGGAATGGCTGGATGTCAAAGCCAGCACTGAGTCACCAGCGCCAGTATGAGCGTCCTTGGGAAAATAAGCCCAGCATCATTCCAATGAATTGCATCCGACTGATTCCCACCAGCAGCGAGGGAACGGGTAAAAATCCTTTGAGCCAGAGTCCGAGGCTCAAACAGCCGACCAATGCCCATAGGGTTCCAGCGTCTAACCTGACCTGACCAAACAGCCGCTCCATTAAAATCACTGCTAGGGCACCAACGCCCCCCGCCGCCACCAATCTGAGTAAGCTGCCTAAGATGCCGCCGCTTAGTAGCATATTGGCCCCCTCGGGCCAGACAGATAACGACGCCACCAACATGAGCAGTAACCCCAAATCTAATACTGTCGCCAAGGCAATCGTCCATAGGGCATTTTGAATGAGGGCACTCCAGGGCAAAGTTTTGATGCGCCAAAGGGGATCTCTCATGTGCCCAGCCGTAAACTACCCGTTCATATGCCATCATCCTATCTCAACCGCCTGCCTGACCTAGCTGCGATCGGCTTTCCGTTCACCGTGGTTTTTATGCTGCTGCTGCACTGCGCGATCGGTCTGGTCGCTGCCCAAATCGCCTATCGTAAGGGAGCTGACCTAGGCAATTGGCTCGTGTGGGGCATGATTGGCGGCACCCTATCGCTGATCACAGCTCTAAAACTGCCTGCAGACGCAGCTAAGCGTTAAAACTACTTCGAACTACCAGGGGTACGATCAATATCCACACCAATATCGATTGGCTTTTGGGTCGTATTCAACGGCTGTCTAAGACATTTTTGCTGTAGATCAAAACCTTGTTAAGCGCCTGCATGTAGGCATTGATGGTGCACTCATTTGTACTATTGCCTTTACAACATCCGGTGAACAATCGATTTAAGTAAGATAGACCAATCTCTACCTGGGCAGGACTTGGAATTCCCTGGGCTGAATGCACAGTGTAGGAAAGGTGAAAAGCCGGCAGCTCGGTCAACTGCTCTATACAGCGGTTGATAGCGATGAGTAAAGAGTCAATTTCGCCGACTTCGGTATTCCGCAGACTCATGTTTGCGGCTCTTCCATCTCGATGTTTCAACGTGACAGATACGTACAAAACACCCGTTTGGCCAGTTTGCAGGCTCCAATCATCAATGTAAAGTTGAGAAATCCGACCTGAAATGACTTGGGCCGTGACCGATCGCGAATTACCGAGCACTGCATTTTCGCTGGTGATCTGAGAGATATGCTCTTCGACCTCTAACAGAAATGAATACGGCGTTGCCACGAAAATCGTGATTTCCTCTTCGCCCCCATCTAAATCTTCGTCTATCTCAGCAAAGATACATCCTCTACCCGTGCGGACGACGTCTAAATCCCCTGGGCGTTGCACGAAATCTTCAGGCTCTAAACTGACAATGCCATCAACAGAAAGAAAAAGAGCCGCAGAAAGCCTTAAAGAATCGGCTCCTAGCAAACTTGAATAGCACCGAGCCCGTTCAATCAAGGCGCGACTCCTACCATACCGACGCACATTTCTAAGGACGTAGGTAATGTCGCGTAGAACCTGCGGAAACTCCTCTAAATGCTCTCGGTTGTAAGGATCATTCAGGCAATCTAAGGCCGCTTTATAGTCTGGTTCGTACATGAATACCCGGATAAAGTTCCGGCGAATATACTGAGCCAGCCTTTGCATGTAATAGCCATAGGGTTGCCCCCCGCCGCCACCTGCCAGACAGGTTTTCTGAAAAAGATTTAGAGCTAGCAAATATCTGCTTGGGGTCATGGGGGGCTCCAGACGAATTTCTAATGCTGGCTTCGGTCCATTATCAGCTCAATTTTTAACGTGTTCAAAAACTGGATGACTACTTCAACTTTTGAGTAGCAATGGTGTCACAGGTATTGATGATATGCCTCTGATTTTGCAAAATCTGAAACAATAGCTCTTCTAACTTATCGCCGTCAGCTAATACATTCTTTTGGGGCTGAGTCACAGCGTCTTCAGATTCCACCACTGCTGTCATCAATTCACCATCTTTGGCTAATCCATTCAAAATGTATCGGTTAATTAGCGCCGTAGCCGTGGTGCCTTGGGCATCTGCGACTTCTATTAATCGGTTCCGGATGTCTTCGTTCAGCCGGAGGCTAAAGATCTTTTTAGGTGACATAGGTCGTGTTTAGTACTCACAGCTAGATAGGCTATCACATTTTTATGTTTTTGATCTTAAGCGTGCATCATATTTATGTCTTGAATGCTTACTTATGATGCATACATACCATGTTTGCGATATTCCCCGCAACTCGAGCCACAGAACAATCGCCCAATCCAAACAGTTGTATTTCAATATGATGTACATGTGCTATTGTAAGTGCATCATTTAGATTTCTTTTCTAGATTGCCCATCAGAAAAGTTAAATGAATACTGTCAACACCGCTTGTTTAGCCTCTGTCTTAGTTTTCTTTCACAAACCGTACCTAATGAAAGATACACATGTGTTTTCTCCTAATTCTCGTCACTGTGATGGTAATTGTCACTTTGTACAAGATCGCCGTGATGCCGATCGCTACACCTGCTTGCCCTGTGGCAAGGTGCGCCGCACCAGCAACGAGAATCCCCTCGAAGTGGTTTTAGCCTTTTTTTTAGCACTGATAGTGATCGCTGTTTTGCTTTCTGGTTGTTCATTGGAGCCTACGATTGAGGAGGCTGGCCGGTGGAATAAACGAGCTCTCATGGCCAAACATCAGTCCCGATAAAGTGATTTGAGCGCTTCATGTGGGATGTAAGAATGCCTAGCCAAGCATCCACTGATAGTATTGAGCCGATGGGTTGTAGAAGTGTTTACTGTCCGTTTAGTCAGTCTTGAACTATCACCTCAAATCATGAATTGTGTCTAAAACGCTGACGCTGCCAGACGATCGCGCCACCCTAAGCCTGGGTCAGTGGCTGGGTGAACGCCTCACAGCCGGAACAGTCTTGCTGCTATATGGCGACTTGGGGGCCGGTAAGACCACCTTTACGAAGGGATTAGGGCGCGGGCTACAGATACCGGATGAAATTGACAGCCCTACCTTTACGCTGATCAATGAATATGACAGCGGTCGTCTGCCGCTTTATCACGTTGACTTATATCGGCTGGCAGCGGCAGAGAGCGATCGCCTCTTTTTGGAAAGTTACTGGGAAGGGATAGAATACCCGCCGGGGATAGTCGTGATCGAGTGGGCGGAACGCCTGCGTCATTTGCCACCGGAGGCCTTCAAACTCACTTTGGCTGATCGGCCGCCCGCTGGTCGTCAGGTCACACTGACCCCGAGCCACCCTGCCCACCAAGATTTAGTCGAGGCCTTAACCACCGATGCGATATTGGTTGATGAAATCTGAACCCGATGTGTACAGCATCACCGATTTGGAAAATGACCCCGAGGAGATTTGGGATGGTGTTAGAAACTATCAGGCCAGAAACTTTTTGCGGGAGATGGCCGTAGACGACCTGGCCTTTTTTTACCATTCCAACACTAAGCCACCGGGCATTGTGGGTCTAATGAAAATCATCGAGGCTGATATCATCGATCCGACTCAGTTTGATGAATCGAGCAAGTATTACGACCCTAAATCGAAGCCTGAAGATCCCCGCTGGCGCACGGTAAAAGTCGGCTATGTGAAAACCTTTGCAGAGCAGATTACCTTAGAAACCCTCAAAGCTACTTTTTCGCCCGAAGAGTTGCTGGTGGTGAAGCGCGGCAACCGCTTATCGGTAATGCCTGTTGATGAGACCGTGGCAAAAAGGTTGCTAGCCATGGGGCACACAGATTAAGAAGAACTCTTGAACTAAGCCACTGGGGTGATTTGGGCTAGTGAGCCACTCAGGCCAACATCAGCCCTCCCCAGCCAGGTTATTGGCTGAGCTATATCGATACGCCAAGGCGAAACAAGCCTCCCTTTAGTCGGACTTTAGGCGACTTGACCTCGCAAAACATAAACGTGGGTTTCGACGGGGTCTCCGCTGGCCAGTTTGGCGATCTCTGTTACTCGCTCATATTCGGCACCTTCGAATGCGTCTAGCCGAGGCCACTGCTGCGCCAACGTTGCTGCAGCAAAGACATCGCCTGAGATCTCATCGCCGGTTGGGTCAATGACTAGTCCGGCATAGCCCATGGTGGCACCCCAACCCGCTTGCACTAACCGGCCTTTGATGGTCGCTGGGGTCCATGTACCTGCGATCGCCCCCAACACATGCTCGTTGGGTCCACCCGGTTGGAGCGTGCCATACACAAAGAGTCGTTCCATTGCTGCTTACCATGTCTAAAGCGGCAATGGCTGCATGCCGACATTACCACCGGAGCCAGCCACTTACCGCTGCTACCCCCGTAGAGTAAGCCACCGACAGCACCGGAGCGACCCCGATCGCCCAGACGTTGCGGCCACCATCGCCAATGTAGGCGGCCATATTCTGACGATCCTGCTCTGTCCAGGTTTCCTGCTCTGCTGTAGACCAAAAGCCGTCTCCGTCGCGATCAAGGGGGGCAATTTGCCGTTCGAGATGCGCGTTGTAAGCCCACCATTGAACTATGACTAAGCTACTCATCATCAGCGATGAGACGACCACAATTCCCACGAAGGCGACCTTGCCCGTAAATCGCTGACGCACTAAAAACGCGGTGATGAACGGCACCAAAACCAACACCAAGAGCAAGAACATTGATCCCTACCGCCTTACTATTACCGTTGAACCATCCTTCGACTCGTTCATCCGATTACCGGATGCGATCGCTGATCGCTATCACTACCCAACTGATCACCCCCAGCACACATTGCCCCGGATTTCGCACCTAGCAACTCACACCTTAAGCCCGGCAGCTTTCCCCTGAACCTGGCCATTACCCACGTTATCTGTAGACAGACAGATCATATTGCCCTGGCCAGTGTGACACAATCTGGCAGACAAACCGCCCAATGCCTGCATCTTAGAAGCTGCTATTTGCCAACTAACGGTCTGACTGTGTTGGACTAGAGCGCTCTACAGTTGCGGTTCCCTAGGAGACTCCCATGTCAAAAGCCAGAACTCTGCTCATTACCGGTGCTTCCTCCGGTATTGGTGCTGCCACCGCCCGGCAAGCTGCCGCCCGAAATTTCAACCTGGCGTTGGCCGCGCGATCTACCGACAAACTTGAGAAGTTAGCCCAAACGTTAGAGACAGACAATGTCAAAACCTTTGCCTGCGATGTCACCGACTATGCCGCTCAAGAAAAGCTAATTGCCGATGCGGTTGCGGCCTTTGGCAGTGTCGACGCCGTTTTTGCTAATGCGGGTAGCGGCGGTGAGCCAGGAGGCTTTTCGAGTGCACCAGTTGAGTCTTGGCAGCGCATCGTTAATACCAACATTCTCGGTGTGGCCTACACGCTGCGGGCCAGCTTAGGCGAAATTAAAAAGCATCGGGGTCACGTCATTATCACTAGCTCTATCGCCGGTCGGCGCACCTTGAGTGGGTCTATGTATTCGGCGTCGAAATGGGCTGTCTCAGCCATTGGCTATAACCTGAGGGAAGAGCTGCGCGGTACTGGCGTTAGGGTTACCCTGATTGAACCAGGTATGGTTGACACGCCCTTTTTTGACGACCCTAAGCCCGATGCTCTGCGCCCCGATGACGTAGCGCGGACTGTTTTGTTTGCCCTTTCTCAGCCGCCTAGTGTCGATATCAGTGAGTTGGTGGTGATGCCCACCCCGCCCACAGAGTAGACAGTTGGGGGAGCGGTGCGCTAGCGGCAAGAAGGCAGCGCCAAAGCGATCGCACCGCTCAGATTCACAAATGTTGCAATTTTAGCCCGGGGTGATTGGCGATTGTGCCTTATTTTCGCAGCCACAGCAGCAAGGCGAGCACCCCTAGGAGCACGGCTTCGGTAGCGAGCAGGCCATTCAAGGTCTGAGCATCTTCGGGCTTGAGCACAAACTGGGACCGCAGCAGCGTGTAGGGCACCACTTGCAGCAGCACAATGCCCCCAACCACAAACCACACGGACCAAGCCCACCCCCGCCAAAGAGCGATCGCTGCCGTCACGTTAAAAATCAGCAGGGCCACATCTAGCCCTCGCCACAGCAGCGGCGTCGAGAGCCAAGGCAGTCCCGCCAGCCCCGCCATGTTGCCAAGGTGAACGGACGCTCCGTAGAGCAAAATGAGCGCTATAAATTTGGTGTAAGCCGCTGTCAGCGGTTGTTGCAAAGCTAGCCTTAGGGTTTCCTGCATCCGCGACTACCTCCTGAGTATGGCCTACCGAGCTCACCCTCCCCGATCAGCCCCTAGCCTATTGGCTTCGAGCTGTGTCAAGCCTAGCATTCGCAGCAACTGGATAAGATCGCTCCTTCAAGCCTTAGTTCCATCACTGGCTCTTTCCGGTCCCCGTCCCCTTGCAAAGAATTGAGGATGAAACTTGTACTTTTGCAAGCCTGAGAGCCAATCTTGGCCAGTCCATCAAAATGGTTTGAATGCAGTCGTTACAATACTTTGTTTATTGGCCTCAATGTAATCCCAAATCAAGTGACTGACAGGACGTTGCTGACCTACATTGCAGTGCTCATGTAGGTCAACATAGGGCAAAGTGTTGTATTCGTTAAATGCGCCCCCAGTTTCGTTCAACGGACGAGGGGAAGACCCCACCGAACCGCCCCGCAGCCGTGACTATTTCTACCCGGCAGTGAGCCACGAACCCCGCATTCAGGAAATTACCGAAAAGCTTCAGGCCAAAGGGCTTCAACCCTATCACACCCCCGTGGGCATTCACCTGAACGAAGCCCAGCGCTATCTCAGTGAGTGCATTCGCTGCAATACCTGTGACGGGTTTCCCTGTTTGGTGAAGGCTAAGTCCGATGCAGAGGTGAGTACGGTGCGATCGGCCATGGCCCAGGACACCGTTACTCTGATCACCGAAGCCAAAGTCGTCAAGCTGCTCACTAGCGCTTCGGGCCGAGAGATTACTGCGGTGGAAGCGGAGGTCAACGGTCAACTGCATCGCTTCTCCGGGGATATGGTGGCCGTAGCTTGTGGAGCAATTAATTCGTCGGTATTGCTGCTGAAGTCGCGCAACGAGCAGCATCCGAACGGGCTCGCCAATGGGTCTGGGCTGGTGGGGCGGAACTTTATGAAGCACGTCCTCGGGTCCGTCCTTGGCGTCACCAAAGAAGCGAATCTCACGGCCTTCTAAAAGACCCTGTCCATTAACGACTTCTACTGGGGTGCAGACGGCTACGACCATCCCCTAGGACAGATACAAACCCTAGGCAAAGTCAACCAAGACATGCTGGAGGGCAACGCCGCTGAGTATGCGCCCCTGACGCCGGAACAGGTGGCGACCCACTCCATCGACTGGTGGCTGACGGTGGAGGACCTGCCTGATCCCAACAACCAGATTCGGATAGATGGCGACAAGATCATCCTCGATTACACCGAAAACAACTCCGAACCCTACGCTCGCCTCGAACAGTACTGGATCCAAATTCTCAAATCCATGGACTGTGCCGAGCAGGTCCACAGTCACGACACCTACTTTGTCAAAGGCGGCAAGTCCTACTTCACGGGCAAGCTCCCGGTGGAAGGCGTTGGCCATCAGGTCGGCACCTGTAAGTTTGGTCCTGATCCGGCTACATCCGTGCTGGATTTGAACTGCCGCACCCACGAAATTGACAACCTCTATGTCGTTGATGGCAGCTTCTTCTGCTCCAGCGGCGCAGTGAATCCCACCTTAACCATCATTGCTAATGCTTTAAGAGTCGGTGACCACCTGATTGAACGAATGGGGTAGTCGCAATTTTTGATGTTGGATTGGCGATTTTCAAGAGGCATCACGGTACGGAGGCGACGCACTGTAGACAGTGAAATTGACTAGAGGAACCAAACCATGCAAGAAATCTATCGAGAGATCGCTCGCCGCTCAACCTACGAATTTGGCCGGTAAACGGGCTGGACCATGACCACATGGCCCCTGGCGAGCTTTTTTAACTTTTACGGCTGGCTAACTTTCTCCCTTGAGGCTCCGCCTGGACATTTACCGGCGCTATGGTTTTGGGAGATGCCGTGGTATCGATCTTGGTTAGTGGGCGGATTTGGCACAGGACGAGGGGCCGGCTTTGGCGACCCGGGCATGTTTGATGCGATGCTGCTGCGCCTAGAACGCTGCCAGCAGATTTAAGCAGGCGAGTTGCAGAGCCCCTTTAGCAACCGGCATCACCTTCAACGGCAAGTTCAGTAGTGCCCTCTGCCGAAGACTCTAAGATCAAACGGCCTTGCTCAATATTGACTGATTCATAGCCTTTTTCAGATCCAACGTTTACGGTAACATCCGCTTCGTACAAGCCATCGACGCTCACGAATGACTGGGCTGCCGATTGACCGTAAAATTCAGGTCCCGATGCACTGGTACGACGAAATTGGGTCATGTTGCCATCCAGTTTCATCCACATCCCTTCGTCAGGCAGACCATTAAAAAAGACAAACTCACCGGGACGATTGACCCGCCACAAAGACATCCCACACCCCCCGCTGCCCGTGCTGAACAGTTCATCGGTGGTATAGCTGTCAACGCTGACTTGGCTGCCTGAAGCGGGCTTCGTAGCTGTACCGCTTGTGTCAATAAAATCGCCCCGAATCCAGCCTTCTGCACCGGATTCGTCAAATTTGACGTAATACCAAGTAAGTCCACCGTTTCCCTCAGCCGCCCGTTGGAGCTTGACAGGGTCGCCAACCAGCCCGTAGCCCTTTGAGGTTGATTCGGTAGTTGGCTGCGATCGCAAATTAATCTGGGCGTCTGCTTGCTTTGCCGTCAACGCTGCCGTCTGAGGTGGATTGATCGCCGTGCCAGCATTACTCTCCACGGGCTCCGGCACGTCAGAAGCGGACGCCGGTTCTGGTGCCGGTTCTGCAGCTTCTGGAGCGGCTTCTGTGGGGGGTGTCGCATCAGCACCAGCATCAACCGTATCATCATCAGCATTTTGACGGCCACAGCCTGCCAGCAAACTGACTCCCAGTAGGGTACACAGGCCTATCTTGGTCAGCCAAGCGTATTTCATCTTTGGAATCCCCATTCAGCTCCAGGTAATCATCACAGCAATTTCATTAAATTGCGACTTCATAAAATGATAGTGTCTTCAGTCTTACCGTAGGTTTCCCTAGAAAGCGCTACGAGTCGACCAATCTCCCTTGCTGCACACTTCAATATTTTTAAGTTATGTCCCGTTTTGGAATCACTGACCGCCCGCCCGTTGCCCTCGTAACTGGAGCCTCTAGCGGCATCGGTCAAGCGATCGCCCGCTCTTTAGCCGAACAGGGCTATCGCCTAGGCATCTGCGCCCGCCGGGGCGATCGTCTTGAGCAACTACAGACAGAGCTAACAGCTCAAGGCGCTGAAGTGCTGGCGCAGTCGGCGGATCTGAGGCAAGAGGCCGACATTCTTGCGGTCTTCGACGTCCTGCGCCAGCGGTGGGGCGGCGTAGATGTATTGGTGAATAATGCCGGCCTTGGTCACAACTCACCGCTCATGTCAGGAGAGGCTGACGCTTGGCGTGAGATGTTGGACGTTAACGTATTAGCGCTGTGCATCTGCACCCGAGAAGCGATTCAAGACATGCGGCAACGGGGCGATCGCGGCCACATCATTCACATCAGCTCACATCGGGTCATCGTGTTCCTGGTGCTAGTGGAGTCTATGCCGCGAGCAAGTTTGCAGTGCGAGCCCTTACCGAGGGGTTGCGCCAAGAACTGCGGGCCGCTAACAGTAGTATTCGCGTCTCGGCCATTAGTCCAGGCTTTACCGAAACCGAATTTGCTGAGAAATACCATAATGATGCTGAGAAAGCGGCGGAAGTCTATTCCCGGTTTCCAGTGCTACAGGCAGCGGACATTGCCAAAGCCGTTATGTACGTTTTGGAGCAGCCGGAATACGTTCAAGTTCAAGACGTTTTGCTGCGCTCTACCTACCAAGCCACCTAGCCGGTTCAATCGTTTCTGGTGCATTGCATTACACCTAGAACTCCGCCCCCTCACCCTCATTCCCAAAACACTGTATCAGTCCTTGTTCTCTGCTGGAGCTGCCTCGACAGGAGCCGAGGTCACGTTGTCAGCGCTGACATCCAGGGCATAGTTGAGCGCCGAGTTCTGCCGGTTGACCACTGAAATCTCGTAGTAGCCTGACTGAGGCAGTTCCCCAGACCAAGTGAGATCGCTAGAGTCCTCAAGTAAAAGGGGCACTTCATCGTTCGGGCTCGGTACGTACAGTGATAGTCCCGTGGAATTGGGTTGAGCTTGAAGATTGAGGCGTAGTAGCTGTCCTTCGCCCAGATTAATGACGTAAATGCGGCCCTCACCTGCTGCCAAGTGATCGCGTAGCGACTGGCTATACTCGCCACTAGCAAACCGAATCTCTTCCAATCTTGCCTCGGACTCAATCGCTTGTACGCGATCATAGGCCAAGCCGTGCCAAATCTGCCCAATGGGTTGATCGATAAAGTCTTGAGCCGCACTTTGGGGATAGAGATACGCAAATTTGGCATCGGTCAAATCATATAGCGCCCGACTGCTGACATATTTTTGGTTGACCTGTGTTCGCCACTGTTCGCGATCGCTCGCACCGTAAGTGCCCAATCCCTGACGAGCTTCGGCACTTAGCTCAGCTTCCAGTACGTCCAACACTTCGTTGGCAATACTGTCCCACTCAGCCCGGAGTTCGGTATCCGCCGGGTCGTCGCTCAGTAGCCGCGATTGCAAGTCAGGGTACTGGTTGTAAAAGAGCTGATCGGTCACATTCACTAAATACCGGCTATCCACCTGTAAGGCCTCGCGCCGCTGCCTCAGCTCGGTTTTGCGGTCCTGCTCCGCTGCTGAATAGGCTGGATTGTTAGCTTCGGCTTCAGGCTGGTCAATTTCGGCCGTGCCATTTTCCACCGAGGGAGGGGGGCTGGTTGGCTCCCAACGGCTGGCAATCCACCAAACCAGGCCAATGGAGCCGATGAGCAGAAGGAGCCCCAATAATGCTTGAAAACAGCCCCCCAGATTGCCGGAACGCCGCTGCTTGGCGGGGGGCGGTGCAAGGGCCGGAGGCGCGACCATCGTACTGGGATGGGTGCCCCGGCCGGGGGCGACAGCCACGGTCGGGGCAGTATAGGGGCGGCCCGGCGGATAAGTGGAGACCGGGCCCGGTTCGGGTCCAGATAGCACCTGCATGACCGCGGCTGCCGACGAGTAGCGATCGCCAGCCTGGGGAGCCAACATCCGCTCTAGTACTTTCGCCAGGTGTGGACTGACCGTCACATAATCTTCCCAGTGCCACCGTTTTGCGTAGCGATCATAAAGGCGGTCCGGCGCTTGCCCAGTCAATAGCACCAAAACCGTTACCGCCAGGGCATACAGATCTGTATTGGGAGAGACGTCGCCAGAGGCGAGTTGCTCCTCGGGGGCATAACCGGCTTTACCCAGACGGGTGGTTACAGTATCGCCTCCCACCTTTTGCTGCACAACGGTGGCCAACTGTTTGACTCCACCAAAATCAATCAGCACCGGCAGTCCATCTTGATTGCGCAAAATCAAGTTGTCGGGAGCGATGTCTCGGTGAATAACCCCAACACTGTGGAGATAGCTCAGCACCGGCAAGACTTGCCGAAGTAGCTGCACAACCTCTGACTCTGCAAACCGATTACCTCCCTGCAAACGGGTTTCCAGCAGCTCTTCATAGGTAGGACCTTCAATGTAGTCTTGCACCAAAAACAGCCGCCCCTGCCCTCGGGCCTGCACTCGCAGCAGTTCTCGAAACCGGGGAATTTGCGGATGGTCGAGCTGATACAGCACATCGGCTTCCCGCTCAAACAATTGTTTGGCCTTCTGTAAGGCGGCGTCATCGTTGACCTGCGGCAAAAACTCCTTCAAGACACACAGCTCGTTAAAGCGGTTGACGTCTTCAGCCAGATACGTATGGCCAAAGCCACCGCGACCGAGCTCGCGCAAAACTTGATAGCGGCTGCCCAGTAGATTATTGGCACCGTTCGCGCTTCCTATAGCCATGTGCTTTCTCCCGACATTGACGAGGGCGGGCATGCCCTGATTAACTGCGTTGAGTGTAGCCGATTCGTCCTCATCAGTAGGCACACTCTCTAGCGAGGGGCAGCTGTCTAGCGGCTGACTGAGTTGCTACAGGGCGATCGCAGAGACCGTTACCTTAGCAAAAGTCCCTTAGTGGTACAGAAAAGTCTCGAAAGGATTAAGAAACTGGTAGTCCTAAAGCTGTAAGGATGCGTTGTAGTGGTGGATGAAGAACCAGATCGCCCCAATAGGATTCTCCAGCTTTTTGGAAAACGACAAGGTTTTACGCACTAAGCGAGAAACTCGCTGTCGGAGGGTGCAGTTGAAGCGCTCAATATGATTCGTCTGTCCACTCTCTTTGCCGACCGCACAGTGACGTTTGCTGGCAATCACCGTCTCGTACGCCTCCCAGAAGTCGGTGTAGCAGACGGCACACTGCCGATAGACGGGCGGCAAAGAGCGCCAGAGGGCGCGGACACTGTCGCGGCTACGGTCACCCACATGCGCCCCTACGATTTCGCGGGTATCGCGATTAATCGCCAGCCCAATCCATTGTTTGGGGCCCTTGTGCCCCACAAACGACCAAGCTTCATCGCACTCTATCGTCAAGCGCTTTTTTGGGGCGGAGACACTTTAGCCTAGCGCTCTACTTGCGCGTATTTGAGGTTGACATAGTGCTGTAACCAGGGTTCTGAAACCTCTGCCACACGGGCAATGTCGGCCAGGAGCAACCGCTCTAGCAGCAGCTTATCAATTAAGCGCTTGGTCTCATCGCGGATGAGTTTGTTCTACGGGTCGCGGACAAATTGACGCCCGCAGTCTTTGCACTTGTGGTTCTGTTTGCCGTTGTGAATCTTGCCGTTTTTGACGACCTGCGGAGAATCGCACGTGGGACAAGTTGGGAAGACGTGAGTTCGACGAGCAGAAGTGAGTAAGAAAAAAGCTGAGACTGAATTTGACGAATTCTATGCTCAGCTATGAACACCACTTTATCCGAAGTCTCTCGCCTGGATGTGACGCAGATTTTCTGGGAAGTTGATGACTTC
>JBHJHA010000116.1:0-31372 GCA_050331235.1 Leptolyngbyaceae cyanobacterium
TCTGACAATTAGCCACAAGCTTCCTGGTGCCTATGGCGGTCTGGAACCACCTCGATCCATCCCGAACTCGATGGTGAAACAGGCCTGCGGCGAAGATACTCTGGGGGTCGCCCCACGGGAAATTAGCTCGGTGCCAGGTCCTTCTTAACTTCAAACCCCCAGCACTTTCTAGAAAGTGCTGGGGGTTTGAAGTTAAGAGCCTCTAAAAATCACGATTTGGAATGTTCTGAAGAAAGAGCAGTTACAGGGACTTATCCGTAAACAGATCTCTCTTCGCCATAGATACTGTTTATTTCAGTGCGATCGTCCCCTCACCACAATTCGAATTCCTATTAATGTGGTGTGCAACTAAGCCAATCCAAAAATCAGGCAGTCACCAAATCCTCAAATTGCAGGCAGGGTCTGCCATAGGAGTGATTGAGGGAGGCGATGACGGTATGAGCGAGAATTTTCCGGGCTAAACGACTGGTGAAATGCCAGAGGTCACGAGCCCAGATGCGTTCGATATCAAACCAATGACACAAATGACCCACGACAGTTTCCACAAGTTGCCGATGCCGACTGACCGTACGGTTAAAGAGGGAGTGATAATTGTGCATATTGGAGCGTAATGGGGTCAACAAGGTCAATCCTTGGACCGCTAGATGGGTGGTCAGACTGTGGCGGATATAGCCTTTGTCCCCCAGCAACAGCCCTTGCAGCCCGACCACCAGTTCGGGTAACACATCACGTTCGTCAACATGAGCGGGGCTCACTTCCAAGCCTAAAACCAGGCCTTGAGTATTGATCAGTAAGTGTCCTCGAAAACCATAAAACGTGCCGAGTTTGGTTGCTGAACTTCCAAAACTCGCGAGCCCCTCAAACACCTTGGCTTGCGGCGCTCGCTTGAAGCCACAAACCGGCATCGGAAAGCCATCAACGCGATACAAGTCACCTTGCTGGGCTCCCAAATCTTGCAACAACTGTTGGTGCAGTAATTGTTTGTAACGCCAGAGGTTAGCGGCTTGACGGACAAAGGTCGTGCGGTGTCCCAAGCGAGAGTGTTCCGATTTTTGTGTAAGCAGAATTCTGTTCAAAGTTTGAAGCGTTGTGGGAACAGGATAGCAAAGTAAGAGGTGGCTGCCTTCCAATTTTGAATCGGTCGGTTCCATCGCTTAGAGATATTGGCTATCGCTAGATACATGAGCTTGAGAACGGCGTCCTCATCAGGAAAAACGGCTTTGGTCTTAATCACCTTTCGCAGAGAGCGATTGAGGGACTCAATGGCATTAGTGGTGTAGATAACGCGACGAATTGCTAGAGGATAATCAAAGATGGGGATAATGTTTTCCCAGTGCCGCAACCAGATTTGGCTGATGGCGGGATAGTGCTCATCCCACTTAGCGGCAAAGTCTGCCAAGGCCGTTTCGGCTTCTGCCAAGGTCGCGGCTCGGTAAATCGGCTTGAGGTCGGCGGCCACCGCCCGGCTGTCTTTCCAGGGGACGTAGCGCAGCGAGTTGCGAATCAGATGAACGATGCAAAGCTGCACTTGGCTCTGGGGATAGACCGCTTCAATGGCTTGAGGAAAGCCTTTAAGACCATCACAGCAGGCAATCAGAATGTCCTGCAAGCCACGATTTTTGAGGTCCGTGAGGACTTTGAGCCAGAACTTAGCCCCCTCGTTTTCCGCCTCGCCAATCCATAAACCGAGCAGTTCTTTATTGCCTTCGCGGTTGATGCCTAGAACAACATAGACTGCCCGTTTGCTCACCCGGCCAGCGACTTTGATGTTGACGTAGAGGGCATCAAGATAGGTGATCGGATACAGTTCCTCCAACGGACGACACTGCCAAGCTTTGACATCCTCACTGACCACATCGGTCACTTCGCTGATGATGGCGGGTGACACTTGTGCCCCATACAATTCTTCGAGCTGTAGTGAGATATCGCGGGTGCTCATCTCCCGTGCGTACAGCGCCAGAATCTTATCATCGAGACCAATCAACCGTCTTTGATGTTTGGGCACCAACACCGGCTCAAAGGTGCTTTGGCGATCACGCGGAATCGCTAGCTCCAATTCCCCGTGCTCCGACTGGATGGTCTTGCACGAGTGGCCGTTCCGACTGTTCCGGCTGTCGCTGTCATCGGTGTTTTTGAGATGATGGTTGAGTTCTCCGGCCAGAGCACGCTCTACCAAGCGTTTGGTTAACTGCTTGAGCAAACCGGATTCGCCCAATATCTCTTCTGGACTCTGACACTCTGACAACATCTCATCTAGCAGTTCATCGGCACGATTCAGTTCTCGTTTCTTCCTGGGCATGATGCGGTCTCCTGAGTTATCGGGATTTTAGACCGCTTACACAAAATTCTGTACAGTCTCCCCAAGCCCGGAAACCAAGCGTGCCAGTGACGGCGAAAGTAACGCCAGATGGCCGTGTCGCGATGATGGCCTAAAAATTCTCCGACAATTTCTAAGGTCAGCACCTCACTGTCGCTCAACCCAGGAGCAAACCCCTTGTGGCGGGGCGGATAGCGTCTCAATAACGTGTCTAAATGCACTTCGACAGTGATAAAGACAGCGATGATAAACTCTTCTATGTCAAACATGGTCTCACCGATTGAAGATTGCTAGAACCCTTCATAGCTAAGGTTTCTAGAGGTGAGACCTTTTCTCAATCATTAGTTGCACATCGCGTTAGTAGTGCGATCGCTCCCCCACCCACATTAAATTCCTACCGCAAAACCCAACACACAATTTTTCAATTACGACACTCCTGTCAATTCCAATGGAAAATTTTCTTTGAGATCATCATTGTGCTGCTCAGGTTTGGAAATGCTCGCGGCGAACATCCTTTTCTACAGCCTCAAAGCTGGACGAGTTTTGAGAATTTGATGCTCAATCTCTGCATCAGTAGGGATGAACGTGAAATTCCAAACTATTGGTTTTAGGTTTTCTGGGAACTGATCATAATTTTCAATCCACTCACCCCTTTCCCTATCTAAATCCAAATCGGCTCCTGGCTCGTAGAGCCCTGCAATATCCCGGTCTATTATCAACTCGGGGTATTGGCTAATATCGTCTATATTCGCATACCTCGCGGTGACGATGACTTCGTATTTCCCTGGTTCAACTTCAATCGTATGATTAGGATCTACTTGATTGAATGTCCACAATAAAATCCTCCCATTAGTACTAGAATCAGAAGCCTGCTCTATGCATAGAATTGGTCAAATTCAGTCTCAGCTTTTTTCTTACCTGTTTCTGCTCGTCGAACTCACGTAACGATAGTGGCAGGCCCGTCCAGCAAGCTGAGTTGATATAACATCTCATCATCCTCTTCGCTCAGTTGCACACGCAGCGGCGCAGGCATGGCAGTGTTCTAGAAATCTCAATTCCTATCTTACAGATACTTGTGGTGAGCTACCATAATTTTCGACCGAAGCTTTGGACGAGTCTCTAGCCCCAGCAATGGATTGCCCGGTTGCCGCTGCTCTACGCTGACATCAGCCGTGCATGCTATGGCAAGTAGTGCTGGGCAAGTCGGTTCACCTTGCCCATCAAGGTGTTGGCGAAGGACAGTATCGGTTAGGACTTCAAGGTAATTGAACGGTATGCCCGTCCGCTCGTTGAAACTCCGGCAAAAACACAGAGGATAGCCCAAGTTGGTGGTTTGATTCAAACGAATTTGGGTGTCTTCAGAATGATAATGAAGACACTGGATGACGGTGCTAGCGCAATGATGCCTTGTCTATGGCCGATTGGCGGATTATGACGCTCTCGAGTAATCAGGTGTGACACTAGAGGTAGAACGTCAATTGAGAAATGTTGATCACTGCGCTTATTCCGCTTGGCCGCTCAATCTTTCCAGTGAAATTCGGGCGGCTTCAGCAACCTGTGGGTGCGGGTCTTTGGTCAAGAAGCGCAAAGCGGGTTCGGTTTTCGGCGAAGGCAGATTGGCCAACGCTTCAGCTAATCGTTGACGGACTAGCCAGTCATCTGATTGAGCGAAGTTGAGGACATCATTGACAGCCTCTACATCACCCACTTCCCCGATCGCCGCGATCGCCGCCTGCTGAATCACAATTTCATCGCTTTTTAGCGCCTCGAGTAACACATCGTGGGCCCGAGGATCTTTGAGATTGCCCAATGAGACTGCGGCGCTAAAGCGCACTAGCCAGTCAGTATCTTCATAAAAGGCCCGTACTAACGTCTCAAAAGCTCGAGGATCTTCTAAGTAACCCAAAGCGCCTGCGGCATCAGCCCGAATGCCATAGTCAGGGTCTGTCTCAACCAGCTTGACCAAAATATCGAAGGTTTCTTCGTCAGGCTTAATACCCATGGCGAACACGGCCATAGAGCGTACCTGCAGGTTGGAATCATAAATTACTTTTCGAACCAAAGGAGCGGCCGCTTTAGCATCTACATTGCGTAGCATCGCTAAGGCGAGCATTCGGTCTTTGGAGCTTTCACTCTCTAATTGGGTGGCAATGTGATTGAGATCTGGGGAGACCATAGTAAACCCCCTCTATTAATTTAGTTACAAAACTTTACTAGTTAACTCTATGTTACTGCTTTGGAGGACAAGCTGGTTATAGCCCAGGGAAGGATTTGTCGCATCAAAGGGTCTATTTTCAACAATTTTTGCGCTTTGGAGAATCTGGTTTGGCCACATCGCTGGGGATGTATTCGGCAAGTCGACCCTAAGCGCTCTGGACAATAGTTTATGGACTTTCAGCCTGAATGGGGTTTAAGGAGTTAGGTCCCCCTCGATTTTTTCCCTCTCTTTATCAAGGCTAATCCTGTGAGGCGGTGATTCTACTCTAGTATCGATTAGGGCAAGTGTATGTTTATTTGACGGCTATGCTGGCCGCTTCGGAAACCTTGATGGGATTAGGAGCAAGGGGGGCCCGGACTTAGCACTCGTGTCTGTCATTTTGAACTGCGTCAGTTTTATGGATATTCGTCAGAGTTACAGTTGACGCATTAGCTCTTAAATTTGCGGCATATCTAGAAATCTTGACTTTATCTGTTCCAGAATTGCGAGGCAGCAAGACTAATGCCTGAATTAACTGCGTCAGTTTCAGCTGTTTGATGCTCCTGCTACGTCCGGTCGTTATCCCGGTTTACCCGCTATGCCAGCAGCCAAATCCTGGGCCTTTAAACTTTTAAGCGTCGAACACATCCTGGACGATCGCCCCCTAGTTGTGTCCCCAATGACGTCTGTGGAGAGAGTCATTGATCAGATGAGTCAGGCTGCCGGGCAAGACTGCGACTTGACGATCATAGGGCTAGAAGCCCCCCTATCCCACGCCAAAAATCAGTTCAGCTGTGCGCTGATCATGCAGGATCAGCAGTTATTGGGCATTTTTACCGAGCGAGATGTGGTGCGGCTGGTGGCAGAGCAAACTGACCTGACCGCTATCCCCATTGCCGAAGTCATGACGCAGCCATTGATCACGCTTCCGCGATCGGAGGCCCAAAACGTCTTTATGGTGCTGGCAGTCATGCGGCAACACCGAATTCGCCAAATTCCCATTGTCGACGCCGCCGGAGCACTGCTCGGACTCGTCACGCAAGCGAGTATCCGCCGTGCTCTCCAACCATTCAACTTTCTTAAACTCCGGCGAGTGGGCGAAGTGATGACTCGTCAGGTGATTCAAGCGACAGCCGCGACCAGCCTGCTCAATTTGGCTCAACGTATGCACCAGCATCAGGTGAGCTGCATCGTGATTACCCAGCTCAAACCTCAAGGGGACTCCAGGTTGGTCGAACCCATTGGCATTGTGACCGAACGAGACATTGTTCAGTTTCGCGCCCTAGGGTTGTCGTTGGCCCGCACCCCAGCGCAAACCGTTATGAGTACACCGCTCTTTTTAACCTATCCACAAGAGGCACTGTGGGCCGCTCACCAAGAAATGCAGCGGCGGCATACTCGACGTTTGGTCGTGGCTAATGAAGCTGGAGAATTGGCGGGCATTGTGACTCAGAGCAGCCTGCTACAAATGTTTGATCCAGTAGATATGCTGAGCGAGATTGAGCAACTGCAACAGCTGAGCGAAGCACAAAGCGCCGAGCTGAACGAAACGAATCGCCAACTTCAAACGACCAATCAAGCCCTGCAAGTAGAAATGGCTGAGCGGCAGCGGCTAGAGCTAGTTTTGCAAGATGCCTATCACTCATTAGAAGAACGCTTTGGGGTGCAAGCAGCGCAGCTCGTGCAGACGGATGAGGCGCTCAGGCAAGAAATTCAGGAACGGCAGCAGGCGCAGACACAGCTAGAACAGTTTTTTGCCGTGACGCCGAGTCTGTTATGTATTGCGGGATTGGATGGTTATTTCAAACGGCTGAATCCAAGCTTCTCAACGATTTTGGGCTATGAGCCAGCCGAACTATTGTCTACCCCATTCCTAGACTTTGTGCACCCCAAAGATTGCGCTGCGACCCAGGCCGAAGTCGAGCGCCTGGCAACCGGTGAACTCGCCATTGCCTTTGAAAATCGTTATCGCTGCAAAAATGGTCGTTATCGTTGGTTTAGCTGGTATGCAACGGCTGCCGCTGCAGAAGGAATTATCTATGCGGCGGCCCGCGACGTTACTGAGCAAAAACAACTCGCCGATGATCTGAAACAGGAGCGTAACTTTATTGCCGCCGTTTTAGATACGGTGGGGGCCTTTGTGGTGGTGCTGGACTGTACCGGTCAGATTGTGCGCTTTAACAAAACTTGTGAGCAAGTCTCAGGCTATCTGGTCAGTGAGGTGCGGGGACGGGCCATTTGGGAGATTTTAATTCCCGCTGAGGAGAAAGCGGCGGTGCAGGCTGCCTTTGGACAGCTCCGCCAAGGGCAATCCTCAAATCGCCATGAAAATCTATGGCTGTGCAAGGATGGCACCCGTAAGCTAATTAGTTGGGCCAACACGCTCTTAACGGACGCCACAGGTGCAGTTGACTATGTGATTGGTACAGGCATTGACGTGACGGAGCAACGGCAAACGGAGCAAGCGTTGGCCCAACAATTTCAGCAGACTCAACTGCTGAGTGAGATTACCCGCAAAATTCGGGAGTCTTTAGAAATCGAGGATATTTTGCAGACTGCCACCACAGAAGTGCGGGCACTCCTAAGCTGCGATCGCGCCCTTGTGATTGAGTTAGCGTCACTAACAACAGGTCAAGTTGTCCAAGAGTCGCTGCGGCCTGGCACCCGGACCCCCTCAGTCCTGAATCAGTCGATTTCAGATCTCAAGTCCCAGCAGGGGCGGGCAGCCTTTGCCTGTGCTTGCGAAGATCTGCGGGGGGCATGCGCTGCTCTGTATACTGCGAAGTTCTTGAAGAAATGGGGTGCACGGGCTTGTATAGAAGTTCCCCTATACGTAGGGGAGCAACTTTGGGGGCTGTTCATTGTGAGCCAGGGAGATCGCCCCCGACGGTGGGAGGCCTTTGAGGTTGAGCTTTTGCAGCAATTGGCTAATCAGATGGGCGTTGCCCTTGCCCAAGCCCAATTGTTGAATAATTTAGAGGCGCAAGTGCAGCGACGATCGCAACAACTCATCCAAACTAACCAACAGCTACGTCAAGAAATTTGGGAGCGGGTGCAGACGGAAAGTGCCCTTCGCGAGAGTCAGCAAAAACTCGCTGGGATTTTAGATAACGCTGACGAGGCGATCATCTCAATCGATGACCAGCAACGCATCGTGATGTATAACCAGGGGGCTGAGCAGATCTTTGGCTATGCCTTCGATGAAGTTCACCAGCAGCCGTTAGATGTGTTGCTGCCGGCTATCTTCCGGCAAGTGCATCGCCAGCACGTGCAAAACTTCGCGGTCTCTCAGGATATCTCCCGTCCGATGGTCAATCGCAGCCGTGATGTTTTGGGACGTCGGAAAACGGGGGAACACTTTCCGGCAGAAGCCTCGATTTCTAAGTTGATGACTAACGATGGTCAGCAGTTCTTCACCGTGATCTTGAAAGATATTACCCAGCGTCGACAAACGGAGGCCGCCCTCCGCCGCAGTGAAGAGCAACTGCGCCTGACAACCAACGCGCTGCCGGTGCTGATTTGTTCGGTGGATGCCGAGCAACGGTATGTCTTCAATAACCAAACCTATGAAGATTGGTACCAAATCCCCCTCGGCGATTTCCAAAGCCGTTATCTCTGGGACGTGATGGGCGATGCCTACTATGCCCAAGCCCAACCGCACATTGAAGCGGCCTTAGCTGGGCAAGAGGCCCGATTTGAAGCCGAAGTGACTACCCCCGATGGGCGATCGCGCTATTTGCTCACCACCTACATTCCCGAAATTGATGAAGATGGCAGTACTAAAGGCTTTTTTGGGTTGACAACAGATATTAGCGATCGCAAAGCTGCGGAGCGGATGAAAGACGAATTTGTCTCCATCGTTGGCCACGAACTCCGCACCCCCCTGACCTCCATTCATGGCTCCCTAGTGCTGTTAGCTAGCAACAAGTTAGGCACTCTGACGCCCCAAGGCCAAGAATTTTTAGAAATCTCCCTCAAAAACACCCAGCGCCTATCTCGCCTAATCAATGACGTACTCGATCTAGAGCGTATCGACTCGGGTCGTATCACCATGTCCTTGCAGACGTGCCACCTAGGCGAGCTAATGGTGCAAGCTGTTCAGGCCATGCAGTCGATGGCAGATGAGCATCACATCCGCATTGTTCTTGAGCCTACGGAGTTGATGGTTGGGGTCGATGCGTACCATATCCTGCATGTCTTCACCAATCTTCTCAGCAACGCCATCAAGTTTTCCCCAGCCCATACGGCGATCTCTCTCTGGGCAACCAAACGCGACCACGACATCTTGATTCAAGTGCAAGATCAAGGCCGGGGGATTCCTGCAGACAAGCTGGAAACGATTTTTGAGCGCTTTCAACAAGTTGACGCGTCTGATTCTCGTCTGCTGGGGGGCACCGGCTTAGGGCTAGCCATCTGCCAAAATATCGTGCAGCGACACGGGGGTGAAATTTGGGCAGAAAGTACCTTGGAAACCGGCAGTACTTTTTGCTTCACGCTGCTGAATGCGCAGTAGAACCGGCAAAGCGTACTTAACGGACCAACACATCGCGAGTTGCAGCTCAGTTGTCCATTAAAGAATTAACTTTCCACACTTTAAAAGATTAGTTTCCACAGCCCAATAGGGCTGAAATGAGTGTCTCAGAATCATATCAGCCCTATTTTGTTACATATTGAGATCAATCATGTTTTTCAAGAATTACTCATCCTTTGGATATATAGTCATTCGACATAAGTTTGAGAATGAAAAGAACGGAATATCAAAGCTTACAGAGGTATTCTTTTCTCATTCTTAAATGGAATCACTATAATTCTTTAAATCTGGCAAAAACCGAAAAATCTGGCAAAAACCGAACGAGTTGCTATCCAAAAATCTATTTTTTGGTGGTTAAACGTCTGTAAGGCCCATTCCTGGTTGACTGACAAAACTTAGTCTGTTGGATAGCGGTAGGTTCGGACAGTGAACTCGATTTGGTAAGTTCGTTTACGATGTTGCTTTCTAGAGGCCATCGCGGGTTGCGAATCTCGATGGCCGGTAAAGCTGACTTGTTGAATCAACGGCCATCCTGACGATAGGGCTGTTTTGACCCAGTCCCAGCCAATGCGACAATAGCTGTTGCCTCGAAACCAGTGGGGGGTCACCCAGCGCCTGCGCCCCGTAGCCACCACTTCCATCCCCTGAGCCGCGACATAGAGGGTAGCTACGGCCAGGATAAACCACAGCCGGGAGAGCGCACAGACGGAACGCACCTGGGATTTTTGGATGTTCCAACCATTGGACTGGTCATCGAGAAAATTTTCCTCGATATCGAACCTGAGGCCGTATTCCTCAAAGGTTTGTAGGGAGGTGGGTTCATCACTGACAATGGCCCAAAATTCACCGTTGACGTTGTTATGGCCAAAGGCGATATGAACTGGGCCAAACCATTTGCCCTTGTGGAGTTTGACCGTGTGAAAGCAGAGGGCTTCGCCGCGTTGCCGCCGAAAATCCTTGAGTTGCCGCCACCCTTTCCCGGCTCGCCAAATCCAAGTGTCACGCTTGAGCCGAATGCGGTAATGCCATCCGAGTTGGGTGGTCATCATCGTCATCGCATCGGTGTGAATAAAGCCCCGGTCGGCCAGCAGAACCACTTTGACTCCCTGGGGTAACCGCTCAGCGGCTTGCGGCAGCAGGTCGCGATACTCGGCAAAGGCAATCGAGGCACTGGGATGCTCCAGCACCCGCCAAACGACCGGGAGGGCGCGTCCCCGGTGGACGACAGCCAAACGCACCAAACAGTATTCATCCCAGAACATTGAGGTGTCGAGGCTGAGATACAGCACCTCTTCTTGCCAGTCGGCCAAAGCCGCTTGAATCAGCCGTTTATAGAGGCGGTGGACGTTGATGCGGCTGTTGTGCAACCAGCGACTCAGACGACGTTGTTGACTTTGGGCCTGCTCACCGCGGCACGGCACATGCGGCAGCCAGCGCGTCAGATTGATTTCACCGCTGTGAATCAAGGCGATGACCATCCACAGGCAGGTCTTCAAATGACTCAAATGAGCCCATTCAGGCGATTGACCTAGCCAGGTTTCCAGGGCATGGTAGAGACGGGAGTTTTTTTCACAGCATTCCAGGATATGAGTGGTATCTAATCTTAGAATGCTGGCTCCCAACCAGTTTCTTCTAAACGCTCAGTTCCCTGCAGTAAAAGCGCTTCAGCCTTTTTTGAGTAACTTTTGTCAGTCAATCAGGGCCCATTCTCACGTGGACTTTGAAAACTAATCCTTTAAATCTGGAAAAATAAATCCTTTAATGGACAAAAAAAGCGGGTGAACGGACTCGAACCGTCGACATTCAGCTTGGGAAGCTGACGTTCTACCACTGAACTACACCCGCAATGAATTCACATTATACGGTTATTTGCTGACTGAAGTTCTGTGAGGTTCTAACTCTTTGTAAAGTGACTCGGAACGGTCAGAACTTTTGAATTGACCAAAAAGGCGACCGATCGCCACTTGGAACTGATCGATGTATGTCAAAAATACAGGCACAACAACTAAGGTCAGCAATGTGGATGTTGAGAAACCGCCAATCTCGGCGATCGCCATGGGACTTCTGGTTTCCGCGCCAGCGCCGAGTTCTAGGGCGATGGGTACCATGCCGGCCATGGTCGAAATAGATGTCATAAGAATTGGGCGAAGTCGAGTTGTGCCAGCTTCCATAACGGCCTGTCGGCGAGATTTTCCCTGTTGTTTAGCCATTAAGGCATAATCCACCAGCAAAATGGCGTTTTTAGTCACGAGACCCATCAACAAAACAATGCCAATCAGGGCAAACAGGCCCAGTGGTTTTTGCGCAATCAGCAAGCCCATCAAAGCGCCCCCAACGGACAATGGCAAGGCTGCCATAACCGCAAAGGGATAGAGGAAACTGTTATAAAGCAGCACTAGCACCGCGTAAATCATTAATATGGCGGTGCCCAAAGCGAGCAGAAATCGGCTAAAAATTTCGGCCATAATTTCCGCATCTCCTGCAGGCTGTTGCTGCACGTCAGCGGGTAAATTGGTCAGCGCAGGTAGGTCGTTAACTAAGGCAAGACCTTGACCTAAGGTGATACCTTGGAGATTCCCACCGATAGTAACTTGGCGGGCTCGGTCGAAGCGGTCAACTTGGGCTGGTCCGCTGCCAAAGGCAATATCAGCCACAGCGACAAGAGGAACAAGATTGCCGTTTTGACCAGGCACTTTGAGCTGACGTAGGGTATCAAGCCGATCGCGTTCAGCTGGGTCGAGTTGAACCCGGATTGGAATTTGCCGATCGCCCGCCGTAAATTCAGCCAGGTTAGAGTCCGTATCGCCAAGGGTAGCGAGGAAAGCCGTGTTGGCGATCGCCTGCACTGAGACGCCCAAATCAGCGGCCCGAAGTGGGTCCGGCGTGATCAGAATCTCGGGCTTGACAAGGCTAGCGCTAGAGGTAACCTCGACTAAGCCGGGCACCTCACGCATCTGGCGAGTCAGGGCGTTGGCCGACTCCAGTAGCGAGGCCGGATTATCTCCCTTGAGTAAGATTGTCAAATCCTTGCTCTCACCACCCGCTCCTTGACTTTGAAAACTGATGCGTGCCCCCGGAATTGCTTGAAACAGGGTGCGGGCATCCTGTTCGAACTGTTGTTGAGAAATCGAACGTTCGTTATCGGGTTTGAGGTTAACAAATAGGGTGGCGGCGTTGATGCTGTCAGTCCCTTCCGTAGACAGTACGGAGGCCACCGCTTCATGTTCTAGCAAGTTAGTCGTTAGGCGATCAGTAACCTGGTGGGTGTCATCTAAAGTTGACCCTGGCGGCAATTCGACGGTAACGATAGAGAGGCCAGTGTCGCCAGAGTCAAATAGGCTGGTGGGAATGTAAGGCACCAGCATCAGACTGCCGACGAAGAACATCAACGCTAGAGTGACTGTCACTAACCGATGGCGGAGCCCAGCACTGAGCAGCGCCTGATAGGGATGAAATTGCCGCCCCGATTGATAGTGACCGTTGCCGTTGTAGTGATCGTTGCCATTGCCATTGCTGTGGCTGTGTCCGTTCAGAGAAAAATCCTCTGAGGTGGTCAACTGGTTAGGTTGAGTCGCCGGTTTGGCTTTGA
The DNA here is from genome assembly GCA_050331235.1 of Leptolyngbyaceae cyanobacterium. Taxonomy (GTDB): domain Bacteria; phylum Cyanobacteriota; class Cyanobacteriia; order Phormidesmidales; family Phormidesmidaceae; genus Halomicronema. Next base: position 12,635 of record JBHJHA010000116.1, read on the forward strand.
GGAGATAAGCCGCCATCATTGGCGTCATTAATCGGGCGACCAAGGTAGAAAACATAGTGGCTGTAGCAACCGTCACTCCAAACGGCTTGAAAAATTGCCCCGGAATGCCCCCCATAAATGCGACCGGAATGAAAACGGCAACGATGGTTGCAGTAGTGGTCACCACTGCGAGACCGACTTCCGAAGTGGAGTCGATCGCTGCCTGGAAAGAGCGCTTGCCCATGCGGATGTGCCGCTCTACGTTTTCGATTTCCACGATCGCATCGTCGACTAGGTTCCCAACGGCCAGCGTCAGCCCCAATAGCGACATGCTGTTGAGGGTGTAGCCAAACCAATCAATCACCAAAAAAGTAGGAATGATCGACAGCGGCAGCGCCGTCGCCGTAATCAAGGTGGCGCGCCAGTCGCGCAAAAAGACGCCCACCACTACGACCGCCAAAATACAGCCAAGAATCAGCGCCTCAATCGAGGCTCGATAGGAATCTCGAATATCGGTGGCGCGGGTAAAGATCAGCTGAAAATCAATGTCTTCGGGCAAGGTCTCTTCCAAGGAGGCCACCTGCGCTCTGACCCCTTCCTCCACTGAGACCAACACGCTGCCGGTACTCCGCAAAACAGAGAAAGCCACGACGCCTTGGTTGTCAAAGTAGGCGGCTTGGCGAGTCTCAGCATAGCCGCGCTCAACCGTTCCTAAACTCTTGAGTGGCACCGCAGTGCCGTTAGGCAATTGAATCTGATAATTGGCTAATGCTTCGACGGTGGGAGCACTGCCGAGGGTGCGCAATCCCTGCTCCTGTTGCCCTACGGTAGCCCGACCACTCGGTAAGTTGATATTGAGGGCGCGAATCTGGTCATTCACCTGGGTGGCGGTAATGCCCAGGGCGTCAAGCTGTTTGGGGTCGAGGTCGATACGAATTTCGGGGTCAACGCCACCGACTCGGTCCACCTGGGCAACCCCTGATACAGACAGTAGACTTCGACTAATCTCCTGATCGACCAGCTCACTCAGCTCTTCCACAGAGCGCTGCCCGGAGGTGACCGCATAGGTCATGATGGCGCCGCCCTCAAAGCTCAGGCGGCGAACAATGGGATCTTGGGCGCTGCCGGGTAGGTCAGAGCGAATTCGGGCGATCGCGTCACGCACATCATTGGTGGCGCGATCAGTATCAGTACCTAAAACAAAACTAATGACCGTCTGCGAATTACCGTCGGTAATCGTGGAGCGAATTTCGTCAATATTGCCAAGACCGGCAACGGCGTCTTCGACCTTTTTGGTGATTTGAGTTTCTAGCTCCTCGGGTCCAGCCCCCCGCTGGCTGACGGTTACAATTACGGCGGGCACATCGATGTTGGGATTGAGGTCAACGCCCAATCGCCCAAAGGATACTAATCCGGCCAATGTCAACACGAGGAACAAGACAAGGGTCGGAATCGGTCGCCGAATAGACCAGCCAGAAATGTTAGAAGCCATAGGGGAGGAGAGTGAACAAACAATTCGGAGTGATGAGTGACAAAACTGATGTGAGGGGCGTGACTTGCCCGCGATGCTGGCGTTATTCCGCTACGGTAACGACATCTCCCTCCTGTACATAACCAGCGCCAGCAACAACTACCTGCTCTCCCGCTGTCAAGCCGTCAAGGATTTCAACGCGACTAGCTTCATTCCCTGGAGTCGTCATCCGCGCACCAATTTGAACCGTGCGGGCAATCGCCACTTGGTCGGCCCCCACCAAATACACCTGTACTGAGCCGTCCGGTTGGGGCTGGAGCGCCTGAGCCGGCACCGTTAAGCCAGAGCGCTGACCAGACTGAATCGCTGCGGTCAAAAACATTCCCGAACGCAGGCGATCACTCGCTGGCAAGCGAATTACCACTTGAGCCGTGCGCGTTTCTGGATCAATCAACGGCTGAATTTCTTGCACCGTACCCTCGACCTGCACAGTCGGGTCAGTGCTTGAGGTCACCTGGGCCGGAGCACCCACCTGCACCTGAGAAAGCTGAGCCTGGGGCACTTCGGCTTCTAGTTCCAACTGATTCCCTTGGATGAGAGTGACAACCTCATTGGAGGTTGACGAGACATCTCCCACGCTCGCCGGACGCTCCGCAACAACGCCATCCATCGGAGCCACTACGGTTGCCCGGGTGAGTTGAGTCTGCAACCGCTCCAAATCAGACCGAGCGCTGCGAATGTTGGCCTCGGCACTCGCAACATTTGCTTCCGCCACTCCCACCGACTCGCGAGCGGTAATCGCCTCCGTGGTGCGGCTATCGAGTTCCTCACTGCTGACGGCCCCTTGCTCGGCCAGCGATTGATACCGCTGTCGGTTGGCCACAGCCTCATCTAGCCGAGCTCGTGCTTGGGATAGGTTGGCCTGCTGCTGCTGTAGTTGGGCTTGGGCCACATCGATTTGGGCCTGGGCCCGTTGAATTTCGGAGCGTAGATCGGCGTCATCCAAAACCACAAGCGGTTGTCCCTGGGTAACGCGATCGCCCTCGTCAACCAACACTCGCTGAATTTGGAGTCCACTGATCTGGGGCGTGACGGCCAACAGATCAGCCGGCTGCACTGTGCCAGTCACGGTCAATTGCTCGGTTACTTGGCTGAGTTGCACCGGCTCTACCGAAACGGTTTGGGCACTGACCTGTGTCGCGGTTTCAGCACTGGTCGCATCTTCCGTCGCAGTCGGACTGCCAGCAAAGAGTCGGGAGCCCACCAGCGCGATCGCCACTCCGATCCCGATTCCGATAAACAGCCTGCCATAGCCCTTAGAAGCGTTCTTCAACTCTTTGCGAAACCAGGTTTCGTGAGTAGGAGCAATGGGGTCTGACTTTTGCACGGGTGACACAATCCATCTCGGTAGAATTAGCAGCTTGAAATAATGAGTCTGCCGTTAAGAAACGTAAATTTATTATGACTTAAGATTTGTCGAATGAGGGGATTGACTGAAGACTTGGCACCCCTCAGCATTCGTAAGTCCTTGAGCCGCTTCCCATCGCACAGTGCAATTTGTATTCTGGGAATGATTCTCTAGACGCTTTGGCCACGTAAAAGTTGCTGAGGCTTGACATTGGCGATCGCCACCCGCCGCCGCTGAAGTCTTGATAACTTGGGCCCAGCAAATACATCCAGATGGTTTTCGAACGATGACGTTGGCACGGGCGTACACATCGACTAAATCCGGATCAATCTTGGTGCAAACCAATTGCTCAAACTGACGATAATCATTGTGATGTCGCGAACCGCAGCAGTATCAAAGTCCATTCCCCTCTAGGTCAACGTCCCAAAGCTCCAGCAGGGCATCCACTCGATCAACCGAGGCCAAATCGTCTTGATCAAGATACAGACGGCGCGCTCGGCTGATTGAGCCAATGGCTTGCTTTTCTAGGCCTTCGGCCCACTGGGCAAGGGCGAGGTTGTAATGAGCACCGGGATTGTTGGGAAAGGCTTCGATCACTCGACGATAGGCACCGATCGCCTGCAAATAAACGCCTTCGTTAAGGTGAAAAGCACCTACAGCAGCCTGGGCGGGAATCAAGTCAGGGTCGCTCTCTACAGCTCGTCGATAAAAGCGATAGGCAGCGGCTTCATCACCAATTTCCATCGACAGCTCCCCCAGCAGGAAGTTGGCTTGGGCATCGTCACGATTTAGCCGCACGGCTTCTTGCAAATTCTGATAGGCTTCCTGGGAATTGCCTAAGGCGATTTGAGTTTCGGCGAGGCCGACGTAGGGTTCGCTGCGGCTGCTGTCAGCGCCAACGGCGCGTTGGAAGGCGGACCGGGCAGAATCATAGTCTTCTTGAATCAAATACAGTGTGCCTAGCGCTTCGTAAGCTTTAGCGTTGCCTGGAGCTCTCTGGGCCAAGGCTTCGTAGGTGACCAGTGCAGACTCGTAATCTTCTAAGGTGATAAAAATGTTGCCCAGTCCCAGGTAGGCGTCTGTTTCAGAGGGGGCCAAGGTGGTGATTTCTTCGTAGGCTGCGATCGCATTGTCGTAGTCTTCGAGCTTGACATAGGCAAAAGCCAACCCATAGCGGAAAGGCATATTATCAGGCTCGAGGGCGATCGCCTGTTGATACGGTGCAATGGCAGCACCGTAGTTGCCCTGCTGCACATAGAGATAACCAATGCCAGAAAACAGCCGTGCATTTTGCGGGTCGATGCGCGTTGCGGCTCGATAGCTTTCGATCGCCCCGCTGTAGTCTCTGGCCTCGACTTGATCTTGACCTTGACTCAGGAGATCATCTAAAGCCTCCTGCTGGGCATCCGTCAGGTTGGCATTGCTGCTTTGGGCCAGTTGCAGGGGGGCGGTAACTGGCAGCGCCGAAAGCTCTAGCACCCTCACTGGTGATGTAACGACGGCCTGGGCTTCACCGGCCAGCATTCCCATCAGGATACTTGACACTAGCCAGCATCCCCGTCGGAAAGTTACCATTCCTCCACCTCCATCGCATTCAACTCGCGGTAGGCGCGCTATCCGGCCTCACCTCTGCCGTCATCGCGTCGCTGTAAAAGTCCATCGTTCATCTTATCTCAAAGCCACAGTTGGATAGGACCAAGGCTGTGGCCAAAAGAATAAGGGGTATCTCTCTATTCTCGACCCCAGAGCGCCATCGGGGCAGCGGCGATGATAGTCGCCTAAGCCGGATAAATCCTCAAGCGGCGGTTGGGCTCATCACCAAAACTACAGGACTTCAACCGGTAGTGCTCTGCCAGTTCATGCTGCATTTTGCGAATCCGGGCGGAACGTGGCAGCAGTTCCACCGGCTGGCCCTTAGGAATCACAATTTGCTCAACGGCTAGCCGAGCTTCTTCTAAGGCCTCCAGTTCGTCAGCGTCTTCGTTGGGCGAAAACAAGCTCAGATTTGGCAGGGCCCGAATGCTGCTGTCGTCAATATCTAACATGCGCTGGAGGGTGCGCACAATCTGCGGCATGCTGTTTGACTTTACAGTGTGAATCGGTAAGTCACGTAGGCTGGCGAGCTGACGCAGCTTGGAGTGGTGTTTGACGTGTGATCGCAGCGCTAAAACGGCATCGGCACTGTCCAGTTCCTTAGTGACGACCACCGGCAGCCGTAGGGTGGCGATCGCCTGATCTAGGTGATGCTTGCTGATGCCGTAGGAATACACCCGCAGGATGTCTTCCCCGTTAGGACCAACGGTAGGTTCCCCCGTCAGGGAGAGACCCTCATTGACTGCCGGCGAATAAACCATCTCGGCTTCATTGAACGAATTGTCGAGCATCGCCTCAAAAGTTTGCTGCTCGGAGCTCACTGGTAACCGCTCAACGGTGCCGCTGCTTTTGGGGGGGACCATGCGGCCAGAGGCGCGCCAGCCATTATTTTTAAAGCTAGGGGTACCGAGCGATCGGCCCCTAATTGGTGTGGCTTTGACTTGAGGTGCTTCAGTAGTCGTGACGATTTGACCGTCTGCATTAACGGCTCGTACCTGTACCGCTGGCGGGCGACCCCGCAGTAAGGCATCCACCGTCGCTGACACATCTTCGTGGATCGCCCAGCGTTGGCGTTCCAACATCTCTACGGCAATGTCAAAGGTGGGAGGAGCTTTGCGCTCTAGCACGCTTTTTTGGCTGCCCCGCCGCCGCGCTTCATCGTCCCCCAACGTGACCGATTGGATGCCCCCAACTAGGTCTGAGAGAGTTGGATTTTTCATCAGGTTTTCCAACTGGTTGCCGTGGGCCGTCCCAACAAGCTGTACCCCGCGTTCGGCGATGGTGCGAGCGGCCGTCGCTTCCAGCTCAGTGCCAATTTCATCGATGACAATCACTTCCGGCATATGATTTTCGACCGCCTCGATCATCACCTGGTGCTGCAGTTCCGGTTTAGCGACTTGCATCCGGCGGGCGCGCCCAATGGCCGGGTGGGGAATATCTCCATCCCCAGCGATTTCGTTAGAGGTGTCAATGATCACGACTCGGCGATCCAAATCGTCCGCTAGGACGCGGGCAATTTCCCGCAGAGCCGTCGTTTTACCCACACCGGGACGACCCAGCATCAGGATGGACTGGCCTCGCTCCACCAAGTCACTGATCAAACCAATGGTGCCAAAAACCGCGCGCCCTACTCGGCAAGTAAGTCCAATAATTTCGCCAGAGCGATTGCGAATGGCGCTGATTCGATGGAGGGTTTTTTCGATGCCGGCACGGTTGTCGCCGCCAAAGTAGCCCACGCGATCAACGGTGAACTGCAAATCTTCCTTAGTGACGACTTGATCAGATAAATATTCAGCACCCGACAGGAATCTTGCCTCTGGACGTCTGCCCAAATCCAAGATGACCTCAATGAGCTGATCAGCTTGCTCATGCTGCCGAATGAGCGGAGCCGTATTGGGAGGCAAAATCTCCAGTAGTGCCTCCAGATCGTCGTACACTGCAGACTGAGCAGCGGTCGACGTTGTTGAGGCAGCCCCTTCCAATGAAGAAGCATGCTGGGCAGAATCAACGGACTGAAAGTCGTTTTGAAGGACCATAGCCTAATTAGGGTCTACTCAAATGTTGATAAATACACTGGCGATTCTGGGGAAACTGCCGTGGGGCAGGGGCCATCGCCGGCAGTAGAGGAGGGGACTCCAGCGGCTGTGGGTGAGTTCCTCTTCAGGGGGGTGATTAAGTTATGAGCCAAGGCCACAGCGTGAGCCAAATGGGCGATAGAACTCGTTAAAGATGTCTGGTCATAGTGCGGTAACCTCTCATGGGTTTGAACAGCAGATGCAAATAATGGCTCTAGACTCGGCTCAGCCACCCCAGAACTCATTAACCGTCGGGCAAAACTTCCAAAGGCGACACCGCCTAACCGTGGCCTTGAGGCCTCCCGGTTTGAAGCGAGACCCCAAACCTCTGCCGGGAATGATGGCGGCTGGGCATCAACTAGCTCAGATAGCTTCGCCACCGTATGGTCATTAGTACCGCCCGCCAGCTGAACATAGCCAGGTGGACCAGAGCGCAAGACCTTCGCGGCAAATCGCAAGGTGGCGTGGGTCGTGCCTTTGCCGATATCGCCGCTCATTGGTCGGCCATCGGTTTGCCAAATTAACGGTTTGGACCAATGGGGGCGAATCCCCTCGTAGAGCTGCCAGAGATACTCAACGGCGTCATCATGGTCAGGGCAGCTGATAGAAATGACCGCAAGATGAGAGAGATAGGGGCGTAGCCTCGACCACAACGCCATGAATGGCTCGTAGCGTCCAACTTGGGTGTGAATTTCGATCGCATCGACCTGCTCCAGCAGCGCTGCGGCGATGGTCTCAACGGAGGTGGCTCGGGTGACGGTGTTGATATTCTGAATCGGGCATACCGGCAGACATCGGCCACAGCCGTAGCAGCGATCGGTAATTACCCCAGCTGCTACGGGGGGAAAGGCGATCGCCGCAGCAGGGCAAATACGTTCGCAGGGGCGTGTACAATCCGCTGGACAAAGGGCTGGATCAAATTGAGCTTTGCGAAAATGCGGGTCATCACCATCGCTAAAACTGACCATCAAGAGTGGCCGTTCTATCGGTAATTCACCTAGGTAGCGATGCGTTAATTGAGGTAGCTGTCGCAGCCAAGATATGACCTGAAACGCTTCTTTAACGGCGCTAACCACAGCAGGATCAGCAGCGACATCGATGCAATCAGCACCTGCAAGGGTATAGACCAGTGCCAAATTACGAATCGAGGGGAGGTGTTGATAGCTGGCTCCTCCGATGAGCTTGAACCAGCAACCTGCCTGCAAAGAAATTACGGATCGATTGGTATTTCTCACCCCTTTATGCTAATAGCTTCTGGGCAAAAATACGACACTTCACTCAATTTTTGTTTTCCAAATGATACAAAGTTCCTTGACGCAGGGTGCTATGAGGATTTACAGCATCGGGTGAACTGTTTGCAGCGAGCCCGTTTGAGCAATTTCAAAGAGACGATCTAGGGGCCCCAATCAGCTCTTAGCCCTCTAGTTTTGATCCTTTGTAACGGAGATATTCGGCTAAGGCGGCAATCATGCCAGACGTCAGGATGAGCAATACGCTGAGTGCGTTCATGTCGGGTTTAACACCGTTGCGAATGCGGCTGAAAATTTCTAGCGGTAGCGGGTTGGCTCCGCCTCCGGCAGTAAAGCTAGAAATTAACAAATCATCAATGCTCAGTACAAAAGCGAGTAAACAGCCTGCCACGATCGCCGGCATTAGCTGGGGCAGTAAGACTTTGATTAAGGCTTGGGTCGGAGTCGCGCCCAGGTCGAGGGCCGCTTCTTCTAAGTGGGGATCTAGACTGCCAAGGCGACTGGAGACAACGACGGCAATGTAGGCCAAGCAGAACACCATGTGGGCGGCCACAATCGTCCAAATACTAAGGGGAATTGCCATGGACGCCAGAAACACTAGGGTCGCCACGGCAATAGAGATATCAGGGATGATCAAAGGCAAATAGGATACCCCGCGATAGAGGGACTTACCGGGGAAGTAGTATTTAGCTAAGCCGATCGCCATCAGCGTACCCAGCACCGATGAAATGGCCACTGCCACAATGGCGACGAATAGCGTATCCTGCAGGGCGCGAAAGATTCGCGCATCTTGAAATAAACTTTCATACCAGCGGAGACTGAATCCCTGCCACACAGAGGTGTAGCGCCGCGAGTCGTTGAAACTATAAATGCCTAATACGACGATTGGCCCGTACATAAAGCAAAATAGCAACACCGTTAGCCAGCCCTGCCAAGTTCTCAAAAGGCTCCATTCGGGTAGTCGTGACATGGTCGGCAGGTCCCTTACGCTTCGTTCACAGAGTCGCGATCGCCATATTTCAGCAGCAGGGCGATCGCCAAACTCACCGCTAAAATCATGACCATGCTCAAAGCCGACCCCAGCCCCCAGTTGCGGGTAATACCGAGAAACTGGTTATAGATCAGTCGCGAAATAGTCATGCTAGAAGCTCCCCCTAGCAGGGTGGGCACAACAAAGTCACTCATGCTAGTGATAAAGACCAATAGGCAGCCTGCCGCAATCCCGGGTAGGGTTTGGGGCACGGTAACTTTCCAAAAGGTTTGGCGCGGGGTCGCGCCTAAGTCAGCCGCCGCCTCTAAAAGCGCAGTGTCGAGTTTCTCTAGGGAGGCGTACAAAATCAGCACCATGTAGGGCAAAAAGTTGTACGTCAGTCCTACAAACACCGCCGCCGAGGTATACAACCAGTTTTGGGTAGGTAGGTCAATACCGGGTAAAAAGCCGCTTAGCCAAGTGATCAAGCTATTTAGCAGTCCCGTTGGCCGCAAAATGCTAATCCAGGCGTAGGCCCGCAGCAAAGATGATGTCCATAGGGGCAGGATAAAGGCCACTACCAAGAAATTGCGCCAGCGTTTGGGAGCCATGATTGCTAGCCAATAGGCAACGGGAAAGCCCAAAACTAAACAAATCAAAGTTGCCACTATGGCGTAGTAGAGCGATCGCCCAATGACCTGCAAATAAACTGGGTCGAAGGCAGCATCAAAGGGATTGAAAACCTGTGAGTAGTTGCCCCAGCCGTAAGTCCCACCGACATCTTCGGGTCGCAATCCCGGTACCAAACTGATGTCAAAAATTAGCAGTGTCGGCAGCACCAAAAAGAGTAAGAGCCAGATGCCAGCGGGTCCCAACAAGGCAATGGGTGTCGCCAACTTGCGTAAGCGATGACCCCACGCAGTTCCACCGGCTTTTGCTAAACCCTTACTCCAAGAGGCACTCATAACGGCGATTCCTAGGCGCTGGTGACGCGGGTCCAGTATTCGTCATAAATTGCCGACGCATCGCCGACGGGGGCAATTCCCTCGCACTTGTCTAGCAAGTCCTGGGGTGGGAACAGTTTGGTATCGCTCTTGAGCTCATCCGAGAGGTTTTCGTAAGCCACCTTATTAGGGGTCGCGTTGAACAGGGTCTCGGTGTTTAGCTGAGCAATCTCGGGATTGAGGTTGAAGTTAATCCACTCGTAAGCGGCATCAACGTTGGGAGCCGTTGTGGGAATCACCATTGTGTCGGTCCATACCGAAGAGCCGCTCTCGGGGATGATGTAGTCTAAGCTATCGTCCTCCGCAATACTGGATAAGGCATCCACGGAGTAAGCCATCACAACAGCTAAGTCACCGCTCAACAGACCGTCTTCAAAGCCAAAGGACATGAAGGAGGCTAAAGCCGGTTTTAGCTCCACTAGTTTGTTGTAGGCTTCCTCGATTTCGTCGGGATCGGTGGAATTGTAGGAATATCCCAAAGACTTGAGAACCATGCCCATGGTTTCCCGAACGTCATCTAACAACGTCATGCGCCGGGCCAGGGAAGAAGAGTTATCCCACAGATAATCCCAGTCTTGAGGGGCAGGACTAGTGGTTTGGGCGTTGTAAAGCAATCCTGTGGTGCCCCAGGCAAAGGGCACACTGTGGGTGTTGCCTGAGTCATAGACAGGGTCTTGCCATTTATCAAAAATGTTTTCTATTCCAGAGATGCGATCTTTGTCCATCTTCGTCAACATATTGAGCCCGATCATCTCCTGCACCATGTAATCGGAGGGATAGAGAATGCTGTAGGCGTCGCCCCCACCGGCCTGCATCTTGGCCAGCATGGTTTCGTTGGAGTCATAAATATCGACAATCACCTCAATGCCTGTTTTCTCGATAAAGGCACTGACGATTTCATCACTGGTGTAGTCCGCCCAGGTGTAAACATGGAGCGGACCAGAGGCGCTGCTGCTGCCACCTTCGTTAGAGGAAGTTTCGGCGTTGGCATCGGTCTCACTGCCGGATTGCTGGGCAATATTCTGGCGGCAGTTGGCTAATGTGACACCAGCGATCGCCGCCGCCGATCCTTGGAGAAAGCGCCGACGAGTGGGACCTAAATACAGTGACTTGGGCAGATAGAGCGATCGCTTGCGGGGCATTGACGGAATTCCTCCCTCGTATGGAATTGGTTAGATAAATAAGAGAATATGAAACATTGGAGAACGACTTTGCCATGCGGGTCACAGTCCGCTAAATTAGCAGACCGCTTAAGCCGCCAATGCCAAACAGTCAGCGGGCATCCAGGAAACATTGACCGGCGTCTCTGACGCCAGAGATTGTCCGGTGCGGTTGAGCTGCAACACCGTGAGGCATTCCCCTGTTTGGAGCTGTACTACACAGTGAAGATGTGTCCCCAGGTACATGACATGCTTGACGTAGCCAGAATAGCAGTTTCCCTCGTGGAACGGACGATCTTGGCTGAGGTGAATTTTTTCGGGCCGCACGCTCACCACCACGGCTTTGAGGTCACTGGTGAGATTGTCAGAACGCTTGACTAATACAGTGGTGCCCTCCGGAGTGGTCACGCGCAGCATGTGCCCATCGAGGAAATCCGCCTCACCCTGTAAAAGGTTGGTATCGCCAATGAAGTCAGCGACAAAGGGCGTTTGCGGGTGATCGTAAATTTCGCTCGGGCTGCCCACCTGTTCGATATCACCATCCTTCATTACCGCGATGCGATCAGAAAGCGATAGCGCCTCTTCCTGGTCGTGGGTCACCATGATGAAGGTAATGCCCAATTGCTTATGTAGATTGGTTAGTTCCACCTGCATTTGCTTGCGGAGTTTCAGATCAAGCGCGCCCAATGGTTCATCCAACAGCATCACCGCTGGGCGATTGACCAACGCACGGGCCAAGGCAACTCGCTGCTTTTGTCCGCCGGAGAGCTGGGCCGGGTGGCGATTGCCAAAAGCTTCCATTTTGACTAAGCGCAGGGCATCGTCGACCCGCTGCTGGCGCTGCGATCGCCCCATCCCTTTGATGCGAAGACCAAAGGCGATATTGTCCCTAACAGTCATATGGTTGAACAGGGCATAACTCTGGAAAACCGTGTTTACCGAGCGGCGGTGGGCAGGGATGCGACTCATGTTTTGCCCTTGAATCCACACCGCACCTTGAGAGGGCTGCTCAAAGCCGGCAATTAGCCGTAGCGTTGTCGTTTTACCGCAGCCTGACGGGCCCAAGATGCTGAAAAATTCCCCTTCATGGATATTTAGGTCAATATTGCGAACAGCCGCTTCTCCACCAAAATACTTCGAGACTTGTTGCAACTCGACATCGGCAACTTGTCGAGTCTGAGTCTGGGTGATGGACGGAGAAACTGTCTGTGACATCAAAAGAAATCCCCTGACTAGCGGCAGAATTATCTGTAGCATTCTCTATGCAGAGTGCCCTTTGAATTCTTAGACAGCATCATTACACACTGGCTCGCCATCGCCGCAGGTAATTAGACGCTTTTTCACTATTAAAAATTGTTTGTCTGGAAAAAGTAAGCGTTGTAACTGATTGCCGTGGTTGAAGCAGATGTTTGGGGCAGCGTTTGATTGCTCTCAGCGGCGACTGAGGAGAGCCCCCAAAGTGAGCTCGCGAAAGCGCCACGTTTATCCTCCATAAGATCCCGATGGGCCGCTATCCTAGTTGAGGTGTGTTAAGGGGATCTCCGCCCTGTCGTTGGAGCCGTCGATGACCTTAGAGTTTCCTTCTCAGTTTCAGTTTCGGCTTAAAAAGGATAGCGATCGCACGGTCGGCAAGCACTTTCAAGCCGTGGTGGCCATGGTGGCAGTATCGGGGGTGCTGTTCGGTGCCGTCGGCACCCGTCTAGCGCAGTTGCAGCTCATTGAGGGGCCTTTAAATCGCCAGCGAGCAGAAACCAATCGCATCCGTTTAGTGCCCAAGCGCCCCGCGCGGGGCGCCTTACTAGATCGCAACGGCAAGATTTTAGCGAGCAGCCGCTTGTCCCATGCGATCTCCATCTGGCCGATCGCTCTGCCGCGGTCGGAGTGGCCAATGGTCATCTCGCGGCTTTCAAGGATTTTGAATGTGCCTCCCGAAAGCATTCAGCAGCGGTTGGAACAGGCTGGTTATGAGTCTATTGAGGCGATTACTGTCGCTCGCGGCATCAGCCCGGCCCAGGCCACGGCGATTGCCGAATTTGGCCATGAGCTGCCTGGCGTCCGCTTAGAGGCTGAGGCGGTGCGCAACTATCCCAATGGCGATTTGGCAGCTCATGTGTTGGGCTATACCGGCGAAATCACCCAGGAAGAATTAGACAGCCCTCGCTACGAAGGCTATCGCCTTGGTGACATCATTGGCCAAATGGGTGCTGAATCAGCTTTTGAGCCACTCTTGCAGGGTGAATGGGGCGGACAACAGGTTGAAGTTGATAGTTCTGGCCGAGTCATCAGTGTCTTGGGCAACAAGCCAGCGGTATCGGGTAATGATGTCCAGCTGACGATTGATATTGAAATTCAAAAATTAGCTGAGCAGGCCCTGGGGAATACCAAAGGGGCGATCGTTGCGATGGACCCCCATACGGGCGCTATTTTAGCAATGGTGAGCCGCCCAACGTTTGATCCCAATATTTTCACCACAAATATCACCGACGCCCAGTGGGGCCAACTGCAGGGAGCCGATCATCCGTTTGTGAATCGAGCGCTCCAGGGCTTCCCGCCCGCAAGCACTTTCAAGATTGTGACCACTGCAGCGGGCATCGAGTCTGGGGCCTATTCACCAGAGGTTATCCTGCCGACCTATGGTGCCATTCGCATTGGGGGCATTGCGTTTCACGATTGGAACAACGTTGGGTTTGGGCCTCTGGGGTTTCGCGGCGCGATGGCGATGAGTAGCGATACGTTTTTCTACCAGGTGGGGCGCAAAATTGGCGGCGAAACGCTGATTCAATGGACGCGACGGTTTGGCTTTGGTAGCAAGACGGGCATTGAACTGGGGTCGGAAGAGAGTGCCGGTTTGGTGCCCGATGACGCCTGGAAGCGCGAAGTTATTGGTTATGAATGGTTTGTCGGCGATACTATCAACATGTCTATTGGCCAAGGATTTTTGCAAACGACGCCGTTGCAGGTGGCGGTCATGTTTGCGGTGCCGGCGAATGACGGTTACCTGGTAACGCCGCACTTGCTCAAGGACGATCGCAACCCTGAGGAATGGCGAAAGCCCATGGGTCTGCAGCCGTCAACAGTTGCGATTTTGCAAGATGGTTTGCGGCAGGTTATCTCAGGGGGGACGGCGCGAGCCCTAAATTTGCCGAACTTACCACCATTATCTGGTAAGACGGGAACGGCGGAGGCTCCCCCTTACGAAAACCACGCCTGGTTTGGAGCCTATGCACCAGCCGATGACCCAGAAATTTTAGTCGTGGCCTTTGCCGAAAACTCTGGGGGCGGGGGTGGCTCTGTAGCTGCTCCCATGGTAAAGCAGGTGCTTGAGGGCTACTACAAAGATTGGCAAAAGTCGGATGAATAGGTGGTAGCTATCAGCAGTTGGCTGAGCCGCCTTGGATGGGTTGTCTCCTGGCCAATTCTCTTAGGGTGGGTCCGATGGCGGTGGCTTAGGTACCGTCGGCGATACCGTTAGATAGTGCATCCACTCATTCGTTTGTTCGGGCGATAACCGCAATCGGTGATGAACGTTGCTCCAGGTCATAAAGGGCGATCGCTGCCGTTCGTTGAGAATGCGCTCGGCAAGTGGACTCGACATGCCGGGCAAGCCCATCAGCTGAGCGATCGTAGCTGAGTTGATGGATAGGGCAGCTGGCGTGACCGTGCTGGCGTTATCGTAGTAGCAAAACCGTAAGAGAGGGCTGACAGGCCGTAAATGCCGACAGGGCACCCCTAACGCCGCTGCAATGTCTTCCAATGCATAAAAAACAACGCCTTGATGGCTCAAACTGACCAGGTTCTTAGCCTGGTGAATGGAAATGCCCGGGAGTCGTAGCCAATCGTCGGCGGTAGCTTGGTTCACATCGATATAAAGCCCCATATCCGCCGCGATCAGAACCTCTTCAATGGTGTTGAGGCGGGTAAAAGGGTCTTGCTGCAGCCGCTTTCTCATGGTGTGGAGTCGCTTCAGCCAAGTATTCCAGGGTAACTGGATGGGGGATAGCCAACGAGAAGACATCGCAGCAATCTCAGAGCTTCAAGGGAATGTCTGCCACTAGTGTAATTTGGTCAGCAAATTGCGGCGATTTTGCTCAAATTCTTGCTCCGATATCAAGCCTTCTTGACGCAGTTTCTCCAATTCCCGCAGAGCCGTTGCGATCGCTTGGGTCTGCTGAGAAACGTCGATGCCACGCTCTGGTTGCGGGGGCTCATCCGGATAATCATCGCGCTGAGAGCGGGACAAAAACCAAACCCCTTCTACTGCGCAGGCAATACGGGGAATCTGGGTCCACCAAAGAATTAGATAGACACCGCCCCAAACGGGCTGGCCAAGATAAAACTTGTGCAGTCCAGTAATGGGGACCGGCAGAGGGTTGAGGGCCCCAGCAAAGGCAAGCGCCGCTGCGATCGCCCACTTCTTGGAGGGTTTTTCTGACTCTACAATGATTTTCGACGCTGAATGGCGACTCATTGCGACCTCAAACAGTCCTGTCGCCATACTTTAACGCAGTAAGTAATAAAACAGGAATTTACCGTTGCAGGGAGAGAATATGCAACTACTAACATTTCTTTAGTATTGAGTCGAATCACGTTGCAGAATTGAGAACCCCACCCTCATCTAGATAACAATCAACTATCCTGGTGACGATAATTGCCTCAGTAACGGCGAGCACCAATAGCACCGATACTCCATGTATTCAGTAAAGATTTTGTGTTATTTGATACCCTGGGGTTGGGCTTTGCAACCACGCATAAACGGTTACCCTGAACTCTTTTGCCGTGGCACACCCACAGCTACCTTGAAACGTTAATCTAAATCTAGCGAGTTAGACCTAAGCACGATTCCTCTCAATCAGGTTCTGCCTATCTGCATCTGCTCTTGGCCCTAGAGCATTTTTCAGATTGCCCCTTCTGTACGATTTGCATGACATCACCCGCTTTTTCCCCCGATTGGCTCAAACAGTTTTCTGATCCCTACGCGGTTCTGGGGGTTTCAGTGGCAGCTGATGAGCGACGCATCGCCAAGCGCTATCGTCAGATAGCAAAGCATTTGCATCCAGATCAGCAAATTGGCAAGCCAGAGGAAACCCGCGAATTTACTAATGTTGTGCTGACGCGATTGGTAAACCCGGCTTATCAGCGCCTCAAGCAAGATAAAGGCCGAGCCGAAACCCTAGCGACGTTGCGGTTTAAGGTTCGTCGTCTGACTCGCGAAGGTAAACTCAATCCCCAGGAAACGCTTTCTCAGCAATTGTTGCAAATTGATGAGGCGGAGGTGGAGGTTTTTTATGAGAAAGCGCTATCAGAGATTTCTGAAAGCCAATATACCTCGGTAGCGTCTTTTGCTACTAAAACCGAGGCTATTGCAGAACTCAATTTGATTTATCTGCGACGCAAAATGGGCGATCCCGTGATTCGTGAAAAGCGGAGTGGACTCATGTCCCCAGCTACGGTGACCCACGCTGCTTCGACGACCACTCCCACAGCTGCAGCTGCTAACACAAAAGACGCTCCTCAAGTTGATTATGCCCAGCGCCATGTCGCCCGGGCTAAAACTTACATTGCCGGCAAGTCCTATGCCGAAGCAGTGCAAGAACTGCGTGATGCAGTGCGAATTGAGCCGAATAACAGCAACTATCACACTATGTTGGGCCAAGCCTATATGATGCAAAAAATGGTTGGCATGGCCAAAGTCCACATTCGACAAGCACTCAGGCTCGATGCCAAGAATCCGATCGCTCAAAAATATGCTAAGCAGCTAAATGTTGACATTGCTGCCGCAACCAACCCACCCCATGCGCGCTCTTCAAGCAATGGCAATGGCAAAAGCAAGCGCGGCGGTCTGTTCAATTTATTTGCTTTTAATAAAGCAAATAAGTAGGGTTTTCTCCCATTGGCCTAGATGTGTTGGTCTTTTAAAGTTAAATAACTAACCCAACTTTCAGAAACTGCTTGATTGTGATATCCACATCGCCCTGAGAAATTTGAGCAAACGGGTTTCCAAATTGTCAGATAGCTACTTTCGCTGTTGCCGTTAGATAGACCTCTTTTCGTAAATTGATTGATAATACGCATCATGGGAATTTTTGATTCTGAAATTGTTCAACAAGAAGCAATGTCTCTATTTCAGGATTATCAAAATCTGGTAGAGATGGGTGGTCGCTATGGCAAGTTCGATCGCGAAGGCAAAAAGCTTTATATTCAACAAATGGAAGATGTTTTAGAACGCTATCGCATCTTTATGAAACGATTTGAACTCTCTGATGATTTCATGGCGAAAATGACGGTTGAGCAGCTAAAAACCCAGCTCAGCCAAGCGGGTATGACGCCCCAACAGATGTTTGAGCAAATGCACCTCACCCTGGAGAGAATGAAATCGGAGATCGGTGAGTATTAGTCGTTGGCTGACTGGTCTTGTGCGGCCCGACTTATGCTTCTAAAGCAGAGCGACCATTGAAGGTACTCATGGCCGCTTCTGACCCTTTGCGTAGCATGACTTCAGTAGCTTCCACGGCCCAATCAATGGACGTTTTGACAAGCTGCTTCTCATCGGGTGCAAACTTACCTAGAACGTGGGCAACAACTGCGCGATCGCGGTCTTCTCCCTTTTGAGTGCTGCCGATGCCAACGCGTAAGCGAGGGAATTCTTGGGTCCCCAAATGGCTAATTAGGGACTTCATCCCATTGTGCCCACCAGCCGAACCACTCGGGCGAATGCGTAGCTTACCAATAGGCAAGGCCATATCGTCATAGACCACCAGCACCGCAGCTGCTTCGAACTTGTACCAATCTAAAACAGCTCGGACAGCCTGCCCAGAACGGTTCATATAGGTGGTCGGTTTAAGCAAAGCGATTTTGTGGCCGGCAATTGCCATCCCCTCACCGTAGATGCCGTGAAATTTGCGGTGCTCAGTGAGAGCGATTTGCCACCGCTGAGCCAATGCATCAATGACGTCAAAACCGACATTGTGGCGAGTCTGGACATATTTGGTGCCTGGGTTGCCCAAACCTACGATTAACCGTAGAGAATCCGTCATTACTTAAATCGCCTATACCGCTACGGTTAGCTATCCATGGCTGCAATCCGCATTTTTTAGAATGCGATTAAGCGGACGTCTTTGAGGAGTCGGCTACCGGTTCATCCGCGATCGCTGCAGCTTCATTGGATGCTGCCGATGTTGACTCCACCGCATCTTGCGGAAGCGCTTTTGGGTCAGGCCGCTCAATTTCCGCCTTCATCGATTTCTCTAGCTCAGCCGACTCCCGCTTGAGTTCGCTTTCAAACTCCTGCTGGGCTTTTTTAAAGCTGCCTAAGGCCTGAGCCAAACTGCGACCGATTTCCGGTAGTTTTTTGGGGCCAAACACCAGCAAAGCCACAACTAAAATGATGGCCATTTCTGGCAGTCCGATACCAAAGATATTCATAAACGATGCTCCTTACCGCAAAGGGTCTATTTACACGTTATCGCAAGGGGCTCATGGGAGTCTGGCGAAAGCAAAACAAAGGGGCAGAAGGATTAATTCTTCTGCCCCCAGTGATGCTTGTTTGGTTGCAGTCGCGCTTAGATGCCTAAACTACGCCAGTCGACATCGACGTTCTGCAGGATCAAAGAGGAATTGTAAAGCTGAAGAATGATTAGCAGAAAGACGAAGAATAGCCCCATAAAAACTGCCATGACCGGGGTAGTGCCCCAGCCGGGAGTTACTTTACCGTATTCAGAGTTAAGGGGCTTAAGCAAGTTGCCCAGCCGCGTTTGTTGTGACATCGGTATCCTGAACCTATACGCCACTATATATTCCGATATATTTAAGAATGATAAGGTGTTATCAA
>JBHJHA010000117.1:0-39582 GCA_050331235.1 Leptolyngbyaceae cyanobacterium
ATCAGTCACCGTATACGTCAAGTCAGCCGCACTAGACTCTTCATCCGTGACCGATAGGGTGGCGCTGGTTAGCGTTACTTGGGTGCCCTCCGTCAGGTCCAACAAGACGGGATTTTCATCATCCGGCGCAACAATCTCAGGTACGTCGTTCACCGCGGTAAAGTCAACTGCCGCCATATCACTGGCAGTCTCGATCAGATCCGCATCGGGATCTGAGGCCGCAGTCAGTCGCCCCGCGTCGCTGACTTCTACGGTGTAAGCCGGGGGAGTGTCCGTCGCCGGGTCATTAACAAACTGAATTAACCCGTCGGTAATCTGCGCTTGAGTAAAGCTCTGAGAAGCCTGATCGGGGGCCGCCAAGACGGTCACCACTGTTCCATTTGGCGCATCTAGCAGTTCAAACCGACCACCACTGATGGAGGTAATAGTGAAGCTGAGGGTGGCGTTGTCCTCTTCAACATCGGTGGCCGCTAGATTCGCTGCTGTAACCGTAAAGGTTGCCCCTTCGGTTAGACTGATCTCGTTCTTGGTAATGATCGGCGTATCGTTATCTGCCAAAAACGTAATGTCAGCACTCGTCGATTGGCCGATGGGTAAAGCATCAAAGCCATCGCCGGGCAGGCCACTATCCACCACCCTGAGCTGATAAGTCGGCGCTGTCTCACTACCGTCATGCACAAACTGGATAAGGCCGTTATCGACATCCGCTTGGGTAAAGGCATCATCAGAAACCCCAAGCTTGGTCACGACTTCACCCTCGACCCTCTGGAAAAAACCATTGGTAACCGACTGAATATCGTAGGAAAGCTCTTCGGCAGTGGACTCTCCCACCTCATCTGTTGTCAACAAGTTAACGCTATCAAGGTTGAGGGTAACGGTTTCCCCCTCGCCAATGGTTAAGGTATTGGCCTCCACTACGGGAGCATCATTCACCGCATCAAAAAAGATCTGGGCTGGCGCAGGTGCCGATTGATCATCGCCATTGCTAGCAATGATGCTGTAGCTGGGTGCATTGTTAGAGCCATCATGCGCAAACTCCACGCGGCGATTTTCCACATCCGCCACAGTAAAGGCGGTCACAATGCCACCATCCAACAAAAAGTCGCCCGCCAAAGACGCTTCAGGGTCCGGCACAATCGTGATGAGAATATCCGCGTTGCTTACCCCTGCTGCACTTGCATTAATGTTGTTCAGCGATAGGGTGCGCGTGTTGCCTTCTTCGATGCTGAGAATGTTGCTATCAATTGTGGGGATTGCCATGGGATTCACTCTTGAAATCAATGCCGAAAAGAAGCTTCGCTCAATCTTGCCGCAGCCTGATGGACAACCTTTTTGTCATCAACAATTATTAGAAATATCGAATTGTCGAAATCACTAAATCAGAAAAATACCTATCAACAGGTTCTGGTTGCCTTAGTCTGAAAAAGCCACATAAACTGTAGCTCACTTTCAAAAAAATGAATAAGATTTTACCTTTCGTCTTACGAACCAGGAATTTCGAAGCTGCTGCGATCGGGGCTCGATCAGCACGTGGCTAACAGCTTATATCTCATCGCCAAAGTGCTCTTAAAACTAGAGTTGAGCACTTAAGCCAACTTAGCTTAACTTACTGAAATAGGCTGAGATTTCCTTTGCCCTGTTTAGCAGGGGCACTGACACACTAAAGGCAAGCTCGAACTGATAAACCCCTAGGAAGTTAAAGCTAGAAACGGTTCTAGGCAATTGGGCTGCTCAACTTGGTGGTGCCTCGGCAAGCGCCTCGAGCCTAATAGCAGTGATGCTAAAAAGGAAGATAAGAGCCGCCTTACCAGTACCATTCTTGATTGATTTTTCCTATCCTTATAGTCTGGCTAAGCAGTTGAAATATTAAGTTGTCAGCACCAGATTTTCATCGCAGAAAATATAAATCAACCCCACAGTCAGCACATCCCTTCCGGAGGATAGATGAACCGACGGACTCTTTCCAAGCTCACCGTTGAAGCTGACTAAAATCAACTCTGGCTAGCCTCGAGGGGCCGCGATGAATTTTTAGGCAACAGCTTTTGACTAGCGATCGCACCTCGCGTTGTCTCAGGGCTGAGTTTTAGACAGTTGCTTAAGCTATCCAAAATGCCCTTCCTTGCGTGGACACAAACTCTTTCTATTGACCTCCGATCTTGTCTTGAGCAACCAATCAATCTAATCCGATCCTGAAATTCGCGTTTTTCCTAACCCTCAATATCTGCGTTGCTGACGCAGATATTGAGGGCATGCCCCCGATCACTCAATGGCTAAACTGGGAAGACAAACCGACCTTCAAACCGTCCAGAGGCCACAAAATGTTGGAAGCCAGACGGCACTAAACCAACCAGCCCTGGATTGAGGCCAAGGTAACTGGCTTCGTTATATAGCGCGCTGGGCTGCCTGTTCTCAAACTGACCAGAAGTCACGAAATGCCCAAAGCCATCCGTAACACCAGCTGTTACCAAGTCAGGGTTATTAGCCAAGTAGAACGAGTTATCAAACAGCGACAAACTGGGCAATCGCTGCTCATCAACCCCCGCCAAAATATAGTGCTGGAAGCCACTGGCCAAACCGCCGCTCGCTATGACATTGGCCACGTCTGGGTTATTAAGCAAATAGTCACTCGCATCAAACAATTGGCTGGGATCACGATTTTCCCGATGACCAAAGTTCAAGTAATGCTGTAAACCACTGCTAAATCCACCCCCGAGCACTGCTGCTCTAAATTCAGGATCCTGCAGGTAGAAGGCTTCGTTGTAGAGCACACTGGGATTACGTCCCTCAAACTGGCCAAATTGGACAAAGTGGTCATAGCCAGAACTAAACACCGAGCCCACTAAGGCCGCAACATCAGGGTTTTGGTTGAGGTAGTAAAACTCATCATAGAGTTGCGCTAAGGGCAGGACATCTACCGTATCGGTAGGCGCCACGGCGGCGGGATTTTGTAATCGGAGGAACTGCTCATAATCTAAGAACCCACTGAGCAAACCAGTCACTGTGACAGACACTGTTGCCGTATCAGTCAGCCCGTCAGAATCCTGAATGGTATAGCTGAAGGTATCGGTGGTAGTTCGATTAACGGGTAAGACGTTAAATGCTCCATTGGGGTCGTAGGAGAAAGTACCGTTGCCGTTATTGGTTACCAAGCCCCGAGTACCGCCAGTATTGACACCGGCCAGACTAATGCTGCCCCCCTCGGGATCGAAGTCGTTAGCCAAGACGCTGCCCGTCGTAAAGGTTGTAGCCTCGTTGGTCGCAAAGCTCACTCCACTATCGTTGACGGCCACAGGGGGGTCATTGACTCCTGTTACCACGATCGAGACTGAACCAGTGGCAGTGCCAGAGTTGCCGTCGCCAACCGTGTACGTAAAGTTTTCCGTGATCGTCTGTCCACCCGTCAGCGTCGCCGCTGGCGTATACGTCAGGGTTGACCCATTATTTGTCACTTGCCCAGTGATAGTCGAGGTATCGACGCCGCTGATAAAGAGCGTATCACTGACATCAATATCGGTGACATTACCATCAGTCAAGACATCGAGCGTCAGCGGTACACCTTCATTGGTAGCAAAGGAGAGTGAGGTGTTCCCCACAACGGGATTTTCATTCACTCCGTTAAGTGTGATAGTGACTTCAGCCGTGTCTTGCTTGCCACCAGTATCTTCAATGGTGTAGTTGAAACTCTGGGTAGTTGACTCACCCACGGCCAAGGTGCGGAAGGTGGGGGAGGGATCAAAGTCGATGGTGTCGCCATTGACCAGCGTAATAGTGCTACCGCCCACCATCACGGTATTGCCAGGGTTCACAGTAGCATCGTTGATTTTGACAATGCTGAAGGTATCGTTGTCGGGATCTTCATCATTGGCGGTCAAATTCAGACCGTTGAGAGCTTGATTGTCATTGGTCTCAAACCCAGGACCACTGTCATCGACCGCGATCGGCGAGTCATTAACCCCGTCCACCGTCACCGTCACGGTGGCAGTGGCGGTCACCCCTTGGCTATCACTAATGGTGTAGGTAAAGCTATCTACATTTTGGGCAGAGTCTCCGAGGGTAAATTTGCCAGAGGGATCGTAGAGAATCGAGGTGCCGAGGTTAGTGACGGTGCCAGTTGTGCCGACAGTACCCACGCTGGTAATGGTCAAGGTATCACCAGTATCAACATCATCATCATTGGTGAGAACGTTGATGGTGATCGCAGTGTTTTCAAACGTTGTTGCCGTATCGGCCACCGCAGTTGGAGCGTCGTTCTGTCCATTGACTGTAATACTGACAGCGGCTGTCGCAGTCTTACCAGTCGCTAAGTCAGGATCGCTGTCGTTGACAGTATAGGTAAAGGTTTCTGTCACCGATGACCCCAGCGCTAAGGAGTCAAAGGCACCATTCGGATCGTAGCCGATCGCGTTGCCCGAGATACTCACCACGGCTCCAGACGCTAGCGTCACTGGAGAAGTTTGCCCATCAATCTCAGTAACGACGAGCACACCACCATCGTCGGAGTCATTGGCAGTGACTGCCAAGTTGGTCAGCGCTGTATCCTGGTCCGTCACAAAGCTATCGTCAGCCGCGATCGGCGTATCGTTCACCTCCGAAAAGGTAACGTTGCCGTTAGCGATCGATGCAATGACAGCATCCGTACCGTCACCCCCATCGCTCACGGTGAGGGTAAAGCTGGGCTCAACTTCCGTGCCATCGTGCTTAAAGACAACCAAATTATCGGCTACGTCTTGCTGAGTAAAGGTGCTAGTCGCCTCTAACTGGAGTGTCGTCGTGTTGAACAAGAAGAACTCACCCGCAGTTTCATTACTCGCGGTATAGGTCAGCTCAGCCGCACTATTGTCATCGTCGGTGGTCAGCAGGTTAGCGGTCTTCAGTTCTAAAGCCTGTCCCTCGGTAATGGGGAAACTGGAGGTAACAATTGTCGGCGCATCATTGACCGGGAAGTTGGTTAAGTCGATGACCGCTGCAACCGGGCCAGTCGAAAGCGCGTTTGTCGGATCGGCATCAGTTACCGTCACCTTGTAGCTTGGGGGCGTTTCATTGCCATCATCTTCAAAGGTGAGAGCGCCTGCCGCTACTTGCAAAATTGAGAACTCACCGAGGCCGTTGCCAGCGGCTGTGACATCTAGAGCTGCACCGTTAAGGAAGAAGGTGCCGCCGACAACATCAGTAATTTCAAAGATGAGTTCGGTGGCGAGATCTTCGCGATCGGTCGCGGCTAAGTTTGCTGTAGTGAGGGTAATTTCCTCACCTTCGATGGGACTTAAAGTGTTGGCCGTAATCGTCGGCGCTTCGTTAGCCAGTTGGAAGGTAATTTCATCATCTAGCGTCTGACTGAGGGTGTTGGCCCCGGTCCCTCCATCGTTGTCCGAGACCGACAGCGTAAAGCTCGGGGCGTTTTCACTTCCATCATGGACAAAAGCGACCAGACCATTATCAATATCGTCTTGGGTGAACGTGGTTTGGGTCGCGCCATTCACCTTAAATGCCGCATTATCGATGCTGTCTACGGTGTAGACGAGTTCTGTTGCTCCACTTTCTTCATCCTCAACAAAGATCTTGGGCTCTAGCACCGTGGCCATCGGATCGGGCGTTCCCGACACAATCTGAATGGTTTCACCCTCAACCACAGTGGCAAATGGCAACACAATGAACTCTGCCGGGGTCGGAATATCGTTCTCCGCCGTGAAGTTAGCAGCAACAGCAAAGTCAGTATCGGTGAGAACAACCGACTTAGCAGCCAAATCACCCGTTCCTGGGCTGATAGCCTCGTCTGTGAGGGTGATTTGGAAGGTCGGGGCGGTATCGTCTAGACCATCGTCGACAAAGGTCACGTTGCCGGCAATCACATCCGCCTGGGTAAAGGTGCCTGTCCCTGGGTCAAGCTTTGTGCCGCTGAGCTGGAACTCACCACCCACAACGCTATCGACGGCATAGGTCAGATTTGCTGGTAAAGACTCTTCATCTTCCGCCGTCAAGATTGTCGCATCAATGGTGACTGTGCCGTCTTCAGTCAGGACGATCGCATTTGGCGTGACAACGGGCGCGTCATTCACTGCGGTCAGCGTCCCTACAAAGTCCGCGCTGGTCGTGCCGCCTTCATCGTCAGTGACTGTCAGCGTATAAGTTGGTGGCGTATTTTTGCCATCATGCTTAAAGACGAGGTCGCCATTGTTCACCTGGACCCAAGTGAACTCAGTAATCGGCGTAGTCGCTGCGCTGGCGAGCGCAAAGAAGCCGCCCTCAACGTCAGACACTTCAAACGTCAGATCAATTTGGGCAGTTTCACCCGGTTCGTCGGCGGCGTTAATCTGACTCAGGGTGATCGACTTAGTCGCCCCTTCGTTAATCGTGAAATCAAACTGAGATAGCGTTACTTGATCGCCACCAGTACCAATCGTAATCGGCCCCGTAGAGCTAATGAGTGTGGGGTCATCATTTTCACGGGTAAAGGCAATGATCGCAGCCTCTTCAGCCGAGCTCTTTTGATCGGTTATGTCATCATCGGTGACTTTCACCGTATATTCCGGCGCCGCATCAAAGCCATCGTGAATAAAGCTGACGCGACCTTCAACCACATCCCGCAGGGTAAAGGTGCCACCAGTTTGTGCCGTTGAGTCCGAGGTAAAGGTCGTTTCGCCAAATGTGTTAGATTCGTCCGCGACTGTGCTCGGGTCATCGGCAATCACAAACTTACCGTTCTTGATAGCCGAAATCGTAAATTCCAGATCGAGGTTGGCCGTCTCTGAGTCAGTAGCACTCAGATTGCTTGTGTCAAACAGAATAGTCTGACCTTCATCAATTGTGAGGGCGTTGTTACCCAGCACTGGCGTATCGTTAGCATTGATGAAGTTGGCGGCCAAATCAACCGTCAGAGTGACTGACTCGACGGGTGACGGCACACCACTATCACTCACCGTGACGGTGTAACTCGGCGCAAACTCGCTACCGTCATGCTGGAAAGCGACCCGTAGCAGATTCAGATCTTGCTGAGTAAATTCTGTCGTGGCCACCCCATCGAGCAGGAAGGTCCCTTTATTCACCTCATCAACGGTGTACGTCAATAGGGCCGGGTCGGTCGTTTCCTCATCTTCAAAGCGCAACTGATTAGCATCGGCTTGGTTGATGATCGTAGTGCCACCCTGGCTAATCGTGAACAGACCATCTGAGCGCACTTCTGTCGGAGTCGATGCAATCAAGAAAGGCTCTGGGGCATCGTTGACCGGCGTGAAGCTAATCACCGCATCGCTGGCCATAGAAGACGCCTGGGACATAGACTGGCTGCCCGTTCCATCGTCTGTCAGCGTGAGAGTGTACGTGGGGGCATCGTTACTGCCGTCATGCTCGAAGGAAATATTTCCATCGATGACTTCTTGCTGAGTAAAGCTAAAGGTCCCGGTTCCGCCTGGGGCAATTTCTGTTGTGCCGTTAAAGAACGCACCGTTGGTCAGATTGCTGATGGAATAAGTCAGGTTAGCCGGCCCAGTTTCGGCGTCAGAACCAGCCAGATTACTGGTTGTGAGCGTAACTTTGTCGCCCTCTGTCAGGGTCAGAGTGTTAAGCGTAATCTCGGGGGCATCATTCACGGTCGTGAGCGTTGCCACATAATTTTGCAAGTCGCTCTTGTTGCCATCCGTAACGGAGACCGTAAAGCCAGGAGCCGTTTCGCTACCGTCGTGATTGAAGACAATCAGATTGCTGTCTAACTGGGCCTGAGTGAACGTTGTAATCGCCGTCTCAGTATCAGAGGTCGATGCAAAGAAACCACCGGCTACGTTGGAGACCGTCACCGTGACATCTTCAGGGGCCGTATCCGGATCGGTGATCTGAATGCCGGGGAAAGTATCGGCCGGATTATTGAGCACTAGGATGCCGCCCTCAATGATGGCAAACGGATCGTTTGCGGTGTTGAGCGGCGTATCACCGTCAGGGGTCAGCTCAGGCGCATCGTTCACCTCGATGAACGTAATCTCAGTCGGCGTAATCGGTGATGATTGGTTACCCAGTCCTCCGGGCCCAGCATCTGCCCCGGTGTCAGCCACCTGCACGCTAAAGCTGGGAGCCTTATTGTCCGTCGGCGTTTCACCCGTATCGTCATGCTTGAAGAGGACATTGCTCTGAATAATATCGAGCAGTGTAAAGGCATTAGCGCCTGTCACATCTCCTGTGATGAAGGTGCTGCCACCATCCACGCTAAATTGACCGTTGGTGACGTCAGTAACGGTGAACGAGAGGTCAAGAGCATTCGTCTCAACATCGATCGCACTTAAGTTATTGGTCGTCAGGGTCACCGTTTGCCCTTCTGTGATCGTGAGCTTGTTGTTTTGCAGCTCAGGCACATCATTGACAAAGGTGAAGTTAAAGTCAGCCTGGGTCACCGTTTGCGTGACTGACTCAGGGGTCGGTGAACCGTTATCGTTCAGCGTGATGGTAAAGCTGGGCACCGTTTCAGTGCCGTCATGCACAAAGGTGATGAAATTATTGTCGATGTCGGCCTGGGTAAAGGTGGTGGTCTCTACGCCAATCCGCTGAAAGACGCCGCCTGAAACCGCATCAACGGTAAATTGCAAATCTTCAATATCTTGAACATTCGCCGCCACTTCAGCATCGGTGACCTGGAATAGGGCCGGTGTGATGTTGAGCGTCCCGCCTTCGGTCAGAGGAATGCTGGTGGCATTGGCAGCATTAGCATCATCATCAATGCGGAAGGTTGGAGCATCGTTGACGGGCGCAAATTCTACATTGCCATTTACAGCCGGCAGCGTTGTCGTCAGATCTTGTAAGGTAATCGTGAACTCAGGCGCATCTTCACCTTCGTACTTAAAGGTGACATCACCTGCCAGGATATTGCCCCGGGTAAAGCTGCCACCGTCTGTAAGTGGCGTGCCGCTGAGGGAGAAACTCGCAAAATCAGCGCCGCTAATCGTAAAGACGATATTGGCATCAGGGGTATCTACGTCCGTCGCGTCTAGGATGTCGGTCGTGACCGTAAACTCTACGCCTTCTGTTACGTCGAACTGGTTGGTCTCAAGAACAGGAGGATCATCCTGCGGGTTGACCGTGCCACCCCCCGTGAGGGTCGAAGATTTATCGCCATCACTCACGGTGATGGTGTAGCCGATGGTGTTGGTCGTGCCGTCGTTTTCCCCGCTGTTGACGAAGAACACCTTGCCCGCCGCCAGATCAGCCTGAGTAAACGTAGTCGTGGTATTCGTCGGACTGTTGACTGCAAATACGCCGCCAGTGACATCACTCACCGTAAAGGTCAGATCGTCATCGTCGTTATCTGCATCGGTTGCCGAAATGATGCTAGTGCCCACCGACGTGAAGCTATTTTCATTGACGGTAATGTCGCCAAGCTGGTTGCCGTTAGCGGGATTCCCATCTTGGTCAACAAACTCAGGCGCATCATTGACCGAGGTGAAGGTAACATCACCCGCAACAGCTACGCTCTTTGTGGCCACATCACCAGGGCCAGTGGTCAATGTCCCGTCGTCAGTTGCGGTGATGGTGAAGATTGGCGTCGTTTCTTCGTCATAGTCAAAGGTCACTGTGCCCGCAAAGACATCGGCGAGGGTGAACTGATCAGCAGTCAGCGCCGTTCCATTGATGAGGAAGCTATCTTTATCCGCTCCAGAAACCGTAAACGTGATACCAGAAATGTTGACGGTTTCTTCATCCGTAGCATTGAGTACGGAGGGATCGACCACTAGGGGAGTTCCCTCAGTCACGTTGAAATTATTGATGGTGATGACTGGAGCATCATTGACAGCAGATACTGTACCGACGCCCGCTGCAGTTGCCGTTTCCTCACCATCAGTAACGCTGATGTCATAGCTCGGATCGGTTTGGCTACCGTCATTGCGGAAAAACACCCGACCCAGATTCACATCATTTTGCGTAAACTCTGTCACCGGGTCAGCACTGCCGACGAGGAAGAAGTCACCCCCCTCAACATTCGAGACCGTAAACACCAAATCGCGGTCGTCAAAATCACCATCAGTGGCCCGAATAACCTGATTCGTGATGGTGACATTGCCGTTCTCCGTCACCGTGAAGCTCGGCAAGATGCCATCGGTATCCGGCACCCCGCCATCGAGGAACACCGGCGTATCATTCACTTCGGTGAACGTCACATCACCCGCCACCGTCACCGTCGCCGGAGCGGGATTAGCCGGCGCCATTTCCTGGTCGCTCGCGGTGATGCTAAAGATTGGCGTCGTCTCACCCTCATAGAGGAAGCTCACCTCCCCATCCACGATTTGACTCCGCGTAAAGCTGTCGCCGCTGGCGATCGCCGTCCCATTCACCAAGAAGCTATCGGCATCATCACCGGTAATGGTGAACTTGATTTCGGTGACCGAATCAATGTCAATCGCATCCAGCACTGCCGTGGTGACATCAAACTCGACCCCTTCGGTTACATCAAAGTCATTGACAATAATCGTCGGGGCATCATTCACCGCATTGCCAATCGTGCCGACCACTGACTGTGGGGCAGAGCTCTTGCCGCCGCCATCGGTCACCGTCACGGTGTAGCTGGGAACTGTCTCAGTGCCGTCATGCTTAAAGAACACCGCTCCTGAGCTCAGTTGCGCCTGAGTGAATGTAGTGCTCACGGTGCCGGCCACCAAGAAGTCACCGCCTTCGATATCGCTCACCGTAAAGGTCAGCGCCGCAGGACCTGATTCTTCATCAACTGCTCCAATATTCGGGTTGGCCGCCGTGCTCTTAACTTGCACAACGCCGCCTTCATCCACCGTGATGCCCAACAACGCTTCGATGGTGGCGCTAGCCGGGTCACCATCCAACAGGGGCGCATCGTTCACGGCGGTGAAGTTCTCGATATTCGCCGCTTCGCTATCTTGGCCGGCCGTCGGCGTCTCATCATCTGCCACTTTGATGGTGAAGGCTGGCGCGACGTCGTCTACGTTTTCGTACAGGAAGCTCACTTGATTGGCAAAGATCTGCGCCAGGGTGAAGCTTGTCGCTCCCGCGACCCCATCCACGATGAAGCTATCCACACCGCGGTTCGCTGTACCGGTCACCGTGAAGGTCAAGGCCGACGGGTCCAGGTCATCTTCATCCACGGCGTTCAGCACGCTCGTATCAACCGCCAGCTCCTCGCCCTCCACAATCGTGAAGTTGTTCACCGTGATGTCTGGTGCGTTATTGACCGTGTTGACGGTCCCAGTACCGCTAATTGTGGCTGTCTTACCACCGCCATCGGTTACCGTCAGGGTGTAACTCGGATCGGTCTCAGTGCCGTCATTCTCAAACCGTACTAAGCCATCATCAATATTGCCTTGGGTGAAGGTAGTCGTGCTGCTCCCATTGAGCAGGAATTGGCCACCCTCAATATTAGAAACCGTGAACGATAAGTCGCGATTACTAGTCTCTTCGTCCGTCGCTTTGATGATTGTGTTATCGATGAGCTGAGAGGCTCCCTCGGTAACGGTAAAGGTACCGAGCTGTATACCATTGGCGGCATTGCCGTCTTGATCAACAAAGACAGGCGCATCATTGACTGGGGCGAAAGTCTTGATGTCGGCAACCTGAGTTGTGAAAGCGCCATTGGCATCCTCAGCCTTAATTGTGAAGGTAGGTGGCGTATTGGTCGTATTCTCGTAGAAGAAACTGACATCACCATCAATAACGTCTTGACGAGTAAAGGAAATTCCGTCTGAGGGATCAGTATCGCCTCCAGCCACAATAAAGCTAGCAGCGGCTGCTCCAGTAATCGTGAAAGTCAGCGGCGTGGGCCCGTCCAAATCTTGAGCATCCAGCACACTCAGCGTGACAGGAAGGCTCTGATCTTCAACAATGTTGAAATTATTGACGATGATAGTAGGCGCATCGTTATCTGGGGTCACAGTCACGTTGTAGACCAGATCATTGAAGCCACCGTCGCCATCCGTCACCTGAAGAGTGAACGAATCACCACCGTCGTAGTTGAAATTGGGGGTATAAGTGAGGTTTTGAACGCCATTTTGTGGACTGGTGCCAAAGGTAATCGCACCATTGGTAGGCCCAGCAATTACGCTCCAGGTCAAGACATCCAGAATACCCACGTCATCCGCTTCGACGGTGAAATCAAACGATGTATCCTCAAGGGTCGTAAACGTTGCAGGGGAAGCTGCAGGCGCGGTCAGCGTCGGATCAACATTGACCACCTGAATCTCTCGGGTCGTGCTGACCTCAGCATCAGCTTGATCTTTGACCGTGACCGTAACCGTAAAGCTGCCATCGCCTTCGTCGGCATAGGTATGGGTCAAATTGTCAAATAGGACCGTGGTTTTGTCCGTATCGGTAAAGATGCTGCCATCGGTGTCTAGGAAGGTCTCGACGGTGCCATCACCCCAATCCACTGTGATGGAGTGCGTATCATCCAAGAAGGCAGTTGTAGAATTATCAACATCGTCAAACTTTCCAGAAAGGGTGATCGAACCACCTTCATTCAGGGTGCCGGTGGGCGTGACATTGACAGATAGATTGGTCGGGTCATCGTTGAACGCATTGACAAAAACGGTGACGTTGGCCGCTTTTGTCCCACCATCGCCATCACTGACCTGCACAACAAAACTGTAGCTACCAAAGAAGTTTTCGTCAGGCGTGTAAGTTACTGACTGCGTGGCGTTTGTATCAGTGATCGAAACGCTAGCCGTCCCATCGTTGCCCTGCTCTAGAATTGACCAATTAAACTCAGTGGCCGTGGTATCCGTTGCCGTGAAGACAATTGTGCCAGAGTCATCTTCGTCAATTTCGATAAAGGTGCTGCCTGGAGAGAGCTCAGGAGGCACATTCTCAATGATAATTGACTCTGAAGCGATCGCCGTTTTACCGAAACTGTCTTGCACTGTCACGACAACTGACACGTCATCGTTAGTCAAAAACTGGTGGCCTGAATTAAATGAATACGTATTGTTTACGGCGTTGAACGTAAGATCATCGGTAGTCAGGACCGTGTCTTCAGTACCATCGTTCCAATTAATCGTAACCGTGAAGGTATCGCCAACATCTGGATCAATAAAGCTACCATTCAACGTAATGGCGTCACCTTCATCGATCTGGTTGGCTGAGGCAGTCAAATTCAAGGCAGTCGGCGCATCGGCCTCGGGCGTCACATTCACCGAAAACGCCACCGTGTCAGACCCGCCATCACCATCATTGACCTGGATTTCAAAGGTTTCCGTGCCGTTGAAGTCCACATCGGGCGTATAGGTAAAGAATTGAGTTGCAGCGTTACCAGCAGGTGGCGTCACGCTGCCGCCAGCTGACGGCAATCCCACCGTCCAAGTAAACACTTCTGTTGGCGAAGGATCTGTCGCAGTCAAAAAGAAGCTCAGAGAGCCATCTTCCGCCACTGTGGGGGTCAAAGAAATTGAAGGAGAAATGGTGGGGTCAACATTGGTAACAGAGATTGCCCGAGTAACCGGATCGGTCGTCCCTGTCACGTTGCTGCTATCTTTCACAGTGGCCGAAATTTGACCAGAAAAATCGTCCGTATAGGTGTGAACCGCGGTGAAGGCACCATTACTGTCGACGACGGCGGTGCTATCAGCAGTACCATCCCCCCAGTCAATCGTAACGGTCTGGGTATCTCCCACATCGGGGTCAGCAACAGAGCCTGTCAGCGTAATGGTACTGCCCTCAGTTGCCGTTCCTGGAGCATTAATATTCAGAATAGTGGGCGCTTCATTGATGTCAGTCACTTCAACAAAGACCGACTCAGTATCGGTAAACCCAGCATCATTAGTTGCTGAAACGTTGAGTTGATAGGCACTAGGAAACCCTTCAAAATCAAGATCATCAGCATCATTGACGGTTAGCGCGCCCGTTGCGGCATTAATCGCAAAGGCGGCATTACCGTCTCCATCATTGTCGGGATTACCACTCACAATCGCCCAAGTATCGGCACTGCCGCTCGCAACAACCACTGTGCCAATAGCGGTTGTTGCTGCACTATTTTCTGCCACCGTAAAAACTTGTGCCGGGGTAATGACCGGGGGCGTATTCAGCTCAATCGTGATGCCACTTAAGTCATCTGCTGTTGTACGACTGCCAATTCCATCAACAGCAAAATAATAGGTAGTGTTATTGACAGCGTTGAAGGTCACACTGGTGGTTTCACTATTAGTCGCACTAAAGTCTGTGGCGACAGACACAAAACTGCCAAAGTCGCTCGCGGTGGCATTGTCAGGGCCGCTGTAAACTGCCAGCACAGTCCCGATCGCACTGCCCGCAGTATTAACATTAACCAGACCATCAGCGCCTGCAGTCCAGGTAAACCAAATCGAGTTATTAACAGAGTTTTGAAACGCGAGATTAGCACCCGCTAAGGACGGGTCATGGAGCGGTTCTCCAACCTCAGCATCAGCCGTGTTGTTGCCATCCGTGATCGGAGTATCCGGAGCGATATCGGTAGCATCAGCAACATCATCATTCAGCACACCAGGATAGGTGGCGATCGCTGTAGCCGTGAGCAACTCGCGAGAGCACAAGTCGCCTACAACGGTATCTAGATGCCAATCACCGCCCCGCTCTGCATAACCGAGAATATGAGTTGACGCAGCAATATTAGCCTGGGTAAGCGATCGCAACCGAGACAAAAATTCCGATCCGGCATCCCCTGCTGCTACAGAACAGCCGTATAAATAAATGTCAGCGACCCGAGTATTTGCGGTCCATAATCGCAAATCAGCAGCGTAGTTAGACAGCGTCGTTAGATTCAGCCGAGCACTCCCCAAAGACAGCTGCCCAGGCGCACCGTGGGCGATGATATAGATTTCAGTAGCCTCTGGATGCGCTTGAACAGCGTCGCGAATCTGCACCACGCCATCTGCATGAGGCGCCAAAATTCGAAGGTCAGCGTCAAATGCAATTCCTGCAGCCAACTGCAAAGGAGCTTCAACACCGGCATCGACAAAAACAATAGGCTTCGCTTTATTCGCCATGATTCGCATCCCCAAAAAATCTATACGCTGCATATCGAGTTCACCGTTTCTTCCAAACCACACAACCCTTGATGGTGGGCAAGACGCTGCCCAAAGTGTATAAGAGCTTCCACAAAAAATCACAAAAACGAAAAGATCTTTGCGCCAGATATTGACACAAACTTCTCCTTGAAAATCTAGGCCTTAGCCTTTTCTTATCCTGAGATAGCAAAGTAGCCCCACTAGCCAGTCCAGAGCTCACTGCTCACTCAAGGAGAGCACCTAACTCTCCTAAAGGACCGCCAGCGGTCTTTTAGGAGCTTTATAAAGCCTTCATCATGTCAATAGCGAAAGGGGCAGACACTGGACAGCCACTGAGCACCAATAAAAACGGGAAACCCTATCTCCCGCAAGGATTCCAGAGCGCTATACTTCCCTTCCTCAACTTCATTCTCCTTTCAATAGATTGACCCAGCGCTTAGGAACGCCAGATGGGTGTAAGGATACCCACGATGTCATTTAAAACACGCAACCCAAGAAAGCTTTTTTCGGAAACTCTTGCTTTCAGCCTGCATATCCAACATACAAAGATACTCTTTTTTACACGCGCCAATAGCGCAGTACTGACGAAAGCCTTTATAAGGCTCTTAGAGGGGGAAATAAGCATATGCCAATCAGATGGCGGCTCCGGAATTTTTTAATAAACCTTAACAAGGCTAGTCTAGTTTAGATCTAAAAACTCACTTTAAACAGAGAAAATTGAGCTGCTTGAGTCTCAGGGCTGATAGTTAAAGGCGTACTATTTCTAAATTAATTTGCAAAGCCAGCAGCTAAAATCAGTATAGAAAGATGGTTTTTACGCCTACTGGAGAGTGTATATTTGTTAAAAAGTCAACCTCAGGGCTTAAGTGGCCGTTATTAGCTGGAAGTTTATTTTTTCGTTTCGGAAATAGTCTTCCTGCATTGAATTATCAAAAAATAGCGTTTTCAGCATGATGCTATGGAGTAGCAACTCTATGCATAGCGTCCGTCTTGCCCTAATCACTTCAATCATGTCGAGCCCATAGCCCTTCTAGATTGCAGTTGATGAGCAGACATCTTCCACAGATGAATCCCTATGGTACGTCCTAAATCGCATCTTGAATCCTGCACCTTCTCACCTTCTGAGACAGGATAGTTCTTGCCCCCAATTCTCAGAAGATAGATTTGAAAGGGCTGCTCAAAACCTGGTAAGTTAATGGCCTGCCCAGTATTTTAAAGCCTGTATGGTCTGAATTTCGAAACGCGACAAATCGGCTCATTGAGCCCCGATCTGCCACGCAGGGACTTTGATGGCGTTAGGTGCGTAGCCAACTTATCTCAATATGTATCCCTTCCGCAGCGATCGCACTACAGTATTTCCTGCATAAAAAAAAGCGAACAGAGACTCTCTGCTCGCTCATAGAATTGTTCAAATGACAAACGGCACAGTTTTAACGGCCGATGCCCAAATAGCGGAAGCCCCACTCTTCCATTTGGGCCTGGGGCAAGAAGTTGCGGCCATCAATCATAATTGGCGTGTGCATGAGGCTGGCCATCTTGGCGTAATCCAAAGATAGGAACTGTTTCCAATCGGTGACTAGAACCAAAGCATCACAGCCATCAGCCAAGCGATCAGGATCGGTTTCTACAATGACCCCCGAAAGACCATCCCGCAGGCCACTTTGAGAAACGATGGGGTCGTAGGCTTTGACCTTGGCACCCAAACGATTGAGTTGCTCAATCAAAGTCAAGGAGGGGGCATCCCTCATATCATCCGTATCGGGCTTAAAGGTCAAACCAAGCAGACCTACCGTTTTGCCCTTGAGAATTTTGAGCTCCTGCTGCAGCTTCTCGAGCGCAATGGTGCGCTGGTGCTGGTTAACGCTAACGGTTGCCTTCAGAAGCTGTGCGTCATAGCCGTAGTCATCAGCCGTATGGAGCAGCGCCAAAACGTCTTTGGGGAAGCAAGACCCCCCCCAGCCAATGCCTGCCTGCAGGAACTTGTGACCAATACGAGAGTCTAAGCCAATTCCTTTCGCAACTTGCACGACATCAGCGCCAACGCGATCGCAAATATTGGCAACTTCATTGATGAAGCTAATCTTAGTCGCCAAAAAGGCGTTAGAGGCATATTTCACCATTTCTGCTGAGCTGAGGTCGGTTACGACAACAGGCACAGACGGCAATGATTGATCTTCGGAAAACTTACGCTCAACTAGAGGTGCATAAAGTTCCTGCATTTTTTCGATCGCTTTGGAACTATTGCTGCCCAACACGATGCGATCAGGGTTGAAGGTGTCATAAACCGCTGAGCCTTCCCGCAAAAACTCTGGATTGCTGACAACATCAAAATCCGCCTGGATCTCTTCTCGCTCAGTCGTCGGAGCACCTGCCCCGACCAAAGACTTTTTGCGCTCAGTAATGCCATCCATGACAATCATCCGCACCCAGTCACCAGAGCCGATAGGTACAGTGGACTTGTTGACAATGACCTTGTAGCCGCCATTGAGGTGTGCACCAATGCCGCGAGCAACCGCCTCTACGTAGCGCGTATCACTTTCACCAGTGGGTAGCGGTGGCGTCCCAACTGCGATAAATAACACTTCGCCATGGGTTACCCCAGCTTCGAGGTCAGTCGTAAAGCTTAACTTGCCGGACTCCATAGAGGCTTTCATCAGCTCCGACAGACCCGGTTCATAAATTGGCGACTGTCCCGACTGCATCAGCTTGACTTTTTCAGCATTGTTGTCAATACAAATAACATCGTGGCCGATATGTGACAGGCAAACGCCCGTTACTAAGCCAACATAACCAGTTCCAATGACACAAACACGCATAATAAATTCAATCCTTTCAACAATTAGGTGAGTTTACAAAACACCCATCGGCGGAATAAGACCGGCTAAGTTTAGCGTTCCCAAGTGGCTAGATGAAATACAGACAACATACCAGAAGGATTTATCCGTTTGCGGTCTATCGGCATCAGGCCAGCTAGGGTAAGCACCGAGAAGCGCCGATGAGCTGGACTTATGAAATGCTGGTTTCCAATGACAAGCGTTTCTCTGCCTGAATTCGCGTCTTAAAATCGTCTACTGTTTTTTGCAGGCCCTCCTGCAGAGGAATCGTTGGCTCCCAGCTTAAGTGAGTCTTAGCACGGGTAATATCGGGTTTCCGACGTTTGGGATCGTCCTGCGGTAGAGGCTCAAACTTAACGTCAGCATCCGGATTGACCATTTTCTGAACAGTTTGAGCGAGTTCTAAAATGGTGTACTCGCCTGGATTACCCAAATTAACGGGACCGATAAAATCACCATTCATCAGGCGAATAAACCCTTCAACTAAATCATCCACGTAGCAAAAACTGCGGGTTTGCAGGCCATCACCATACACAGTCAGCGGAGTACCTTTGAGTGCCTGCACGACAAAGTTGCTAACTACACGACCATCATTTTCCAACATGCGGGGGCCGTAGGTGTTGAAAATGCGAGCAACGCGGATTTCTACGCCGTTTTGGCGGTGATAATCAAAAGCCAAGGTCTCAGCAACGCGCTTACCTTCGTCGTAGCAGCTACGAATTCCGATGGGATTCACGTTGCCACGATACTCTTCAGACTGAGGATGGACTTCTGGATCACCATAGACTTCTGACGTAGACGCCAGGAAAAAGCGAGCCTTGATGCGCTTCGCTAGCCCCAACATGTTCAACGTCCCCATCACGTTGGTCTTGATGGTTTTGACCGGGTTGTACTGATAATGCACAGGGGAAGCCGGACAGGCCAGATGATAAATTTGATCGACTTCTAATCGAATGGGCTCGGTAATATCGTGACGAATGAGCTCAAAATTAGGGTTACCAAACCAGTGCTGAATGTTTCGTTTATGGCCTGTAAAAAAGTTGTCCAGACAAATCACGTCATGCCCAGCCTGCATGAGCCGATCAATCAAGTGAGAACCGATAAAGCCAGCACCGCCCGTGACTAAAATTCTCATATAAATCAGTTAGCGATAAAGAACATGCAGCTATGGTTCCCGGGGTACCTTTAGGACTCCCATCTATCGGCCTAAGAGCGACAACGTTGATAGGGCTGCGTCGCGTGCTCCCCCTTCTAGGCTTCAGGAACCGGGATAGTGATATCGACCGGAGTAACGGCTTGATCAGGAGACAGAGCCGATAGCGGTGGATCAATCTCCGCCGCATTCCCGACGACTAGAATTACGAGATCATCTGGCTTGAGGTGTTTCTGCGCCGCTGCTTGGAGCGCTTCCACCGTTGTATTGGCGACGGCTTCGCGAAACTGAAAGACAAAGTCTTGAGGATAACCGTAATATTCGTATCGCACCAAACGCGAAAGGGTTTGCTCAGGACTTTGAAAATTAAACACAAAGCTGTTTAAGACTGAATCTTGGGCCCTGGTTAGCTCCTCGCTAGAGACCGGTGCTTGACGAACTTTGGCGATTTCCTTTTGCACGGATTCAACAAACGACACCGTTGTCTCGGAACGAGTTTGTCCACCGCCGATAAAGATGCCGTCGTAATCATATCGGGCGGCCCAAAACGCATAAACCACGTAAGCTAAACCCTGACGAGATCGAATTTCGTTGAATAAGCGGCCTCCAAACCCATTGAGCACTTCATTGAGCACCGCCATTTCCACGTAGTCAGGCGCATCGCGTTGGCCTGCAATATGTCCAATCTGAACATAACTTTGGGAGAGCTGGGGCTGATCAACCAAAAAGACTCCTGACTGGGCTTGCTGAGCTACAGGGACGGGGGTTAGCTCAGAAGCCGCACCTGTTTGCCAGTCGCCAAATTTTTCTGCAATGAGGCGTCGCATTTGTGTCGGGTCAAAATCTCCCGAAATTGCCAAAATCGTTTTATCAGGCTGTACCGAAGCCCGATAAAAATCTTGGATATCATCGATGGAAATATTGTCCAGTGTGCTGTACTCGTAGGTTCGGGCATAGGGGCTACTCGCTCCGTACACCAGTTTTCTAAATTCGCGGGAAGCAATGTCATCGGGGTCGTCATTGCGGCGCTCAATCGCCCCACGATATTGATTTTTCAGAAACTCGACTCGATCCGGCGCAAACACTGGTTGCTGCAATACCTCAGCAAAAATATCAAAAACGGCTTCGAGGTCCTCCGTGAGCGTATTAAAGCTAGCCGAGCCAGAGTCAATGTCCACTGCTGTTTCGACGGCAGCCGCCCGCTGTTCAAGCGCCAGGTTCAGTGCCTCCGGTGGATAGTTAGCCGTCCCCCCTAGGCGCATCGCGCCGCCCATGATTTCCCCCAGACCAATCTGAGCATCGCTCACCAAACGCTCACCCGTGCGAAACGTCGCACTCCCGGTGACTAAAGGCAGCTCATGATCTTCCATGAGATAGACGACAAGTCCATTGGGCAATTCATACCGCTCGTAGTCTGGAATTTGAATATCCCTTAGCGGTGGAAACTCTAGCTCTGTATAGTGTCGAGGGGTTACTGCCGCCGCTGAACCCGAGGGCCAACCCAAGGCTAATGCAGTAGTTAGGCTGAGCACCCCAAGCAACCATGGCAACCAACGCAGCCGACGAATAGTTAAAAAAGAAAAACATCCACTCATAGCGGCATTCATACTCAAAGGAACAAAGTAGTCAGAAGCGATCGCTTACGATTCAGCAGACATGAGCGTACCAGCCGTCCGATTTTCAGGCTGGAAAGTTTCTCTAGCAACCCGCTGCACATCCTCAGCCGTGACAGCTTCGATTTCTTGGAGCTCGCTAAAGATGTTACGCCAGGAGCCCGTTTTGGCCTCATACTCAGCTAGCAGCGCCGCCATTCCCGAGTTAGAGTCAAGCTGACGCAACAAACCAGCTCGCGCCTGGGTTTTGACCCGATCTAGCTCTTCTTCAGAAACCAACTCGGTTTTCAGGCGATCAAGCTGCTGGTGAATCTCACCAGCTATTTGCTCAGGGGCAATGCCTGGGGCGGTAATGCCATACAACACCAGCATATTGGGATACTTATCACCCGGGAAGCCGCTAAAACCACCCACGTCTAAAGCAATTTGCTGGTCTTCGACCAATTCCTTATAGAGCCGTGATGTCCGTCCTTGCAACAAAACGCCCTCAATTAGACCGTACACCACATGGTCAGGGGCGGTGATACTAGGCCGGTGATAGCCCTCTAGATACCAAGGCTCCGAAGGCAACTCCAGGGTAAAACTTTTGGGAGTTGTCTGGGGGGGCTCTTCGATAGTGACCTCAGCCGGCAAACTACGGGACTGAAACCGACCAAAATAGGCCTCGGCCATTTGCTGCACTTCAGCCGCTTCGACATCGCCGACGATGACCCCAATCAAGTTATTGGGACCGTAGTAAGTATCAAAGAAGTTGCGCACTGAATCGCGAGTCGCCGTGAACAAATCTTCCTGGTAACCAATGACCGGACGACGATAGGGGTGGACATCGAAGGCTTCCTCGAGAAACACTTCGATAAATTTACCGAAAGGAGAGATGTCTACCCGCATCAGTCTTTCTTCAAGAATGACTTCTTTCTCTTCGTAAAACTCTCGAAAGACGGGCTCGAGAAACCGCTCCGACTCAAGCGACATCCAGAGCTCCAAGCGGTTGGAGGGCAAGCTGTAAAAATAGCGTGTAGCATCTGAACCGGTGGTAGCGTTCAGACCCACGCCGCCGGCTTGTTCAATAATCTGGCCGTATTTGTTTTGCTCAACGTACTGGGCCGCTTCCTGACGTAGGACTTCTAATTGGGCCTCTAATTCCAATACTTTGTCAGTTTGCCCGACTTGCTCTGCCACCAAAATTTCATCAAAGACAGCATCCATTGCGTCGATGAGCTCTTTTTCTGCTACGTAGTTGGTGGTACCGATTTGCTGCGTGCCTTTGAAGGCCAAGTGCTCCAAGTAGTGGGCGATGCCCGTCTCTCCTTCAACTTCATTTACGGCACCCACGTCGGCATAGAGCATGAAAGAGACGACGGGCGCTTGATGGCGCTCTAGGACAATCCATTTCATGCCGTTATCGAGGGTAAACTCGCTAGCTTGATCAGCGACCCGGTCGAGATACGGCTGAATATTTGTCGAGGGCGCTTCTCTCGCGATGACACTGGTGGGCCAGCCGAACAGCGCGGACAACCCTAGCAAAAGTGAGCAGAGTAGAGCGATCGCTCGCCGTCGAGTAACCATCGGGAAAAAAGGACTCTGGAAAAACGCCATCGAGTTTGCCTATCACCATACTTTCAACATTTCAGCACAATGGTCCTCTCACTGGCTGATTTTTTCCTGAAAACAATCCGCTAATTTCCTAAACGAGGTATCGCCACTGTTCAAAACTTTGATGCCGGTGGTGAGTTATTTGCCTTTGAGTCGCTGGGGTCAAGGTCGCAAATTGATTCTTACGATAGCGCTGACGGCCCTGAAGATAATGCTGCAGTTGCTGATCAAAGAGGGGGGTGTAAGGCAGATCAAACTGCCGATAAATCTTTTGTCCGGTGGCTAAAGGCGCGGCTGCTAAATCAGCAAAGGCAATTTCGCAAAACTGGTTAGCGGGGATCAGCGATCGCTGTTGAAAATAGGCGTCATACATCAGGCGATAGCGACGTAGGATGGCTTGGTCAAGGGTGCCAAAGTTCGGCGATTGCAAGTAGGTCAGCCAACCCGCCGTGTGATAGTAATGGCGCATCGACTGAAACACTGCATAGGGATGCCGGTGGATATGGTCAAACCGCGCCTGGGGAAACAGATTTAGCAGCAAACCAATCCGCGCAGTATGAGGCGGCGATTTCAAAACCAGCGATCGCTGA
Organism: Leptolyngbyaceae cyanobacterium; assembly: GCA_050331235.1. Taxonomy (GTDB): domain Bacteria; phylum Cyanobacteriota; class Cyanobacteriia; order Phormidesmidales; family Phormidesmidaceae; genus Halomicronema. The sequence continues at coordinate 22,759 of JBHJHA010000117.1, forward strand.
TATTTATAAATCAGCTTTTTGAGGAATCCCACGAACTGTCCCTGCCAGTGCTGTGACTCGCAAGGCGATAACGCCTCCAAGGTGAGATACCGTTCATATCTCTGCTCAGCAGCTGGAAAGGCCAAGCTGAGGTAGTAGGATTGGAGCGTCAGCAGCGCGATCGCAAATTCATCTTCCTGGGGAGATTGAAAGCTAATCGGCATGTTGTCCATGGGTCGGCGCTGGGGCACAAGCCCCGCGAGCCAGCGGCTGCACCACGCTTCAGTCAAGAGAAACGTTTGTGGGTTCATCACTTCATAGGTGTTGGCAAAGGCCCACGGCTCGGTATCCAAGGCCAGCAACTCATGGAGCAGCGTTGTGCCACTGCGCCAGTGCCCCAAGACAAAGAGTAGATCTTCCGGCAGGTTGACCTGAGCAACCGCGGCATCATATCGCCATGACTCTAAGTGACTCAGAGCGATACTTCCTAAACTCGTCAGTGTCATGACGGCAGCCCGGTGCCAATAGACCGGATCAACTCGATAGTGATTTTGCTGTAGCAGCGATCTAGGGTGAGGCCCATGAAGTAGTTGCCTTTCAGGGTCCAGCGATGGCGTACAGCAGTCCTTGTCGAAAGCATCGGGATGCAACCTCGTCAGCTCACAAAATCGGTGTAGCTTTACCCGTCGTGTTGCTCAGTCCCAAGCGCCAGCATTGCGGATGCCGTAGTGATGTCGCAGACTGTCAAGATCTTGATCCATTACCGCTTCTGGATTGAGATAGGCATTGATAGGGCGACGAATGCTCAGACCTTGGCGCATGCCAGCGCAGTAAAAGCGCCAAATCGCCACCGGGCCGTATTCCATATCGGCAGTCCCAACGGTTCGTCCCCAGCACGATCGCCACAGTACTGCTAAGAAGGCACCGATATTTTGCCCGTAGTAGGTCCAGGGTCGCCGCCAGGTCAGCCCCGTCAGGATGAAGCCGACTAAGCGCATCTCATCTTCTAGAGTCGTGTCGTAACCAGTGACAACATGCATGATGTCGTGACGCTGGAGATCTCGCCAGGGAATGCGGACGAGGCCCAAATCAAGGTCTTGGTTTTGCACAAAGTCAGGATTTTCGTGGTAGTAGCGCTGTAGGCCGTGGCGCAGGGTAAGTTGGGTCGGAGTATTCATCGCGGTTGGGTTTTGATTGATCGAGGCTATGAGAGCGATCGCGGTCAACTGCTGCGGCAATTGCATGGGTCCAGCTAAGGTTTTTTGCTGCGCTCTGGCAGGGCGGCATCGGTGACGGGGCGGTTCATGAGTCGATGCAGCCCAGCTACATCGCGCGTATTCTTTTGCACCGCGATCGCCCCAAACAAACTGAGCAAAAAAGCCATGGCGTAAAAGCCTTTTTCACTGAGCTCCCAGGTCGCATTCCACAGCCCAATAAGGAGGAGCGAAATGCACATGATGGTAGATAGCCAAGAAATGCCGTAATACAGGTCAGTAACTGGAATGTTTTCGCTGCGATCGCGCACACTCTTTTGTACCGAGACGGCCGCATAGAGGCCATACATCAGCACTGTGAAATAGAATCCTTTTTCGGCGAGGCCCATCGAAGACTTCCACAAGCCCGTGAGAAATGCTGCCATGCCAATGGACAAAGCACAGTAAGACGCACCGATAAAAGCGGGAGTCGGTTTAGCCATGGTGAACATGCTCCAGATCGTGAGTGATATCGAACAGTAGATTAGTCAGATCGAACGGTGACAGTGACTTCAGTAGTTCGGGTGAGATCTCAGAATCGGCTGAGTCCCACACCTGCCAACTGCTGTCGCCGCTACTTGCGAGAAAACTGGATTTGAGAAGCAACCGAGCCAGACGCCCAGTAAGCGACAATAACAAGGAATTGCTGCTGCGAACTAATCGCCGCAGTCTGCGTTTTGTTAGGACGAATGGCGGGCAGCAACTGGCGGGGTAGTGGTCGGTTTCGCCGCCGCCGCCAGCTCTAAGTAGCGGTGAAGATATTCCGACAGGACACCATGCAACAGCAGATCGCGGGCCGCCGCAAAAGGGCTGTTGGGAGCCAGCGGATGGCGATTGGTCACCACGTGGTTCCACCGATAGTCGTCGGTCAACTGGCTGAAATATTGAGCAAAGCTTTCGTCAAACTGTAAAGAGAGCACCGCCCGCTGAAACTCACGACTCGTCACGCACAGGGAGTAGCAAATTTTGAAAAGCTCTAGGGCGGATTCCATATCCAGCACCTGTAACCAGCCGCGACGCGACATATCAACCTCCACGACCAAAGGGCGCACGCTACGAAAGTCGATGCCACGTCGGTGAACAGTCGCTAGCCAGTCAGGGTTTTGTCGCTGGGCTGCGTGATAGTCCAGCACAAAGTTATAGAGGATGATGTCATGTTCTAAAAAGGCGTTATCGGCCAGATCGTCGACGGTGCGGGGATAGAGCGTCGAGTGCGGCAGGCTAGGGTCAGGACCGTTGTCAATTAAAAAATTGACAATATTGGAACCAATGCCCAAGTGTCGCACGATCAAATAGCAGGCTTCGGGGGTGGCAAACGTTTTGAGAAACCATACGGCTAGGCGATGCATCAGCCAGTAGGAGCGAAACTGAAAAGGCAGTAAGCGCTTGACCGTCATGATTGCGGCCATCCCTAGATTGGCAAACACTTTAATCGGCAGCAACAAATAGTTGCGTGACCAGCCTTGGAGATCTTTGACCATGTAAGCTTTGGCCACGGGGTCAACAGGAATGCCGCCATCGACATACACAGCATCCCAATGATTGGGATCTTGGCGATCGCGGTCTGCGGGTATGTAAGTCATCAAGCAATCTCCTCTAGTTGAAGACGATATAAGCGCGCTGTTACTTGCGCTGTTTTAACCATGCGGGCAGCTATGTCCGGGGTCAGCCAGTCCGCCTGCAAAAAGGCATCCAGCTTTTTGACATGGGCCTCATCGTTTTCGCCGTGGTAGCTCAAAAAGGAAACCTGTGATTTTTCCAGGGATAGGGTTTGACGGATCTGCTCTGCCCATTGAGCCGCTAGACGGTTTCCCAGGCCCTCGACGATGAAGATGCTGCCCAGTAAATCAATAGGGTTGGTTTGGGAGGCTCGGTGAAAGATAAAGGCTGATAAAGCTTCAGAGCCAATATTTTGCTCAGCATGGAGAATGTCCTCAAGCTGTCCCCCAACCGCCACATAGTCACGCTCTAACATTTGAAAGTCACGGTGCTCATCGCGGGCATGGGAAATCAGCTGCGATCGCAGCTCAAAGTCAGTCATGTTAGACGCAGCGCGGGTAATCCACCTCGCCCCATCCACCACCTGTGGTCGGAGATTGCGCAACAGCGCTTGGTAATCTTCGCGGGTAAAGGTGCCGTTGTGCAGCCGATTGACAATGGGCACTGATCGCAGTTCGCGTTCAAAGGTCAGCCAAACCAGCATGAGTTGACGCAATAGCTCTGCCGACACGTCACCGGCCTCGCCGCTATCAGCTTGGACTAAGCTATTTTGCTGTTGAAGCGGGTTCGCGGAGCTGTCCCCGGATGTTGCTGCCGCTTGATCAGTTGGCCCAATCGCGTCAGCAATCGCCCATTCCTCACCATTGCTGTCCGTTTGAGCCAAAGGATTCTTGACTACGCGAACTGAGCTGTCATCCGGTTGCAAACAAGGCCGAGAGCTCACGTCCGCCTCAACCACTGTCAGCAGCATGTAAGCGGTGGTAAATCGACCACTCTCTGGAACAAAGCAAAAGAGTTTTTGGCCCGGCTGTAGCTTGCCAGAGCTAAACAGTTCCTCAAGCATGAGATAAATCGAAGCACAGCCGGTGTTGCCTCGGGTATAGAGGTTGGTAAACCATTTCTCTTCCGAAATCATGCAGCCTGCTCTTTCCAGCAGATCGATAATTTGGCTTCTAAAAAAGTGGGAAGAGTAGTGGCACAGTAGCCAATCCACGTCGTCAGGGTTCACTCGCCCAGCTTCGATGAGCCGGAGCCAGCCCTCCACACCCAACTGCACTACTTTGTCCAACAGGCGAATATTTTGACGCAGATTAATCGTTCCCTGTGTCGCCGCGATCGCCTGGGACGGATAGTCCATCCAACTTTGCAGGGAGGTCGGATCGTCTACCCCGGCATACATACACACCGGATGGGCATTCGCGTGGGAAACCGACTCAATCCACTCAATTTTGAGGCTTACACCGTGGGCAGCGGGGCGATCGCTGACTAAGCAGGCCCCGGCTCCATCCGACAGCATCCAACGCAAAAACTCTGTATCAAATGGGAGCGCATCGCCGGCTTGAGTCGACGACTCTGCTTCAAAGCGGGTGTGCTTAAACAAGCGTGAAGCTAGCTCCGAAGCCACAGCCACAGCCTGTTGTTTGTGTCCCAACTGGACCTGGGAGGCTGCATATTTCAGGGCGGCAACACCGGCACAACATACCCCCTGATGCGATGTGGTCTCAATAGGGGCCAATTCAGGGAGTTCTCCATGCACCATACTGGCAAAGCCTGGCACCAATAGGTCAGGCCAAGTTGTCCCGCAGGCTAACAAATCCACCGCGCGGGGATTAAGTCCCGACTGCTGTAAAACGTCACGGACCGCTGCTGCCGCCATTTGACTATTGCTAATGGTGGTCTGCTGCTGTTGATCCAGCGCGTAGTACCGCTGTTGAATGCCATTGCTTTTGAGGATGCGAGTTCGGACCCGAGAGGCGCGATTGTGGACTCGTCCCAAATAGGTCTCCATGTCGTCATTGCCAATGGGCTGGCCCGGTAAATGTTTGCCGACGTAGGTGATATATGCGGCGTTGACTGGTGGGTAAGGAGTAAGAGCACTAGACTGCATGACTAAAAGCCTCCTGAATGAATCGTGGGTGTGAGCAACCTTGGCCCCATTTTCTGCGTCACATCCCTGCAATGCCTATGAGAAAGCCGCAGCGATAGGGAGACACAAGTACCGTAGCGAGAGCGATCGCAGAGCATCGAAGTAGACCGAAGCAAGCCGAAGTTTTTACGAACAGCCAAACTGACCATGGGGTGTAAGGCGTACTGTTCAGACAACTGGTGGGTCTGCCAGCCATCAGAGAGGTCCTGAACCAAGCCCACCCTGACCACTTGTCTGTTGATCAACAGCTAACGTGATGGCTTTTATACCGATTGCTCTATCGGTCTGGCGACAGCACCGGAATATCGAGATTGATGTTATTGTGTAGTTGACCTGGACCCATGCGGTCACAACGCCCAAACCATGTCAGGACCGGAAGGTAGCAGCATTACGGGATGCTTGTGACAGGCGTGGACTCCGGGTCTCTTGCTTTTTAGCTATTCGTTTCAGAGCGATCGGCAAGATATTTCTCAACGCGCTGTCGACGGTTAACCGCAATGGCCGACTTTGCGATTTAATCTCTATCCTAGAAAAGAATTATTTGCTGAGGAACCGCCCATGGCAGGCTTCGGAGACCTAGTACAAAAAGCGTTTTACTTAGGAGTCGGTGCTGCTTCCTATGCGAGTGAAAAAGCGGGTGGAACGCTGAAAGACTTGCGTGAACAAGCCCAGTCCGTAGTGAATGAACTGGTTGAGCGAGGGGAACTCACCGCCGATGAGGCGCAACAAATGTTCAACAAAATGATGCAGCGTGCCCAAGAAAGTGCGACAACGGTATCAGAGTCTCCACAAGAGCAACCTCGCCGCATCGAAATCTTGGATGATACGGATACCACGGCTGAGGCGAGGGAAGCTGAAGCGCTACGACAGCAAGTGGAAGCCATGCGGCAAAAGTTAGAAGACCTGAAGCGTAAGCAGCAATGAACGATTTCGACACCTGGGCGCGAGAACTCACCGATTTTTTGGAGACTGCCACGCGGACGACTGAGGTCTGGGCCGACCAAGCTATCCAGGGCGCAGTGGATACTGCCAATGCATTTGTTGACGAAGTCGAAAAGCAGTTACGTCCCACCCTTGAGCAATGGGCCGATGAGTTAGGACAGTCTTTAGAACCCTTGGAGTCAGCTCTGGATCAAGAGATTGAGCGATTTTCAGAAGAGTTCACGGAATTCATCAATCCAATTTTTATTCCCCTAGCAAGCGCTTTGGAAAGTTGGGCCGAGGCGGTGGCGACGCCTATATCTAGCCATGTTGATCCGGTGATCAATGACCACCCAGCGTGCATGGGGTGCCGCCATTATCACGGTCATGCTTACGGCGGCAACATGCTGGTCTGTGCGATGTATCCTTACGGTCCCGAAGCTGAAACATGCCCAGATTGGGAGTCTTGTTAGCCGACCAATAGTTCGTGATGGTGTCGAGAGATCAACGGGGCGGGATAATTAATCGCCAGTCGTTGTTTTGAGCAGCGGGAAAAAATGTCACACGGGGCCTTGTCCCTGGCCAATCCGCAGGGAATGCTTCAGGGCTTGGGTGACATAATCTTTGGCCTGGTGAACGGCAGTCAGGGTATCTTTGCCGAGGGCGAGATTGGCCGCGATCGCGGCTGATAGCGTACAGCCAGTACCGTGAGTGTCTTGAGTTTGCACTGTCTCGGTTTTCAAGGTGACTGTTTGCTGACCGTCGTACCAAACATCAATTCCCCGCAGTTCAGCTTGCATAGCCCCCCCTTTCACCAAAACGGCCTTGGGTCCCAAGGCAAAAATTTTTTTGACCGCAAGTTCCATATCGGCATGGGTATTGATCTCCTGCTGGCTCAGGATCTGCGCCTCATAGCGATTGGGTGTGAGTACAGTTGCGAAGGGAATGAGGCGATCGCATAAGGTCGAGATCGCCTCATCATCGATGAGTTGAGCCCCCGTGCGTGAGACCATTACCGGGTCAACGACCCAAGCTGGCACCGTCGTATCGGCGATCGCCTCGGCCACCGCTGACATAATGTCAGCATTGAGCAGCATCCCAAGCTTGGCACTTTGCGCGCCGATATCACCCATCACAGCCTGTATCTGTGCGACGACCGCGGCTGGAGGCAGCGCATCGACTCGGTCGACGCCACAAGTGTTTTGAGCAGTGATGCAAGTGATGGCACTCGTACCATGCACCCGATGAAACGCAAACGTACGCAGGTCTGCTTGAATGCCCGCGCCACCCCCACTATCAGAACCAGCTACGGTCAAAGCCACCGGAGTGAGCGATTTTTTTCCCACAGAATACTCTCCCGAAATTGAGTGCGATCGCGTTGCAAATGTGCACCAGTCACTTGAGTCACAAACAAAACGATGACCCACTCCATGAGTAAGCCATCGTTTCTTAGCGCAGATAAGTACCTTAGCGGTTGTTTGGTCGCCGCCGCTGTAGGAACTCCGGAATGTCTAACCCTCCCGGCCCACTACTGGTATCAGTCGCCGGCGGCACCGAGTTAAGGTTGTTGCGCTTCAACGGCGTAATGCGGGCTGCATCCATCTGGCTGCTGCTGTGGGCTTCCAAGTTAAAGCCTGTGGCAATCACCGTAATCTGAACCTCGCCTTGTAACCGTTCATCAATGACGGCCCCAAAAATAATGTTGGCGTTGGGGTCGACTGCCTCATAGATAATTTCAGCCGCTGCATTCACTTCGTGGAGGGTCAGGTCAGCCCCTCCGGTGATATTAAAGACAGCTCCTGACGCCCCATCAATAGAAGATTCCAGTAAGGGTGAAGAGATTGCAGAAATGGCAGCTTCTCGAGCGCGAGATTTACCTGAGCCCATGCCGATGCCCATCAAAGCGGAGCCAGCATCAGCCATCACTGCCCGAACATCAGCAAAGTCAACATTCACTAGCCCCGGAATCATGATGATGTCGGAAATCCCCTGTACACCCTGACGCAAAATATCGTCCGCCGATTGAAATGCTTCCTGTACAGGCGTTTGCTCTGAAATAACTGAAAGCAAGCGATCGTTCGGAATCACAATGAGGGTATCGACTCGGCTCTGTAAAGCTTCGATACCGTCATCGGCTTGGCCTGTCCGCCGACGCCCCTCAAACGTAAATGGCCGCGTGACAACTCCAACGGTCAACGCACCAGACTCCTTGGCGACTTCCGCCACAATCGGAGCGGCACCGGTCCCTGTGCCACCACCCATACCAGCCGTAATAAAGACTAAGTCTGACTCCTCTAAAGAAGCAGCAATCTCATCACGAGACTCTTCGGCGGCTTTCTGGCCAATAGCGGGATTGCCACCGGCCCCTAAACCTCGGGTCAGTTTCTGACCAATCTGTAGGCGGTTTTCTGTAGCGGTGTTGAGCAGGGCTTGAGCATCAGTGTTGACCGTCCAGAATTCGATTCCGGAAAGACCACTTTGGATCATACGGTTGACTGCATTACAGCCCCCGCCACCAACGCCAATGACTTTAATCTTTGCAATATTACTGGGCACAGTCTCACCGTTTAGGAGCATTTCTCCAGGAGCCAATCTGGGTTCATCACTGCTGTTTGATGTACTGGGTAAATCAAGTAGAGAATTATGGATGTCTTCTACCATTAATGGGGTGTCATCTTCAACTGGAACATGGGCACCATTCATTGGAAAGCTATTGTTATCGAAATCAGTCGGCGTTGAATTGGAAGACATCAACCTCTACCCTACGCAGAACTACTATTTCGAGCAAGCAACGCCCCGTACAATTTAGACAACTATAAGGTACTTCGGTGGAAAAAACCAAAAAAACCACAGAATGCCTGAAATTACAGAGTTCGGAACCTATTTCATCCGACAGAGTGCGCTCACGCACTTGCTCGATTGCGCTTAGAAAGTTAATCCATAACACTGCAATTTGAGTGGGGATCACTCTGATTTCAGTTTTTTTTAACTTCAACTCGGGATGAGGCCCTCAGTGATGATGGGAACCGGGGGCAAACGCATGACGGCTCAATGAAAATCAACATCATTGGGTTTCCTAGTCTGAGGCACTCATCCTTTCTCCGTCTGCTACACCCCTTTGAGTGGCAGAGGCATCACCAAATTTTTATCCCAAACTCAGTTTTCTTGAGGTGTCGAGTCGGCGATTTCTGGTGGTTGAGAAAGCTTAACCGCTGGAACTTGAGGATTGGCCAAATCAATATAGTCAACTTGGGGGGTATCTGGATTGGTTGTCAGAGAGGAGAGGCGGGGTAAAAGCGCTAATTGCTCTGGTAGCTGCTGCGGATTATAGATGCCCAAATGCACACGCCCCACTTCAGTTTGCAGTTTTAGATTGTTGGGCGATCGCAAATCAACTTCTAAAATCTTGATCGGGCTGTTTTGGAGGCTGTGATAAAGTCCTGGCCATACCTGCTGGTAGCGCGGATGAAATCCCCGCACCTTTAAAGTTGGTAGCTGAAAACTATTATTCAGCCCCGCCGCTGTTTCTTGCGCCATCCAATATCCTTTCGCATCCAACAAGCCAGGCTGACTAGCTGGTGTCGGCTCCTCAGTTCTGGCATTTAATCGTGAGGGAATGGTCACTGCAACCGGCAACCGCTCTTGCAGAGTAATCTCCAATCTCGGGGGAAACAATTGTCGGTCAATTTGGGCCTGAGCAATGGGCGATTGGGTCTTCAGCCGATTGATCAGCTGCTCAGGTTCGACTTCAAAAATCGGTTGGGGATATTTCAGCGCTAGCAGTTCATGCACCGCGTCGTCCGCCAACATTTCGTTGCCTTCTATCGTGACCTGTTCACTGTGGCGCAACAATAGCCAAAAAGGATTGCGAATGAGCCACAATGCACCGACCGCGAGGCCGGAGATGGCCAGAACTCGCCAAACATGCTGCAAGTTACGAACTCGACGCTGCTTTCTGAGGCTTCGTCGTCGTTCCGACAAGGCTTCGGGAGAGGGCTCAACAAAGTTAGTCATACACTCGCGCAAACCGAAAACATGAAGGCTAAAGGAATATCTTGGGCCGCTGAGCACTGAACCCATTAAGGTTGTGGCGTTGATTGTAGCGCCTCTAGACAAGACTGCAACCGTTGATGCCAGGCCGCTGCCAAGTCCGCATCGGTAAATGGAATCCAGTACTGTTCATCAGTGTGGGCCGTCAATTTGAGCGCAGTGTCACAGCCTCGGGGTAGAGCTGAGGCTGTCGCGGCGGCTGGCTGGGGGCCAACTGGCGATATTAAGACAATCTGCTTGATATCGGTCAATGATATCTCTTGGGGCTGGTCTAAACCCTGGCGAGTGGGCTGCCCCCACACTAAGCGATCGCGAGTTTGCCCGAGGGCAGCATAAATATCGTATTTCGCCCGATCGAACTGACCAGCCCATTGCTTGTAACCTTCTAGTTTCTGATATTCGTTCCAACCGGCCCAGGCCAGCCAGGCAAACACTCCGAGCAACGGTAACCAGAGCAATCCACGTTCCATGGCAACTTACCCCACCTCTTGACTGTCGCCTGTCGGTAGTGAATTCCAGCAGGCAACACTGCCCCTAGCTTAGCGGCTGAAGCGGCATTCGCTACCTTAGCCTGGATCCCTCGATCGCCAACGACTAATGGTAATCTGTAAATTCTTGCAACGACGAAGTGATTTGTCTTTACCCATCATCAAAAATCTTGACTAGGGTAAGCACGCCGGAGCAGATATCAAATCGTTGCGGCAGACACTTTCCTGAGTTCTAATTGATGATTTTGAGGAATAGAAATTGCTTTATTTATCTTTGTTAGCGGCCGTCCCCCACACGCCAGAATGGAGCCCCAAAGTAGCCATCGTCATGATTGTGTGTAACATCATCGCCATTGCGATCGGCAAGTTCTCCATCAAATATCCCAACGAAGGACCCGCAATGCCAGCACCTGCTCTATTTGGTGGGTTTGGCCTCCCTGCCGTCTTGGGAACCACGAGCTTTGGGCACCTATTGGGGGCCGGCGCTATTTTAGGGTTGGCTAACTTAGGCGTGCTTTAGCTCCCCGGCTGCTCAGATCATTACCGCTCACTGGTACGCTGCGTCAGGCATTAGCATGTCTGGCGCTGTTTGATTTATCTAAAACCGATACCCTAGATTGAAATAAAATCGCACACCTTGCGGATCATCAGTGCTGAGCTCAGCAATATCGATGAGTGGATAGGCTAAGTCAGCCCGTGCATCGAATCCTTCAGCGAAATTGAACAAGAAGCCGACTCCCGTACCCAGCAAAAAGTTATTGTCAGTTACATCCAGGCTGCCATCAGCGTTCCACAGATAGGCCCCATCGACATAGGGGGCCACCTGAAATTCAGGCAAACCTGCCGCATTTCGCGTGACTACTATTTGGTCTTCGATAGAAAACCGGATACCGTTATCGCCAAAGCGCTGGTTTTGGTCGTATCCGCGTACCGACAACCCGCCGCCCGCAAAAAATTGCTCGGAGCCCGGCAGTGAATCTGGCGACAGTTGCACACTCCCTTGCAAGAGAAGCAAATTGTCGGCGCTGAGTCGCTGCACGCGCTGGACCTGGCCACTCCAGCTAAAGAAATCGTCGGCGCTGCTCGCCGTAGTTGCCGTTTCATCAACATCCTCAGCCCCCAGTCGAAACTGTGACTGCAGCGCCCACGCTCCGCTAGTGTCTCGGTGGACATAGTCTTGGCCAAAGCTTAGGACATTCGTGGTCGTCGCGTCGGTAATGATGCCAGAGATGAGCGTAGACCCCTGGCGGTAGCGATAGCCTAAAGACAGGGCAAATTCATCCCTCGGCGTTCGAATCAAAGGCTGGCGTACACTCACTTCGTAAATGTCAGTGGACCCTTCTGTACCAAAGTCAAAGGTCGGTTGATTAGGGTCTGTAATCTCAAACTCATTGGGCGTTAGCCGTAGTAATACGGTGCCATTCATAGGGCTAATGGGCACCCGATAGCCAAGCTCATAGACCTTGGAGCCAGCCGTGGTTGTCCAGGTCGCAGAGCCAAACAGGGTGTCACCCAGGCCAGCCAGATTACGAAATTGCAGGCTACTGCCGATGCGTACAGTGCCCACCGATGGGGACGAATAGTTGTCACTGAATACCGACCCGCCAATGGTGTCGACTTCTTCCACTCGCACGATGAGACGGCTTTGTCCGACACCACTCCCTGCTCTCAGACTGGCCTCGACACTGGTGAACATCGGATCGACTCGCAGCAGCCGCAGCTGGTCCTCTAGGTGACCCTGGTTGAGTGGTCGAGTCCCCCCCTGAGCAATGCGGACGCGGACATAGTCCTTGAGGCTGTCAGTGCCCTCCACGAGAATTTCTTCTAATTCGCCTTCGAGGACATCAATCTGGACTACTCCATCAACGACAGTTTGAGCACTGATAACAGCACGGGAAGTAATGTAGCCGTCGTTCAAGTACAACTGGGTGATTTCGTCCGCGGCTCTTTGGAGCTCAGCTAATGTCACCTCTCTGTTTTCGTAAGGGGCCACGATCGCCGCTAAGGCATCGCTGTCGTAAACGGTGCTCCCAATTACCGTAATGCCGGTCACCGCAAATGGCGTCTCTGCTCCCGGAGGAAGTGGCGGCTCCGGGGCAGTTGGCGGGGCTGACTCATCTTCTGGCAGGGGCACAGGAAACTGTGGCTCGGCTGGAAAGCGATCTTGACCAGGGTCGACTTGGGCGATGGTATCAGTCAGCGCAGCTTCAGTCGCGGTTGAATCAGAATCGACGGGGTGTGCCTGCGCCCCAAGTCTTAGCAGACTGAGGGAGGCGATCGCCAGACAACTCGAAATTCCGATGCATCGCGGATTCATAGCTCATCATGTCGAGACGTCACCCAAATTATCTCTATAAACTTGAGAAAATCCTGACTGACGAAACATAAAATCAGGTTTTTTGTTTTTATCCAATTGCCGGCTTTAATTCAACTGCTTGGCAGGTAGTTACTGAAAAATTAGTATTTTGCGCCTTGTCTCCACATGACGATCGCGCGATCGTCACAGTCCAAATAGTAGGTATAGATGCCATCAATGGGAACGGACAAACAGTGCTAGCAGCGATTTTCAAACATCGCTAAATATAAAAATAAACCGAACGTTAATCAGCTCTCAGGGGGCTCATCAACGAGGCCGTCAGAGCGTTGATGAGTTGCTTGAAACATGTTTATCTACTGGCTGATGCCTCTCGCGGGTCCGCAGTTCACCCAGTCAGTCACGACCATCGCCGTCGGCAAATTGATGCCAACATCTCTAGCAGAGTCTGGTACGGTATAGAACTTGTGGCGAATGTAAACATATATTGCCTTTGCCCTCATGCTGAGCTCCCAGTCACTGTTGCGGTTCAGTAAAACACCCTGTCTCAGCCTAGATGAGGCAAGAGACCACTTCTCCCTCAAGAAAAACACAGCATCACAGATAGAAACCATTGGCTACTCAGTGATCAGTCCAAAATAGGGGTAATACCGTTGAAAGTCTTGCAAACACTCGAAGGCATGAAAAGTTGCTTAGCCATCTGGCGGCAACCCGTCACTGCTGGTGGCTATCCAGACATTGCCTCAGTGGGGCTGGTCCCGACAATGGGAGCTCTGCACGCTGGTCATATGAGCCTCGTGCATCGAGCCCGGCAGGAAAACGATCGCGTAGTCGTCAGCATTTTTGTGAATCCTTTGCAATTTGGAGAAGGGGAAGATTTAGCAAACTATCCGCGTACATTTGAGCAAGATCAGGCTAAATGCGAAGCTGCCGGCGTTGATGCGATTTTCTGCCCGTCCTCAGAGACCTTTTACGGAAACTTACCCTCCTCAAATAACGCATCAACCCGTGTCTTACCGGCGGCCAGCCTTGCCGAGCATCTATGCGGAGCCTACCGTGTCGGACATTTTGCGGGAGTCACAACCGTGGTCGCTAAACTACTTAATTTGATCGCACCAGATCGCGCTTACTTTGGTCGCAAAGATGCTCAGCAACTAGCGATTATCAAGCGCATGGTGGCTGATCTCAATTGGTCTACTCAAATTGTCGGCTGCCCCATTGTGCGTAATCCCGATGGCTTGGCCTATAGTTCCCGTAATCAATATCTCAGTCCGGCGGAGCGGGATCAGGCGGTGACGCTATACCAAGGTTTGCAAGCTGCTAAAGCCGCTTTCTTAGCCGGCGAACGTAGTCGTCAAGCCTTAATGCAGCAGGTCTACAACATTACCAGCACCATCCCAGCTTTACAAATGCAATACATCGACCTCGTAGATCTTGAAACGCTACAGCCCATAGACATGATTGAAACGGCAGGGCTGCTGGCTGTGGCTGCTTACCTAGGCAAGACTCGGTTAATTGACAATATCTTGCTACGATCGCGGCAGCCGATTGTCGCCATTGATGGCCCAGCTGGAGCCGGCAAGTCGACCGTTGCTAAGCAAGTGGCGCAGCAGCTCAATCTGATGTATCTCGATAGCGGAGCAATGTATCGAGCCGTGACTTGGCAAGTGCTGGACTCGGCAATCGATCCCGCCGATGAAGTTGCAGTTGCAGAGACCCTCGCAAAGTGTCAGATTCAGCTGTCAACTGATGCCACTAATCAAGCAGATGCTACTCATATGACTCGCGTCTGGGTCAATGATCGAGAGGTCACACGGACCATACGGCATCCAGAGGTGACAGCACACGTCTCGACGATCGCGGCCCAACCGGTTGTCAGAGAGGTGCTCTTAAAGCAGCAACAGGCTTACGGTGCAGCGGGCGGTGTTGTGATGGAAGGCCGCGATATTGGGACCCAAGTATTTCCCTTTGCAGAGTTAAAAATCTTTTTGACAGCCTCTGTTAAAGAGAGAGCACGGCGGCGACAGCGAGATCTGGCAGCGCAAAACCAACCGCCCATGAGTTTAGAAGCTTTAGAGCAGGCAATTGATGAGCGAGATCGCAAAGACAGTACGCGGAGCGTTGCCCCCCTGCGCAAAGCTCAGGATGCGATTGAGGTGTTTAGCGATAATCTCAGCATCGATGAAGTGGTGGCCAAGATTGTTGCGCTGTACCGCGATCGTCTAGAGACCCAAGGATAATTCAAGATTAGCGGCGTTGCTGCTCAATTAAGGGCCAGAGAAATACAAAACACGCCAAGAAAAATAGCAAACTGCCCATAAATCCAGCCGTGTCACGGTTCTGCCAGGCCGAAACCATAAAGCAAATGGCAGAGCCGATGAAAATTATCCACCCAGCTATTTGGATTTTTTGTAAAGCTGCTTGCTTAGGGGAAATAGCCATTGATTCAATCTTGTCTATAACAGGCTGATGTTGTAGCGACACTATGTCAAAACGCTGATGCTGATAAAGCAAAGCATAGCCTGCTTTTTGCTTGTCAACTGTCCAGGTCTCAATCGCATCTATCACTTGCAGTCCAACAAAAAGCCCCTAGGAAAACTCTAGGGGCTACAAGTGATAGATGAGTTACTCAACTATCGGTTTAGTCGAGATCGCTCATCGCCAATACCGGCTCAGTCTCACGATCAATACCCTTCTCAAATCCAGCCTCAGCTGCCCGAGCACGCCCCGCGTGCCATAGGTGACCAATGAGGAAGAAGAAACCAAGGATAAAGTGGGAAGCTGCCAACCACTGACGGGGGTTAACGTAGTTCACCGAGTTGATCTCAGTGATGACGCCACCAACAGAGTTAATAGAAGCCAGGGGAGCGTGAGTCATGTACTCAGCAGCCCGGCGAACTTGCCAATCTTGGATATCGTTCTTCATCTTGTCCAGATCAAGACCGTTAGTGCCGCGTAGCGGCTCCAACCAAGGTCCTCGGAAGTCCCAGAAACGCATGGTCTCGCCACCGAAGATGATTTCACCGGTGGGAGAACGCATCAAATATTTACCCAAACCAGTCGGACCCTGAGCTGCACCAATGTTGGCACCCAAACGCAAGTCACGCACCATAAAGGTCATGGCCTGGGCCTGAGAGGCTTCAGAGCTGGTGGGACCGTAAAACTCACTGGGATAAGCAGTGTTGTTGAACCAAACGTAGCAAGAGGCAATTAGACCCATCAGGGAGAGTGCACCTAAGCTATAGGAGAGGTAAGCCTCACCAGACCAGACAAAGGCCCGACGTGCCCAGCCAAACGGCTTGGTCAAGATATGCCAAATGCCGCCGCTGATGCAGAGCAAGCCAACCCAAATGTGACCACCAATGATGTCTTCCATGTTGTTGACACCGATGATCCAGCCATCACCACCGAAAGGAGAACCGACGACGTAGCCGAAAATCTTAACGGGATTCAGGGTGGGGTTGGTGATCACACGAACGGCGCCACCACCAGGTGCCCAAGTGTCATACACGCCGCCAAAGACAGTGGCCTTGAGGACGAGTAGGAAAGCTCCCAAACCTAACAGGATGAGATGGTAACCGATGATGTTGGTCATCTGGTTCTTGTCTTTCCAGTCGTAACCAAAGAAAGAGGAATACTCTTCCAAGGTTTCGGGGCCGCGGATGGCGTGATAGATACCACCCAAACCCAATACAGCAGATGAAATCAGGTGCAATACGCCCACCACGAAGTAGGGAAAAGTATCAACGATTTCACCACCGGGACCTACACCCCAGCCTAAGGTAGCTAGGTGAGGCAATAGAATAAAGCCTTGTTCGTACAAAGGCTTCTCAGGAACAAAGTGCGCCACCTCAAACAAGGTCATCGCACCAGCCCAGAAAACGATCAGGCCAGCATGGGCGACGTGGGCGCCCAATAACTTACCAGATAGGTTAATCAGACGAGCGTTACCAGACCACCAGGCAAAACCTGAAGATTGCTGGTCGCGCCCACCAACGTAAGAATTACTAGAGAGCGTTACCACGGGGGAGAACCTCCTCAGGGAATACAAACTTCTCATGGGGCTGGTCAGTCGGTGCCATCCAAGCCCGGATACCTTCATTCAGCAAAATGTTCTTCGTGTAGAAGGTCTCAAACTCAGGGTCCTCCGCTGCACGGATTTCCTGAGACACG
>JBHJHA010000118.1:0-26305 GCA_050331235.1 Leptolyngbyaceae cyanobacterium
CTGATAGCATCGACCTCAAGCCGCTTTGGCTAGCTAGGTCGAGCCGTTAGGTGAATAAACGAAAACCGCTCTAGATTCTCTGGAGCGGTTTTTTGATTGTAGCCACATCTAAATGATTGTGATCTATAGTCATTCGACATAAGTTTGAGAATGAAAAGAACGGAATATCAAAGCTTACAGAGGTATTCTTTTCTCTTTCTTAACTGGAATCACTATAAAGCCGTACTTCAAGCTTTTCGTTGTTCTTTTTGACGTTTGAAGAGATCACAGCTACCGGCAGCGATACTTCCCCTAACCATGAATGAAACTGTGACTGAAACACCTGCTATGAAAACTTCTAACTCCTCACTGCATGCGGTCAATGGTGCGGTATTGGATGGCTTCGGCGACATGCTGCGCTTTTAGGCCGTCAGCGTTATCGAGATCAGCGATGGTGCGGGCAACTTTGAGAATGCGATCGGTGGCGCGGGCCGAGAGGCCCAGTTTACGAACGGCGTTTTCCATCAATCCGCGAGTCGTATCGTCGAGGGGGCACCAGTGACGAAGATGTTGACTCTGCATATCAGCATTGCATTGTAGTGAGGTGTCAGATTGAAAGCGGGCATGGGCGCGATCGCGGGCAGTTTCCACACGCTTTCGCACCTGTTCTGAAGGCTCCCCTGATGAAACCTGTGTCATTTCTTCTGGCTTTAGCCGTCCGACCACCACCTGTAGGTCAATGCGGTCCATCAGCGGCCCTGATAGACGAGCCCAATATTGCTCACGACTGCGAGGGCTGCAAGTACAAGGCTGCACCGGGTCGCCATAATAGCCACATGGGCAAGGATTAGTGCTGGCAATTAGAGTAAACTGAGCCGGAAACTCAACTGACTGTCGGGTACGGGTAATGGTGACGTAGCCATCTTCCAAGGGCTGCCGTAAAAACTCTAGTACATCACGCTTGAACTCCGTCATCTCATCTAGAAAGAGAACACCTCGGTGAGCAAGGGAAATTTCACCTGGCTTGGGAAAGCTGCCGCCCCCCACTAGGGACGGGCCAGAGGCCGAATGGTGAGGACTCCGAAACGGACGATTAGCAACCAAACTGCCCTTTTCCTTGAGCAAACCGGCTACCGAATGAATCTGTGTCACTTCCAGAGCCTCGTCAAAAGACAGCGGCGGCAAGATACTAGGCAATCGCCTGGCCAACATGGTTTTACCACTGCCGGGCGGCCCGACAAATATAAGATTGTGGCCGCCGGCCGCCGCAATTTCGAGGGCGCGGCGAGCTTGGGCTTGCCCCTTAACATCGCGCAGATCTAAAAGATTCGTGTGAGCATTGGAAAGTTCAGCCTTTCCGTCAAGCTGATATGGCAAATGCTCCTCAGGGTGATTCAAGAAATCAACTATTTCCGACAGGTCCTTGAACCCATACACCTCAAGGCCTGGCACCACAGCCGCTTCTCGCGCATTATCAACCGGGACAACGAGGCCTTGGATGCCGAGAGTTTTAGCTGCAGCAGCGATCGCCAAAACGCCTGCCACAGGTCTGAGGCTGCCGTCGAGCGATAATTCGCCTAAAAATAAAAGCTCTCCTAACAAATCAGGCTTAATCTGCTCCGTGGCAGCCAATACGCCAACACTGATGGGCAGATCAAAACTCGGTCCTTCCTTTCGCAAATCTGCCGGTGTCAAATTGATCACGATCTTGCGCATGGGGAACGGAAACCCAGCATTCTTGAGGGCAGCCCGACAGCGCTCCCGAGACTCTTGGACCGCCGTATCGGGCAAGCCCACCACCACAATTGTGGGCAATCCGCCGGACAGGTCGACTTCTACACCAACTTTAATCGCGTCAATGCCGACGATCGCAGCACTCCAAATTCTCGACAGCATAACACCCTAATTCCAGTAGATAGCGTTAGAGTGCCCGTTAATTGCTCAAGGATGGCGAAAGCGGTGAGATGCTGACTAGACGCCCATTTTTGGAAGTAACGCCCGATGGGCATTCACCATCGAGCTCGACGTTATAAATCTACCCCTGAGATCTCTCACAATGCAGAGGGGCAGAGATGAACTGTTTTCCTAAGGTAAAAAGGTTAGTCCAATAATCTAGTGAGAGTCTGTATGACCACTGAAAGTAATAAGTCTTTTGCCGAAAAGAACGAAGAGCATGTCAAGCAAGCGATCAACAAAGTCGAAGAAATCGCCACTGATGACGCTGAAACAACAGCTTCGGAAAAGTCAAAAAACACTAACGCTCACTAAGCGCCAGATGTTTCAACCCTCACCTTAGGATGAGCAAAGTCTGCTCATCCTTTTTTATTGTATCCATGTCATATTCAAAAAAGTGCCTATATGCGTTGCCGCAACACACATTTTTGAGTCAAGGCAGGTTTCTGAAATTAAACTGGGGTGCCAGGATTCGAACCTGGGAATGGCGGGACCAAAACCCGCTGCCTTACCGCTTGGCGACACCCCAATACACAGGCTTAAATAATCTAGCAGTTTTTGACCACTGTGTGTCAAGCATTTTTTCCAAGGCAGCCAATTTTTTGGCAGGAATGAGCTCGGGGGGGCTGATCACGTTTGCTCAAGTTGTTTCTGGTGTGTTGGCAATAGATAATGCTGGGCCAGTATCGGCGATCGCCCCGATGATTTCCCGAATGTTCTCAGCTAGAGAGCCCGGTTGCTCAAGCATGGCCATATGTCCGCAGTTGAGCAACACTCGTACGTTTCCCTCCGAACAGTCAAATAGCGCATGGAAGCTGGCTAGATGCCTCACATACTTTACTTCCATAACAGCATCGTCTGCGCCTGCAATAAAGTGGACTGGCTGATGGAGATGGCTCACCACCTGAGGTAAGCGATGCACCTCTGCCTCAGTGGTGGACTCTAACAAGATGCTTGTCGCCGCTTCTGAATGTGCTGCCAATAAATCAGTAACCCGTTGCTGGCCCCAAGTCGCAGTCAGCGGTTTGCAGACCATCATCCTGGCAAAGGCAAAATTGATCAAGGGCAGGGTACCCAACCAAGCTGGGCGCCATCGGACGATTTGTTGCCCTGCTTGCCGAAACCGCGCGAACTCATCGGGCAGATACAGGCCTCCGCCAGCATTGACGCAAATGACCCCATCAACTTTTTGAGGAAATAATTTCGCTGCCCAAAGCGCAATACTCCCTCCTAGGGAATGACCAACCAACCAAATGGGTGAGGTCACCTCCAATGTCTCTAGTAAAGTCCCTAAATCTTCAGCGTAGGCTTCTAAGCTATAGGGAGCAGCGTGATCAGCTTTGTTGTGAGTTATGAGGGGCGATCGCTGCTCGATGTTCTGGTTGGATTGACCAAAACCTCTCAAATCATAGGTCAAATATTGAAAAGCCGAACCCAGACAATCAACCACTGGATTCCAATAGCGCTGGCTCAACAGCCAGCCATGAATGAAGACAATCGTTGCCGTTGTTTTGGGTGTTTTAGGCGTGAGTCGATAGGCGTGGGGCACCCCTAAAACATTTAAATAAGCCATATCCCCATCATATCCTGGGGATGCAAGGATCAAAGATAGTATGTGTACTCAACTTAACCCGTACCACAGAGGAGACGATAACGGACCCCTTCAGCAATCTTTTGTCCCAAATATTCTGGAATTAAGCTCTCGTTTGGGCCTAAAAGATACAAAATCAAACGCGTTCGTCCTCGCCAGACAAGTAAGTTTGCATTGACAACCAGCAAATCTTCTTGCCACACCGCATACATGACCTTGTAAAACAATCCTGGTTGGTTATCGGCTTCAATCAGCAATGCAGGTAGATGAAACACCGGATCAACGTAAAATTCAGTTTCAACCTGCTCTAAGCCTTCATCTAAGTTGAATTCGACGGTGAGCATTTCTTCTACTTCAAAATGTCCAGCCAGGGCCTCCCGGACTGCGCGGCAAACATTTTCCGCAGTTTTGGTGGGTAGTGCCTTGCCCCCCCGAGAAACCACCAGCTTAATAAATACCAGCATAGGCGGATAAATCTGACCGTAAAGGCTCAGATTATGGATGGTCAGGCCGTATGCTGCCAATACCCCAAAAATGTCGCTGAGCAAAAAGGACTGGTTGCGATAGGCAAAATGTAGAGCGCTACGGTTTCCTTCGGGTTTGAGTTCGATAACGGCTTTCCGAGTCTTATAGAGTTGATAGGCTAAACGTAAGTTTTGTAGCTGAATTTCACTGCTGACAAACTGCTCATAGAACTGAGGAAAGGCACGATTGAATCGTTTGAGCAAAGCGACAGTGGATGGTTTTAAACCAGCAGCCATAACCAGGAAACACTTAATATTTTGCGTCGAGCCCAATCTATGCAAGCAGGCAACAGCCGGAATCGAGACAGATGTATCCTCATCTTATCCCTGCTCTTTAAAATTCCGACTCTGGTACAACAGACAGGTCATCCCTGAGGGAGACTTGAGGGCTCAGGCGGTGACTATCGAACAAGTTTGTGATTCTTTGTCAGCAGAAGACACGGAAGAGCAGATATATTAGTCTAATAGACTGTCACTGTTCTACATTATTTATTGTCCAAACCTGTATGGGTTTCTGGAAAAGCTTATTTACCGGTGCTGAGACCGACACGCCCCCCCGGGACAAGGATTTATCAGCGAGCACTCTGACCGAGGTCTCTGACCAAGATCGCGGCGCACAAATCGTTTTTAGTACTCATCGCGACATCGACCTCTATGAGTTGGAAGAGCTGTGTGATGCAGTGGGATGGGCACGCCGCCCAATCCGTAAAGTGCGTAAGGCGATTGAGCACAGCTTTTTAGTGGTCACCATGTGGGAGCAGCAGGGTAGCCGTCGCCGCCTCATTGGGTTTTCACGGGCTACTTCGGATCACGCTTTCAACGCCACGATCTGGGATGTGGTGGTGCATCCTGACTATCAGGGCAAGGGCCTTGGGAAAACCCTGATGCAGCAGCTCATCAAAAAATTACGCAGCGAAGACATTAGTAATGTCACGCTATTTGCTGATCCACACGTTGTTGACTTTTACCGCAACCTAGGATTTATGCCTGACCCTGAAGGGATCAAAGGGATGTTTTGGTATCCCGATTGAGCAGGGCGAACAGTTTGAATCGCGCAGGCAGATCACTTCTGGCGGCACCCGCAAGGCGATATTTCTCCAAGGTCAATAGCACCCTGGTCGTCGTGTGGACTATGGTCAGGGATGCTGCTGCGATCGCAGCGCTTGGGAAGTCCTGCCGATTGCCTGCAATCGTGGCTATGCCACAAAGGTTTCCAGGAATTCCCTTAAACGCAAGCCACTGGGCTTGGCATTACGTAGCTGCAGGCAACAACAACCTTAGCGAGGGAAGCTAACGATAATTTGTTGACATATGTCCGCTGGGCATGCGAATGTGGATGTGTGATCGCGTCATTCCTCATTAACCTTCGATATCATATTAACTCTCGATTCCTCAGGTAGTGCAGTACTGTCTGCTCCAAATGCCAGCAGTGTCCGTGTCGTTGTTGTGGGCACCCATGCTGCGGTAAATAACTATATCGTTACCCAGCATCGATTGGGGTTTGCCGAGGTGCCTGCTTGGTCGCCGCCCCTGCCGACTCAGCACCCAGGACAGATCATGAGAATTTTGACCAAAAGACTGACTTTGCCGACAGAGCAGCGATCTTCCTAAGACGCACTAAAATAGAACCCAGTTCTTCATCCTGTGTGCCTAGTCCAGTGCTTAATCTGGAAACGCTTTTTCCTTTTCAACTCGACTCCTTCCAAAAAGACGCTGTCCGGGCGCTCGATGAGGGTAAATCAGTAGTGGTATGTGCTCCGACTGGCTCTGGTAAGACGTTGGTCGGTGAATACGCGATTTATCGGGCGTTAGATCGCGGCAAGCGGGTGTTTTATACCACTCCGCTTAAAGCTCTGTCCAATCAAAAGTTGCGAGACTTTCGCGAGCAGTTTGGTTTTGATAACGTTGGTCTACTCACGGGGGACATTGCTATTAACCGTGACGCCGCAGTCGTCGTTATGACGACCGAGGTCTTTCGCAACATGCTCTATGGCACGCGGATTGGTGAAGTGGGCACTTCCCTGACGGATGTCGAAGCAGTGGTGCTAGACGAATGTCACTATATGAACGATCGCCAGCGTGGCACTGTTTGGGAAGAGTCCATCATTTATTGCCCGCCTGAACTCCAGATTGCAGCCTTATCTGCCACCGTTGAGAACGGCGATCAGCTGACAGACTGGCTGAGTCAGGTACATGGACCGACAGAGCTGATTTATTCTGATTTTCGTCCAGTTCCCTTACATTTTCATTACTGCCACAGTAAGGGGCTATTCCCATTACTCAACGCTCAGCAAACTAAGATTAACCCTCGCTTAAAGCAGCGACGGTCTAAGGACTCTTCGCGACGGGGCAAAAAGGATGCCTTATCCATCCCCTATGTGGTGGGTCAGTTGCATCAGCGGCAGATGTTGCCAGCGATTTACTTTATTTTTAGTCGCCGAGGATGCGATCGCGCCGTGACGGCAATGGGTAGTCTTTCCCTCGTGGATGATGCGGAAGCCGCAGCGTTGAACGAAAAAATTGATGAGTTTCTCGCCTGGAATCCTGATGCAGCTCGTGCCGGTCAAGTAGAGCCCCTCAGGCGAGGCATCGCGGCCCATCACGCGGGGATTTTGCCCGCCTGGAAAGGGCTGGTGGAGGAGTTATTTCAGGCCGGGTTGATCAAAGTGGTCTTTGCCACTGAGACTCTAGCTGCTGGTATCAATATGCCAGCTCGCACAACAGTTATTTCGAGTTTGTCTAAACGTACGGATAACGGTCACCGATTGCTGATGGCGTCTGAGTTTTTACAAATGTCTGGGCGCGCAGGTCGTCGTGGTATGGACGAGCTAGGGCATGTGGTCACTGTCGAGTCCCCCTTTGAAGGTGCGCGGGAGGCGGCCTATCTGGCGACAGTCGGCCCCGATCCACTGGTGAGCCAGTTCACGCCCAGCTATGGCATGGTACTCAACCTTCTACAGCGTCACACGCTCGAAGAAGCCCGCACTCTTGTTGAGCGCAGCTTTGGACAATATTTAGCCAATCTACAACTCGCCCCTCAGCGACAGGCGATCGCCCACCTGCGAGATGAGATTGAGCATGTGCGTGCCCAGGTCGAAGCGTTTGATGAGTCAGTGCTGGCTGATTATGTCAAGCTGCGGGAGCGCCTCCGGGAGGAGAAACGACTCCTCAAGATTTTGCAACAGCAGGCGGCAGAGGTATTACAGAGCGATATGGGAACCGCCCTAGCGTTTGCGATCGCCGGCACTACCCTTTCGCTCAAGGGTAAGCATGTCGCAGTCAGTACCCCCTTACCAGCGGTGTTAGTTGCCAAGGTGCCTGGTTCAGGTAAATTTCCCTATTTAATCTGTCTCACCCAAGACAACCGTTGGTACGTGGTAGCGACCAATGATGTGGCCGCCTTACATGCCGAATATACTCGACTGGCAGCAGACGATGGGTTGGTGCCGCCGCCAGACTTGGCTCATAAACCTGGTCAGCATTGGCCTGGCGACGCTGAGACGGCCTTAATTGCTTGTCAAATTCCACAGCCGCCCCCGTTGGAAGAAATTGCGCCTGAGGTGAAAGAGCAGCTATCGCAAACTCGAGGGGTTGAAGAGCGCCTCGAGACTCATCCAGCCAAAGAGTATGGCAACCCGAAAAAACTGCTCAAACAATACCAGCGAATTCAGCGGTTGGAGCAAGATCTGCGTAATCGCGAGCAAGCTTTGGTCAATTCCAGCGATCGCTATTGGCAAGAATTTATCAGCATCATGGCAGTGTTAGAACACTTTGATTGTCTTGATGCGAGTCAGCCGACTGCCCTTGGTGAAACTGCAGCCGCTATCCGCGGCGATAATGAGATTTGGCTTGGCTTGGCTCTGGCATCAGGGAAATTTGATCGACTGAGTCCGGCACAGTTAGCCGCTGCCTGTGCTGCCCTGGTTACCGAAACTGTTCGACCGGATACATGGGTTGATTATGATCATTCCGCCCCCGTGGATGAAGCGCTTAGCAGTTTGCGTCAATTGCGGCGTGAACTGTTTCAGCAACAGCGACGTCACAACATCATGTTCCCCATCTGGCTGGAATACGATCTCATTGGTCTAGTTGAACGATGGATTGAGCTAGGGGAAGCCGTTGCTAATGGCCCGGCAGAAGGCTTTGGGGGTTCAAAAAAAGGGAAAGAGCGGGGTGACTGGGCTGACTTGTGCAGCAATACCAGCCTCGATGAAGGCGATATTGTGAGAGTATTACGGCGCACGCTGGATTTCTTATCACAAATCCCCCACGTACCCCATATTTCTGACCGGTTACGCAGTAATGCGCGGCAGGCGTGCGAATGGATGAATCGTTTCCCAGTCAACGAAAATTAGCTGTGGACCTACTGCGCTAAGTCATGGCCTGACGCCGGGACAGCAATCCCGAGCTAGCTTATTCGTGTCATGCCGAGGGATGGCTCCACCTTGGCCCTAGAACCTGATACTTGAAATTTACTCCCCGACAATCTGCGCAGCATCAACTTGAATGCTGCTACCGGTATGGTCTTAACGGGAGACGGGGAGCGTATGCAAACATAATAGTTAGCTCATAATTATATAGATGTAAAAGTCTCAGTCACCGGACCTCATCAATTTGGTCGAGGCTTGCGCCCACGGATATTTGATAGGGTTCAAGAACTGGTCTCAGGTTGATACGGTGTCCAGATCAAGCGTCGTCATATCTGGGTATGTTCGAGGTGAACAGCCCTGAGTGGGCTTGTTCCGACACCCTCTCTACGTGCAATATTAGATAGATAAAGACTCTCAGCGAGAAATAGCCGTGTCGCTATCTAAAGGATTTGAAGTTGAAATTTATACAGGAACGCCGGCAGGAGAAATTATTGGCTTTTCAGATCGTATCGTGGCCAATCTCGATGGTTTTGTCCGTGAACCCGATGCGCGCAATGTTGAGTACACGACGCCCCCCCTCAATCGATATGAACAACTCCTTTGCGAGCTAGTGCGACCGCGCCAGGCCCTGCGGACTTATCTCAAAACCTTAGGAGACTATACGCTGGTCCCAGGCAGTGCTCTGTCCTCTGGTGATACGGAGCACTTCCATCGCTCTGATCCGCATAATCCTTACCATGCTTACATCGAGCAGACTTATCACACCGATGTGGTAACCGCGAGCATTCATATCAATATTGGTATTGCTGACCCTGAAGTGCTCATGCAGGCTTGTCGTTTGATTCGATTGGAAGCGCCACTATACCTGGCTCTGACGGCTTCGTCGCCATTTCTGGATCATGCTCCCACGGGATATCATTCGACCCGCTGGCATCTGTTTCCTCAAACGCCGCAGCATATTCCGCTGTTTACGAGTCATCAGCATCATATTGACTGGATAGAGGCGCAGCTGGCAATGGAGACGATGCGAAATGTTCGTCACCTATGGAGTTCTGTACGCCCTAATGGCGATCGCCGCCCCTATTGTCTCAATCGGTTAGAGCTGCGCATCTGTGATTTGGTCATTGATCCGCTGCGTCTATTGGCTGTGACGGCGCTGTTAGAAGCCCGACTACTGCAGATGATGGCTGATCCGTCGCTTGATCCGCTGTTAATTAGTCAATTACCCCAAGTCAGCCGAGCAGATGATCTCGTCAAGCTGGCCTCCGCAAATGAACAAGCAGTGGCTCGCTCTAGCCTCGATGCGGTGGTCAATCACTGGTCAGATGGGCGCTCATTAACGGCTAAGCAATGGATCCAAGACCTATATGAAACTGTTTGGCCAATTGCCCATCAACAGGGATTTGGCTGTTTTCTAACCCCGATTCGTGCCATTTTGGAGCAGGGTAATGAAGCTCAGCGTTGGCTAACATTGCATGATCAAGGGCATAGCGTGCAAGAAATTCTTGCGTTGGCGATCGCAGAGGCTACGGAGCAAGATCATCAACTAGCCGAAGAACTGTGCCTTCCCTGCATTACGGGATAGATTAAGTCGTAAGCTGTCAACCGTGATAGCGAGCAAAATGTGAACTAATATTTTTATTGATTAAAAAAATGTATCGTTGAACCCCTGGTTTTGGGTTTTGCGCTTCACGAGTTCGTCTACTGAGTCATTGATATTGATGCCCCGGGTTGTCTTAGTCCATCCTGAAATCCCCCCTAATACGGGCAATGTTGCCCGCACCTGCGCGGCTACCAAAACGGAGCTCCATCTTGTTGAGCCATTAGGATTTGAGCTCAGTGATCGCTATCTCAAGCGTGCAGGGCTTGATTACTGGCCCTATGTCGATCTGCATCTACATAAATCCTGGTCCACATTTCAACAAGCAGTACAGAATCGCGGGGGACGGCTGATTGGCTTTAGCACTTCCGGGAAGGAGTGTTATACCCAGATTGTTTATTGTGCTGACGACTGGCTCTTGTTTGGCAAAGAAACCGCTGGTCTGACTGCCGATATGCTCTCTAGCTGTGACGTCACTACATATATTCCAATGGTGGAGTCAGGTGTGCGAAGTCTTAATCTATCAGCCAGCGCCGCAGTGGGTCTGTTTGAAGCTCTCCGGCAGACCCTTGCTTAACTCCGCAGAGATTTTTGTTAAATCCTGAGTTCTATCATTCAGAATTCTTTGAACGAGCTGCATCGCTTTCATCGCCCAAAGGTGATTTGGTTGCGCTTCGATTCTGTAGGTTATGGCAAGGTGCTGCCACGGAGATTTTCTAATCTCAGTAGTTCAAAGACTGGGCGATACTTCGTCTCATAAGCTACAAAATATCCCCATCAGGAATAAGAATTTTCTATCATCTGTACTCAAGCCCTAGCTGCTCAAAAAGTTGAGGCACAACTCATCCTCGAACTACTGTATTAACTGCTCTGGATTTGGTGTTCTAAGCAGCTCGAAAGTCTTGCTAGTCAAGCCTCTGCCTTCTATCTGGCGATAGGAAGATCCTCGTAAAGAGGCACGCAATTAGTTTGTTCCTAGCCATGGAATTAGATTTGCTAATCATTAGTTTGGTGCTGATTCAAGATAGAGTCTACACAAGGATTTCAGGATGTCAGGCCGTCATAATACTGGGTGATTTTTACGGGCTAGAATGATCCTTCTCTTGATCTGTCAGGCAACTTATGTAAACTTGCTTAAATCAAATGGGCAGTGTATTGTTAGCTCTCGAAGCTAATTTGCTTAACCACGAGAATTGTGGGATGCCTGGTTTCTGGGTCTTTAGACTTCAGATGATTGATTAAGAGTCTCCTTAATGGATGACCTATGAAACTGTCGAGCTCTGGTTATGAGGAGGATTATCCTTTGAGTCCCGTTTTTTCTCAGGAGTCTATGCCTGACACGCAGAGTCAATCAGCAGTTTTTCAGCCACTGCAGGGTTGTGTTAGTGCCGATGGCATTAACCGCAAAGTTCGAACCTCATTTACAGTCTTAGGTCTGGCGCTTTCTTTAGGAGCGGCTGGCCCTTTGGTTTCTGGCGCTGAGGCGGCGGATTCTACCCAGTTGGCTGCCCTTCCTTCGGTAACCGGTGGTGTTGGTACGACGTTGCCTTCCTTTGGGTCCTCACGACCTGCTGGGGCTGCTGCTAGCTACCACACCGTATCTGAGGGGGAAACGATTTGGGATATTGCAACCCTTCATGGGCTCACAGTTGAGGATATTCGCTCAGCTAATGGCATCGCTGATGATCAGTTGATTCAGGCTGGTCAAGTTTTAAAGGTGCCCGCGGTTGCTGAAGATGCTGTTGCCTTGCTAGATGCAGGTTCTGCCGTGGCACCAGAAGGTGAGGCTGACATTTCTGATCATCTTGTGCCTCCAGGTTCCGACTTGCAGACTAAAGTCTCTCTTGATGAGATAGCCACTAATAAGCCACAACCAATCCAGTTTGGTACGTTGCCTGCAGAGTCACAGGCCGGTGAAGATTTAGCCGTTTCGACGTCAGTTGATCGCGATGGGATGGCTGAGCGTCTGGATCGTGAACGACTGGCTGAAACTGATCGTCCTCGTTCTCTGGCAGCACTGCCTGCAAGCGATACAGTTCAGACATTTTCAGAAGATCTGAGTGCTTCTCCCTCTGATACTCTCGGCGAAAAGAAAGTTGAGTCGACTACAGAAGATGATAACGACTTGCTTGCTACGACTAGAGGGGTCTTGACCCATCGAGTGGGGTCTGGTGAAACCTTATGGTCTATTGCTCGTACTTACGGTCTGGGCGTTGAAGATTTGCGGGAGAATAATTTACTCTCTGATACTGAGGTCTTACGTCCCGGTGACGAATTAGCGATACCGACGGATCAACCTTTGGAGGTGCGTCAGAATCCTGATGTTGAGCGTCTGACTTATCGTCAGGTTAGTCAAGATAAGCCAATGCCACAGGTGGCTACCGAGGACGCATCAGCGATCGCGGTGGCGACTGAATCCCTTGCATTTGAGGACTCTTCGGGTTCTACTACGACTGCTTCTATGCCGGTGTTGACTCAGGCGGCTAGCACTTCTGTCGAAGATCCTTTCGTCGAAGATTTGCTATCTCAGGCCGATACTCTTGATAGTCAAGAGCCGTCTCTAACTGCTCGTCGCTCCCCTACCGAGCAGGCAAGTCAAACTGATGCTGTTGCGGAGCTCGAGGTTGCTTCCCTTGATGTAGAAGAACCGACTGAAACCCCTGCGGTTAACCCTCAGTTCGTTGATAATGCTGGTACTTCTGATCTTAGTGATCAATCTGCGGATGAGTTATTGGCAGCTGCTCCCCTTGGCTCGGATATTTATGCACCGGCGGTTGAAAGTCCTACTGGTCGTGTTGTAACGCCGGAAATGCCTGTGCTACCCGGGCAAGACGCTTATTTGCCAGAAGCCCCTAATCAGTTTGACGGCTATATGTGGCCGGCTCAGGGCGTTTTGACGTCCGGTTATGGTTGGCGTTGGGGACGCATGCATCGCGGGGTAGACATTGCTGGCCCAGTGGGTACGCCTATCTATGCTGCTGGGCCAGGAGTGGTCCTATCTTCTGGCTGGAATTCTGGCGGCTATGGCAACATGGTTGAGATTCGCCATCCAGACGGCAGTATGACTCGTTATGCTCACAACAGTCGTTTGATGGTAAGCCCTGGTCAGGAAGTAAGACAGGGTCAGCAGATTGCTGAAATGGGGAGCACCGGTTTTAGTACTGGCCCTCACCTGCACTTCGAGATTCATATTCCCAATCAGGGAACTGTAAATCCAATGGCGATGCTACCTGGTCGTTAAAACCTATTGCCTGTTGTCTAAAGTTTCCAGGTTTTAACTTTATTCTTCTGTTAAAGCTTGGAAACAACGTCTACCGAGGGTATTGTTTGGGTTTTTAAGGTTGAAGGTTGACTAAAGCAGTAGCGATTTCAACATTGAATTTGCTCGTAAAACATCGCAAAAGTCATCCTTCGTGTGATAAGTTGGTAAAGCTGCTTTGAGCAGCGTCCTGGCTCAGTAGCTCAGTGGTAGAGCAGGGGACTCATAAGCCCTTGGTCGCGTGTTCAAATCACGCCTGAGCCATTTATAGGTTCTGAAAGTTTATTGTTGTTATTCTGAAGCTGCTACTGTGTTTTCTCGTAATACTCTATTGCGAGAAAAGTTAGAACTTTAGAATTCAAGACTAATCGGTTCAGTGCAAATAAGGAATTTGAATTGAGCAGAGATGCCAAACACTGCTGAGTATGTCTGTGCCTTTTGTGGCGAGACTAACACTACTTTTATCGATTTATCTGCTGGCTTCACCCAAAGTTATATTGAAGATTGTCAAGTCTGCTGTCGGCCCAATTATCTCTACATTGCGATCGAAGAAGAAACTTTAGAAGTATCAATTGCAACCGATTATGCAGGCTGATGTTGCTAGCCCATAACTTGTATATCCTTAGCCAAGATTAGGAAATTAGCCGAAGTTCCTTGAGCTTTGAAAAGATGACCGTTTAAGAGACGAAGGACAATATCTCTAAATAGATGAGCCGTTTCGCAATCCTTTGAGTCTATGCGGTGTTTGAACTACACACCACTGTGGGATCTTTTTGTTTTAGGGTTCGGTAATTGTCCACTTTATGAAACCCGTGTATGGTCTCATAAAGCTGCTGTTTAATGAGTTCATTTTTTCCCTGAATACGCTATCAGAAGCTTTAGAGGACTCCCGCTGACTCCATGGGAGATGTCCAGAAATTGTGTGAGCACTAGTTTTGAAAATCTCTGGGTCCCTGATAACCAGAGGCATCTGCCAGAGTCTCTAGAGATTGAGCGCCAACATATAGTTCTCCCCGAATCTCCCATGTAGGGAATCCGGTTAGCCCATCGACAGAGCGGCAAAGTGCTGTTTGAGCATTTTGGCCATCCTCGGCACATTCTACGTAGGGCATAGATTTGACAGCAGTCTCGCCAAATAACTGTTTTTGGTCGTGGCAGTGAGGGCACCACCAAGCTCCGTACATCTTGGCATCAACGTCTGCTAGGTGTTCTGCTAGCTGTATTTCTGCTTCGCCCGACGGGGTTGAAACCGGAGGACCTACTTCCCCTTGGGCATTAGCTTGTATGCCTCCAGGGCTATTGATTGGAGCATAAATTGCTAGCGTGCCAACCAGCGTAACGATCGCAACGATGGTCCCGATAAAAACCAACTGGCCAGCGTCATCCCACCGACGTCCTAAGACCGTTGCGGAGAACATCGCCGCGGCAAATACCGCTGAGGTGATGCAGTATAAGCAAGTGGCGCGAATCTCAAAGGCCAACAGATACATCAGGTAGCTGCTAAACACCAGCATGGCGGTCGCGCCAATGAAGAGCAGAGGCCAAGTCCAAGATTCTAACCGAAGGCGAAGTTCCTTTTGACGGTCAGGATTGATTGCCAAAGGGGCTAAGGCCATTGCAGCCATGCTGAGGTAACCCAAAAATCCAAACACCGTGAGTGGAATGCCAAAGATAACAGCATAGTCACTGGCGAGTACCTTGTCACAGCCACCCGTCGGACAAGCGGCATCGCCCCCCATAACTTTGACAATGGTTAGATAGGCTGTACCAAAAGCTCCCATCAGAGCGATCGCTCCAATCAGCCAGCGAGACCAACGGTGAATCCATAAGTTTTCTTGGCGGCGGCGTGGCATGTCAGATTTATCCCTTGGCAAATCAGTTGACTAAGTTCCTATTTATTCAGCCTCATCAAACATCTGTAGTGGTGCTTAATGCTAAACCATTTAAGGCATTTCTTAGGATTGCTCGAGATTGATTGACATGAGCGCGAATTCTACAGTCATAAGCAGACGCTAGCAACTCGACTGTGAACTGATGACGTGAGGTTCCTTAACCGCTATAGGCAACACAATCACTAGATATCGCAGGCAAAGATTAGACTTGAGCGTTAGAGACATTGCCTATCTTTTCAGCAAATGCTTCACGGTTAGGCAACACTTCAAAGACTCGATCCATGCTAGTTAACTCAAACAACATCTTGACTTGGTCGTTGATCGAACAAACGTACATCTCTTTATTGCAGGATCTGACTTTTTTGAGCACGACCACGAGAATGCCTAAGCCTGAACTATCGACAAAGCTGATATCTTTCAGATCAATCAGCAGAGTTTCAACGCCATCTTCTAGCGCAGCATCCACTTCTTGACGAAAGGCTTCTGCTTTAGTGCCATCTAGGATGCCGGCTGGTTCGAGAATGCGTACATTAGCTGTCATAGGAGCCTCATAAATCTGCAATTGAATGACTATCGGTGCGTTGAGCAATGCACCTGGCGTTGAGCAATGCACCTGTTTTCTCAATAGGGTCAACATTCTAAGGTTGCCCCAGTAATTTCCAAATACACAGTCAGCAGGAAAACGTTAGGACACTTTTGTTGGATCTTCTTCCAACTTCACGGCAAAGTTACTAATCCGCAAAGATTCTGAGTCCTCAGCACCGCTAACCAGCAAAGGCCCAATGTGCCCCGTTAAAGGTTCTCCAGCGAGCTCAACTGCCTTTAGCCAGGGAAATCGGTTGATTAAGACAGGTGCCAAGGCTGGCCAGTTCACATAGGCCAAGTTTGAGGCTGCTGGACCAGTATGGGCTGCCAGCTGTAATAAAGACGTCTTTTGAGATAGGGCATCAGATTCTGCCTGTTCTAAGACACGTTCTAACCCGCTTAGCGAAGTTGATACCACTTCATAACCGTTTAAGTTGGTGTGAATGGCTACGACTTGAGTTGATAGGGTCAAAGGGGCTTCGACAACTGCTCGATTAAAGGAAAATCGTGTCCAAGCTGTCATCGTTTTACCTTCAAAGGGAATCTGGTTTACAGAGAGTCCTTGCGCTGTGGCGAGCTCGTCAAATTCGGTAAAGTCATCCACCATACTCATAAGCAGCCAGCTCGTTGACTGCCCTGGCAGCAAGCTTAGTGCGTAGCTGCCTTGCAGTCGAGATAATAGCTGTTGACCAATTTGGTAGTTGGGTTTATCCCTTGCAAGGGGTGGGGTGGAAAGTGTGCTGAGCACTGCTTGAGTGGCTTTATATCCGCCAATATCGGTCTGTAATCGCTGTAGCCCTTCTTTGAAGCGCTGTCCAGAAATGGTAAAGAGGGCATCATCAGGCACAAGATCGAGTGTGGAACTGGCGGACTGGGTAGCCGCTTCTGCGGGAGTCGGCTCGATCTGTGTCCAGGAATCGGGACTCGGAGCGATCGCTAATTGCCCGGTAATGCCAGATGCCACTGCTTGCACTGAAACAAAAAGCGAATTGGCATCTTGTCCAGCTGGTTTAATGGGTGAGGGACAACGGTCTTCTGTGCCGAGCCATGAGAGCAGAGTGGGAATATTGGCGTATAACCAACCGATCCGATTTTGATGGAGCGTTGCGATCGCCTCACGATAAGCGGCTGCCTTCGCCAGGCTGACATCGGGAGCCTGATAAGTCGCAATTGCCTGCCGCAATACCTGGACATCGTTGGCAAGTAGTACATATCGGTCACCCACAAATGCTGTGGCGAGAGAAGCAACCGTCGGTTTTGCTGCGGCCAAAGACACCTGTGGTGACGACAAGATGCTTAGAGGCTGATCAAAAATTAGCCCTACCCCTGAAACTGTCTCGAAAACTAAGTTGCGGCCTTGAGCAACACGCTTTTGCCAGAGCAAATGGAGGGCCTCGCGGGCAGCGTCAGCGTCGTGGCAATTCAGAGTGACGAGGTAACCTGCCTGCAAACCATTTTTGTCATCATGGTCAAGGTCGAGGGAGGTGATGGCAAGCGTAATTTCTTGGTCGAGCCAAGGCTGGATGTCGGCTTCGTAGTCCCACCCGGTTGCATCCTCTAACAGTTGCTGGAGCGACCGCCACTCCCGTCTAGCTGTGGCCCTCTGATTGGCCGGTGCTAACAGCTGCCTCAGCTTCCAGAGCCGATCAGGGCGAGCCAACAATGAAGCCATGAGCGGCGATTGACGCGGCACGAACTGAGCTGCAGTGGGAGCTGTTTGACCACCTTCCGTTATCAAGGTCCGCGGATTTTCGGCGGTCAATCCCCAAAAACCAACGACCCCGATTAAGACAATCAACCCTGAAAATAAGGCGATCGCCGAATAAAAGGTGCGTGATTTCATAGACCACCTTCAAAACTTGCTGGAAAACAAAGCAACGACCAACTCACAAAGACCTAATCCGAGACTAGTGTATTACCCCAGCGTTGCTTACTGTCACTCTCGAAGGAAATCTGATAGAGAAATTCTCAACTGTAGAGAACGCCGACATTAATTGAGAAGGGATTCCAAAGACCCCTCAACCCAATAGCCACCCAAAGACACTAACCGAACATTAGCTAGCTCTTAATCGTCACTGGCAAACTCACGCCATACGCCAATCAGCTTGCCCTGTAGCTGGACCTCATGGGCCGGAAACTTTTGGATAGGATAGTTGGGGTTAGCTGGAACAAGCTCAACTGAGTCTCCCTCCAGGCGAAAATACTTGAGAGTTGTCCCGTCGGGAACTCGGGCAGCCACGATTGTATTGGCTTTGACTCGCTGAGGATCTTGGATGGGGCGCATGATGACGATGTCGCCGTCGCAAATCATGGCGTCAATCATGCTGTCACCGTTGACTTGTAGTGCGTAATCCCCCGGCTTGGTGGCAAATCCGGCCGGGTTGAATCGGGGAGTTTCAGCTTCGACCTGGGCTTCATTAACATAGCCTGCCGCAATGCTGCCGTAGATGGGCAACCCTTGTACATCCTGCAAGATGCGAATCGTCCGAGCTCGACCCTCGTCCCAATCGATGTAACCCTTCTTACGCAAATGGTCTAGGCGGCTTTGAATCGGTGCTGGAGACTTGAGCTGCATCGCGCGCATCATCTGCCGAATCGATGGCGAGTGTTGGTTGTCCCGAATGTAAGTTACGAGCCAATCGTATAATTCCTGCTGCGCATCTGTTAAAGGTACCATTGCCGCCTTCCTAGGCTTAGCCGCTGTTGTATCAAGAACAACTGTACCATCTCAGCCTAGAAAAAGTCCATACGATCTAAAGAAAAATTCGCTGAAAAATCTGTCGCCCGTTTGATTTGAGCAATTATTTCAACCCCATTTGTACCCGCCACAGGCCGGCGTATAGAGTATTGCGTTCTAACAGATCTTCGTGGGTGCCCCATTCCACCATCTGGCCTTGGTCCATGACGTAGATGCGGTCTGCATTGCGAATAGTTGAAAGCCGGTGGGCGATCGCGATGGTTGTACGATTTTGAGTGATTTGTTCTAACGATCGCTGAATCGCAGCTTCAGTTTCGTTGTCGACGGCGGAGGTCGCTTCATCTAAGACGAGAACGGAGGGATTTTTAAGTACAGCTCGGGCGATCGCTAGTCGCTGACGCTGACCGCCGGAAAGCTTCTGACCCCGTTCGCCCACAATCGTATCGAAGCCCCGGGGTAGTTGCTGGATGAACTCATGGGCTTCGGCAATGCGCGCGGCTTCGGCAATGGCTGCAGGCTCAGCGCCAAAGGTACCATAGGCAATGTTTTCGGCGACAGTACCATGGAACAAGAAGACGTCTTGACTAACCAAGCCAATGGCCTGGCGTAGATCCTGTGGTGATAGTTCACGAATATTGATGCCGTCCAACATGATCTGTCCCGTGTTGACCTCGTATAGGCGGAGCAAGAGTTTGACGAGGGTACTTTTGCCTGAACCAGTAGCACCCACAATCGCTACGGTATGCCCGGCAGGAATCTTGAGCGTCAAGTGTCGAATGACTGGGGTTTGGTCGTCGTAGGCAAAGCTAACATCGGCAAACTGGACGTCACCGACGACGTGGCTGACAGGTAATCGGCGCTGACCTGGCTGTAGGGTAATGGGCGTATCCAGCAGATCCATCACTCGGTTGGTAGAAGCCATTGCCCGTTGGTATTGGTCAAGGGTGTCGCCTAACCGGGTTAGAGGCCAGAGTAGCCGCTGGGTGAGAAACACCAAGACGCTGTAGGTGCCAACTGCGAGCTGACCCTCAACAGCCATAAACCCGCCAAAAATCAGCGTGGCGGTGAAACCGAGCAAAATCAAGATACGAATTAAGGGGATGTAGGCGGCGCTAAAGGCGATCGCTTGCCGGTTGCTGCGACGGTAGGCTTCACTTTCTTCCTGTACGCGCTCGATTTCGTAGGTTTCGGCAGTGAAACTTTTAATCGTTAGAATGCCCGTCAAGTTGTTGGATAAGCGGCTGTTTAAGATGCTGACGCGCTCCCGAACGTCGGCATAGCGAGGAGCCAGTAACTTCTGAAAGGCGATCGCCCCCCATACGATCAAGGGCATGGGCACAATTGCCATCCAAGCCACCGAAGGTGCCAAAAAAATGAAGGCACCACCGACCAAAATGATGGTCGTTATGACCTGCAAAACTTCATTGGCTCCGACATCTAAAAACCGTTCAAGTTGGTTGATGTCATCGTTTAAGACTGCCATTAACCCGCCAGTGCTGTGATTTTCGAAGTAGGCTAGATCCAAATCTTGTAGGTGAGTGTAGGCTTCTACCCGCAGATCCCGCTGCATGGTCTGCGCGAGGTTGCGCCAGAGAACTGAATAAGCGTACTGAAATGCTGACTCGAGGCCCCAAGTGACCACGGTCAGGGCTGTCAATACGAGAAACTGATGGCGAATGTTCGCAATGCCTAACCCGGCCAACCAAGAATCTTGTTGCTGCACAACTACATCGACGGCAAGGCCAATCAGCACCGGCGGGGCTAGGTCAAAAACCTTATTCAACACTGAGCAAGCACTGGCAACCCAGATTAAACGACGATATCGATGGCCATAGCGAATCAGTCGCTGAAAGGGATGAGAAGCAGTCATAGAGCAAGCGCACCCGGTTGGATAAGCCAGAATCTTAGCAAATTGGTGAAGACGTTGCTCTCGGGCGGTCGCTTGGTGGGTGTTAGCTCGACCGGTTGATGAGTCCCCTGGCCCAACTCGGTTTGGTCAGGGCAGTTTGGCCAGGCAGGTCACCCGGTGAGAAAAACAGTGGAAAAGGTCAGGAGCGATCGCGGTTATCCCCTACGAAAATACTTAGCTAAGCGGGAATAGGCCGCTATGTTAGCGATCGAAACGCTGGCTTTATTGGGGTCGTCATCGATCTGGTTTTCGCCGACTAAGCAGTATCCATCAGGCATAATAGTGTGGCTGAGCTTGGCTTCTTCTAAGGGCACTCCTTGGAGATTGGCATCGGTGAGATTGGTGCCAAAGAGGGTCGCTCCAGCCAAGTTGGCACCTCGCAAATCAGCGCCTCGTAAATTGGCGCCATTGAGATTTGCGCCGGCCAAACTCGCCTGCTGCAAGCTCGCTAAACTGAGGTCAGCACCACAAAGATTGGCAGAGGCCAGTAGCCCATTTTTGAGACTGGCGTCGTGCAGGTTGGTACGTATCAAGTCAGCTCCAATTAAATTGATGTGGTCTAGCTGGGCTGATTGTAGATGGGCTCCCATAAGGGATGCGCCGGTTAAGATGGCTCGCTGTAAGTCAGATCGTTCTAAATGAGCTCCCGTCAAGTCAATGAAGGGAAGATAACACTCGCGGAGCCTGCTGCCTCTTAGCACGATGTTGGGAAATAACTCTTGACCAGCAAGGTATTGCGCAATTAGTTGTTGAGCAGAGGTAATAGAGGATGTCACAGTCGCAACTCGAAAAAACTTATTCAAGCCATTCTTTATTGATGCCGTAAAGCTACCAGGCTTCGACGATAACGAATCCTATTGGTAAATAATCCAATTACTTGAGTCCGACCCTGAAGAGTAAGGCTGGTAGATAGATAGTTATATACTTATTGTGACATTTCTTAGAGTTATTGTTCCTTGGGGGACTGAAGAATCTCAAAGAAATTGCTCATTCTAATGTGGAAAAGCGATCAAGCCGTGATGACAATTGGGTAGCTTGGCGCTGACTAAAACCGTCGGAGCTGACCAGTGAGCGATCGCGGAGGAACGACAGAACTGCCGCAAAGCAGCTCACGGTTTCCAGGGAACTCTCTAGGGATGGCCTGAGTCAGATCACCCTGATTCTGTAGCAGCGATTAGCCCCTCGAGTTTGTCTGCTGCAAAGCGTTTTGTTGTCGATGTTGTGCATCCCTTTTCGTGATCAAGACACTCAATCTAGAACTTTGGGGAGCCGTTTTGACCTGAGCTGTCTGATCTACTTGACGTTTTTATCAATTTTCTTTCACGCATATGGATAGTTTTTTTAAGACCGTTTCATTCACTGCTGCAATGGCTTTAGGAACGATTGTGAGTGCGGCGCCGCTCGTATTCGTGGCACCGGCTACGGCGCAAACGACACAGTTTATTGATGTTGATGCCAGCTACTGGGCGCGTCCTTACATTGAAACTTTGGCGACGGAAGGCATCATTGCCGGTTTCCCAGATGGGACCTTTGGACCTGATCAGCCGGTAACCCGGGCGCAGTTTGCGGCGATCGTTCGACAAGCATTTGACCAAGCCCGTACCCGCACAGCCCCTAACTTTGGCGATGTGCCTGCCAGCTATTGGGCCAATGCCGCGATCGCCGACGCCTATGGTCAGGGCTTTATGTCGGGCTATCCCGACGGCACCTTTAAGCCTGAACAGCAGATTCCTCGGGTACAAGTGGTCGTAGCCCTCTCAAACGGTTTGAACATGTCCGCTGCCGATGCGGGCAATCAGGCCCTTGATGCCTACAGCGATGCCGGACAAATTCCAGATTATGCGCAGGGGCCCGTGGCCGCGGCGACGGACAATGAAATGGTGGTCAGCTATCCCGATATCAATCGTCTGCGACCTAACCAAACGGCCACCCGCGCCGATGTGGCTGCATTTATCTACCAAGCGCTGGTTTCTGAGGGCGATTTGCCT
The DNA here is from genome assembly GCA_050331235.1 of Leptolyngbyaceae cyanobacterium. GTDB lineage: Bacteria > Cyanobacteriota > Cyanobacteriia > Phormidesmidales > Phormidesmidaceae > Halomicronema. The sequence continues at coordinate 22,349 of JBHJHA010000118.1, forward strand.
GCTCTAGCTGCGGATGTAACAGCGACGAACTACATTGTTGGTTACGACGGTACCGCTGTTGCCCCTACCCAAACCATAGCGGGCACTGTTCCCGCCGGCACGCAGATTCCCCTGCGCTATCCCAACGCCGAGGGAGTCGATATTGTGGTGGCTCCTGGGCAAACGGTGGCGACTTCTCTGGAAGTGGCGGGTAACTTGGTGAATGGCAATAACCAGGTGCTCATTCCGGCTGGTAGCTTGGTCCAGGGACGCATCGTTCCGGTAGAGATTCGGGGAGCAGCGGTGACAGCAGCTCAGTTTGTCGCCGATACAATCACTATCAATGGCCAGGGCTACACCCTCGATGCAGAGTCGAGTGCGATCGCCGCGGCTGAGTCCGTCAACCCCGCCTCCCTAGAAGATGCATTGATCACTGGGGCGGCCCAGTCGATTTTGGGCTCTATCTTAGGTAGCCCAGATTTAGGTGGTTTGGTGGGTGCAGTCATTGGCGGTAATGGGTCGGTGACGTCCCAGAGTGCTGTCATCGTGATGGATCCGACCCAGCTCGATCTCACCGTTGAGTCCGACTTGACTGTAAATAATTGATGCTAACGCCACTGATTAGAGAGTGATGCGGGGAGTCGAGGCGATCGCTTCGACTTCCCACGTGACATTACCAGTGGGGCGAAATTTTTAGGCAAGATCAATAAAGTTGTAAACCCTCCATCAAGAAGACGATGACTGCTCCCACTGCCTCAGAGTGGCAGGGCCGCCACCGCGACAAAGATCTCCTCCGCCAAAGCATTTGGCAAGCTTTGCAGGCGCAAGCAGCGGTTAAGCGAGACCCGATAGGACATATCCCTGACTTTATCGGGGCGGCGGCGGCGGCCGTTCAGTTAGCGGCATTACCCATTTGGCAGCGGGCTCGTGTCATCAAGTGCAACCCCGACTCACCGCAACAGCCTGTGCGACTGCAGGCGTTGGCTGATGGCAAACTGCTGTACATGGCCGTGCCTCGCTTAGCTAAGGCAAAGTGTTTTGTGGCGTTGCACCGCGACTCGCTGGCACGACAGGGGATTGCCCTCAGCCGAGCCGCTAATATGCGAGAGGCGTTGCTCTATGGCCAGCTTGTCGCTTTTGAGGAGATGCAGCCAATTGATTTAGTGGTAGTTGGCTGTGTGGCAGCGAGCCCCCATGGTGGACGCACTGGCAAAGGGGCGGGGTTTGCGGATCTGGAGTTAGCTATGCTCCTGGAGGAGGCTCTGGTGCAGGCAACTACGCCAATTGTCACTACAGTGCATCCTTTGCAGGTAGTGGAGCCGGTTCGTTTACCGATGCAGCCCCATGATTGGCCGCTCGATTGGGTCGTCACACCAAAGGCCACGATCACCACCCAAACCCAGCTACCGCGACCCACGGGCTTAGATGTGACCCGACTGCAAGCGGGGCAAATCAAGCAAGTGCCTATTTTGCAGCGGTGGCTGCACCCCCTCGCCCAGACCTTAGGAAGTGAGTCAGGTCGTCAACAAACTGGCCGATGACGTCAGTTTGTGTTTTTTCCGCGTTAAGGTAGGAAGCAAACTCCCAGTCTATAGTTGGTCCTGATGCCCATGATCCCCGTTGTGAAAATCGCCCTGCCTGTCACCGGTTGGGGGGTGGCCCTGAGTCTGATGACCGCCGGGTCTGCCGGAGCGGCAACCCCTGCCACGGCACCGGCTGAGTTGACCACGACGTTGGCCGCGATTGAGGCGGCGGCCAACGCACAGGATATTGACCAGCTGATGGCCTTTTACAGCGAGGACTTTGTCGGGCCAGATGGCTTTACCCGAGAGCAATATCAAACGACCTTGAGTGCTTTTTGGGAGCAATACTCGACACTTACTTACGAGGTTGAGCTGAATGAATGGGACACCGATGGGGGTGCGTTGATTGCGGACACAGTGACCACGGTGGAAGGCACGAAGTTGATTGCTGGCCGACCGGTATCTCTCATGGCTGAGTTGCGATCGCGGCAACGCTACGAAAATGGTCAGCTTGTGTCCCAGGAGATTATTGCGGAGCAAAACCGCCTGATCTCTGGGGAGCGACCTCCAGAGATTACCGTGCAGTTACCCACTGTCGTTACACCCGGTAGCGAGTTTAATTTTGATGCAATTGTTGAGGAACCTTTGGGCGATCGGTTGCTTCTGGGCCTGGCCTTCGAGGAAGGAGTCACCGCTGAGGATTTTTTGACCCCTCGCCCCGTTGATTTAGAAGCGCTCAGTGCTGGGGGCCTCTTCAAGGTTGGCAAAGCTCCTCAAAAGCCCGATCAGCGATGGATTTCAGCGGTCCTAGTGAGAGAAGACGGCATTGTGATTGACACCCGTCGATTGACGGTGGGAATAGACTAACTGTTAGGAATTCGCTGCAATTTTTGATGGGAGTTGCTCGTTGTTGTCCCACGTTCATCGCTTCAGCCGGTGGTCAGCAACCGCTATCCTGATTGATAGCGCCAGTCATAGGGGCAGATTGCTGGTCAAACCGGCTGATAGTTATCATTAGTGGCTTCGAGGAGTGTCATGGATACCAAAGCGTTTAAGCGATCGCTCAATCAATCAGACAAATACTTTCGCAATAGCCTCGGCCATGGCGAAGAAGTAGCTAACCAAATGAAGACCGAGTATCAGAGCAGTTTGATTCAGCGGATCCGTGACAATAACTATGTGCTGACCGAAGGCGATGTCACGATTTACTTGGCAAAATCGTTTGGCTTTTGCTGGGGCGTTGAACGGGCTGTGGCGATGGCCTATGAGACACGTCAGCACTTTCCAACTGAGCGAATTTGGATTACCAACGAAATTATTCACAATCCCGGGGTCAATCAGCGCCTCCGTGATATGAATGTGCACTTCATTGAGGTGGTCAATGATCAGAAAGATTTTTCGGGGGTGGCTGCGGGTGATGTCTTGATTTTGCCGGCCTTCGGGGCCAGTGTGCAGGAGATGCAGCTGCTCAACGATAAGGGTTGCATCATTGTCGATACCACCTGTCCCTGGGTTTCTAAAGTGTGGAACACGGTAGAAAAGCATAAGAAAAAAGACTACACTTCCATCATTCATGGCAAATATAAGCATGAGGAAACGGTGGCGACCAGCTCCTTTGCGAAGACCTACTTAGTGTTGCTGAATCTCGATGAAGCGCAATATGTGGCTGACTACATCTTGCATCGGAGCGACTCCCCTGGGGAGAGACAACGCCAACGTGAGAACTTTCTCGCCAAATTTAAACATGCCTACTCAGAAGGATTTGATCCAGATCGCGACTTAGCAAGAGTGGGCGTGGCCAATCAGACCACGATGCTCAAAGGCGAAACGGAAGCGATCGGCAAGCTGTTTGAGAAGACCATGCTGCAAAAATATGGTCCCCAGGCGCTCAATGAGCATTTCTTAGCTTTCAACACCATTTGTGATGCTACTCAGGAGCGTCAAGATGCCATGTTTGAGCTAGTAGATGAGTCGGTGGATCTCATGCTGGTCATCGGGGGCTATAACTCTTCCAACACGACTCACCTCCAGGAGATTGCGATTGAGCGTAATATTCCCTCCTATCACATCGATGGCCCAGAGCGTATTAGTGCTGACAACCGCATTGAACACAAGCGTTTGCATGGCGAGTTGACAGTAACCAAAAATTGGTTGCCGGCAGGGCCGATCACCATTGGTGTGACCTCTGGAGCATCGACGCCCGATCTCGCCGTAGAAGCTGCGATCGCCCGTATTTTTCAGCTCAAGGGATCTGACCAGTTGGTTGCTGCCGATGCTTAATCAATGAATTAGCGGCGATCGCACTGCGTGACCTGTCGAGCCTGGTCTAGTACCGCATGGCGGAAATGCAGATACCCTTAAGGAGTCAGTTTTAGAGGCCTGAGTCTGATGCCTGGTCGCGCCCTGCCCGCCCTCATTGTGAGCGAAACCGAACGCCATGAACTCGAGCAGTTGG